>DASXIT010000107.1:0-32831 GCA_036497825.1 Candidatus Acidiferrum sp.
CAGAAGTGATTCCAGACTGGACCGCCTGGAGTTGTTTTGTTCAACCACCGGTAAAGGCCAGGACGTAAACGGCGAGAAGGACATTTTTCTTGCCGCGATAGTCGCTGAGCTTTACGGGCTTCCACTGATCACTAAGAAGCGAGAAGTCGGGAGCGGTATCCCCCACTTTCAGGTTGATTTTGGCGACTTCGTCTTTTTTCTGAGATGTGGGAAACGAAGAGGCGAATATGGGAATCATGGCTAGAACCAAGGATGCAGCTACTAAACGTTTCATGAGCGTCTCCAAAATGAATTGAGCAAAGACGGAACGGATGTTAACTCAGAGGGGATAAAGGGCGAAGTAAAAAGATTGTCTCGGAAGTTGCGTTGGCTGGGCAATGAAAAAACGGGAGATTAGCGCAGAGACAAAGGGGGCGCAGAGGAAGGAGAATTGCGCCCCTTTTGATCGTAAGAGCCCACCCTTCGAGACTCAGGGAAACCTCAAGGTCGTTTGATATGTGGCGTAGGATTGGGAACCCAAGAGCACAGTCAGGAGTAACTGTGCCACAAGAGAGGGCGCAGAGACAGGAGAGACAGTCAATCTTCACGAACCCACCTTCGCAAAAAAACGCGAAGGATGGGGCGCTTTTCGACACTCAAGGTAAACCCTTAAGGCCATTTGAGGTGTGGCGTAGAATTTTGAACCCTAGCGGAGGTAGCCCCAGTTATGCAATTTGTCGGAGTCTTCTACCCAGCGGTCGCCTATATCGGTACGGTAGTACATGTTGGGGATTAGGATATTTTTGATACGGGAATAGACTTGGGCTTGGGTTTGCTTCATGGTTTGGCCGGTGCCGACTACGATTAGGACTACGCCGGAAGTGCCGGCGACCAACCACTGTTTGTTCACTTCTTTTACGTCTTCAATGTGGATGCCTTCGGTGGTGGGCCGCTTGAAAACGATGGCGGCATTTTTTGAAAATGAGTTGAAGGTTTCTTCGTCGTCGAACGGAAATGGTGGAACGACGATGCGCACACCGATCTGAAAGCCGCTTTTGGTGCGCCACTTCGGCTCAAGGCCATTGGCTAATTCCCAGAAAAAATCGCTGATGGGCGTCAACATGCCTTCCTGCTGAATGCTGATGGTGGGATAGCCGAAGCGCGAAGTAAATTCGAGCGGATAGATACCGTTGTTGTTGACGATGCAGTTTACGTCGATGTAGCCGACGTAACCCTCTTCGGCAAGTTTTGGTTCCATTTTGAGCAGAGTGCGATTGAAGAGCGCGTTGGGCTCACTCCAGAACATGGCGGTACCCATTTCGCCCGTGGGAGGGCCAACTTCGCCGGGAAAAAGTTTTTTGTGTTCGAAATTGATGTTGATGGGCGTGACGAACTTTTTGCCGTTGAAGAAACCGCCGACGGCTACTTCTACGCCGGAAACGCGGCGTTGCAATTGGAAAACCTTAATTTCGTCGGAGAAAGCGCGCTTGTAGGCTTCGAGCATACCGACAACGTCGTCGCCATCTTCTTCTTCGCCAACGAAGAGGCGGCGTTTGACGTTTTGGGCTTCGCCGCTGGGCTTGATGACGTAGCGGTCGGGATTCTTCTTGACGAATTCGATGGCGCGATCGAAGTCGTCGAATTCCTGGTAAGGAATAATGGTTACCCCGGCCTTCTTCAGTTCTTCCTGGCCAAAAGAGCGATCGTCTTCGAGATTGTCGGTGTAAACAGTGCCGCCGATGACGGGCTTCCCTGCCGCGCGAAGGGCTTGGGCACGAGCGCCTTGGCCGAGAGTATCGTCAAAAACGATGATGTCGGCCCATTCGTTGGCATCTTTTTCCCAATCGAGAGATTTTGGGACGAAGCCATCGGCGATGTCGCGTTCCTTTTCGTTGTCGATGTAATAGCGGACGTCGTGACCTTCTTTAAGAACTTGCCAGGCAATGTCGCCGATGAGGCCCGAGAGTGAAGGGAAAAGAAATTTTCGTTTATCCATGAGTTTGGCCTTCGGTTCGGAAACCGTAAGGCTTCATCTCATTGTAAAGAGGGAGAGGAGGAGTGTGTATTACAAAATTGAAATAATTGCTTGAGTGGAACGGCGGAGAAAAGATAACGCAGAGACGCAGAGATTCGCAGAGGACGGAAACGAAAGGAAAGAGCCGGCTGGAAGGCGGCACTACTCGGATTTAGAGAATAGCGGCTGAAGCATAGGTTAAGAGGATGCGAAGTAGACCCAAGACGGCACGGCGTGCCGTGCCCCTACGGTCTCGCGTGGAGGATGGAAGCGGAGGTGGTCGATGTGGAAATGGGGAGGAAACCTGGTGAGGTAGGGGCGGCATCCCATGATGCGGCGGGGTGAACTGGCCGAAGGGGTAAGTTTGGGGGCTTGGCTGGCCTTTCGTTCAGGTTATACTGGCAGGGTGCGAACCGGTGGGCTGGACCAGCCCAAACCGAGTTATGCATACGCCTCCGAATGCGGGTCGTTACGCGGGCGGCATAAAGCCGCCCCTACGGGTGTTTTAGATTCGATATTCGGGAATGCACGGAGACAAGGTAAGAACAAAGAGAGGTGAAGGGTGCGGCGTTTTCCGCTCGTTTTGATGTGTGCACTGATGTTGGCTGAAGCCAGCGTGTGCACCGCACAGGTTCCGATTTTTCATAAGAAGAAACCGGTGGATAAGTCGACTGATTCCACGAATACGGCTGAGCCGGACAAGATTCTCTACGATCGTGGTGTCGATGATATCAAGCATGGCCGGAATGAGACTGGTCGACTCGCCATGCAGACCTTGATCAATACCTACCCGGACAGCGAATATCTGGCCAAAGCGAAGTTGGCGATCGCGGATTCGTATTACAAGGAAGGTGGAAGCTCGAATATTACGCAAGCGATTGCGGGATACAAAGATTTCATCGTGTTCTTCCCTTTCCTGCCGGAAGCGGCCTATGCGCAAATGCAGGTCGCGATGTGCAACTACAATGAGATGCCGAAGGCCGATCGGGACAATTCGCATGCCAAAGCGGCTGAGGATGAGTTTCAGATATTCCTGTCGAAATATCCGAAGGATCCGCTAGCGCCGGAAGCTCAGCAGCGGCTTCGCGAAGTGCAGGAAGTGTTGGCGGAAGCACAATTCCGAATCGCTTACTACTATTACATCAAGGGAGATAAGCGCGCGGCCGCAGGGCGATTAGTGCCGCTGGTGCATCGTTATCCTTTGTATAGCAAGACGGACCAGGCGCTGTGGATGCTTGGGGATATTTTTGAGAAGAGCGAGCGGAAAGACATTGCGGGCGGATATTACGCGACGATCGTGAAGAATTATCCGCTGTCGAAATACGATGCAGATGCGAAGGCCAAGCTAGTGGCGTTTGGTGTGCCAGTGCCGCAGCCCGATCCAAAGGCGGTGGCGTGGATGACAGCGGAACAGAACACGCCGCGGCCCAAGGAAAGTCTTATCCATAAGAGCAGAGGGATTTTGCATAGTGGGCCAGACGTAGATACAGCAGCGCATAACGGAACGCCGCAAATGGAGCCAGAGAACGAGTCGGTGTCAGCCGGAGATATTTTGGGCGGTACGGGTGGTTCCAGCGGAATTGGATCGGGCAAAGGAACAAACAGCATCGTGGGAACGGTTTCACCTGGACAGTCGGCTCCGGCCTCATCAACAGCGGGAAGCGCGGAAGACGTGAACACTGGGCCAGCGCCGGCGACGGAAACGCCGGCAAGCACGGATGGATCTACGCCGGCTGCAACAACTGCTCCTCCAGCGAATGGAGATGGGACGGCAGGAGGAGTGAGTGCAGCGACCGACGGAAGCAGTGCGACGGATGCAGGAGCGAAGACGGATGGGGCAACAGCGGCTACTGCGCCTACGACGGATACGGCTAACCAGAAGGAGTCGAGCAGTAAGAAGAAGGGGATCAAGAAATTTATTCCCTGGTAGGAGATTTGTTGGGTCGGTGAGTGGATTTTTGGCGAAGGCCCGGTGAGGTTGCCGGGCCTTTTTAGTTTTCAGTTGTCAGTTTTAAGTTTCCAGTAAGGAGAAAAAGCCTCGGAGAAAATCCGGACCCTTGAAGGCGAAGCGTGCGTCACCCGTTTTTTCGAGGTGCTTTGAAGTTCATGTGAGGGAGATTGGTTTGAGTTGCGCCCTTCACTGCGGCTCGGCCAAATGCGATGGGCCTTCGTTCAGGATGACAATACTCTTAGGTGAGAGTTGATCTTGATCGGGGGTAGTTGGTTGAAGTGGCGGACCGCCTCCCTTCGAGGCTCCCCTCGAAGATTGGGGCAAGCAGGGTAAACAGAAGGCGGCACCTGCGGCAAGTAGGAGTGGAAAATGGGATGGGAGATGGCCGTTGGTACAGGTGGAGGATTGGATACGGAACCATGTCCACTTCGGACACAGGGGGTTGGTGTACCGATTGACGCATGCATAGCCGAATGCTCCAATACGTTTTGAAGCATCTCCCGTTGTAGTTTGTGTGGGATGTTCGGAGGACGTTCCGGTGGCCAAGATACTGGTTGCGGACGACAACAGTAATATCCAAAAGATGGTGGGGCTAGCCCTGAAAGATCAGGGCATTGACGTTGTCGCCGTGGGCAACGGTGAAGCCGCCGTTCGGAAGATATCCGATCTGAAACCAGACCTGGTGCTTGCAGACGTATTCATGCCCGTGCGCAACGGATATGAAGTATGCAAATACGTGAAAGATGATCCTGCCCTTTCGCACATTCCAGTGATTTTATTGGTTGGCGCATTCGATCCGCTGGATGAACAGGAAGCACAACGAGTCGGTGCGGATGGCGTGTTGAAGAAGCCATTCGTTCCTCCTGATCCTCTAATTTCGATGGTGAAGTCTGCGCTGGCGCGCGCGGGCGTTCCACTAGGCCATCCGGCTGCAGAAAAGACTCCGGACCCGGCAAAGCGGAGTGCAGCGGATTTGTTGTCACCGGCAGCTTCAAAACTGGCAGCGCTGACGGCGGCCACGAAGCTTCCTGAACCCGAGGTTGAACCGTTTGTGGAGAATTTTGCGACACTGCCCGAGCAAGTAAAAATACCGGAAGGAAGCGAACCGCTGGCATTTGGAAGTTTGCTGGACACTCCGGAATTGGAAGATGATGCCGCGTTTATGCCGGCAAAGCCTCCCACGGAACTGAGCGGCGGAGCGCACGAATGGGGCAAAGAAGATTCCGAGGATGAAGGAGTTGCAGAAGAGGAAGAATCGAGTGGAACAGGTTGGCGTCCCGGAGGCGATCTTGACAAGCCTCCCCTGTCGGCGATGGACGATGCGGAAGTGGAAAACCAGGTTGCGGATTGGCGTGAGGCAGCGTTCCATGGAAATTCCCCGTCAAAGCCAGGCAAGTCTCGCGGATGGGCACCGGCCATTGATGAACCCGTTCACGCTGAAGCTGCGAGTTCGCACACTTCTGTAGGTGTGACCACATTGGAGCCTGCGAAGCCCGTGGAAGCGCCGGCTTTTTCCGGCGATGCGTGGGCAGCGGCGATGGCGGCTGGAGTGGAAGAAAAGGCTGCCGAGGCGCGGGGAGCGGTTGAAGCGACGGGCAGCGTTACTTCGCACGAAGTGGCGGAAGCGGCGGCACCCGTGGTTAAAGAGAAGACTGCGGAGCCAGTGCATACACAAGAAATTCCGAAGGAAGTGACGCCGGATAATGGTTGGTATTCGGTGAGCGCGAGTCCTTGGGAACTGGAAGCGAAGAAAGCGACCCTACTGGCGGCGACTTGGGACAGCGTAGTGGCAGAAGAGCCGGCTAAGGAATCCGTCGAGGAAGTAGCTTCGAGCGACGTGCTGGAGACGATTGCGCCGCAGGTGCAGGAAGAAATTCGAGAAGTTGTGCAGGAAGTTGTGGCGGAACCGGAGCCGGTAGAAGCTGTGTCTGCTTATGCGCAGATCGACGAAGTGGCTCATGTAGAAGTTGCTCCATCGCCACTGGAAGAACACGTGGCACCCCTTGTTTCGCGCCGTGAAGTTAACGTAAACGAGACACAAGAGATCGAGGCGTTCCAGCCTGCGGAATCGCAGAGTTGGGAAAATACGTATACGGCGCCGCCAGCGGAAATAGTGAGCCAGTCTCTGGAAACGCCAAGACAGGAATTTGCAGAGGCGGAACACGGAGAAGAGAGTCCGGTGGAAGCCTCGCATGTGGAACCGGAAGTAGTCGAAGAAACTGCACATGCAACGGAAGCGGAAAAAGTGGCGGAAGCGGCCGCGCAACCAAACGCGAATATGGATGAACTTGTCGCGCGGGTATTGGCGCGAATGGATCCCGACGTGCTACAAAGAGTGACGCGGGAGATATTGAAGCCGGTGATTGAAGCGATCGTGCAAGACGAAATTAATTCTAAGAAACAGTAAGACAGACACGCAGCAGGAATCACTTACTTACAAGTTGAGAGAAAGTCGCCCGCCTGCCTTTGGCGTTCCCCTCGAAGATCGGGAAAAGCAGGGTAAACAGAAGGCGGGCCGCTATACTTGTGTTCAAAAGTAAACCCAAGACGGGCACTGCGCTAAGCTGTGCCCCTACGGCTTGGTTTCTGTGGACTTGGCCTTGGCCGCTTTTCTGGCGGCCTCAAAATTGGCCCGCATGTCTTGCATAAGTTTCGGAAGCTTTTCCGGATTGCGGGTGACGTCGATAAAGATAGGCCGCATTTCGAAGGGCGCACCACCAAAATTTCGAAAGTCCGAGGGCAGCGGAGGACCCGCAGGAGTGCCGGGGTCCGGAATCATGTCCGGAAGATGAATGGCATACATACCGCCCCCCACCAATGTTTCGCGTGGGTATTGCAGCAGCCATCGGCAGTTATGTCCATCCAAGATCATACCCGCGGAGACTACTACCCACTGTCCCTGATCCTCAACGGTAGGCTTCTGACAGTTCCATACCGCTGACTGGGGAACGACTGAAACAGGATCGCTAATGGCGTACACATCGATGCTGATTTTCTGAAGATTATGCTGGGCGACGAACTTGTTGACTTCGGGGAGCGCCTGATTCCAATCGAGATTGGAATCGTTGACGAGTGTATAGCCAGGATGGCCGAAGCTGAGCGGATTAAGATATGGCATGAAGTAAGGGTAGGCATGTACAGCGGTGAAGAAACAGGTCAAAACCAGCACGAAGGTAACCGCGATGGCGAGCTTGGGCGTGTTGGGTCGGGACGATTGCATAGCGCGGATGCGGCGTGGCAATACCGACAGCAAAAGAATGAGCAGAACGATGGGAATGCTGAAATGGCGGATGCTGATCGTGAGACGGCTTGACAAACAGAACGCGGTGAAGACAATGAGCGAGACCCATAGTGCGCGCCAATGAATTCTAAGAGCTTCGGGAATTATGGAGGGCGTAGAGCCATAGTCCGAGTCGGATGTATGGAGGGGCTCTTGACGCTGAGCGACGGCTAGGATGAGTGTCAAAAGCAACAATCCAAGAAAACCAAGAGACGATTTCAAAATGAAAACAACGGGAAAGTAGAACCACACGCCGTGGGGGTAGCCGTGGCCCAGGATGAAAGTAGGGCGGCTGCCGGTGAGCACGACCATAGCCACTCCGCGAAGATAGAGCCAAATGGGCAATAGCAGACGGCGGAACGGTTCGGTCAGCGGACCGTGACCGAGAAGACTGAGAGCGCCGGTGGATTGACCTAAAGAAAAAAAGAAGTAGAAACAATAGACGAAGATTGATGCGTAAAGAATTCCCTTGAGAGTGGCGCGCCAGCGGACGCGGCGCCAAATTTTGGCCTCGGCTTTGTCTGAAGGTTGAGGCGGCACAGGGCGCCAGCGAAGGCTTAAAAGAAAGGCCAGAAAGACAAAAAGTAGAATACCCGCGGTGAATTTTGAAAGAAGAGCGCCTGCAAAACAGAAAGCGAAAACGAGAATGTTCTTACGGTTGGGGTTTTGCCAAAGGTTGGCAAAATTCCACAAGGTGAGAAGAGTGAAAAGTGTGACCGCCATGTCGGTATGGACGAAGGGGCCGAAAGTGAGGAAGGTTGGACTAGAAACAAAAACGGAGAGGCATAGGAGGCCGGCCCAGTCGCCGCCGAGACGGCGCGCATAGATGAAGATGACCCAACCCAATAGGAGTGTGAGGATCAGCATGGGCATGCGGGCCCAATGCAGAGTAGCGACGGGATCGTTCCACTTGTTCAGGAACCATTCGCCGAAAACCCATTGGCCCATATAGGCAGGAAAAAACTGTTCGCTGATTGACCAGGAAGTGTGGGAATAATCAGCGTGTGACCCACGCAAAATCAAGGGGAGAGCCGCGAGAACCTTGGGGAGTGGGGGATGTTCTTCGTTGAGGCGGAGATCGAGTTTCTGGAGATAGCTGACACCGGCGGCAATATGGGCAACTTCGTCGATGGTGACGGATTCCCGCCAAGCGGCAGCACCGGAGAGGATCGCCATGAATGACAAAAGAAGGCCAGCAATGAGGGATGTGCGGAGACGGGGTGTATTTTCCATGGAACTCTACCGTTTCAAAGTGGAGATTAATGCAGAGCGAATTGACCTATTTCAAGAAAACAAAATGATCGTCGTGGGAGTAGTTTAACTCAAAGGGTTGGGGAAACACTTGTTTTTCTTGGAGTCAGCGGGGTTGCAGAGGTGTTGGAGCGATGGCGATGGTGCGAATGTGGTCACTCTGTATTTTTGATTCGGAGGAGAGGTGCCCTACACAGCCTAAGAAAGAAAAACCTCCACACGCAAGTACGGCGTGTGAGGCAAGGGGAGTAACCCAAGAGCACAGTTCCCTTCGCCGCCCAGGTGAACAGGAGTGACTGTTCCACATGGATTTGTCGACCGCCGGATTTTGCTGGCATGGCTAATGCCATGCGCTTACATGAAGAGACGAAGTGGCGGAATGAATGGCGCGCGTTCATTGACGGAGCGCGCTGGGTGCCCGTATATTCAGAGATTACCCAGAGACAATTGAAACGCGCATGGTGCGGCGGAATGGGTATGTAACTAGTTCCTGAGGAGATTGGTGCCGGATGTCTCGAGAAATTGCGAAAGCGTACGATCCACAACAAATTGAACCGCGCTGGGCCGAATATTGGGTGAAGGAAGAGTTGTTCAAAGCCGACCCCAACGCACCGGGACCGGTGTTTTCAATTGTGATCCCGCCACCAAACGTGACAGGGTCGCTGCACATCGGGCACATGCTGGATCACACGGAAATCGACATATTGACCCGGTGGCACCGCATGCGCGGGTACAACACGCTGTATTTGCCGGGGACGGATCACGCAGGAATTTCCACGCAGCGCGTGGTGGTGCGGAAGTTGGAAGACGAAGAACAAATTGACTATCGCCTTCTGGGACGCGACGAGTTCGTCAAGCGAGTGTGGCAGTGGAAGGAACAGAGTGGTGGAACAATTCAGCAACAGATGAAGCAGATCGGCGAATCCTGCGACTGGAGCCGCGAGAAATTCACGCTGTCGCCGGAATTGTCGGCCGTAGTACGCGAAGTTTTTGTTCGGCTGTATGAAGAAGGATTGATTTATCGCGAAAAGAGAATAGTGAACTGGTGCCCGGAATGCTTGACAGTGCTGAGCGACTTGGAAGTGTTACACGAAGACCGGCCGGGGCACCTTTGGCATATCAAGTATCCGGTGGCGGGAAGCGCGACTGAATTTTTGACTGTAGCGACGACGCGGCCGGAAACAATGTTGGGTGACACGGCAGTGGCCGTGCATCCCGAGGATGAGCGTTATCAGCACCTGATTGGGAAAAATGTAGTGCTGCCGCTGATGGACCGCGAGATTCCGATTGTTGGCGATGAGATGGTGGCCCGCGAATTCGGAACCGGCGCGGTGAAGATTACACCCGCGCATGATCCCAATGACTTTGAACTTGGGCGGCGCCACAATTTGGCGCAGATCGATGTGATGACCGATGACGGGCACATCAATATGAACGGTGGAGTTTATGCGGACCTTGACCGGTTTGCGGCGCGGAAGAAGATTGTGGATGACTTGAGGGCGTTGGGATTACTGGAAAAGATTACCGATCACGTGAGCGCGATCGGTTTGTGCGAACGCAGCCACACAGTTGTCGAGCCGCGTATTTCAACGCAGTGGTTCTGCAGGATGAAGTCGCTAGCGGAACCAGCGATTGAGGCAGTGGAAAACGGCTCAATTGCTATCATTCCCGATAACCGGCGTACGGAATATTTGAATTGGATGAGGAATATCCGGGATTGGACGCTTTCCCGGCAATTGTGGTGGGGGCACCGGATTCCAGTGTGGTATTGCCACAGGATGCTGGGTGGTTGCGGAGAAATTATCGTATCTCGAGTGGATCCAGTGAACTGCCCGAACTGCCGAAATGCAAAATTAGAGCAGGACCCTGACGTGCTGGATACGTGGTTTAGCTCAGGGTTGTGGCCATTTTCGACGTTGGGATGGCCTGAGGACACCGCGGATTACCGGAAATACTATCCGACGAGTTTGTTGATCACCGGGTACGACATTTTGTTTTTCTGGGTTGCGCGGATGATCATGTTGGGGCTGCACTTTACGAAGCAAGTTCCCTTTCGCGCGGTCTATCTCCATTCGTTGGTGAGGACGGCAGGCGGCGAAAAGATGTCGAAGTCGAAAGGCACGGGACTGGATCCAGTGGCCTTAAATAACCAATACGGGACGGACGCGGTGCGGTTTTGTTTGGCGTCGATGGCAGCACCGGGGACGGACATTGTCTTGTCGGAAGACCGGTTGCTGGGAGCGCGGTCGTTTGCGAACAAGATTTGGAATGCAGCGCGATTTTTGTTTGTGAACCTGGAGAAATTTGAACAGAGTGGCGTTTCGATTGAAGAAATCGCGGCGCCGGAAGTACGCGAGAAGGCACCGTACGGGCTTGGCGGGAAAATTCCGATTGTGGATCGCTGGTTCTTTGCGCGAATGGCGGAGACGGTGGAGACGGTGAACGATGCGCTGGCGAATTATCGTTTTCATGAAGGCGCACAAGCGGTGTATCAATTTTTCTGGGGCGATTTCTGCGATTGGTACATTGAATGGGTGAAACCAGATTTGTTGAGCGAGGATCGCGCGAAGTCTCTGGTGGCGTGGAAGAACTTGTTCGCTGGATTTGAGGGCGCGCTGCGGTTGCTGCATCCATTCATGCCGTTCTTGACGGAGGAGTTGTGGCACCAGTTGCCGCAAAAGAGTGGGGCGAAGTCGATAGCCTTAGGGACGTATCCGGAGGCACGGGCGGAGTGGAAAGATGCGGCGGCGCTTGCGGAATTTGGATTGGTGCAGGAGACGATTCAGACACTGCGGACTTTGCGGGCGGAGATGAAGCTGGATAAGAAGAAGGTAGGGGCGGAGTTCGCTAGTGCAGATGTGAAGGTGCAGGCGACGGTTCAAGCCAACCTGGATGGAATTGTCCGATTGGGACTGTTGACCGAGTTGAAGGTTCTTGATGGAAAGCTGGCGGAAGGTGGAGGCGGAAAAAAATCGACTGCGCAATTTGATCTGCGGATACCGTATGTGGCTGAGGCGATTGATGTAGGGGCGGAGCTGGCACGGATTCGGAAAGAGATCGACCGGTTGACGAAAGATATTGCGGGGAAAGAAGGACAGTTGGGGAATGAGACTTTTCGGAGTCGGGCGCCGGAAAAGATTATTCAGGGGTTGGAGGCGACTCTCGCGGAACGGAGAGTGGAGTTGCGGAAGTTTCAGGAGCGGGTGAAGGAACTAGAGAAACAAGAAGAAAAGGAAGAGAAAGGATAACGCAGAGGCAAAGAGGACGCTGAGGTTCGCGGAGAAGAAAAGCCAAAAGCACAGTCCCTTCGGCGCTCAGGGCAGGCAAGAGTGACTGTGCCACAGGAACAGGATGGATTGGGAAACGGGAGAGATCGCGGAATTGATTGGGCGGGCGTTGGCGGAGGACGTGGGGGCCGGCGACGTGACTGTGGCGGCTACGATCCCGGCGCGGGCTAGTGGACAGGCGCACATTGTGGCTAAGCAGGAATTGGTATGCGCAGGATTGCCCCTGGCGGAAAAAGTTTTTCGGGCGCTGGATGCCGAGATGGGTGTGGAGTTTCAGGCTCGGGATGGGCTACTGGTGAAGAAGGGGGAGCACTTGTTGCACCTTTCGGGGACAGCGGCGGCAATTTTGACGGGGGAGCGGACGGCGCTGAATTTTCTAGGGCATTTGAGCGGGATTGCGACGCTGACACACAAATTTGTACGAGAGCTGGCGGGGACAAACGCTAAGATTCGCGATACACGGAAGACTACACCGGGACTGCGGTTGCTGGAAAAATATGGCGTGAAGATGGGCGGGGGAACGAACCATCGGATAGGACTGTATGATGCGATTTTGCTGAAGGAAAATCACATTGCGTTGGCGGGTGGAGTGAAGGCGGCTTTGGACCAGGCGCATACGTTTGCGTCTTCGCGAATGAATTTGCGGGCGATGACGGCGTATGAGGCGGTGGGGATGCCGCGGCCGGTAGCCGGCGAACAATTGGGGCTTGCTATTCAGATTGAAGTGCGAAATGAAGAAGAATTGCGGGAAGCGTTGGCGGCTGGGGCGGAATCGGTGCTGCTGGATAATATGAAGCCGGAGCAGGCGCGGAAGTGCGTTGAGATAACGCGCAGCATTCGGGCTGAGTGCGTGGTGGAAATTTCCGGCGGGGTCACTCTAGAGAATGCGCGGGCCTACGCATTGACTGGGGCGGATTATCTTTCTTCGGGAGCGTTGACACATTCGGCGAAGGCAGCGGACATTAGTTTGCTGGTGGATAGTATTGAGGAAGGCTGAAGAAAAAGAAAAAGGACAACGCAGAGACGCAGAGGCACAGAGTTACGCAGAAAAGAGGGTTTGTGGGGTTCGATCGTAAGAGCCCACCCTTCGCAAAAGGCGGGAAGGATGGGGCGTCCTCGAATACTTCGATCGGTAGCGTAGGAGAAGTAGCCCAAGAGCACAGTCAAGAGTGACTGTGCCACAACAATCCCTTCACTGGTCAGGGATACCAAGAACGACCTTGCCAGGTTGAAGATACGGGAAGAGGACAGATGGCAGTGACACCGACTTTACCCGGAACGACTGACAGGCGGCTTGCTTCCCTGCTTACGCTGCTTGCGGAAAACGCGACCATTGTGATTAGTGGAGAACGGATTGCGCGCGAGATTGGCGTGTCGCGATCGACGGTGTGGAGATGGGTGCAGCGATTGCGCGAATTGGGCGTGAAAGTAAAAGGACAAACTGCTACGGGATATTTTCTGGAGAAGGTTCCCGACATCCTTACCCCAGATTTGTTGCGGAAGCGGGTAAAGGGCAAGCTGTTCGGGAAGCGGTTCTATCACTTTTTCAAGACGGATTCGACGAATCGCGTGGCAATGGAGTTAGCATTCGCGGGCGAAGAAGAAGGCGCGATAATTCTGGCAGAAGAGCAGACGGCGGGACGAGGACGGGCTGGGCGGAAATGGCATTCGGAAGTCGGCACCGGGATTTATGTCACGTTGTTGCTGAGGCCACGGCTATCTCCGGTACAAGCGCCGCTTTTGACAATCTTGGCAGGAATTTCGCTGCATGCAGCGATCCTGGCGCAGACCGGGCTGAATACCGAATTGAAATGGCCGAATGACATTTTGATTGATGGAAAGAAGCTGGGCGGAATTCTGACGGAGATGCATGCGGAGCCGTCGCAGGTGCGATTTGTGATTGTGGGAATCGGCGTGAATGTGAATCAGGAGAAATTTCCTCCGGAGCTTTCATCGATTGCAACTTCACTGCGGAAGGAAAGTGGGAAGCTGCAGTCTCGGTTGGAAGTGTTGGTGCGTTTGCTACGGGAATTCGAGAGCGACTACAATCGATTCCTGCGCGAAGGACCTTCTTATGTGGTGCAACGGTTTGGCGAGGTGTCGCAATTCGCGAACGGCAAGAAAGTGCATGTGGACACGGGTCGGGAAACGTATCTTGGGACAACAGCGGGACTGACGGCTGACGGATTGCTGCAGGTGAAGAAAACAGACAGACAAGTGGTAACGGTGATAGCCGGCGACGTAAAAGAGGTTCGGTAATGCTTCTGACGATTGATGTGGGAAATTCGAATACCGTGCTGGGTGTGTTTCGCGGTGAAGAGTTGATCGCGAACTGGCGGCTGAGTGCGGAGCATACCCAAACGGTCGATGAATATGGCGTGCTGACGCGCAGCTTATTCTCGCTGGCGGGATTAAATCAGGAAAATATTACGGGCGTGATGGTCAGTTCGGTAGTGCCGCCGGTGAATTGGACGCTGGCGGAGATGGCGCGTATTTATTTTGCGAAAAAGGCGTTGTTCGTTGAGCCGGGGGTGAAAACCGGGATGGCGGTGCTGGTAGATAATCCGTCGGAAGTTGGCGCGGACCGTATCGTGAATGGAGTTGCGGCGTTTCACCAGTATGGCGGGCCGTGCATTGTGGTGGATTTTGGGACGGCGATTACGTTCGATGTAATTTCCGCGAAATGCGAATATCTGGGCGGAGTGATTGCACCGGGGTTGGGGATTTCATCGGAGGCGCTATTTTCGCGAACAGCCCGGCTGCCACGCGTGGAAATTAAGGATCCGGGAAAAGTGATCGGGACAAATACGGTGACGCATATGCAGGCGGGACTGTATTACGGCGCGGTGGACATGGTTGATGGGATGCTGACGCGGATCAAGGCGGAATTAGGAATGGAAGCGATCGTGGTGGCTACGGGAGGGCAAGCGCGATTGGTAGCAAAGGGGTCGAAGCATATTCAGCATACTGATGAATTCTTGACGTTGAATGGATTGCGTTTGATTTGGGATAAGAATCAGCATGCGGAAGGACATCGCGAAGTAGTGGAGCATACGGTGGCGCGGGGGAAGAGCACGGTGAAGAAGGTGCAGCGATAGGGATCGAGGTGGAGGATCGGTTGAGATCCTTCGGCTCTGAGAAGCGGGCCTCCGGATAACGAACTGCTGGTCTAGCGGAAAAGCGTAGAGGATAACGCAGAGACGCGGAGGTCGCTGAGTTTCGCAGAGAAACACAGAGCAAAGAGAAGTGAGACCCAAGAGCACAGTCAAGAGTGACTGTGCCACAAACCTCACCAAGGACACGAGGGGTAAGAGCAAGACACAGGCTGAAGCTGTGCTACATACGAGTCACATGGAAAATTGGAATTACTTTAGTTATTTTACGGAGATTGAGGAATATTTCTGGAAGAAGCGGGGTGCGCATCTTCTCGTGTCTCCACTGGATTGGGCGATCATGGAGACGTGGCAGAAAGCGGGAGTGCCTCTGGACGCCGCGATGAAAGGGATCGATAGTGCGTTAGAGAGCTATCAGAGGTCGCGGCGCGGCGCGAACAAACCATTGAAGAGTCTGGCGTATTGCACGGATGCCGTCCTGGAAGCAGCGGAAGAGGCGAACGAAGCAGCTGCAGGGGCAACACGAGAGAAGACGGAAACCAAAGAAGCGTTTCGCAAGGAAGACTTGCACGGTTATTTTCAGAAGAATGGGCAGCGATTGGAAAAGGCGGCGGAGCGGTTGAAAACTGCGCAGCCCGCGGTGGCGGCGTCCATTCAAGAGGTTACGAAATCGCTGCAATCTTCGGCCGTGCTGTTGGATGCGCCGGGAAATTTGGATTTGGAAGATATGGAGCGGCGGCTGACGATTCTTGATGATAAGCTGCACGCAGCGCTATTGAACCACGCGAGTGAAGAGTTGATGCTGAAGATTCGCCGCGAAGTGGACTCGCAACTGGCGGCATATCGGCGCAAAATGAAAAGAGAGCAATTGGCGCTGGTAGAAAAGCAATATCTCCAGAAGCGACTGCTGGACGAATATCAATTACCGCGACTAAGCCTGTTCTACTTTTCGTAAATCGGAAGACGACCCGCACGGATTTTGCCGCTCGAATTCAGGGATACTGAGGATTGGACAACTATGGCTGATGAGTTACTATTATCAATTGAGAAGCTAATCTACGGGGGAGACGGGTTGGCGCATACGGACAACAATACCGTGTTTATACCGTACGTCCTGCCGGGCGAGCAAGTGTCGGCCAAGGTGCAGACGCGGAAGAAGAAGCTGCTACACGCGAAATTGGTGGAAGTGAAGCAGGCTGCAGCTTCGCGAATTGCGCCGAAGTGCCCGCATTTTGGCGTGTGCGGCGGATGTCATTACCAGCACATTGATTTTGCGGAGCAGGTAAAGCTGAAGAAAGAGATTTTGCGAGAGACGCTGTCCCGGTTGGGCGGAGTAACCTGGAGCAAGGAGATACAAGAGCATCGTAGCGAACCTTATGCGTACCGGAATCGAGCCCAGTGGGCGTTTCGCGACGCACTGCCGCGAGCCTTTGGATATTTCATGCCGGAAAGCGCGCACATTCTGCCGATCGATGTTTGTCCGGTGCTGTCGCCATGCCTTGCGCGAGCATTTGGGCAATTGCAGGAGATGGCGAGGAGCAATTCCCTAGCGCCCGGAATTCTGGAGGTAGAGGCGTTTGTTGATTCAGAGGACGCCAAACTGGCCTTGAATATCGCGTTCGAAAGATTCCCGAAGCCAGCAAAGGATTTGGCGGCAGAGTTTAAAGCCGCGTTGCCGGAACTAGAAAGTTTGCTGCTGCTGAACCGGAGCACAAATCGATTTGACCTGACCGGGACCGGGCATCTGACCCACACAGTTGGAGACTTTTCTTACCAGGTGAGTCATCTGTCGTTTTTCCAGGTCAACCGGTTTTTGGTGCAGGAACTTTTAACGACGGTCTTGGCGGACGCGAAGGGCAACTATGCGCTGGATTTGTATGCCGGCGTGGGATTTTTCACGTTACCGCTGGCGAAGACGTTTAGAAAAGTGGTCGCCGTGGATGCAAATCTGGCTGCAACGCGAGATATGAAAACGAATACAGAGGCGGCAAAGATCGAAGTTGTTACGCACGTGGAACACGCCGAGGAGTTCCTGAAGAAAGAACAGGAGACGCCGGATTTTGTGGTATTAGATCCGCCGAGGGCTGGACTGGGCGCAGAGACGGCGGCACGACTTGCAAATTTGGGGGCGCCGGAAATTGTGTACCTATCGTGCGATCCATCGACCTTGGCACGTGATTTAGCGGTGCTGACCGGCTCGGAACGCAAGACCGCGACGGAAGTGACCCCGGCACATAAATACGAGATTACTGACGTACATCTGTTCGATTTGTTTCCACAAACATTTCACATTGAAACACTGGTGAGATTGCGTAGGGTCTGATGAAGATTCCGGCCGTTGCGATTGCCGCTGCATTTGCCGGCGGCATATTGCTCGGCCTGCACGGATTTCGCGAGGTGTCTCGTGGAATGCTGGTGCTCTTGGTCTGTTGCTCCGCAACAACGATCTTACTTGGCGTCATTTCCTGTACCAAAAGTTACTTGGGAGTTGCGGCAATCAGTTCGCTGATTGCGTGGATAGAGCTTGGGCTAATGGCTGGGTGCCTGGCGGAATCGCCGCTTCCTGTTGATCACGTGCTGAATCGAATGGCGCGAGGGGAGATCAATGCCAAATCTCCATTGCGCTGGCATGGACGAGTGTCGAATGAACCGGCGCGACTTCCCTGGGGATATTCGATTGATATAGCGCTATCGGGCGTCGACGTGGCAGGTGAATTCTCGCCTGTACAGGGCGGAATTGCGTTTGGGATTTGCGTCGAAAGAAGAAGATCCGCCGCTGGCTGAACTACACGCTGGGTATGAAGTCTCGGTGATTACCCTGGTGCATTTGCCGCTCTTGTATCGTGATCCGGGCGCGTTCGAAGGATTTCCTGGGCGACCGGAACATTCAGGAACTGACCAGGGGAAGAGGTGGTGTCGTCCTATTTGTGGTCGCGCGGGTTCAAAGAATTGAACGCAGTTGCGGTAACACACGCTCATCAAGACCACATCGGCTGACTGAGCGCCGTGCTGCAAAATTTTAGAGTAGGTCAGGTGTGGATGGGCAACGACAATGCTTCGCCTGCGCTGGCGCGCTTCAAATCGGCCGTCCAGATAGCCCATGTGCCGTTGGGGCACGAAATCCGGGGGCAGAGTTTTATGTGGGATGGAGTACAAGTTGATTTTCTGTGGCCCGATTCTGCCGCGGACCCTGACGCGCCTTCGGCGAAGAACAATGATTCGTTGGTCGTGCGTTTGAAGTATGGGGACCGTACAATTTTGTTGCCGGGAGATGCAGAGAATCAGGCGGAGTACAAGATACTGTCGGAAAACGAAACTGCGGGATTGCATTCGGATGTATTGAAGGTTGGACATCACGGGAGCAAGAATTCGGCGATGCCGGAGTTTTTGGCGGCGGTTGCTCCGCAGATCGGAATTATTTCGGCTGGGGAACAGAACCCTTATGGACATCCTAGTGCGGAGTTGCTTGGTAGGTTGAGGGAAAGCGGCGTGAGGATTTTGCGGACGGATGGGCATGATTTGAAGGTGAGTTGTTTTGTTGCTTGCCCGATTCCGTAGAGGGTGCTTCGAATTTGGATTGGGCGGTACCAAGTGGAAAAGCAGATTCCTCCTTCGCTCGGGATGACAATTGTGGCAAAGAGCGAGAACCAGTTTGGGATGAGAAATATCTTGGGAATATCCACCGAGTTGTTCGACAGTTAGACTGAAATTTTAGGCGACACGCAGGCGCCAAATAAGGACTAAGGCGATCAGCAGAAAGACGAAACCGATGGCGGCTTCGTATTCGTGATTCTTTTTGTATTGGGCCCAGGAGAAAGAGGGCGCGGAAGATGTGAATTGGGTTTGCGAAGTGAGGCGGGGGAAAAATAGCGGGACAGAGGCGGCATAAGAATCAAATGCTTCTTGATGCTTGGTGCGCAGTTCGCGTTCTTCACGGCGCATAACAAAGGTGTAGACAAGAGAAAAGTAGAGCAGGAGAAGCGCTCCACCAATCCAGGAACGCATGGCGATGGCCGCGCCGAGAGCAAGAAAACTGCTGCCAAAATAAAGAGGATTGCGAGTGTAGGCGTAAGGGCCAGTGGTGGTGAGGATTTCCTGCTTATGAAGATAGCCTGCGGCATAACCGCGAATTGCAAGACCCAGCAGACCGACGAATCCTCCAACTAAGATAGACTCGGGAGTGGGGCGGGCCAGCACGAGCATAATAATGGCCAACAGATAGCCTAAACGCACACGCCAACGCGCAAAGAAATCCGCGGCGGTCATCGAATGGCCTCAAGGCGTTTTTTCACCATGGCAAAAACCTGGTCGATGGAAAGATCGAGTAAGGATGGGTCGGGGGTGTCGCCGCGGCCATAGGAGGTGACTGCTTTGGGGCTGCGCAGAACAATCTCTTGCGGCGGGTAGGGGCCATTGCGCGCGGGATCAGTGGGACCAAAAAGAGCAACGACGGGAGCGCGTAGGGCTACGGCCAGATGCAGAGGTCCGGTATCTCCGCCAACCACACATCGCGCATTTGACAGCAAAACCATGAGCTGGCCTAATTCTCCATTCCATGCGAGCGGCTGGGAATCTGCGCTGGAGGATACTACGGCCGAGAGGAGATTTTCCTCACCGGGGCCGAAATTGATGACACAGCGCAAGCCGGTTTCTTCACGAATGGATTGGCAGAGTGCACCGTAGCGTTCCGGTGGCCAGCATTTGGAGCGCCAGCCGCCACCGGGGCTTAAGACTACATAAGAAGTAATTCCCTCTTTTTGCAGCTGAGAGCTCACAAGGCATTCATCGTTCGCAGTAACACGTAAATTGACATTACCCACGGGGTGCGCTGCTCCCGCGTGAAGGCTGAGCTCGCCATTTTGATCGGCGATGTGAGTGGCGTGACATTTTACGCGTTCGGTATAAAGAATGGGCACGCCGTACTCACGAATGGTATCGGAGGAAAATCCGATACGCCGGGGAATGCGCGCGAGAAAGCCCGGGAATGCGGATTTCCAGAGGCCTTGATAATCGATGATCACTTCGGGATGAAGAGAACGCAATTTCCCGATGACCTGGCGTACCGAGGAAAGGTCACGCGAATCGACCGGCCAAATTTCACTAGCTAAATTGCTGCTGGATACGAGGCCCACCCAACGCGGATGAGTCAACCAAATAATTTGGGCGGAAGGAAATGATTCACGCAATCCGGAAACGGCTGGAATAGTGTGGACAATATCGCCGAGTGAGCCGAGACGCACAACTGCGAAACGCTTTTCAGTCATGAGCATCCTTGCGGATGGAATCGAGAAGCGCGCGAGTGGAATGATCTTTGGGGTCGCCAACAATGGCAACGAGAATGCCAAGGCGCTGGGCGACGGCGCGTTCAGGAACAGTCTCGACGCTGTAGTCGGTTCCCTTGGCGTGGACGTCTGGGCGCAAATCTTCCAACAAGCGCTCTACGTTGGGATCGGAAAACAGAATGACGTAGTCGACGGAACGGAGGGCTGCGACGAGTTGCGCGCGAGCTTGTTCATCGAGAATGGGCCGGCCGGTGCCCTTCAAGCGACGCACACTATCGTCTGAATTTACGCCAACAATCAGGATGTCACCCTGAGCTTTTGCTCCTTGTAGGTAACGTGCGTGGCCTACATGAAGCGTATCGAAACAGCCGTTGGCGAAAACCACGCGCTTCCCTTTTGTTTTAGCGTCGGAGACACAGACTCGAAGCTTGTCGATGGGAAGAATTTTTGATTCGGCGACACGCATTGATCAGGACTTCTCCGATGCGGATTTCTGGATGGCCTCGGAAAGTTCGTCGCGAGAAACGGTTGCGGTACCACGTTTCATAACGACAAGGCCGCCCGCGATGTTGGCGAGGTGAGCCGCTTCGAGTGGAGACGCACCAGAGGCCAAAGCGAGAGTGTAAGTGGCGAGAACGGTGTCGCCCGCGCCGGTAACGTCAACAGCTTGGTCGCTGCCGTGAACCGCAATAAAAATTGGTGATTGAGCACGCTGAAAGAGAACCATGCCATCGCGACCACGGGTGACGAGGAGAGAAGGCAACTTCATTTGCGCTCGGGTGGCCTCACCACAGCGGCGAAGTTCGGTCAAATTCTTGCCGATGGCAGTGTGATGCAAGGCTTCGAGTTCCGCTTCGTTGGGAGTGGCGGCAGTAACGCTAGTACGGCGGTAATCGGTGAGGCGATAACGCGAGTCCAGGGTGACGGGAAGGTCTTTGCGCGCGTGCAAGCGGGCCTGGCGCAACTCGCTTGGTGCAACTACCCCGAATCCGTAATCGGAAACGGCCAGGGCGTCGGCCTTTTTTATTTTTGCAAGAAGGAGACGCTGAATTTTATTTCGAGTGGCCTCAGGAAGAGGAGAGTTGGGTTCGTAATCGACGCGGAGAACTTGTTGGCCGACGGTGTGGGCCCAACCAGCAAGGAAACGCGTTTTGGTGGGAGTGGTCCAGCCGGAAACACGAACGATGCCGGAAACGTCAACTTTTTTCTTGTGGAAGGATTCGATGAGCCAGTCGCCGGCTGCATCATCGCCAACGGCAGTAACTGGAATGACTTTTGCGCCTAGCGAGACAAAGTTATTGGCTGCATTGGCGCCGCCGCCAGGAACCAGTTCGGTTTGACGATGGCGAAGAATTAGAACGGGAGCTTCCCTGGAGACTCGGCTGATTTCGCCAAACTGAAATGAATCAGCGACAAAATCGCCGAGGACAACCACGTTGCGAGTGGAGAAACGTTCCACGTACTCGGCGAGGGCGAGCAGGTCGACGGCTTTGGATGCTGGCTTTTTGTTTGTTGCGGTTTTCATCATCGGCCTCAGGTAATTTGTGCAACCCAGTGGTTCACTGCCATTTGAACCATCACTGGGGTGACCCCGGTCATGCAACGATGATCGGTTGGGCAGCGTTTTAAGAAGCACGGGCTGCAATAGGGTTTCTGTTGAACGATAGTGCGACGAGATGTGACCGGCGCGGTACCTTCGGGGTCGGTGGGGCCAAAGACCGCTACGACTGGCAAACCAACGGAAGCGGCCACATGCATGGCACCCGAATCATTGCCCAGGAAAAGATGGCATTGGGAGAGCAAGGCTGGAAGTTCGCTAATGGAAGTCTTGCCAGTAAGATTCACGGGCTTGCGACGCATGCCTGCAACTATGGCATCGGAAACTGCTAGTTCGCCAGGAGTGCCGAAGAGGATTACGTCAGCATCCTTTTCGCATTGGAAATAATTGGCGAATTCGGCGAAGCGATCAGGTGGCCAGCATTTCGCGGAGCCGTAGGAAGCACCAGCGCCGACAGCGAGTCGAGGTGTGTTGGACCTTGCGCCAGCATTCTGCAAGGTTTCAGCGGCAAGGCGCTTCTGCGCGTCGGACACTTGCAACGTGATTTGGTCTATATCGGGTAGCCCTTCGATCCAGCCTGCGCGGCGCAATAATTCGAGATAGTAGAATTTTTCGTGGGCGGGAATCTCGCCCGGATATGGAACGGAGATCGCTTTTGTCAGGAAGAGAGTGCGCGCGTCTCTGGCGTAACCGATTCGCTCAGGAACTCCGGCGCGCCATGCAAGCCAAGCCGCGTCGAATGCGTTTTGCAAGAGAAGAGCCACATCAAATTTGCGGGCGCGGAGTTCAGCGACAAGAAGTTCGCGACCGCGCCATCCCTTGTGCTGGCCTTTCGGATCGTAAGGGATGAGTTCATCGCAAATTCCTTGATCACGATAAATGTCGGCGACGTAGGGCCGGGCAACAATGGAAATGGAGGATTGCGGAAATTTGTCTCTCACGGCGCGAAGAGTGGGCAGAGCCATGATCGCGTCGCCAACCCAGTTCGTTGCACGGACCATGATCTTCATGATGTGGCCTGCTGCCAAGAGGGCACACGCTGGTGGATCGCATCGAGAAAGGGTTCTTGCTGAGGGAAATCCATTTCGATGATAGCAACGTAAATGGGCATTTCGACGGGATCAACGTCGGCCATATTCTGGGCGTCTTTTTCGGTGGTGACTAAGGCTTGAGCACCTGCTTCACGGGCGGTATCAAGCAGGTCTTGAATCTCACCATCGCTGTAATGATGATGATCGGCAAATGCTGCTTTGCCCACGACCGAGAGATGCCAATTTTGTAGATCGAGACGAAATGCGGCGGGATTGCCAATGCCGCAAAAGGCAAAGAATGGACCCTCACCGAGTTGTTCTGGCGAAAGGACTGGCGCCTCTGGCTTAGTCCACAGCTTACGAAAACCCAGGAGCTTTGTTTTCGCGGCGAATACCGGATATTCCTGCAATTTGGCGATGGCTGCTTCGGTGGCCGGCGAAGTGCCGGTGCGCGTAATGACGAGAATATCGGCGCGATCCATGGCGGAAACGGGTTCGCGAAGGCGACCCGCGGGAAGAAGGCGTTCTCCGCCGAGAGGACGGACGGCATCCATGAGTAGAATGTTGACGTCGCGAGCGAGAGCGAGATGCTGATAGCCGTCGTCGAGAAGGAAAACGTCCACGGAGCTTTGCAGGCGCTGTCCTTGTGCGTAGCGATCTTTGCCAACGCCAAACTCGGCGCGGCCCTTAAGGCGGAGTTTCATCAGCTCGATCTCGTCGCTGGTACGACCGTCGCCCCGGTAGCCGCGGCTCAAAATACCCACGCGCTTCCCTTCCGCCGATAATTTTTCGGCAAGCCAGATGACCATAGGAGTTTTGCCAGTGCCACCAAGTGTTAAATTTCCAATGCTGATCACGGGCCTTTTCAGCCGCTGCTGCTTGAACACGCCGACTTCATAGAGCCAGGCGCGGAAACGAACAATGCTTCCATAAAGCACAGAGAACGGCCACAAGACGAGTCGCGCGACTGCCGCAAAATTCATCGAGCTGTGCCGCCCAAATACTTTTCGATTTCATTAAGCGAACGATCCAACGCGCCTCGGCTGGTGTCCACTAATCGACGCGCTGAGTCGCCCATACGTTGCATCTTGTCGCGATCTTTGAGTAGGTGAATCAATTCGACGCCTGCGTCTTCGGGATTGCCAACCTGAATCGCGGCTCCTGCCTCGATAAAGCGCGAGGCAATTTCCGCAAAATTCTCCATGGACTCGCCGAAGACCGGGACTTTGCCAAACGCGGCAGGTTCCAGAATGTTGTGGCCGCCGGAAGAAACAAGGGAGCCACCGACGAAGACTCCGTCGGCAAATTTATAAAGCGAGGCCAGTTCGCCAATGCTATCGAGCAGGAGGACAGTGACGTCAGCGGGAATCTCTCGCGCGCCGGAATCCCCGGGATTGCCTGGGCCAGGGACGGCAAGCTGGGAGCGGCGAATAAATTTGCGGTGGGACTCGTCGATAAAGGCCGCAGCTGCGGCAAAGCGTTCAGGCTTGCGAGGCGCCAGAACAAGCAAAGACTTCGGGAAGTCGCCCTGGGCAACGCCGAACGCGATCAGGGCGAGAGGCTCTTCGGTGGCGACGACGCTGCCTGCTACGATGACAGGCCAACGCTCCAGTCTTTTGCATTCGGCTTCCAGCCACTCAGAAAATGGAGTTGGCTTTGGTAAATCCATTTCGTATTTCAGGTTGCCGCTGACGAAGACTTTTTCTGGCGGCGCGCCTAGAGATTTCAGACGCTCGGCATCCTGCTCTGTTTGCATGAGGAAGGCAGCGGCGTAGGAAAGAGCGGATTTCAAGAAGGGTTTGAGATAAAAACCAAACCAGCCAAAGAATTTTTGATAGCGGGCAAAAGAACGTTCGGAAATACGGCCACTTAGAAAAATGACTGGGATGCTGCGTTCGTTGGCTACACGAAGGAAATTGGGCCAAATTTCTGTTTCAAGGACGATGACGACTGCGGGATGCACACGATCCATCACGCGTTTGACGCAAAAGGCCCAGTCAAATGGAAAGTAAATGATGGCATCGGCGAACGGAAAGCGCTCTTTAGCAAGGGCCTGCCCGGTGATGGTGGTGGTGGAAATGATCAGAGGGCGATCCGGGTGGACTTCTTTCAGACGCTTGGCAAGCGTTGCGCCTGCGAGGGCTTCGCCGACGGAAACGGCGTGTATCCAGATAGCGCCAGGCCGTCGATCGGGCAAAATGTCCAATTCCAGAGTCTCGAAACCGAGCCGATCGGCAAGATTCGAGAAATATTTTCCATGACGCAAACCCTGTACAATCCAGTAGGGTGCGGTCACGAGGGCAGCAAGCCCCATCAAAAAGCTATAGAGGAAATACACTCGATGCAACTCCGGTCTGATTCACAAAGTGCGAACAGCCTATGCGAGAAATAGGCAACCCTGCTACTTCCCCAAGAATCGAAGGCCACAGGATGTAATCAGTCTATTATATCCACATGCGAAATCACCTTGCTGCAGTTCTGACGATTTTTTTGAGTTTATTTTTGGGCGGCCGTGTTGCAGCCCAGCAAACGGGGCCGCTTAAAAGCGCCGCGTCTGATTCCCATGAAGGTATCACGATCAGCGTACAACCTTGGGTTCGTGCGTCGGACTACAAAGAGAAATTTCCCAAGAAGTCGCCCTTTACAGGCGGAGTGGCTGGGTTGCATGTGACGATCCGCAATAACAGCGATGAAAGCGTGAAAGTAGATCTGCTGCGGATCCGGTTGCTGTTGATTCTCGGAGAAGAAAACCGCCAGGAATTGGTGCCGCTGTCGCCGGATGATGTAGCGGATGCCGTTTTGTTGAAAGGAGCTAAGGACCCTACGCAGCGGCGTAACCCCCTGCCGATGCCGGTCGGCAAACCCAATCCTACACGGGACAAGAACTGGACGGATTTCAAGAATGATTGCCAGAACGCGAGTATTCCTTCACCGGTTGTCGCCGCACATAGCTCGGTAGATGGGCTGGTGTATTTCGATTTGCGAAGCGAATGGGATGTTTTGCAGAACGCGAAATTGTACGTGCCAAATTTGGTGAGCATGGTGACGAATACACCGTTGTCGTACTTTGAGATTGATTTGGGTCATGGAGCGGGAAATTAGGCAAGCGGAAGAAAAACAAGCGAGGAGAAGTGCAAGAGGAGCCCAAGAGCACAGTCAAGAGTGACTGTGCCACATCATTTGGATGTTAGGCGAATTCAATTGGCGGACCGCCTCGGAAGGCGGTCCCTACAAAATCTCATTGGCGAACAAAATTAGGTGGGATGAGATCCTTCGACGGCGGGCCTGAAAAAATGCCGCTCTTCGCTCAGGGCGACAAATTTTGAATTTGGCGCGGAGTCTGAGTTTGAGCGCAATTTGCCCAGAGTGATGGCGTCGGCTAACATTGAGTGTGACAAAATTTCTTTCCCCCACGGACCCATGCTCAAATTTCTAGATGAATTGAACCCGGAACAGCGCTTAGCTGCGGAAACCACCGAAGGGCCCGTATTGATATTGGCTGGGGCGGGAACCGGTAAGACTCGCGCGATTACTTATCGAATGGCAAATATCGTGGCCAAAGGAACGCCCGCCGAGGCCATTCTCGCCGTCACCTTCACAAATAAAGCGGCAGAGGAAATGTTGGGGCGGGTATCGGATTTACTGCTGCGTGCAGGAATTCAGGCGGATCGGCCGTGGATTTCAACGTTTCACTCACTTTGTACGCGAATCTTGCGGCGGGAAGCAGTACACGCAGGTCTGCCCAAAGACTTTGCAATTTACGACGATGATGATCAGAACGCGGCCGTGAAACTGGTAATGGTAAAGCTGCGGATCGAAGATGAAAGCCTGACGCCGCGGAATGTGCTGAGCCGCATCAGCTATGCGAAGAATCACGGGCAAACGCCTGAGCAGGTGCGCGCGGATGCCATCGCGCCGGATGGTCGGCGTGTTGCCGATATTTATGCGGGATACGACGCGTTGCTGAAGCAGAGCAAGGCGGTGGACTTCGATGATTTATTGCTGCACACGGCGCGATTGCTGCGCGATTCACCAGAGGTCAGGGCGCGGTGGCAGAGACGCTTCCAATATATCCATGTGGACGAATACCAGGACACCAATCGCGTGCAATACGATTTGTTGCGACTGCTGACTACGGAGAAGCAGAATATATGCGTCGTGGGAGATGAGGACCAGTCGATTTACCGGTGGCGCGGCGCGGACGTTTCGATTTTGTTGAGTTTTTCGCAGGACTTTTCAAGCGCAAAAGTGATCCGGCTGGAGCGGAATTACCGGTCCACGCAGAAGATATTGGATGCGGCAGGTGGAGTTGTTTCAAGGAATCCCGGACGATTGGGAAAGAATTTGCGCGCGGAAAAGGAAGAGGGCGGGAATCTTCGCTACTTTGAGGCTCGGGATGCACACGCCGAAGCGGAGTTTGTTGCAGGTGAGCTGGAACGCATTCTACGCGACGATTCAGACCAGACCTGCGCGGTCGAGTATCGCACCAATTTCCAGTCGCGTTCGTTTGAAGAAGTATTTCGGCGGCGAGGGTTGCGTTACAAGCTGGTGGGAGGATTCAGCTTTTACAATCGGGCGGAAGTAAAAGATGCGCTGGCTTATGTACGGGTGACGCTGCATCCGGAGGATGATATTTCGCTGCTGCGCGTGCTGAATGTGCCTGCGCGCGGTATTGGAAAAACTACTGTGGACGCGCTGCGTGACATTACCACGCGTGAAGGACTTTCCTTTTGGGATGCGATGGAATCGTTGTTGACTAGCCCGGCTTCGAGCCGCGCCACTGCACCGCTGCGCGCGTTTCGCGAGTTGGTGTTGCGGCTGCAGGAAAGCTATAACACCAAAGAGCCTCCGGAATTCCTACGGTATTTGCTGGAAGAAACCGGCTACATGCCGATGCTGAAAGATCGCAACATGCCGGAAGATGTGGCACGGATGGAAAACCTGGAGGAGTTGGTGCGCGCCGTGGCGGAGGGTATTGATAACGGCGAATCGTTCACGGATTTTCTGGATGCTGCGGCACTGGTGAGTGACGCAGATTCTTTTGAAGGAAAACCTGGAGTGACACTGATTACCTTGCACAGCACCAAGGGGCTGGAATTTGATCATGTGTTCTTGACAGGATTGGAAGATGGAATTTCGCCACATGGCCGGTCGTTGAATGAAGAAAAAGGAATTGAGGAAGAACGGCGCCTAGTATACGTAGGGATGACACGTGCGCGGAATTCGTTGACGCTTTCGCGCGCGGTTTACCGGCGTGTGTTTGGCAACGAACAGCAAATGCGCGCCTCCCTTCCTTCGCGGTTCCTGGCGGAAATACCGAGCGAGCTGGTGGAAACGGTGCGCGGGTCTATGTCGGAGATCGGCGAGTCTCGGCGATACGAGCCTGATCCGGAATATTCGTATTCCGCCGATGAATTTCTGAAACGGGTACGGGGGAAATCTACGGCTCCGACGCGGACACCACCAGGGAGATCTTCGACACCCGCATCTACATCCAGTTTTTCAACGATCAAGCGCGTCAGCAAAGCTGATCCGTTGTTAGGACAAAAAGTGCGGCATCCGGAATATGGAGTAGGAACGGTGGTTGGCGTGGACGGCGAAGACGACGATCGGAGATTGTCGGTAAGCTTTCCGGGACGCGGGACGAAGAAGTTTATTGAGCGGTATGCGCAATTGCAGCAGCTCTAGCAAACGAACGCAACGGCCTTAGCTCTTAGTCCCTCGGTCGCGCCAGAGGACGTTATGGGTCCATAACCAAGTCCTCAATCACTTGCTGCACTCCTCCCACAACTCTTGCCATTTTCTCGAAATCAAAGCGGTCGGAGGTATCAAAGGGTGTGTGGTAGTAGTAGCGATACCTGAATAAGGCAGTGTCAGTAACCTTGCTGCCAGAACGACCAATGGTCTGACCAACCCACACCAGGCCAGTCGGCGGGGGCAGCAATGCCTCTCTCGAAATTTGCGAACTGATCGACGCACTAGACTTCGTGACTCAGGATTCCCAACGAAAGCGATGAAATCCCCACGGTTAGGATAGAAGAGACTCAAGAGGGCCGGGTATTTCTGACTGCCTGCGGCATCAAGAAATAGCCTATGGTCTCCAGCGAGATCATCGCGGAGATAGCTACACGTTCGCTCCGAAGCTGTCGAGCGTAAACCACACTTCCCATGTCTGATGTTTGAAAAGACGGTGGCTCCTCGTTTACGAAAAACACCAGGCGAATCGTTTTTCTATGCGGGGCCGCTTTTCAAGTGCGAGCCAACTCAAGAACTGCGGCAACACCGCTGGCATTATCATTTGCACCCGGTGAACTTGTGACGGTGTCATAGTGCGCGCCTACCACAACAGTTCCCTCTGTTTCATCACTTCCGGGAATGATCACTTCGAGATTGTGTACCGGATGTCTCTGAACAGAATAGGCCTGTTCCCTAACTGAGTATCCTTCCAACCTGAGTTGGCTCTGGATGTAATCAGTGGTCGCTCGCAAGCTCCCGTCTTTGGATAGAGTTCGCACGCCGACTGTTTCGGACAGATACTTCACGTGTTGGGACAGGCGGTTGGCAGTTTCCAGGTATTCTTTCGTTAACGCGGGAAGCTCGCCGCGGTAAGACTTGAGGGGCATTTGGGTCATTCGCAAAACCCATACCAAACTCCCAAGCAGCGCAAAGGCGATAGCTGCGAGGACTATCCACAATTTCCAGTTACGATCCGCCGAATCGCTGACCTGTTCAAACATTTGTGCAAGAAACCAGCTTCACCGAATGTCAGATTAGGAAATTCCCCACGATGTTAGCATTGCCCATCATCCAGTGCCCCTTTAAATGAGGACACCGGAAACTGTAACAGTGCTGGAAGCGGTTAAGTTGCGCGATGGTGGATATCGCGATAGAGTGAGGCACTAATATCCCACATCACGTATCCGGCCAAGACGGGGTTGACGGAGACGCACGGATGCGATCGGAGAGTTTGGGTGGCGTCACAATTAATGCGCTGTAAAAGCATTGACCAGCTAATTTCGGACTCAGAAAACGCAGAAATACGATTAAAAAAGTCACTCGGATGGTTGAGCCTTACTTCACTGGGCATTGGAGCGGTGATTGGCTCGGGAATTTTTACGGTTATAGGGACCGCGATAGCTGGACAAAAGCTGCAAGTCTCGTCAATCCTGAACGCCCCCCTACTGCAATACCTACTTACGCGTTCCACTTCGTTTGGGCGGCCAGGCGCTGGGCCTGCCATTGCGATTTCATTTGTGCTGGTGGCGGTCGTTTGCGGATTTGCTTCGGTTTGCTACGCGGAGCTCGCGGCGATGATCCCGATTGCGGGCAGCGCGTACACCTACACATACGCGACGATGGGCGAGTTGATCGCGTGGATCATTGGGTGGGACTTAATTTTGGAATATGCGGTATCGAACATGGCGGTAAGTGTAGGATTTTCTGCGCACATGGTCGACTTGCTGGATTGGTTCGGATTACACCCCGACCCCAAGTGGATTTCGCCCGCGTATTTGCCCTCAGGATTGCCGGATCTACAGGGCAACATGATTTATGGGCCGGGCTGGCATTTCGGGTTTAACTGGCCAGCCTTCATCATCGTGATGCTGTTGACGGTGGTGCTGGTGCGTGGAATCAAGGAATCCGCGGAAACCAATAACATCATGGTGCTGCTGAAGATTGTGGCGATCCTGGTGTTTATTGGATTTTCGGCGCGGTTCATTCATCCGGCAAACTGGCATCCCTATGCGCCAAATGGCTGGCCGGGGATTTTGACTGGCGGCTCAATCGTATTTTTCACTTACATTGGATTCGATTCGGTCTCGACGGCAGCGGAGGAATGCAAGAATCCGCAGCGAGATTTGCCGCGCGGGATTATTGCGACGCTAGTGATCTGCACACTTTTGTATATTGGCGTGGTAGTGGTGCTGACTGGATTAGTGCCCTGGCAAACACTGCTAGACGATGCAGCTCCGGTGGTCAACACGATGAAGAAATTGCATTTCGGTGGCGTGCGACTCATCGTACTCTGCGGAGCGTTGATGGGAATGATTTCTTCCCTGCTGGTTTTCCAATTGGGGCAAGCGCGGGTGTGGTTTGCGATGTCGCGCGACGGTTTGCTGCCGCGGATTTTTGGACGGGTGCACCCAAGATTTCACACGCCTGACTTTTCGACATGGTTAGCGGGATTTGTAGTGGGAATTCCGGCGGGATTGTTAGACATAGGCACGCTGGCGGATCTGTCGAATATCGGAACGCTGTTCGCGTTTGCATTGGTGGCGGGCGGCGTATTGATTCTGCGCTATCGCGAACCGGACCGGCCAAGAGCATTCCGAGCCCCCGGCGGACCGATTGCACCTGTGCTGACCATTTTGACATGCGTGCTGTTGATGGCAGGATTGCCGATCATGAACTGGATTCGCTTCTTTGCCTGGCTGGTTATAGGATTAGTGATTTATTATTTCTATGGCCGCAGAAAGAGCACGCTAAGGTTATCCACCGCCAGCAAGTGAGGCATGTTCGGATGTTCCGGCAATCGGGGTTGAAGGCAAACGCAAGGGCGGGGATTGCTATAGCAGCGGCGTTTTTGGCGCTGTCCGCGCCAGAAGTGACACTGGCATGGGGAAATAACGCGCAACGGCTGATCATTAACCATGCCGTAGATACCCTACCGAGCGATGCCCGAGGATTTTTCGAAGCGAACCGCAGCTATTTTATTCAGCACGTCAACGATACGATGAGCCTGATCGACAAGAATCCAGGTGAACGCAATAATCACTTCATCGAACTAGATAAATATGGAAAATTTCCGTTTGACGCGCTTCCGAGAAGCTATCAAGCGGCCATAACGAAATACAGCAAATCAAAAATTCATGCGACCGGGCTGTTGCCTTGGCAGATTGGTGTTTATAGCCAGAAGCTGACGGAAGACTTTAAGAACGGCCGATGGGAAGATGCCAAGCGGGATGCCGCATTTTTGGCGAATTACGTAGCGGAAGCGAGTGATCCGTTCAATACCACCGAAAATTATGACGGCAAACTGAGCGGGCAATCCGGGGTGAACGAACGATTTAATTCCATACTAGTTGACCGCTACGGATCCTTTTTCCCGATGAGCCCGCACGATGCCGCTTATATCAACGACCCTACCGACCATGCGTTTGATTCGTGCCTTTCGGCGCACAGTCAATTGGAGTCGATTTTGCTGGATGATAAAAAAGCGAAGCAGGGCCTGAGTACCTACACGGATGAATATTATGACCGATTTTATAATTTGACGGCGGCGTCGCTCATTAGGCAGTTGTCGGACGCATCGAATGACGTTGGATCATACTGGCTAACGGCGTGGATCAATGCCGGGCGGCCACAACTACCGCACTAAAAACTGGGCGCTACTCTGAATCACGCTAGCCTGATAATATTTTGCTGGTGAATCCCCCAAAACTGCCTGCAAACATCGCGGCGCTGCCAAAGGCGGAATTGCATCTGCATCTGGAAGGCTCGATTCGTCCTGCCATGGCGCAAGCACTGGCTAAGCGGTGCGGAGTGGATATCAGCACGGAAGAAGTGCTGCGGCGTTACGCGTATCGGGATTTCACGGAATTCATCGAGACGTTTAAGTGGGTTACTTCGTATCTGCGAAAGCCAGAAGATTTTGGCTTTTTGGCCGCCGATGTTTGCGAGCAACTGCTTTTGCAAAATGTGGTCTACACGGAATTCACACTTTCCGTCGGAATCATGTTGCTGCGCGGACAAGACCCGCAACGAAATTTTGAGGCGATGCTGGCTGCCACTCAGCCCTTTGAGGCACGGGGGTTGCGCGTAAATTGGATATTCGATGCGGTGCGGCAGTTTGGGCCGGAAGCAGCGATGGATGTAGTGGAATGGGCGCACAAATGTAAATCACCGCGAATCGTGGCGTTTGGGATTGGTGGAGACGAGTTAAGCCTTCCGGCTAAGGCTTTCGACGGGGTTTACCGGCGCGTTGGCGAATATGGAATGCATCGGCTGATCCATGCGGGAGAAATAGGCGGGCCGGAGAAAATCCGCGAGGCGGTGGAAATGTTAGGGGCGGAAAGGATTGGGCA
>DASXIT010000108.1:0-38688 GCA_036497825.1 Candidatus Acidiferrum sp.
ATGGGCTGAGGTTCGCGCCGGAACTCCGGCATATATGGCGCCGGAGCAATTGAGCGGGAAAGAGGTGACGGTCAAGAGCGATATCTTTTCGCTGGGTTTGGTGATGTATGAAATCCTGACCGGGAAGCGGGCTTATGAGGCGAACACTCTTCCGGAATTAATCAAGTCGCGGGAAGAAGGAACGATCACCCTGCCTTCAACGCTGGTGCGTGAACTCGATCCAGTTGTCGAGCGAGTGATTCTGCGCTGCCTCGAAAAGGATCCCACAAAGAGGCCGAGCACCGCTTTGCAGGTGTCGGCGGCTCTTCCGGGAGGAGATCCTCTGGCGGCGGCGCTGGCGGCTGGAGAGACACCGTCACCAGAAATGGTGGCCGCAGCAGGAGAAAAAGAAGGCACGCGTCCTGGTCTTGCTCTCGCGTGGTTGTTGGCGGTATTGGTTTTGATGGCGGCCACAACGTATCTCGGGATTCGGGAAAGCGGGCTAAGGCGTATTCATCCGGGAAACTCCACAGAAATCATGGCGCACAAGGCTCGCGAATTGATAGCCAGCCTGGGTTATCCGGATCAACCGAAGGACTCGGCATTTGCCTTCGATTACGACTCCGATTATTTGCAATATTTGGGCACGAAAGACAAACCAGGCACAGGCTGGGACCGTGTTCTGGCCGGGCAGCCGCCATTGTTGTACTTCTGGTATCGCCAGAGTCCGCAGGAATTATTTCCTCTGCGCTATTTGAATATTTCGCTCACACCTGGCGTGGTTACATTTACGGATCCACCGGCAACTTTTTCGGGAATGATCAATATCCAACTGGATCCAAATGGCCGGCTGTCCTATTTTCAGGCTATTCCTCCCGAGAAACAGGAACACACACAACAATTCTCAAAGGAGCCGGGCGCAACGCCGCCGAATTGGCAACCATTATTCGCAGCGGCCGGATTGAATCCAGGAGAATTTCATTCCTCCCTACCTGAATGGAATACATTGGCCGCTGCCGATACACGTGCTGCCTGGGATGGCTTATGGCCAGGAACAAGTCGCCCGCTTCACGTAGAGGCTGCGGCAATGGACGGCAAATACGTTTTCTTTCAACTTGCGGGGCCTTGGACCACTCCTTCGCGCATGGCACCTCCCGCGGAGACTAGTTCGCAAAAGGCCGGCGGCATCTTTGGCACAATCTTCGCATTTCTGATATTTGGCGGTGGAATTTGGCTGGCTTACCGAAATTATTCACGTGGCAAAGGCGACCGAAAAGGCGCCTGGCGACTGGCAGGCATTGTCTTTGTTCTTGAGATGCTGCTTTTTCTCTTGCTGGCGCACTTGCATTTCTCAAACGAGTCTCTTTTTCTTCTCTTAATGGCTATCAGCACAGGATTATTCGTGTCCGCTTTCATGTGGACACTTTATATCGCCCTCGAGCCTTATGTACGGAGCAAATGGCCGCAAACGATTGTTTCCTGGACGAGGTTTCTGGCTGGGAAAGTGCGCGACCCGCTGGTTGGCCGGGATGTTTTGCTGGGAATTTTGCTCGGGATGGTTTGGATTTTTGTTTTTTATTTGGGGTATCTGTTTGACATACGCCTGGGTGAACGACCGATGTTGTCCTCCACGCAAGTTTTGGACGGAGCCCGGCCCGCATTTTCCATGTGGTTTGGGCACATTTTGGGAGGACTGTTAGGTGTGTTGCTGTTCTTTTTCGTTCTGGTTTTTCTGCGCGTGCTATTGCGAAACGCCTGGCTGTCGGCAGCTCTATTTGTGGTGATTTTTACGGTCCCCAAGGTTCTAGCCAGCAATCATAAACTCATTGACGCTCCGGTTTGGGCGATCATCTATCTTATTGCTGCTTTCGCGGTCGTTCGGTTCGGACTGATTGTGCTGGCTACGGCTACGTTTACTGCCAATGTCTTGCTCAATATTCCGTTCACTCTGGACTCCTCGGATTGGTATATGCCCGTTTCCGTTTTGATGGTGTTGAGCTTCGTGGCTTTGGCATTGTGGGGCTTCTATACTGCGCTAGCAGGGCAAAGAATATGGAAAGAAGAACTCTTCGAATAGCGTTGGCCGAGAGAGACGTTAACCGGGTGTTTAGGACTTAAAAAGTTCTACAATCGATTTGGTGGCAAGTGCTTCGAGATCAGTCAAAGCCTGACTGGCGGCCACGCGAGCTTTTTCCATGAAAGATGAATCCAGAACGAATGCGCAACGATCTACGAAAGGGTGATTGGCGACTTCGAATGACTTTCGCCGTCGCTGGGGAGATGCTGCCCGCGCAACAATATCCTCATACATTTGCAAATCGCTTTGAAAATCAAGGGCGTCGCCGGCATTCCATTTTTGCTGGCGCGTAATGCTGGAGATATATTTCTGGCGAAAGAGACTAGCGTCCCGGCGGCTGAGCGGTTTGAATTTTGCAAGGGAGGCGCTTTCGTCCCCCTTGGCGATAATTTCCAACGTCTTTGCCGAGATGGCTAAGAGAGCTTCGCGATGCAGCAAAGTGAGCAAATCCCTGTAAAGGGCGGCATGGACCTGCAGGCCGTAGCGGCTATGCTGCTCGACGTAGGAATCGACGAAGCGTGGCACAATGCGCTCGCGCGTGAGAGCGTCGGTCAGTTGCTGGGCTAGCCTAGTTGCCAACTCTGCCGGAGAGTTTGTCGTTTTTAATTTTGCGGGCATCGTGGATTCCACATAGTAGCAGCAGTTTGGATGCCGTAGTTCTGTACCGAGGGCCAGGGATAGGAATTAGACTGCATTGATTGCAAAGTATCGTGTGGAGAAATAGTTGAATTGCCGGCCCGCCTCTGGTCGAGACTCGGGATAAACAGAAAGGCGGATCCGACAAACGAAAAAGGCCTGGCGGAACTCGCCAGGCCTTTTATGTTCTTGTTCAGGCTGAATTGTAGCCTTCTCTCTTAGTGGATCGCTCGAGGGGCGTCCCCGGTCCCCGTTTGTTGGGGCTCCGGTTCGGGAACGACCGGAGCGATCGGTTCCTTTTCTAGAGCGTGCTCGAGCACCTCATCCAAAGTGCGAACATAGGTGATCTTCAGATCGCCGAGTATTTCCGGTGGAAGATCAGCCACTGCATTGGGCTCATTATCCGCCGGCAGCAGGACGTGATTGATGCCGGCACGTTTGGCGCCGAGCACTTTTTCTTTCACGCCACCGATGGGCAGCACCACACCAGAGAGAGTCATTTCACCGGTCATAGCCAGGCGATTCTTCACTGGCCGATTGGTGAGCAGGCTGATGAGGGCCGTAACCATCGCCGCGCCTGCAGATGGACCATCCTTGGGAACCGCTCCCGACGGGACGTGAATGTGAATGTCCTGTTTGCGGAAGAAGTCCGGATCGATGCCATAGCGTTCCCCGTTCGCACGAGTCCAAGTGAGCGCCGCAGTCATGGATTCCTGCATAACCTCGCCCAAATGGCCGGTCATGGTGAACTGCTTGCCACCGCGCATTCTGCTGGCTTCGATAAATACGATATCACCACCAACAGGCGTCCAGACCAGGCCGACTGCGACGCCAGGCCTCTTGACGCGTTCGTCAACTTCACGTTCGGTGCGGTATTTTGGCACGCCGAGGAACTCGCGAACCACCTCTGGCGTAACCATCATCTTCTCGGTTTTGCCTTCGGCGATTTTTCGAGCCTGTTTGCGGACCAGGGTCGCAATTTCACGTTCAAGATTGCGGACACCAGCCTCACGCGTATAGCTGTGGATGATTTCCCGCAACCCGTCGTCGGTGAATTCCAGTTGATCGCCTTCCTTGATCCCGTGTTCTGAAGCTTGCTTCGGGATCAAGTATTTGCGCGCAATGTGGATCTTCTCTTCACCGGTGTAGCCGGGAAGCTCGATGATTTCCATGCGGTCAAGCAGCGGACCCGGAATGGGATCCATCCAGTTGGCCGTGGCAATGAAAATGACCTTGGAGAGATCGAACGGCACGTCCAGGTAATGATCGCGGAACGTGCTGTTCTGCTCTGGGTCAAGTACTTCCATCAACGCGGAAGATGGGTCGCCTCGGAAATCGCGGCCGAGTTTGTCGACTTCGTCGAGCATGCAGACTGGGTCGTTCGATTCGGCGCGCTTCAATCCTTGAATGATTTGGCCAGGCAAAGCACCGATGTAGGTGCGGCGGTGGCCACGGATTTCGGCTTCATCGTGCATACCGCCAAGGGCGATACGCACGAATTTGCGACCCAAGGACCGGGCAATCGATTTTCCGAGCGAAGTCTTACCCACGCCTGGAGGTCCGACGAAGCAAAGTATGGGGCCTTTCATTTCTGGTTTGAGTTTCTTTACCGCCAGATAATCCAGAATGCGTTCCTTCACCTTTTGCAGGTCGTAATGATCTTCGTCAAGGATTTCATGCGCTTTGGCGATGTCGATCTCTGCGCTTCCCGAAGATTTTGACCAGGGCAGCGAGGTCATCCATTCGAGGTAAGTGCGAGAAACCATGTATTCGGCGGACGCAGGGGTCATCTTCGACAAACGCTTCAACTCGCGTTCGCACTCTTTTTTGGCTTCCGCGGTCATCCCAGCTTCTTCGACCTTCTTGCGAAGTTCGTCGATTTCTGCAGTTGCGTCGTCAATTTCGCCCAACTCCTTTTGGATCGCCTTCATTTGCTCGCGCAACAGATACTCGCGCTGGTTCTGGCTAACCTGCTCTTGAACCTGCTCGTTGATCTTGCTGCGGAGCTCGAGTACTTCGAGTTCTTTGGAAAGCTCACGGATGAGCATGTCTAAACGCTTGCGAACACTGGAAGTTTCAATCAACTCCTGGCGCAGCAAGGTGGATAGACTGGGCAAAGTGCCTGCAATGAAATCAGACAAGCGTCCCGGATCGTCGATGTTCATCGCCACGTTCTGCAAATCGTCAGACAACTGCGGCGAGTGGCTCACTACATCACGGAAGAGGTCCTGCGCGTTGCGTTCTAGCGCTTCGAGTTCGTTATCGTCATCTCCCAGAATGTCTGGTTCAGATTGGACAGCGGCACGAAGGAATGGACGCAAAGCAAGCAATTCGTTGATGCGAATTCTCTGCAAGCCTTCAAGAAACACCACCACATTTCCGTTCGGCATCTTCACCGTTTTGTGGACTTTTGCCAGAGTGCCGACTTTATGCAGATCTGCAGCGGCAGGATCCTCAATCCGTGGATCGAGTTGGGCCACGACGCCCAGCAATTTCTCTTCACCCGTCAGCGAGTTCACAAGAGCCAGCGAGCTCTCCCGCCCGACGGTTAGCGGCAAAACTGCTCCGGGGAACAGTACAGTGTCGCGAACTGGCAAGATCGCCAGTGTTTCCGGCACAACATATTTTTTATCAGCCATTGGTTAAACCCCCAAACCAGCCCAAAAGATAGTCGAAAGGTCAGCGGAGCTGTTCGCCTTGAAACATTAGATGCAGAAGCGAAGGAAAGGATGCGCACTTCTGCGGCGTCTAATTGCAACTAAGTTTAGTCGATTACGCTCATATCTTACCGTATCCATTTTGCTGAATACAAATACTAGCTAACTATATGTAATTAAAACAATTAATACTGTGTTAAGCCCTACCGCCAATTGCCCAAAATGATTCTATCGGCCGTTTTCACTCTTAGAGTAGGTACGCTGCACTAAGGAAATAGCCTCATCTTTTGTCTGAATCAGACCTTCTAGCTGGGCGTCTTCGATGGTTGTGAGAATAGTCTGGAACCCAGGCCCCGGACTATAACCCATATCCTTTAGATCGTCGCCGGTCAATAGTCTTGCAGGGCGAACTTGCTCTGGAGGAGTCTCGGCCAGAAGCTTGCCAACGGTCTGATAGGCATCAAGGTTGCCGTGGCTGGCACCGCAATCGAGGCGGTGCAATTCCAGGTGCTCAGCAAAGCGCGGTTGGCGCACGAAGCGCTTCAGGGTTGACTGGCGCATCTGGCCGACGTCTTTGAATTTCATGTGATTGGCAACGAGCGCTTTGACCTGCTCGGTATCTTCACCGGAAAATCGCAAACGTTTGCAGATGGCTTCGGACATGGGGACGCCTACTTCTGCATGGCCATCAAAGCGTATACGGTCTCCCGTGTCTGCGGCTGAGCGGAATGTGGGCGGCTTGCCCACATCGTGCAATAGAACGCCCCAGGCCAAGGCGGGCGAGGTGCCAGCAGGCAGGCCTTCTAGCATCATTCGGGTGTGAATCCAGACATCGCCTTCCGGATGATATTGTGGTGGTTGCTCCACACCCTTCATCGCGGATATTTCCGGCAATAATTGTTTCAGCAGGCCAGTCCCGTCCAGGAGCTCGAACCCCAAACGAGCTGCACCTTCCGTGAGCAGTTTGGTTAGTTCATCGCGAATTCTTTCCGCGGAAACAGAGTGAATATCGGCAGCGTGATTTTTTATGGCGGCAAAAGTCTTTTCTTCGATTGGAAAATGAAAGCGCGCAGCGAAACGGACGGCGCGAAGCATGCGCAGCTTGTCCTCGGAGAAGCGGCGGTCGGGATCACCAATAGCGCGAATCAAACCGTTTTGCAAATCGCCTTGGCCGCCGACATAATCGAGAACCTGATTTGTGTCGTGATGCATAAGCAGGCCGTTGATGGTGAAATCGCGGCGAGCTACGTCTTGCTCCGCTGTTTTTGCATAAACTATTTGATCGGGATGGCGGCCATCGGAATAGCCGAGATCGCAGCGGAATGTCGCCACCTCGACTTTGAAGTTATCCCGCGGCACCAGAACCACGCCAAATTGCGCACCAATTCCAAGACTGCCTGGGAACAGTTCCATCACTCGATCCGGTGTGGCGTCTGTGGTGACATCAAAATCGGCCGGGGTGCGGTGCAGCAAGATATCGCGCACACAACCGCCCACGAGCAGAGCCTGGTGGCCGTGGCTCAGGAGAGTTTCGCAAATCGAGTTGGCTAGATCCCTGGAATTCACAGTTAGATTATGAGACATCCCTTTCTAAATGAGATGCCGGAATTCGGTTGGAGTTTCAAGGTTGACGACTAGCTGCAACGCAGAACGAGGCAGGTAATGTCATCGGATTGGCGTGTGGCGCCAACGAAATCGTCTACCTGTTTCATCAGGAACTGTAGCGAATCTTTGGCGGACAAAATAGGCAGATGACGCACCACGGATACCCATCGCGGATCAGAGAATTCCTCAAGCGAGGAATTGAAGGCTTCAACGACACCATCGGTGAACAGAATAAGGGTGTCACCCGGCTCGAGAGATACCTCTGAAGCGGTGAATATCATTTCTGAAGAGATTCCAAATGGAACGCTGCCGGATTCCAGGCGCTCGATGCTGCCACTCGCCCGACGAAGAATTGGCGCATTGTGACCGGCATTCACGTAGGTCAAACAGCGGGTTGCGGGCTGATATTCGGCGATGACAGCTGTAGTGAATCGGCGGCCGTCGAGGCTATGCGCCGAAGCATAGCGATTCAGCCGTTCGGCGAGGGCGACAAGCGGAAGGCCCTCCGAAGCAAGGGTGTGCAGACTGGCTTGTAAAGTGGCCATCAATAACGCGGCCGGGACGCTCTTGCCTGCGACATCAGCCATTACCAGCATAAGTTTGCCACCGGAGGCCGCGTCGTTGTCGGGATAAAACGCATCGTAATAGTCACCCGCGACAGAATTTTGTGGCCGAGTAGAGAAAGCTACTTCGGCGCCTTGAATTGCAGGAGGATCAGAAGGGACCAGCCACGATTGAATTTCGCGGGCGATTTCAAGATCGCGCTTCATGATGACTTTATCGGCCAGTTCCAAAGACAACAGAAGCAAAAACAGAATCGCGGCGACAAATTCGAAATTGATTTCGACGCTTTGATCGTGAGATTGAACTTTTATTCCGGAAACAAAAAGTAATGCGAGAGCCACGAGAAGCAAGACGCGGCGGGCCGGCGAGAGTTTATTCATTAAGGCCCAAAAGAATTGTCGAAGTATGGGAAAAGGGCGCTTCCAATAGGGGAGCTTATTGATTTCCTCCCAATCCACGTCTTTTCCATAGAAGCCGTAACTGGATTGCGCATCGGCAGCGAATTGCGACCAAAGATCATCTATGGCGCGGCCTTCGCTCACACGCTGCCAAAAATCATAAATACGCTGCCCGCCTTTTCGAGGTAATCGAGGATCCTGGGCGGCTGGTGGGGCGACACTGCTCATGAGTGAAGTATAAGTTATCTGGGACTAGTGAGGTTCGTCTTTTCGCAGTGAGCCTCCAAATTGGACGCTGCCGAATCCAAATTTGTCGCGCAATTTATCCGTAGCCTGAGTCAGTTTCTCCATTTTTTCCCGGCGCTCTGCTTGCAATAGGTCGAGTTGCTGGGCCCCATGGGATAGCCCGGATAAACCGACGCCGAGGAGGCGCACCTTGCGTTTGGGATCGTGATGCTCGCGAAAGAGTTTCAGAAAAACGGCAAAAATATCCGAATCCAGGCGAACCGGATCGGGCATGGTGCGCGAGCGGGTGTAGGTCTCAAACCCAGCGTAGCGAATGGTTAGAGTGATCGTGCGAACGGAAAGACCAGCTTCGCGGAGGCGTTTGCAGGCTTTCTGCGAGAGGTGGCTGAGGAGCGATTCCATTTCTTCGATGTCCTCGGTGTCTTGCCCAAAGGTGTGATTGTGGGAAATCGATTTGGGTTCGGCGTCGATCAGAAATTCGTAAGCATCGCCGCCACGGGCTTTGCGAAAAAGTGCAGTGCCCCACTGGCCGAATATTTTTTCAAGCTGGTCTTGAGGATGAGAGGCCAGTTGCTCGACCGTTTCAATTCCCAAGGCGCGGAGGGCGCGCTCGGTGACTTCACCGATGCCGGGAATCTTTCGGATGGGCAGTGGGGCGAGAAAGCGAGCTTCCATGCCGGGTGCAACCCAAACCAAACCGCGCGGCTTGCCTTGATCGGAAGCTACTTTTGCGACCAGGCGTGTGGTGGCGAGCCCGCCGGAGCAGGGAAGGCGGGTGTTTTTCGTGATGGTGCGCAAGAGTTTGTCCGCGGCCGCAAATGGCGGACCATGCAAGCGTTCCGTGCCAGCGAGGTCCAGATAAGCCTCGTCGATCGAAACCATTTCGACGATAGGCGAAAAGTGGCCAAGAATAGTGGCGACGCGATCGCTCCATTCAGAATATTTTTCGTGATGACCGTCGAGGAAGACGGCATGTGGGCAGAGTCGGCCAGCGGTTCGAAGAGGCATGGCGGAATGGATTCCGAATTTGCGGGCTTCGTAGCTGGCTGCGGAAACGACACCGCGCTGGTCGGGGCGCCCTCCAACAACGACGGGCTTGCCACGAAGGTCCGGACGTTCCAGCAATTCGACAGAGACGAAGAAGGCGTCCATATCGACGTGAAGAATGGAGGAATACAGCGGAGCATTGCGCTCATCGATAGGATCGTGCTTGGCACGGAATCGGGCCAGGTCTGGCATGAGGCTAGACTACGACTTCAGGGAAGCGGCGGCAACCGCTGTGCAGAGAGTACCCGATCGATGCGGGCAAGGTCTTTTGTGACCCCGATGTTCGCCCAGGTTGCACTGTCGAGAAGAGGCTGAACGGCGGGCAAACTGCTATGCCCCAATTCCAACACCAGCAAGCCCTCGGGGTTCAACTGCCGCGAAGCTTGAAGGATTAATTCGCCGTAAAGTTCGTAGCCTTCTGCGCCGCCGAACAGAGCCTGCTTCGGTTCGTGGTCACGGACTTCGATAGGAAGTGAATCGGCGTCGTTGATCCCGATATAAGGCGGATTGCTGACGATGAGGTCAAATTTAAGCGGGGATAAAGATTGCAACAGATTTGATTCTGCGAAATGGATGCGGTCAGCAAAACCGTGACGGATAGCATTGCGTTTGGCGATTTCGAGGGCGTTGGGGGAAATGTCCGTTGCGTGAACTTCGGCTTCAGGAAGTTCCTTCGCCAGCGCAATGGCAATACAGCCAGAACCTGTTCCAATATCGACAAGAGATAAATTCTTGCCGGTGAGCCGGGGATTTCGCCCGGCACGGACTTCACGGACAGCTAGACGATCGAGCGCAACCTCGACGAGATGCTCGGTCTCGGGGCGTGGGATCAGCACGTCCGGTGTGATTTCAAATTCCAACCCCCAAAATTCCTGTTTGCCGGTGAGATGTTGTGTGGGTTCGCCATTGGAGCGGCGACGGATCAAGGACAGAAAATTGTTGACGGTATCTTGCGGCAAGATTTCTTCTGGATGCGAGTAAATCCAGGTGCGATCTCGTGCAGTAGCGTGGAGTAATAGAAGCTCTGCCGCTAGGGTAAAAGAACTCACTTGGGCATAGCGCAGTTGTTCCATACCGCGCTTCAACAAGCCGCGAACCGAATGATCGCTCAAGACGTCAGTCATCCAATCAAATGTTCCCTCTGGCGCCCGCTGGCTTCGAGCGAACCGTAAGCGATGCCATTTCCGGCAAAGGCGTGTCGACCGACGGCCATTGCGCCCAGGGCAGAATCACCGACAGCCAAGCCGCCTAATGCGCGCCAGCCGAGTGCCAATCCACCGATGGCGAACAGACCGACAGAAAGGCCACTGACGGCGATCAGGCCGACGGCAAGGCCGCCGAATGCTAAAACTCCAATAGCAATGCCTCCAAGAGCGACGATTCCGGTGGCCCGTCCACCAATGGCGATAACCCCATGAGCTACAGCGCCATACGATAGGAGAGGCAATCCCGCGATGCGGGTAGAAGATTGGTAAAAATAATCTTTAGAAAAGGCGACTGCGGTGATGAAATGCGTCAAGCCTATGCAAGCGACCATATACAAAATGAAGAAAGCCCAGAAAGGCATCATGAAACGGCGAGCTCGTTCAGGATCGCTTACCGAGTCGCTGATATTGCGCATCCAAGTTGGGCCTGATTTGGAACCCGGGCGTATGAGCATGGTTCCCCTCCGTTCGTTCTGATGGTTAGGGCCATTATGCCTCGGATAGCTCCGATTTGAGTCGAGCGGCTTCGTAGTGCGTCACCGTTCCGTCGATGAGTGGTCCCATTTTGCCTTCCATCACTTCGGTCAGTTGATGAATGGTGAGGCTGATGCGGTGATCGGTGATGCGATTTTGCGGGTAGTTGTAAGTGCGGATTTTTTCGGAGCGATCGCCGGTTTTGATCTGCCCTTTGCGTTCCGCGCTGAGGGCCGCTTGCTGTTTCTCTATTTCCATTTCATACAAGCGGGCACGCAGAACGCGCATCGCCTTGGCGCGATTTTTGATTTGCGATTTTTCATCCTGTTGGGAAACGACCAGGCCGCTGGGGATATGGGTAATGCGCACAGCGGAATACGTTGTGTTGACAGATTGTCCGCCGGGACCGGAGGAGCAGAACGTGTCGATGCGCAAATCCTTTGCTTCGATCTTGATGTCGACTTCGTCTGCTTCTGGAAGCACTGCTACGGTAGCGGCGGAAGTGTGGATGCGTCCTTGAGTCTCGGTTGCGGGAACGCGTTGTACACGATGGACTCCACTTTCATATTTCAATTTGGAGTAGACCTTGTTTCCTTGGATGGCGGCGATGACTTCTTTCAGTCCACCAACGGAAGATGGTGAGCTTTCCATGATTTCTACTTTCCAGCCCTGCGATTCTGCGTACCGGGAATACATGCGGAAAAGATCGGCAGCAAAGAGCGCCGCCTCGTCGCCGCCCGTGCCCCCGCGGATTTCCAGAATGATGTTCTTGTCGTCGTTGGGATCTTTCGGCAAGAGCAGCAATTTCAAATCGCGTTCAACTTGTTCTTTGCGCGAGAGTAGTTGCTTCTCTTCTTCCTGGGCCATGTGCTTCATATCAGCGTCTTCGGCTTCCAGAACCATTTCGTGCGCGCCAGCGAGGTCTTTTTCGATTTGCTTGAATTCGCGGTGCTTTTCGACGATTTGTTGCAAATCGGAGTGTTGCTTGGCGAGCTTCTGGAACTTCGCGGAGTCGGTGACGATTTCCGGCGTGGAAAGTTGCTGGGTCATCTCTTGGTAGCGGGCATCCAGTTGGTCGAGCTTTTCAGTCAGCGTAAGAGCAGCCATGTTTGATCCTTGAGCAGTTAGTTCTGATAGTTCTCAGTTTCAGTATTCAGTTTCCAGTTAAAGACAATACAGAGTTTGTGTTTGGGATCGCGATCGTTCGATAGAAATACGGGCGCTCCGTTGTCTGGAGCAAAGGGCGAGGCCGCTAATAGAAGGTGGCGTACATGAAATGATTCGATGCTCAATAATATCGCGAATGCACAAGCGTAGCAATCAAGCGAATCAGGCCGGATATACTGGAGGGCCCACGGCTGAACGTTGCTGACATTTAGGGGCTGTACTACGATCAAGCTGTGGCAGGAAAGCCGAGCGATAAATGAATGAAACTGTAAGAGTTGCATTCGAAGAAACGCCGAAAGTGATGCGGGAAGAAGCGCCGCAGACGAATCTGGGATTTTTGTGGGACTTTTGGTATCCGGCCATGTGTAGCGATCAAGTCTACGGGCGCAAGCTTGCCAAGGCCATGTTGCTGGAAATTCCATTGGTGATTGGGCGCACTTCCGACGGAAGAGCGTTCGCCATGAGAGACTCCTGCCCACATCGTGGAATTCCGCTTTCCTATGGCCACTTTGACGGGAAAAATGTGCAGTGCAGCTATCATGGCTGGGAATTTGACGCTTGCAGCGGGAGCTGCGTTGAGATTCCGTCGTTAACATCGACAGATAAATTGAAGGTTGAACGAATCAGCGCCGGACATTTTCCCTGCGAGGAGCGCGACGGTTACGTCTGGGTGTATATGAATGCGCCGGGGACTCGATTGCCGGAAACGATTCCAGTTGTGCCGGAGCTTCCGAAATTCAGCGAGAAATTTAGAATTACCCGGCTTGAGTGCGATCTCCCGTCGCACGTGGATCAAGGGATTATCGGCTTGATGGACCCTGCGCATGGACCGTTTGTGCACCAATCGTGGTTCTGGCGCAGCAAGAAAAGCATCCACGAAAAAGCCAAGCAGTTTGAGCCGATCCCTTTCGGATTTCGCATGAGCAAGCATTCGCCTTCGACAAACAGCGCGCCTTATCAATTGCTGAAGAAAATGACCGGCGAACCAGTTTCGACAACAATTGATTTCGTGTTGCCGAACATGCGCTTTGAAGAGATTCATAGCGGAAAGCTTTGGTTTTCCAGTCGTGCCACGGTAACTCCTGTGCGTCGAGATTTGTGCCGGATTGATTTTGTGGCGGCCTGGAACCTATTGCTTCCTGTCTCCATTTTCCGGGCGTTTGCAAAAGTGTTTTTGCGGCAAGATCAAGAAACCATGATTCAGCAAGCGGAGGGGTTGAAGCATGATCCTCGACTGATGCTCATTGACGATGCGGATCGCCCGGCGAAATGGTATTTCGCGTTGAAGCAGAATCTGATTGATTCGCGCCGCACGGGCGCGCCGATGGTTCACCCTATGAATGGGCCGGTTACACTTCACTGGAAAAGTTAGATACTCTGGTCGCGATCCGGAATGCGGCATTTAGCCCGAAAGGAAATGATTGTGCGTAACTTCGATCGTCCGCGGAAAAATGCACTCTCTTCATTATGGATTGTCGCTATTGCGCTGGTCTTGGCGATCACTTGCTTCCGTTCCCCTGGATTTGCGGAGGAAAAATTGAATGCCACGCAACTGTCTGAGCTCGCGAAAGCCAAAAGTCCGGCTCTGCGCGAGGCTATCCTCGGGAATATGGATGGAAAAGCTCTAAAGGAGGGAACTGCATGGTTGGGTCGTGGCCCAGAGTTTTTCTTCGCTATAGAAACGCCTTCCGAACCGACTCTCGTGATCGATGATCGACCTGGTCCCGGGATGGAACGCATTGCTGGTTCCAACTTGTGGTATGCGAGTGCACGAATTGAAGCGGTGGGAAAGCTACATTCCTATCAATATGTGCTGGATGGAAGAAAGTTTGGCGGAAGTTTGAATTTGCCGGCGTTTGGCCCACTTTCCTACGTTCAGCCCGGAGTTCCTAGCGGAACCCTTTCCCCAAAGATCATGCACACGAGCAAAATTTACGACGGGATGAAGAGTGAATACTGGGTTTATGTGCCGGCGCAGTATGAGGGAAATACACCGGCGGCATTGATGGTTTTTCAGGATGGCGAATGGTACCTCGACAGGAACGGCGACAAACTCGCACTGAATGTGATCGACAATCTGATTGCACAAAAGAAAATTCCGGTAATGATCTGCGTGTTTATCAATCCTGGTGACATCAGCGGATCTCCGGACACCGCAACTTACAAATTTGTGAAGGCGCATTCGGAAAAGTGGCAGCGGAGTTTGAAAGATTCGATGCGTAGCACGTTATACGACACCGTGAGCGATCGCTATGCGAGGTTTTTGCGTGACGAAGTGATTGCTGAAGTTGGTGCCAAATATAATCTTCGCAAGGACGCTTACAGTCGGGCTATTACCGGGCTTTCCTCGGGAGGGATCTGTTCCTTTAATGCGGCTTGGCAAATGCCGGAGCAATTCAGCCGCCTAATATCCTGGATTGGTAGTTTCGGGGCCATTCAGTGGAAAGAGGATCCGTCGAACCCGGATGGCGGGCAGGATTATCCGGAAAAGATATTGCGCGAGCCAAAGAGAAACATTCGCGTATGGCTGCAGGACGGTTCCGGAGATCTGGAGGTCAGATACGGAAGTTGGCCGTTGGATAATATTCGGATGGCGAATGCATTAAAGATGACAAACTATGATTTTCACTTCAGCTTTGGAACTGGCACACACAATTCCGCGCACGGCGCCGCGGAGTTTCCAGAGGAGATGATCTGGCTGTGGCGGGACTACGAAGGGAATAAGACCTCGCAGACTTACGAGGTGGAACCATCTGAAAAAGACAAGCCGTTATTTCGAGTTTCGATCAGCAATCGAGCTGCGGAATAGACTTTCAGAAGATCATTCGGTTCTTATCGAAGTTTCACCAAATCGAAAGTGGCGCTTACTTCCTGATCGGGAATCGTGATGACATGAACCTCCGTATCATCGGATTGCACATTGTGTGCATCGTATTCGATATAAACCCAGGCTCCGACTAAACCACCGCCCTGATAAGAATCCGCCCCACCGTATTCTGGTTCGCCGCGCATGGAACGCGGCTCGATCCATTCTTCTTTTTGCTTTAGGCCATAATGAAAATCCTGCCAAAAGTCTTCTCTGCGAAGCGTCAGACCACCCTTACTTTTCCCGGCGGCATCCTTGGCGGAATGATCGGCGTCAATTTGTCCATAGGTGGCGGTGAGTTGAATATGAACGACGAAGAGAATGGAATCTCCGCGATTTTGGTAGTCAAGGCGCGCTTGCTGTGCGCTGTAGCCACTCGTGGTTTGACTTGAGATCTGCACGACCTGGGCAAGCGGGGTTAATAGGCGTATTTCTGAAACGTAAGGACCCTTTTTCGGAAGCGGCAGGTTCTTTGAGTACGGGGCAAAGAAATCGCGAGTCTTCGTGTCGTTCCGCTGGCCAAGAAAGTAGGCCTCGCGAAGAGCGGTATCGGAAAGTTCAGTATCGTAAGCGAAGACTGGAGCAATTAAGAGATAACCACATAAGAGCAAGCTTAAGAGCGGGCGAAGCATTTAACCTCAGATACGCCGGGGAGTGTTGGGAAAATCAAGCCAGACTTTTACGCCGCAAAAGTGCGAGCCTTCGGTACAAATTGGCGTGGTAACGCCAGCGCGAATATGACAAGGCGGCCCGATGAATTTCGAAAGTTCCGGATGAACTTCGCGGAGTTGCGCGAGTTCGTCCATCGAAGCCTGGTAAATTTCCTCTTGAGCGTTAAAGCAGGTGCGCATGGTCCATTTATGCAAGAGGTGGAGAACAGAGCCAGTCTCGACCAACCGGATAGACTTCGCATTGGGCAAAACGTAGAGAGCAATTTCGGGAGGAACCCCGCGATCAAGCAGTTCATTCTTCGCATCCCAGGAATCGCGCATGGCGCGTTGGTAAAGTTCTTTTGCCCGGGGATTTTGCCCGAGAAGCACAGGAGTGACGTAATCCAGTTCGCGAGTGTCGGCCAGCGTTAATAAAGGACGCGAACCCGGCACCATACGATGTCGCTGGTCCTGGCTGTCGGCGGTGTGGCTGATCTTTTTTGCGAAAGTATAGTTGGCGTGCTGCAAGGCGCGCATCATCGGCGCATGAACGCCCACATTCAGGGTTTCCAGGCGATAAAGATTGCGAGCCGGATTGAGTAACCGGTCGATAGCTTCCGCGTCAGAACATGCCGATTCCGGCAACCCGACTACCGCGCGATAGGACTCAGCAATCACGCGTGGCGCGTTGGGGGAATAATCGATCAGGCGCGATGTCTTGCCTTGCAGTCTGGCGTCGAATTCCTTTGCGAAAGCGTCGGCCGCAATTTGTTTTGGGGCGACTTCTTTCCATTCAGGCAATTCTTCCAGTGGAGAAATATTGAAGCGGTCAAAAAACTGAGGATCGAGCTGGCGAACCAGCGCAACCATCTCGCCTACGATGACGCGGGCTTCGCTGGGCGTGTCCGAGGCGGAGCACATCCGCCAGAGTCGATGGAGGACTATGCCAGAAACCGTATGCACCATGGTCGTGAACGCGGCAATCGGCAAAACGTAGCGCGCAATCTCAATGGAACGCTTTTCTGAAGAGCGCTCGATTTTGTGAATGCGCTTGGGGTGAGACATCGGGCCAATGTGCCAGATATCGCTCAAGATTTCGCGGGCGTCGGGAACCAGCAAAGCGGAGAGTTCGCGATAGTAAGCCCAGGCCCGCAGGATTGCCTCTTCGTAAATCCGGCGCGAGCCCTGGTCAAAGAAAAGCGACGGCTGCGGAACATATGCTTGGGGGTGGTCGAGGCGTACATAACGCTGGCTTTGCTGCTCGGAGTTGTAGAAAGGATGCGAGTGGAGAAAAGACCAGACGAACTGGCGGCTGACATTTTCCAAGCCGAATTCGAAATGCGCGTGCTGGTAAACCGTGTGATGGCCGCTATAGAAAGTTCCGGCACCGATGTTGAGCCGCTGCTTATCGGTGATTTCGTCCGGATTGATCAGGTGAGTGGAATAGCACGTACGCGCGGCGGCGATGGCGGAATCGAAGGGATGAGAAAAAGCATTGCGAAGAGTAACGCGTGGCGCCGCTGTTTCAACAGCGTCGGGAGCCGGGGAGCCATCGAACATGCGCGATTGAGTAGCCACAATGAAATTTGATTCTACACGGAGTGGAACAAGGCGACAAAAGAGTTAATCAAAAAAATGGACCGGCACTGATTGCCGGTCCATTCAAAGAAGAAAATTCGCGAAAACTAATTCGTTTTCTTGCTAGATGCGGGCACGTTGGCGTATTTCTTCTGGAAACGCTCGACGCGTCCGGCGGTATCGACCAGCTTTTGCTTGCCAGTGAAAAACGGATGGCACTCTGAGCAAATTTCGACGCGCAGCATATCGCCCTTGATCGTTGAACGTGTCTGGAACGTGTGGCCGCAGGCGCAATGAACGGTTACAGCGTGATAATCGGGGTGGATTCCGGCTTTCATAATTCTCCCTTTGTCGTGTCCGGTCTGCGCGGCAACTGCTCATGGCGGACCACAGCCGCGTCGCTAGGTCACGAGACAATCGTTCATTATACGGGAATTTGACCGAAACGCAAAACCGAGCGATTTATGGACTTGGAACGATTGCAGTGGCTTCGTTTGAATAGCCACTTTCTTCGCCGGCGGCATTTACCGCCGTCACCGCATAGTAGTACGTGCTCCCAGACGCGACTGTCGTGTCATCGAAGTCCGTTGCGGAGAGCAGGGAAGAAGTGATTTTCATAAAGCTGCTTTTGTTCGAGAGCGAGCGATAAACATTATAGCCAGCAATCGTGCTGCTGCTGGGGTTCCAAGCCAAACGCACCGTGTGCTGCACCGGCGTGGGTGGGGGAGTAGGAGGCGGGGGAGTTGGAGGCGGAGGAGTGGGAGGCGGCGGAGTGGGAGGCGGCGGAGGTGGAGTGGGAGGTGGAGGTGTGGGTGGCGTTGGCGAGGTTGGACTGACCCCATCGCCAGCCAGCGTTAGGGATGCAGGCGAAGAAAGATTCGCACTGAGAATAGAAACTGTGCCAGAAGTAACTCCTTGAACCTGAGGACGGAACCAAACCTGGAATGTTATTGATTGCGACGGTGATAACGAGAAGCCCGGAGTCAGAGCGGAATACCCAAAGCCGCTACCCGCAACGGTTATCCCGCTGACGGTAATATTCACGTCGCCGGTATTTTGCAAGGTGACACTTTTTGTGGCTGTCGTCTGCAAATTTAGATTTCCGAAGTTCAACGAAGAAGGAGAAACTGCAACGGTAGCGATTACTTTTTCTCCAACACCTGCCAGGGATACCGAAGCTACTGAATTGATGGCATTGGATTGAATTGTGAGCGCGGCCGTTGCAGTTCCTGCCGTTGCCGGCGTGAAGGCCAAAGTGTAATCCAATCCCATATTGGGCAGCACTGCGCGAGGCACGGAGGGGCCGGTAATTACGAACTGTTTGTCAGAAACGGCTAAGCTCGAGATCTGAAGTGGGGTAGTCCCGGTGTTTGAGACATGCAGAGTCTGATTGACCGTCTGGCCCAAAACGACTGTGTTGAAATTTAGGCTGTTTGCAGAAACTGTGAGCGAGGCTCCCTTTGTTGGTTGAGATGATGAAGATGGACCGTAACTCGCGCAACCGGCGAGCAACAGCGTAATCACAAACAGTGCGACGACGGAGTGAAAGAGACCTCGGCGGACGAATGAAGACAATGCATGCAGAAACGATCCCAGCAAAATGCCCCCAGAAGGCTCAGGAGACGACGTTACCTTTTGTTCCAATAGGCGGGCAATTTGCTCGGGGTACAGTTGAGGTACAGTTGTCGCCCTGTACCTACCTGTACGTTAGTACAGGGGTGCGACGAAAGTGTGCAAAAAAGTTCCGCAGTCTCGGCTTTTGAGAAAATTTCCGAGATCTCTAAAGGTGTCAAATGGGTGAGAGGGATGATCTGCCTGGCACAACTTGGTGCTCAGCAATTACAAAATAGGATGTGTCAGTTGTAGACTAATGCGCGCGTTCGGCGGTCGTGGTCTTCGTTTAAAATTTTCCCATTCTGGAGCAAGCCATGAAGCTCCAGATTCATGGTTGCGAGGCTTATGAATATTAGAATGATTGGTTTCCTTCCTCTCTATGTATTCATGCTTTTGGGGACGGCGGATCTCTGCTTTGGGCAAGATTCTGAAACTCCCACCTACAAGAACACTGCGTTGTCGTTCGAGGTGAGAGCGCGCGAGCTGGAACAACGAATGACGCTCGAAGAGAAAGTCTCGCAGCTCGGGCACACCTCGGATGCCGTCGAGCGGCTGGGGATTCCGGAATACAACTGGTGGAACGAGGGATTGCATGGGGTTGCGCGTGCAGGCATTGCGACTGTCTTCCCCCAGACCATCGGGATGGCTGCGACCTTTGACGACGCGCTGCTGTTCAAGGATGCGGACGCGATTAGCACGGAGTTCCGAGCTAAGTACAACGCGGAGAAAGGGCGGGACGGGTCGACCGCCTGGTATAAGGGTCTGACCGTATGGTCGCCGAATATCAATATTTTTCGCGATCCGCGCTGGGGACGCGGGCAGGAGACCTATGGAGAAGACCCCTATCTGACGTCACGAATGGGGGCGGCGTTTGTGAAGGGATTGCAGGGAGACAACGCTAAGTATCTTAAAACGGTAGCCACCCCGAAACACTTTGCCGTTCACAGCGGGCCGGAATCGACGCGGCATGAAGTGGACGTGCCAGTCTCTCGGCATGATATGGCCGACACGTATTTGCCGGCATTTCGCGCTACGGTGATCGAGGCCAACGCCCAGTCGATAATGTGCGCGTATAACTCGGTGAACGGAGAGCCAGCCTGCGCCAATAAAGTTTTGCTGCACGACTACTTGCGCGATGACTGGAAGTTTAAGGGGTATGTTGTTTCAGACTGTGCCGCGATCGAAGACATCAGCGCGCATCACAAATTTAGGCCGACACAGGAAGAGGGAGTGGCAGCGGCGCTGGTTGGGGGCACCGACCTGATCTGTGGCTCCCCACGGACTCGGGTGGAGCTAGAACGCACGGCTGCATTGAATGCGGTGAAGCAGGGGGTTCTGCCGGTGTCGGCGATTGATACCGCGGTCACACGAACGCTGACAGCGCGATTTCGGCTTGGCATGTTCGATCCACCGAGCATGGTGCCTTGGTCAAAGCTAGGGGCAGCTGACAACGACACTAAGGCGCATAGGGAACTGGCGCTGAGAACTGCACGCGAGTCATTGGTACTGCTCAAAAATGAAAATCACTTTCTTCCTTTGAAGAAAAGTTACGCCAAGATTGCCGTAATTGGGGCGAACGCAGACAGCCTGGATGCGCTAGAGGGGAATTACAACGGAACACCCTCAGCTCCCGTAACAGTATTAACCGGCCTTCAGAAGCGGTTCCCGCAGTCGAAAATTCAGTACATCGAAGGGACTGGCCTAATCGGAACAGTGGTGCGACCGGTTCCGGGAGCGGCGCTCTATACCGATGCGACGAAGAAGCTGCACGGATTGAAGGCGGAGTATTTTGACAACGTCAAACTGGAAGGAACGCCTGTGATGCGCCGGACCGACGCAACGGTGGACTTTGTGTGGGGTTTCAAAGGCGCTTCTCTGAAGCTGACGACGAACTACTCGGTGCGTTGGACGGGAGTACTGTCGCCGCCGAAAACAGATGACTACATCCTTGGTTTCACAGGGCAGGATGGATATCGGGTGTGGATCGATGGTGAGCCTTTGGTAGACGATTGGACTGCGCATCGTCCGTCCACTACGCAGACCAAGTCGATTCATCTGGAACAAGGTAAAACATATTCCATCAAAATTGAATATTTCCAAACCATTCGTTCCTCCGAGGCAAAACTGGTTTGGGGTGTGCCCGGGCGTGAAGAGGACGAGGCCGTAAGAGTGGCGCGAGGGTCCGACTTGGTGGTGATGGTGCTGGGTCTCTCGGCGCGAGTCGAAGGCGAAGAAATGAAAGTGAAGGCAGAAGGATTCTCGGGCGGGGACCGAACGAGTCTCGATCTGCCAGCTCCGCAAGAACAATTACTGGAGCAAGTTTACGCAGCAGGTAAGCCCGTAGTGCTGGTGTTGATGAATGGAAGCGCGCTATCGGTGAACTGGGCAAATGAGCATGTGAGCGCCATCCTCGAGGCGTGGTACCCCGGTGAAGCAGGAGGTACGGCTGTGGCTGAGGCGCTGGCGGGAGATTTCAGCCCGGCCGGTCGGCTGCCGATTACGTTTTACAAGAGTATCGAGCAGTTGCCTCCATTTGAAGACTATTCGATGGCCAACCGTACGTATCGCTATTTTAAGGGCGAGCCGCTCTTTCCATTTGGCTATGGCTTGAGCTACACAAAATTTCGTTACAGCAATCCGCGAGTGAGCAGCGAATCCATTCCGGCGGATGGCTCTCTAACGGTCTCGGCGGAGGTGACAAACAGCGGTGCAATGGACAGCGATGAAGTGGTCCAGCTATACCTGACGCATGAAAACGTGGATGGAGCGGCGCTGAAGGAACTGCATGGGTTCCAGCGAATTCATCTTGTACACGGTCAAAGGAAGACGGTGACTTTTAGCTTACGCGACCGTGATCTCAGCGTCGTAGATTCCGAAGGCAAACGGCACATCGTGAACGCCGAGATCAAAGCGTGGATCGGTGGTGGCCAGCCCGCCGCCACGACCGAGAAATTCGCCAACGATGGGGTCAGCGCCAAGTTCAAGATTACATCGGAGGCTACGCTTCCAGACTGAATCGGAAACAGGCTCGATTAGACGCTTCCTGCTTAACCATATTTAGTAGGATGGAGCGTAGATCAGGCCCTTTGCTCCGATCGGGACTCTCGAAAGGTCTTATGAAGATACTTAGTATGCAACTCTTCCTGCTCGTGTGGCTGTTCGGCTTTGGAATGGATGGAGGAATTCCTGCCGAGTACAAGGGCAAACCATTTCAAGATGCAACTCATACCAGCGATCCTCAGATAATACCGGGTCGACTGCAAGCGGCACTTTACGACTTGGGAGGGGAAGGGATCGCATATCACGATGTGGATCCGATTAACCATGGCAGTGGCGAGTTAAATTACAAGCCGGAACATTGCGAAGAAGGCGTGCCGCCAGCCATTTGTCACTTTCGTGAAAACGAAGGCGTGGACGTTTCTTACGTGAAAAAAATGGCGGACCTGAGCCATCCCAACGTGGTCTCGCCGGAATGGCAGCAGTTGTACATTGGCTGGACCGAGGACGGCGAGTGGGTCAACTACACAGTGGAGGTGAAGAAGGCTGGTACCTACAAGATCACTGCAATGTATTCCTTCACTGCCCAGACCATTAATTTTTCACTGAATGACAAGCCCGCTGCGGAATGCAAGCTGCCTCTCGATCCCACAACACAATTTTCGATGAAGGACTATCCGGAATGGCTGGTCTGGCACTTTTGGAATAAAGCGGAATGCGGAGAAATTAACTTTCCTCAACCCGGGAAGCAGCTGCTAACGCTGCATTACAAACACGGAAACAATCTTGCCTATTTCGATTTCGTGCCCGCAGAAAAATAAGGCCCTGTAAAAGTGTGGGTCCGCTTCGCGTCACATTGCGTCTTTCTCTTCCTCGCAAACTGTCTTAAAGCACTGTGTTAATATGAGCCCTTATTAAGGGTACTTCTGAGGATAAACGCCATGAGAAAGCATCCCACCTCTTCCGGCCGTCGCGACTTCCTAAAAACCAGCGGTGCCGTTGCCGCAGGACTACTGACGAGTGGAGCAATGTTGTCACAGGCAGCGTCAAATACGCTTCCGGATATGCCTGTGAATCCTAGAACGCAGGGGGCGATGCCGACTCGCAACCTCGGCAAGACGGATTACAAAGTCGGCATTTTTAGTCTCGGTGGCCAGGCTGCTCTTGAGAAAGCAAATAACTTTGATATCGCCGTGCCGCTCATTGAGCGCGCGCTCGATCTCGGCGTGAATTACATTGATACCTCCTCCATCTATGGTGGACCTGAGCGCTGGAGCGAACAGTACATCGGCCGGGTAATGCAGACGAGGCGGCAAGAGGCCTTTCTTGCGACGAAGACCAAGGAGCGTACGCGCGATGGTTCGCTGCGCATGATCGAAAAGTCTTTGAAGCTCTTGAACACAAATCATGTGGATTTGTGGCAGTTGCATGACGTGGGATTGCCGGAGGACGTGAATGCGATATTCAGCAAGGGCGGCGCTATGGAAGCACTGCTGGAGATGCAAGAGCAGAAAGTTGTGCGATTTTTGGGGGTTACCGGGCACTACCGGCCCGAAGCACTAATTGACACGGTGAATCGACATCCGTTTGACACCATCCTCATGGCTTTAAATGCGGCGGATTCTCACATCCACAGCTTCAGCGATCAGTTGCTCCCACTGGTGGTAGAGAAGCAGATGGGAATTATTGGTATGAAGGTGCCTTCGCGCGGCAGACTGCTCACCGGCTGGACGCCGCCACCGCTCGAAAAGCAGCAGCATTCGTGGGAGGGCTCGGCGATTGCTACGCGCTCTGGCGTGATGAGCATGCGCGATGCGATGCGCTTCACGCTTTCGCACCCAGTGAGTACGGTAATTATAGGTTGTGACAACATTGGCCAGCTTGAAGAGAACATACAGATCGCGCGCGATTTTACGCCACTCTCGCAATCGCAAATGGCGGCGCTCAATGAGCTGGCGGAACCGGTCGCGAAACAGTCTCTCTTCTTCCGTTTCACTGACCGCAGCCGAGGTTGATGATTAGGTCGTCGGCCTTAGTGTCAGGGCGTCTTGGTGTTCTGCAAATCCAGATAGAATTTCTGCAGCACGAAAAAGGCTTTTTTCTTCTCACCGTGGTCGGATACTAATCCCTTCCGATTGAAATAATCCTCGATGCCAGGAAGAGTGCGCCGCGGACTGCGAAAATCCTTAAGAATCCATGGCGTTGTACCCCGAAGGAACGAAATTCGTTTCAACATGGCGATCTGGTGCTCATAAAGGCTTTCCTGATACTCCTCGGTAAAACGAGCCTTGGCCTCGCCATGTTTTCCAAAAAGTGCATCGGCGCCGAATTCGCTCATAATCAATGGCTTGTTGTATTTGGAAGTCCAATCGGTTCTGTCCAGATCGGCAATGCTATGGCTGTACCAACCGATGTACTCGTTGTTGCCCATGACATCCAGTTCGTTCGCCAGAGGATCGTTGATCTGAATGGCGAGGCGGTTTCTCTCATCGACTTCGTCAGCTTGCAGAGCAGCGGATACGAGCCGAGTGGGATCGGTCGAATGTGCTTGCTGAATCAGTTGGCTCAAGAAGTGATTTCGCGCTTCACTGATGGGCGTTTCGTTGGCAACCGAGTAGATGATGAGAGCGGCGCGATTGTGATCTCGCGTGATCAATTCCCCTAGCTGATTCTCGGCATTGTGCAGAGTGCTGGGATTTTCCCATTGAATGGTCCAGTAGACAGGCACTTCCTCCCAGACCAGAACACCCATTTGATCGGCCATGCGTAACATGGCCTCGTTGTGCGGATAATGTGCCAAGCGGACGAAGTTGCAGCCAAGTTCCTTGGCCCAAATGAGGAGCGTTCTCGCATCGTCGTCGCTCCACGATCTGCCAGAACGAAGGGGAGCTTCTTCGTGAACGCTGACTCCTCGCAAGAAGATCGGTTTTCCGTTCAGTAGAATGTCCGTACCCTGAACAGCAATCGAGCGAAACCCAATGCGATCGGTGAGATGATCTTCTTCACTTGAGATTTCTACCGCGTAAAGCTTGGGATTTTCCGGCGACCAAAGGGTCAGATCAGCGGCGAAGGAAAATTCGACATGTCCTGAAGCATCGGTTTGATAAGTCTTATTGATCCCCGCTTCCGGAATTCGAATGGTGATGTTTTGTTTAGGTTGCGGCCCATTGATTTGCAACCAGCCCTTCATTTGGTGCGTGGATCCTTTTTCCAGCTGGACGGAATAATCCTGAATGAATGTCTCTGGCAGCTCGACTAGGGTGACCGGCCGCGTGATCCCACCATAATTCCACCAGTCGGTATTCACTGTGGGGACTGCATCTTTGGCTCTGGTGTTATTTACTCGGAGAACCAGAAAATTATCAGTCGGCTTGACGCGATCTGTTATCTCAAAATCAAACGGCGTAAAGCCACCTTCGTGATGCCCAAGTTCCTCTCCATTCAGGTAAACGTAAGCGGAGTAGTTGGCGGCGCCAAAATGAACAAACAACCGCTTCTTTGGTGATCTGGTGTAATCAAATGAGCGTTTGTACCAGACGCTGCCTTCATAGAAAAGCAGCGATTCGCGCTGCGAATTCCAATCGCCCGGCACATTCAGATGGCCTGAAGTATCGAAATCATATTCAACCAATTCTGAATTGGACTGTGGTTTGTGATTTTTGTAAAAAGCGTTGTTACTCTTTAGCGGTTGGGCGCGGTAGTCGACAAATCCAACATCATACGGATCAACGATTACCTGCCATTGGCCATCCAAGCTGGTTGTCGAACGCGCAGAGATATTGGCCACAAGCGGAGCAACCTGTGCGGGACCTCGACCGGCAATAAATAGAAGGCAGAGAAAGAATGCAAAACAGCGGAACGCGTGAGCCATAGGAAAAATATTCTATACTTTTCCTGCTAGTACTGTGGATCGATATTGATTCCGGTGCATTCGAGCGCTAAGCAAGCGAGGATGACACTGCAAACTTCCCTTGCTTTACCTCTTCTATGGGCTATTCTTGCCCCATCTTTCGCTCCATAGGTTTCCAATCATGGCTTCACCGAATTCACCAGCACCACATCGAGCTCCCTGGCGCGAGAAATGGAATGTCATCATCTTTGGCCATGACACTTTCGCCGGGCACTTGTTTGATCTGTTGCTTCTCATTGTCATCCTTCTTAGCGTCCTGGTTGTGCTTCTTGATAGTGTGCGCAAACTTCACGATTCCTACGGCTCGTATTTCCTTGTCGCTGAATGGTGTTTCACGCTGCTGTTTACTCTCGAATATGTCGCCCGTCTTGCCTGTGCCACGAACGTTAGGCGGTACGCAACCAGCTTTTTCGGCATAGTTGATTTCATCGCGGTGGTACCTGTTTACCTGGGTCTGGTCTTCGGCATCACGCACACATTCACGCTGGCACGCGCGCTACGACTTCTCCGGATTTTCCGAATTCTGAAACTCACCCAGTTCATGGGCGAAGCAACCGCGCTCCGGATTGCTCTGCGCGCCAGTCTCTACAAAATCACAATATTTATCTTCGCTGTTCTGACCGTAGTGATTCTTGTAGGCGCCCTCATGTACCAGATTGAAGGCGAACAGTACGGCTTCACGAGCATTCCAACGGCAATGTATTGGGCTATTGTTACGGTAACAACCGTGGGATACGGCGATATCTCTCCGCACACGGTCGCTGGACGAATGATTGCTTCCGTCCTTATGGTCCTTGGCTATGGCATTATCGCGGTTCCCACAGGCATCGTCTCTTTCGAATTTGCACGTGCCTCCACGCAGTTGATTCAGCGGCCATGTCCTAACTGCCTGTTTTCATTTCATGACAAGGACGCTTCGCATTGCAAACGATGCGGCAGTTTACTCGGCTGAATTGAGTTGCTCGAGTAAAACCGGGTGGTTCGAGCTACTAACCGGGTCCGTTTACGCCGGTGAGGAATCCGCCTAAATGACCTGTTAGCCCCACAAGTAACACCGCGATTCCCTCCATCGGTAAGCGGTATGCGGGTAACGATTTCTCGGGATGGCGCCGCGCACGCCAGTGGATCGAGAACACCCACCAGATCAAGAGACTGGAGATGCAGCCAAAGACAAGGTGCATCAAGAGAATTCCTTTCAGTTTGTGTCCCTCGAGCGCCCATTGCCATGCCACCAGGCCGGTCACCACGACTGGCAAGGTAAAGATCGCAGCGACAAACAGATTGAGATAGACCGCCGCGGCTAGCGTCCGATTCCTTGTCCATTGAGCAAGAAAATCGAACGCAACGGCTACGATAAATAGCGCTATCGGAAAGTGGACTAGGACCACATGCTGTGCATGCTTGGCAAGCAGCACGGTCTTGAGGTCGAAGGGATTTACGCTCATGGACGACTCACTGAACGACGACCTTACCTGTCATTTTTGGGTGAATGGAGCAGAAGTAGGGAAAGGTTCCGGCTTTTGTAAATGTGAAGGAGAACTTTTCGTCGGTGTCGAGTACCTTGGACTTAAACACGCCATCTGTGCTGACCACGGTGTGGGGAATGTCATCCCGATTCATCCAAGTGACCGTCGATCCCACCGGCACGGTCAGTGTTCCCGGCCCGAAGCTGAAGTTGTCGATCTTCACTTCCGCCGTGGCCGGCGCTGCCTGCGGAGCATTGGCTGCGACAATCGAATGCCCTGCGAACCATCCCATCGCCATCGCTACCACGAAAACCATAATGCACACACGTCTTCCGATCATTGTTTTGCCCTTTCCAAATTTAGTCAGAATTGAATTTCTTGCTTCTTCAACCGATGCTTTCCCATTTAGCCAAGCGTTGAATCAAGCACCGCCAACGCATGTTGACCGCGCACATAGTTCACGTCGGTAATTCCCAGCAGATTTTTCAACTGCTCCGCTGGCACCTTCATCGGTCCTGGTGAATCGGCCTTGCCAGGTTGCGGTTGAGGAAATGCCGTCGACGCCGCGGTGTGAAAGGTCACGTTTCCTTCGACCTTCTGCATGGTTTGGTGGATGTGGCCGTTCAGTACAGTAACGGAACCGAACTTCTTCAGATACGCCAATGCTTGTGCGCTGTCTTCCGTGCCCCAGCCCCACTCCGGATACACCGACCAAAGGGGAATGTGAGCAAAGACCACGATGGGCGTGCTGTGGGTCAAATGCTTGACGTCATTCTCCATCCATTCGAGTTGTTCAGGGCCGAGCGTGCCGAGTCCTCCGGCTTTCAAATTGAGGACGTTCACCAGCGCGATAAAATGCACGCCCTTCTTGTCGAAGCTGTACCACCCGGCACCTTTCGCGCCTTTTCCATAGCGCTCGAGATACTGCTTCCCTTCATCGTTCAGCATGTCGTGCTCACCTGGGACGAAAAACACATCCTTCGCTGCCGCGCCCTTCAGAATTTGATCGACAGTATCGAACTCTTCCGGTTTTGAGAGGTGGCTGATATCGCCGGTGTGCAGCATGAATTCAGGCGGTTTGGTAAGGCCGTTGATCTTGTCCACCGCTGTCTTCAGGGTTCCCACGACGTCAGTATTCGCCGGCTTGTTAAATCCCATGTGGCTGTCGCTGATTTGCACGAAGCTCAGCTCGCCCATGGCCGCCTTTTCTCCCATCTGGGACATCTGGCTTAAGCTATAGGACTTCAGCACGCCGCCCTGCATTACGCAGAGCGCTCCGGTTCCCGCCCATGCCATGCACTTCAAAAATCCTCTCCGGTTCACGCCATCATGATTGTGGTCATATAGCAGTTCGTCTTTCAGCTTCTCCGTCATCATTCCTCCTCAACCCTATTGCCGCCCATTTTTCATTGTTTTCGCCGGATCCATTGCTGTGGAATTGAGCGGCGCGGGTTCGCCCAAATCACCCGTTCCAGCGCCGCTCTCGGACGTGGTTCATTTCTCTAGACTGCAGGTCTCGGCGCTTTATTCCCCGATAAGCCCAGATCGGCCAATTTTTAATTTGTGAAGGGAACCGGGGCCGAATGGAATAAAATCGCCCTTGAGGCGGTCCTTATCAGTGAGCAATCCTGCCCAAGAGAAAGGTTCGGACGTGCTGGACTCGCAGGATCAGGTGCGCTTCGAGATGTTGGTCTTGCCGCATCTCGATGCCGCTTATAATCTCGCCCGTTGGCTCTTGCGCCGCGGCGCGGATGCCGAAGATGTCGCGCAAGAAGCGATGCTGCGCTCGTACCGCTTCTTCCATGGTTTTCACGGGGGAGATGCACGTGCCTGGCTGCTGCAGATCGTGAGGAATACTTGTTACACGTGGCTCGAGAAAAATCGTGCCGAAAAAGGCGTAACGGAATTCGACGAAGAATTACATGGATTGCCAGGTCCGACTCCCGAAGCGCTCGCTATCGCTACGGATAATCGCGACCGACTCACCAGCGCTTTGGAGTCGCTGCCGTCACGCTATCGGGAAGTGCTGGTGCTCCGCGAACTGGAAGGATGCTCGTACAAGGAGATTGCCGCTATCACATCGATTCCCATCGGCACGGTCATGTCGACACTCTCGCGCGCCCGCCGCCAACTTCAGTTGGCACTTGCAGGTCCTGCCCGTCAGGAGACCAAACATGAGTTGTGAACGCACGGAGACGACTGTTCATGGCTATTTTGATAACGAACTGGATGCGCTTGGCGCCGCCGAATTTGAACGTCATCTTGAGCAGTGCCCAGAATGTGCTGCCGCCCTGGATTCCCTGAAATCCTTGCGTTCGTCTATGATCGGTTCGCAGCTTTATGAGAAAACACCCGCATCAGTTCGCAGGAAAGTTCTAAAGGACGTTCATTCTGCGAGCCCCATCCCCAGCACTCCTACAGTCACCCCTGCTCAAACGCCATGGAGTTGGCTCGCTGTTGCTGCGGCACTCATTTTGTTTGCCTACGCTGGCTGGCGAGTCGCTTCCGTTTATCGTGGTGCCAACAATGATGAAGTGCTTGCTGCGGAAGCGGTCGACGCGCATTTGCGTTCGCTGCAACCCGGTCACCTTACCGACATCATCTCTACCGATCAACACACGGTAAAACCCTGGTTTGACGGTAAATTGGATTTTTCTCCGCCAGTGCGAGATTTTTCTGAACAAGGATTTCCACTCGAGGGCGGGCGCCTCGACGTTGTTCACGGCCGTACCGTCGCTGCTCTGGTCTACGGCCGCCGTAAACATTTTGTGAGCGTTTTCATCTGGCCGGTCGCGGAACTGGAAATCTCCCCGCGAGCCGGATCGAGTCGGGGTTATCAATGGCTTGATTGGCGTAAGGGAGGGATGGAATTTTACGCGGTTTCCGATACCTCGTCTGCTGACCTTGCACAGTTACAGCGGCTATTCACTGAGTGACGGAACGATTCTGCGCGATAGCCAGCTGGGCTTAATTTCACGGCGCTTCGACTGTTGAACCGGTTTTAACTGCCCCCGGCTGCTGCATAATCCGACCGCCGATCAAGTACCCTAGTGTCCCTGTGGCAATCCCTGCAAGGACGTCGGCTATGTAGTGGTAGCGTCCCAAGACCGTGCTAACACACATACACAAGAACACCGGCAGTAACACCCAGAACATCTTGCGTCGAAATTTCCACGCCCCCCAAAGCGCGGCAGTGGCGCCTGTCACATGCGCGGAGGGGAAAGCTGCGCCTCGCACGCGTCCAAAGTGCTCAATGAAATTTACAGTTGCCGTGACCGGCCCGCCCGCTAGTGGGCCGTGCCAAGAGCCAGCCATTGCAAACCAGGGACTTTCCACTGGAAAAAACATGGCAATAAAATAGCCGATCATGTAACCCAGGACCGAGTAGGTCATCACCGACCAGTACGCACGCCATTCCTTCTGCACATACAGAGTCCCACCTAGGATCAGTAGATAGGTGAAATAAGAGAGGTACACCAGTTGAAGAAATTCATTGCGAGGAGTTGTTGCAAACCGTTCCCACCAAATGGATGGATAAACTCCCGTCAACCAGTAATCGAATGCGACGAGCTTGGCATCCTGCCAGTGAGGCGTGAAAAGGGTCATCAAGTGCGCAAGCTCTTCAAAACAGAACAGAAAAAAGAGGTGCGGATACCAATAGCGCCAGAAATGCCACCATCGGGCGGAAAACGAAACTCCCACGGCTTGTGCGCGAGTCGCCGCGCGTGCTTGCACTTGGCAAAGAGCCAGCAGAATTGTTGCAACGATTGCCTGTAGGGCAAGAAGGTCGAAAGGGTGCGCAAGATTGTGGGCGAACACGGCAATCAACACGCTTGAGGCGCCCAGATAGGCAAGTGCCATCCACTCAAACGCGCCGCATGCCGCCCATGCTTCCGTGATTTGTCTTTTCAGCGGTTGCCACACATCAGTTTTGTAGCAAATACTGCAAAAGATTGCAGCGGCCGATGCTTGACCTCGGCCAATTTAATGCAACTGGGAGGCAGCTTCGGAATTCCGTGCCACCGAGAGTGCCTCCCGGTTAAACTCCAACAAAAGCAGTCTACTGTCTGAATAATACGGTTGTCCGGTGGCCGTTTGTGCAGCGAATACCGGCGTAGCACAGTGCACGTACTCCTCGCGAGCGAGTTGTCGGGTTTCCCCCAGGTTTCCGGCGATAAACTCGCGCTCCGCATCCACATTAGGATCAATCTTGTGAAAGAGACGGAACTTATGCTTCACAAATTCAATCGCAACATCGTGGGTTGCTGCAGCCACCCACAAAGGGACGCCGTCCACTTCACGACCTGTTTTCCAGATTCGAAGATGGTGCCGTCGGGCCACGATGGAAAGAGGATCAGGCAACGCGTAGGAATAATCTTGGGCTCTGCCAAAAACGTAGAGCTTGTCCATTGGCAACTTCGTGTAACGGGTTCTTTGCCATAGCAAATGCCAAAAAATCTTCGATTTGGATTCCTCAACTCTTAGCCAACCGGCACCCGCAAAAACTCCCTGCAGCTCGGCTTCCCCGGCTAGAAAAATCAGGTTTAGCATATCGCCCTCACGTCCTTCACCATTCAGTACACGGGGAGGCAGAAGTTTAATCATCTCAGTCACTTCCGAATCAATTGGCCGCGTCGGAGAGAAATCTTCCGCGTCCATAGAAGTCCTATTTGCCGTATAGGCAGTGACTTCCGTTCCTTTCAATATTGTGCTGTCCCCACCGCGCGCAAGCAGAAACGCTGGTGAGGCTGGCGGATAAATTGCCGCGATGATGGCCATTCCGACTGCCATTCGAATTGTATGCGATTTTCCTTTGAATTCTCGGCGAGCGACCAGCGCGACTTTCTCACCTGAAGTGAGTTCTACGGAATCGAGTTTGATGATTAGGTGTCCTCCGAGCCCGAGAGGACGCTTGCCTTTCACTTCAATTACCGAACCCCAGGCTGAGGCGCCTGCCCGGATTATCGTGAATTCCCGAACCGTCACATCATTTGTGACCACAAACTCAAGGCGATCATTCTTGTGGGCGTGGGCAGAAGAGGTAGTTTGCGCAACTTGAAGATTTATAGGTGAACCGTTCTCTAGTACAAGTTTGGTAGGCGCGGGCAATTCTTGAGCAGTAAGCCAGTGCGGCAGCAGTAGAAGGAATATGTAGACCGGTAAGGCTAGGTACGCCGCGCGAGACATCTGACACAGCCTTTCTCTTGAGGCCAAACCTTATACTCGCGGAGCCTCGAGAGCGGTTGTCATTTTGCCGCGTTGCGTGTTTGCCTCTTGTATTAGGCGATAGGTGAGAGCAAAAATCTGTACAAAATTGTACAGAACGAACAATTAGCTCGGTTAATTGCCCTAAAAAACGGCGGCTTATCGGGCCGCCGTTCTGGTCATACGTCGAAAGAAGATTGTCGTAGAGTGGAAGTGGTTTTAATGCGCGCGGTGCGGAGACTTGCGGTCTAGAGTGCGCAACAGCAAATGAGAGCTTGCCGGCGGTTTCACGGCGCTTTTCAGAACAATGGCCTCAGCATTTACTTCCTTTCCATACAGTTTCTTATTGGCATCGTTGTCCGGACGGAGCGTTGAGCCCTCCAGGGACACACCCGCGAATGCACCGCGCGCGCGGGAATAGCTGAGAATCTCGGCCCGCAAAGTTGCATCCGTTTCGGCAGAAGCGCTGCGGCCCTTGGGCCCGGCTGCAGCGGAAGCATCCGCCCCTAGCTTTACCTTGCTGGTAAGTACACCCTTGGCGGCCCGATCGTTCATCAGCAATAACACAAAGTCTGTTGCTTCACCGCCGATTTGGAAACCAAAGCTTCCCCCTTCCAGTGCCATCATGGTCGGTGCAGTCCAAGGGCCTTCAAAATTGGCGCCACTCCGGCAAGTCATTACGCCACGCCCATAGCTGGCGCCGACGATGAAAGCCGCCTTCAATACGGAAGGCAATACGACGACACAATATGCTTTGTTCAGGAGATCCTGCGGAATGTCGTCAGGTACATTAAGAATCTCCGTGATCACTTGACCGGCGTTCTGAACGCGATCTGCTTCTTTAGTATCATCTGCGGCCAACGCGTTCGTTGGCGTGCAAGAAAGAAGAAGTGCACCGAGAATTGCAATCCCAACTTTGTTCATGCATCAGCTCCTTAAACTCTATGTGAATAGGATGTGTCGCAGTGGACGGCAAGTTCGACGGGGCGACAACGTTTGAAATTGTAGGCCAGACTTGATTCAGAAGGGTAGCGGAAAAACTAGTCTCGTACACAAACAGATTCCAAGAATCCAATGAACCGGACCCGACTCCGATCGGGGATCAGGAGATAAAGTGGCAGCCGAGGCGGAAGGCCCCGTCAGTGGTGTGCCTGGTCCACACCGGCTTTAAATAGACGCGAACCGGTGGAAGAATGGGGACGTGCAGGATTGCCAGAATATTTTCGGCGAGTTCCTCCGGCTGCTCGAATTCCAGGGCAACGCCACCGAAACCCAAGTCCAGCACACGAGCGCGTCGAGCCCCCTGTTCGCCAATCACCGCATAGGCGTTGGTGCCAACCATGGACACTCTTTCTGCTTTACGTTGCACCGTATAAGAGAGGGGCGATTCTGGTAAAGAGATAGAGGAAGCAAAGGGATGTTTGGAAGTTGCGGTTGTGTCGGCAAAGCCGGTGGCCGAAACTTCGGATGCCGAGGTGATCGGAATCGCACCGGGCATAGGCGATAGTGGTGCCGATTGCAGTGGCGAACGAACAGAATTTGCGTCGGAAGTCTTGCTGTGATTTGCGTGTTTTAAGTGATACAGCCGCTGGTCGGCGATATGGATCAACTGATCGGATTGCTCGCCGTCTTGCGGATAATTGGCGACTCCGTGATCCATGGCTACACTGATTGCGAGTTGAAACGGCCGGAGAATTTCGGCAAAAACCGTTTCCACGCGACGGCTGAGCGCCAACGCCTGGTCAGGATCGGTTTGCGGGAGCAACAGCGCGAATTCATCCCCGCCAATTCGAAAGGCGGAATCAGAGGTGCGCAGCGCTTTTTGAAAAGTGCTCGCTGCTGCTTTCAGCACTTCGTCTCCACGAGGATGGCCATACCTGTCATTCACTTCTTTGAAGCGATGAAGATCGAGTAAGACAATGCCAAGCGGGGAACCGTATCGCCGGGCGCGATTCAGTTCTTTCTCGAATGACTCCGCAAACAGACGGCGGTTGTACAAGCCTGTAAGTGGATCGGTTACCGCATTGCGTTGAAGTTTTTTGAAATCGTCGTACTCAAGAATGACCGGTACTCGCAACAGACCGGCTGAGGAAAGAACATCCAGCAGTACTGTCTTCAAAGATAGCGGACGGTTTAACTGTTTTGAAAGTTCCAACCGCTTGGTAATGATTTCTTCCCACAATTGCAATGCTTGCACTTCACGAAGATCGATCTGGGTCGTAGCCCGGAAGTAGCGCTGCAGAAACTGACTGCGCGCAGGAATATCCATGCTTTCGAGCGTGTCGGCTAACAGCTCGAGAAATGAATCTTCCATGGGCAAACGCGGGGCCGCTGGGGCGCCGCCGGGGCTGGGCATGGCCTGGTTTTTCCTAAAGTCTGCCTCTCCCCGCGGGGTTGGGGGCAAGCACAAGTTGAAGTGTCTGACCCTAAAGGGAGCAAGTCAGGTACCAATCAACTCCGTGCGAGCTGCCTGCAACCTTTGGAAGAGGAGGCTCTGGAGACTGCCGCATCCTATTACAAAAGGACGAGATAAGCGAGTTCAGAGGGGAAAGTTTTTAAATAAACTTGCAAATGGGTAGGGTCTCACAAAGAGATTTCGGCACAATGAAATAGGACGGGATAGGAATTTACTCAAGAGGGCGCAAGAATTCCAACCCGAATAGACGAAGCTCTCCCATCATGTCTTGTCGCTTGACCCTGGCGATGATGGGGGGAGTTTCGCTCGGAACCAGACTGGAGGCAGCAGGGGAAGGGGCTGGGATGGTGAGCTGGACCGTCTGATCGAGACGAAGGAGATGAGAACAGGCAATGCAAGCACCGGTAGCACTTATATTGAGTGTCTTGCTTAGCTCAATAAATTCTGTTCCGGTGGCATCCGCCGCGCGCACAAATACTGGCACCTGAATACGAATACGGGCAGAACGACGGGTGGAGGAGTCCATTTGGGCTACCTCCGTAATCTTTTGGTCTAGGCGGATATCCATAATTTTAGTACTCAGGAACTAGTACAGGAGAAGCAGGTGAAGTGCCAGTGTGACATCGCTCACAAGATAATAAGATATTCCTTTACAGTGATTTAGCAGCCTGTGCAAAAGACAGGATACTAGGACACGGAGAAAATAGGATTGATTTGTCTCTCTGAGTTCCCAAAATGTGCAAAGGAACGGATTTACCATTGACATGCTTAGTTGACGTCTGCAAGGATGGTCCCTCGCGAACGGGAAAATATTTACCACACCTGTGAGCCCTGCAAAAAATGAGCAGTCTGGTGACCAATTCGATGGGGAAAATCGGCGGAAAGTCCGAAAGCCTTCCGTACGAACAGGTGCGAGCCCTCCTGGATACTTTCGATAAAGGATTATTAGTTGCGGATCGGCAAGGCTTCGTTCTTCTTTCCAATACCCGTGGCCAAAAATGCTTGGAAGAACATGGTAGGAGCGAGCAAAAGTCATTTAATTTTTTCACGGAAATGCTGAAAGTTGATCCTAAAGAAATTGTGCGCCGCATCGAAACCGGGGAACATGAGATTGAATTGAAGGGCAACACTGGCCTCAAGCCTTATCGGGCAAGAGTGAAGTGGATTCCTGAATCCGATTGGTTGGCGATTGAATTTGCAAATGAAGAAAAGATAGACGCCCTGGGAAGCGCGCAGATCACCGTTCAAGAATTGCTTCAGGAACGGGAAATCACCTATCGAAATTTGTTAGCCGCTTATTTGAAACTCCAAGAGGTGAATCGGCAGAAAACCGTTTTCCTCGCATCGGCCGCACATGAATTGAAGACGCCGTTGGCAGTGATCAAAGGCTATTACGATCTGTTGTTAACTGGTTCGCTCGGAAGGTTGACGGAAAAACAAAAGGATATTTTAGAGGAGTCCAAGGAGAGCTGTGAACGATTGGTGCGATTGGTCTCCATGTTCCTTAATTATTCCGCGTTGGAGAGCGGGAAGTTGGTCCTGCAGTTACGGGAAAATGACTTGCGTGATTGTTTGGAAGAAATGTCGAGTCGTTGGTCGGAAGCTTTCCAGCGTAAAGGTGTAAAGCTTGAATCGCAGCTTGATCCCTCAATCCCAACATTTCGTTTTGACTATCAGAAAGTGCAGCAGGCAGCGGCAAACTTGCTGGATAACGCAGTGAAACATACGCCGGCTGGGGGAACTGTGACACTGCGAGCCAAACCACATTTCTGGGAACGGCGTGTGGCGGAAGTTTCTCCGGTGGAAGAACGAAGAAGATTTCGGCTCCCTCGTCCCAACAGCGTGGAAGTCAGTGTGACGGATTCCGGCGCAGGCATTGCTCCCGAGCATCATCAGGAAATCTTTGAGGATTTTGTGCGCGTGGATCGGAATACTTCAGGGATGGGATTGGGACTGGCGATTGCGAAAAGATTGATTCAGGCTCATCGTGGAAAGATTTGGGTGGAAAGCGAGCATCAACGCGGCAGTACCTTTGCGTTTTTGCTGCCGATGGATCAGCACTAATAAGGTGGAAAAGCAAAAAGGGGAAATGATATGGCAGTCAAAGAACGAATTTTAGTGGTGGACGACGAACCGAGTATTCGGAAATATCTGCAAACCCTGCTCGAGGTGGATGGTTTTGAGGTCGAGACAGTCAGCAGCGGAAAAGAAGCACTGGATAAGGTAAACAAGGGGGATCGTCCGGACTTCATCATTCTCGACGTGTTGATGCCGGAGATGGGCGGACTCGATACCCTTCAGGAATTAATGCACCTGGATCGCACCCTGAACGTGATCATGCTTTCCTGTTCGAATGAAGTGGGCACAGTGGTCGAGGCAATCCGTTTGGGGGCGCATGACTACCTGACCAAACCATTTGAAAAGACAGAGCTCGATGCGGCGATGCTCAAGTCACGCCAGAAGAAACAACTCACCCAGGAAAATCAGGCGCTCCGCGATTATTGTGACCAGGTGACGGAAGATTTGAGCTTCCTGGCGGCCAGCCCGCAGATGGTGCGAATCCGCCAGCAGATTTTGCAGATTGCGCCGGTGGATGTTCCGGTGTTTGTTTGCGGTGAAAGCGGTGTTGGCAAAGAAGTGGTCGCGCGGATGATCCACTTGCGCTCCAAGCGAAGGAATCAGCCTTTTATAAAAGTAAACTGCGCGGCACTCCCGGGCGAATTGCTGGAGTCTGAGCTGTTTGGGTTCGAGCAAGGCGCCTTCACGGGCGCGGTTCGAGCAAAGCCCGGAAAATTCGAACTCGCCAACAAGGGCACAATTTTCCTGGATGAAATTGCCGAGATGTCGGTGCACTTGCAGGCGAAGCTGCTGCACGTCTTGCAAGATCATCAGTATTCGCGGCTTGGTGGACGGCACCTGGTCGAGACTGACGTTCGCGTGCTTGCGGCCACGAACGTGGACGTGCAGGAAGCCATGAAGGACGGAAGATTTCGCGAAGATTTGTATTATCGGTTAAACGTATTGTCGATCATTGTTCCTCCGCTGCGCGAAAGAACTTCCGAAATACCACTGCTGTTCAAGCATTTCCTTGAGAAATACAGCGAGAAATTCGGGAAGACCCAGCAGAATCCTTCGAAGCATTTACTGGATGCGGCGATGAACTATCCCTGGCCCGGGAATTTGCGCGAATTAGAAAACTTCGTCAAGCGTTATGTGATTCTGGAAGATGACGAAGGAAGTTTGCGCGAGTTGGTGGAGATGTCAGCAACTCGCCAACGGACTTCGCCCCGTCAGGAAACTCAAGCTCCTCGCGAGCAAGGATTGAAGGCATTGGTCCGCGGGTTGAAAGATGAAGCGGAGATGGAAGCCATTGCCGATGCGCTTGAGAAGACCCGGTGGTGCCGCAAGGATGCCGCGAAAATGCTTGGCATCAGCTACAAGGCGCTGCTCTATAAGATGAGGCAATTCAACTTGGACACCCCCAGAACCCGTCGGGCGCCGAGCCCGGTGGCCAAGGACAAAGCGGAAGTCGAAGAAGCGACACCAGCAATTGTCGGAACAAAAGTAGGCTAGGGCAGGTTCTAGTACATTCCGGTATTTGCTTCGAACAAAAGTATAAAACATAACTTGCACGAACTGACCGGGCGAGGTATCGTGCGCAACATCAAGTAAAGCAATTGCAACAGGGTGCGCCCAGTTTCTTATCGCTGGAATCTCTGTAGCCGCAAAGCCATTGTTAGAAGAGATGTCTTCGGCCGTAGGTTTGTGAGAGGATTTCGCTCAGGTGGATGATTGCGGAACCCAAAGACTACTGGCGCGTCCATCTGGCCTTGTGCGGAATCGAATCTATAGATACCAATACTCGGGAAGTCAGACACGGAGTCGAGAATGAGCTTGATGACTGAGCGCCGCACCGCACGACGTTACGATC
>DASXIT010000109.1:0-40935 GCA_036497825.1 Candidatus Acidiferrum sp.
CCGTTGTTCCCCACTGCGGCTTCTCTGCAAGAGCTCTTGCCTCCCCTGACGCCGCATGAAGCTCTGGTCGAAGCCACGCGTTGTCTCATGTGCTTTGACGCTCCCTGCACTCATGCTTGTCCCACCCACATCGACATCCCCAAATTCATCAAGAAAATTTATACCGGCAATTTATGCGGCTCAGCCCGCACCATCCTCGAATCAAATCTCCTCGGCGCCACTTGCGCTCGCGTCTGCCCCGTTCAGGAATTGTGCGAAGGCGCTTGCGTACTCGGCGCCGATCACAAATCCATCTCCATAGGCCGTCTGCAACGCCACGCTATGGATTTCGTCTACGGCAAAGCGGTACAACTTTTTCCTGTCGTCGCTCCCACACAAAAGTCCATTGCCGTAATTGGTGCTGGCCCGGCTGGCCTCTCCTGTGCCGGGGAACTTGCCAAACTCGGCCACAGCGTTACCCTCTTCGAAAGGCGCGACCTTGCCGGCGGTCTCTCGACCTACGGCATCATCGGTCTCCGCGAGCCTGTCGAAGTCGCTCTCAGCGAAGTGGCCATGATTCAGCAACTCGGCGTGAAACTGCAAACCGGAAAAGAAGTCGGCACCGATCTCCACCTCGCGGATTTGCAGTCCAGTTTTCAAGCCATATTCCTCAGCGTCGGCCTCGGCAACACCACTCGCCTCAGCATTCCCGGGGAAGAGCACATTCTCGACGGCCTTGAATATATCGAGCAAAGTAAATTGGAGGTCCACAAACTAACAGTCGGCCGCAACGTCGTCGTAATCGGCGCAGGCAACACTGCCATCGACTGCGCCACCATCGCCAAACGCCTCGGCGCTGATCGTGTCACCATGATTTATCGCCGTACCGAGAATGAAATGACCGCCTACCCCCACGAATACGATTTCATCAAAAGTGAAGGTGTAGCCTTCGAATTCCTGGTCCAGCCCGTTCGCGTCCATTCTGAAAATGGCTCCGTGAAGTCTCTGGAATGTTTGCGCACTACTCTTGGCGTAACCGATTCTTCAGGTCGCCCTTCGCCAAAGGCAATTCCAGGCTCCGCGTTCCTGCTTCCCGCCGATCAAATCGTCAAAGCCATCGGCCAGCAAAAACCCTCTGTAGCCTCTCTGTGGAGTCTGAAAACTGAAAACGGCTTCATTCAGGTGAACGATCATTTTGAAACGAGCCTCCCCGGTGTCTACGCCGGCGGCGATTGCATTCGTGCCCGTGGCGCTGCTTCCACCGTCATGGCGGTCCAAGACGGAAAACTTGCCGCTCGCGCAATTCAAGAAAGGCTGGTGGGCCGTGGCTGACCTCAGCGTAAACTTTGCGGGTATTCGCTCTCCCAATCCTTTTTGGCTGGCGTCCGCTCCCCCCACCAACTCCGGCGCTCAGATCCATCGCGCCTTCGAAGCGGGCTGGGGTGGCGCAGTCTGGAAAACCATCGGCGCTCCTGTGTTGAACGTTTCCAATCGCTACGGCGCGTGGCATTACGGCGGCCAAAAAATGCTCGCCATCAACAACGTCGAGCTCATCTCCGATCGCCCCATCGAAATCAATCTTCGCGAAATTGCCCAGGTAAAACGCGCCTGGCCCGATCGCGCTTTAATCGTCTCCGCCATGGTCGAATCGAAACCGGAAACCTGGCACGACGTTATTCGCCGCATTCAAGATACTGGCGCCGACGGTATCGAACTCAACTACGGATGCCCTCATGGCATGAGCGAACGTGGCATGGGCAGTGCCGTCGGCCAAGTCCCCGAGTATTGCGAGCAGATCACCCGCTGGGTTATGGAAGTCGCAAAAATTCCCGTCATCGTAAAACTTACCCCCAACATTTCCGATATCGTGATGCCCGCCCGTGCCGCAGTTGCCGCTGGTGCGAACGCTCTTTCCCTCATCAACACCATCAACTCCATCATTGGCGTGAACCTCGACACCCTTGAAATCACTCCCAACATCGGCGGCAAAGGCGGCCACGGCGGTTATGCCGGCCCTGCCGTAAAGCCGATCGCCCTCAACATGCTTTCCGCTCTCGGCCGCGACGCCGCTGTTTCCGCCGCCAAGTTGCCAATTTCCGGCATGGGCGGCATCTCCGATTGGCGCGACGCCGCGGAATTTCTTCTTCTCGGCGCCAGCAGCCTTCAGGTCTGCACTGCCGTAATGCATTACGGCTTCCGCATCATCGAAGATCTCTGCGATGGCCTCTCCAACTGGATGGACGAAAAAGGTTTCGCCACGATTCCCGATGTAGTCGGCGGCAGCCTTCATCGCATCTCCGATTTCAACAATTTCGATTTATCTTTCCGCGCGGTCGCTCGCATCAACCAGGAAAAATGTGTCCGTTGCAATCTCTGTTACGTCGCCTGCAACGACACCGCTCATCAATGCATCGACCTCGTCGCCAAGAACGGCAGCGTCGTTCAGCCCCACTCCTACGACATCCGCTCCAATGGCCGCGAACAAGCCGTTGAAACGCGGCCCAGCGTTCACGTCCGCGAAAATGATTGCGTTGGCTGCCGTCTCTGCTTCAACGTTTGTCCCGTGGAAGACTGCATCGAAATGATCGAGGAGCCTTCCGGCCGCGAACACGTTACCTGGGAGCAGATCACGCGCACCCAACCGGAAGTCACCGAAGACTGGGACCAGATGCAAAAATATCGCCAAAAAATGGGTATCGAAATTCACTGAACCATGAGAGTAATTGCTTGAATGCGTATCAACATGCTACCCGGGAGTTTCTCAGAATGTCTTGCATTTTCTTTAGGAGGCCGGGGCTTCAGCCCCGGCGTAAAATATCAATCACCAATGGGCTTTAGCCCTGAAGAAACTCTTTCGACCGAGGATCTATGAGTGGTCTGCTAATCAAAAACGGCGAAATCATAAACGTTGGCTCTCGCACCTGCGCCGACATCTACATCGAAAATGAAACCATCACCCGCATCGGCAAGAATCTCGAAGTCCCACCCGCCACAGAAATCATCGACGCCACCGGCAAGCTAGTTTTCCCTGGCTTCATCGATCCCCATGTTCACATCTATCTCCCCTTCATGGCCACCTTCGCCAAAGACACTCACGAAACCGCCAGCATTGCCGCGCTAATTGGTGGCACCACCACTTACATTGAAATGTGTTGCCCCAATCGCAACGACGACGCCCTCGCCGGCTATCAACTTTGGAAATCCAAGGCCGACGGCAACAGTGCTTGCGACTACGCCTTCCACATGTCAGTCACCAAATTCGTCGCCGAAACCGAATCGCAACTCCGCGAAATCGTCGCCGATGGTACCGCTTCCTTCAAAATTTTCCTTTCCTACAAAAACTTTTTCGGTGTCGACGACGGCGAAATGTACCAAACGCTTGAACTCGCCAAGCGCCTCGGCGTCATCGTCACCGCTCATTGTGAAAACGCCGAACTCGTCGATCGCCTTCAGAAAAAACTCCTGGCCGAAGGAAAAATTGGCCCCGAATGGCATGAGCCCAGTCGCCCCGAGTCCGTAGAAGCCGAGGGCACCGGCCGCTTCGCTACTTTCCTCGAAAATACCCGCGCCACCGGCTACGTCGTCCATCTTTCCTGCGAAAAAGCTCTCAACGCCGCCACCGCCGCTAAATCACGCGGCGCAAAAATTTATATCGAATCCGTTGTGCCCCATCTGCTCCTCGACAAAACTTATGCTGAGCGCCCGGGAGTCGAGGGCATGAAACACGTCATGTCCCCGCCTCTTCGGGCCAAGCACAATCAATCCGTTCTTTGGAACGCGCTCGCCGGCGCTTCCATCGACACCGTCGGCACCGATCACTGTCCCTTCGACACCACGCAAAAACTTCTCGGGAAAGATTCTTTCGTCAGCATTCCCAACGGCATTCCCGGCATCGGAGATCGCGTCAATCTGCTTTACACTTACGGCGTGAAAACCAATCGCATCACCATGGATCGCTTCGTTGACGCTGCCAGCACTCGCCCGGCAAAGCTCTTCGGCCTTTTCCCGCGCAAGGGCACAATCGCCATAGGCAGTGACGCCGACCTGGTAATCTATGACCCCAACCATCGCGGAGTAATTTCCGCCAAAACTCAGCACACCAATAATGACTACAACAGTTTCGAAGGCATGCCCATCGAAGGCCGCCCCTCCGTCGTCACCGTGCGTGGCAAAGTCCAAGTCCGGGACGGAAAATTTATCGGTGAGCGCAGCCGCGGCCGTATGCTGAAGCGCGAACCAGCTTACTTCTGAGCGAGCAACTGGAACTTATCCCATATATGCTTCTTAGGAGGTCGGGGCTTCAGCCCCGACGAACAAGCGATAGAGAATGTGGGCTTTTAGCCCTGAAGAAAGTTTCTGAAGGACTCCGCCGCCATTTATGAGATGGCAACTAACCGAACAACGAGCCAACCATGACCATCAATCCCAAACGCACCGTCTCTGAACTCAAAGAACTTCGCGCCCTGACCTCCGACGAAAACGGCGCGCAGCGTGTCGCCTGGACCGACACCTGGCTAGCCGCTCGCAAGTGGTTCGCCTCCAAACTCACCGATCTCCCCGTCGAACACCACTATGACCCCGCCGGCAACAACTGGGTAACGCTCCCCGGCGCCTCCGAAAAATCTTTGCTCATCGGCGGCCATCTCGATTCGGTCCCCAACGGTGGCTGGCTCGACGGTAGTCTCAACGTACTCGCCGGCCTCGAAGTTTTGCGCCGCTTCGCCACTGAATTCAATGGCAAGCCTCCGGTCACGATCCGTCTTGTCGACTGGGCCGACGAAGAAGGAGCGCGTTTCGGTCGCAGCCTGCTTGGCTCTTCCGCATTCGCGGGCACTCACTCCATCGCCGCGGATCGCGTTCGCACCGATCGCGACGGCATCAAGATGGAAGACGCCCTGCGCCGCTGCGGCGTCCAAATGGACAATTTTCCCAACGCCGCCAAGGAACGCAGGAACGCCGCCGCCTATCTCGAACTCCACATCGAACAAGGCCCGGTGCTCGAAAGCATGAATCTTCCGCTAGGTGTTGTCCTCGGCACCAAAGGCGTCGAGCGCCACACCATCACTTTCCTCGGCCAGGAAGCTCACTCCGGCTCTACACCAATGAACGCCCGCCGCGACGCCCTGGCTGCCGCCGCCAAGCTCGCTCTCGAAATTCGCACCATCGCCCGCAAACATTCCGACGCCGTCTGCACCATGGGCAGCTTGAAAACCTTTCCCGGCATCGTCACCGCCGTGGTGGGCCGTTGCGAAGCCACGCTCGATCAACGCGACCTCAACCCCATCATTCTCTCTCAGATGCTTCGTGAAGCTCAGGAAGCCAGCCAGCGCTTCGCGCGCGAAGAAAATTGCACCGTTGAATGGTCGCGCATCTGGAATATCGAGCCGGTTCCCTTCCATCCCCAGCTTCTCGATTTGGCCGAACAATCCGTACGCGAAGTCTCCGGCACATCTGTTCGCATGCCTTCCGGTCCGCTCCACGACGCCGCGGAAGTTGCCCGCGCCGGAATTCCCGCCGTCATGCTCTTCGTCCAATCCCTGAAAGGCATCAGCCACAACAAAATCGAAGACACTCGCGAAGATCACCTGGGAATGTCCGTAACCGCCCTGGACCGCCTAGCCACCAAAACTGTTAGTTGGCTCACCTGAGGGGCAGCCCTGCCGGTCGCACTTGTAGGGACCGCCTTCTGTTTACCCTGAGCCTTGAAGGGTGGCCCGTTCTTTTCGGCTTCCCCCTCCAAGTTGCAGACCTAACACTACCCACACCGGACCCTGAGGGTTTACCCTGAGTCTCGAAGGGTGGGCTCTTACGATCCAACGCCGCAAATTCTCTTCTCTTCCGCTCTTTTTTTACGGTCCTCTTTAAATTTCATCCACCGACATTCCTCACCTTTTCCAACACCGTCAAATCCGGTTCCGGCATCGCTCCCAAGCAACTCGCCACCCACGCTCCCATCTCATTCGCAGCCTCATTCATCTCCCCCAGCCTCGCACCTCGCAAATAATGGTGCACCAGCGCCGCCGCGAACGCATCCCCCGCGCCAACAGTATCTTTAATCGTTACGCGAATCCCCGCATGCTGGTGATATTCCGTCGTAGTAGCCAGCAAGCTCCCCCACGCTCCACGCGTTACACAGATCAGCTTCGCTCCCGTTTTCTCCAGTACCCATTCCATCGCCCTCCGTGGCCCCCAAGTCGCGGAAAGCTCCGCCGGTGCATCCAGCAGCTTCAGAATCGCCGGGAATTCCTCATCGTTCAGTTTGATCACCGTCGCTCTCCGCGCCGAATTACGCAAACTCTCCGCGGCATAAAACGACTGTCGCAGATTCACGTCAAACACGCGTATTGTTCCCCCAGGCGCGCTATCGATGAATTCCAGTATTGTTTGCCGGGAGGTCGCAGAACGTTGCGCCAGGGTGCCGTAGGAGATTGCAGAAGCCTGCAAAGCTAGCGCCCGCCACTCCGATGTCATTTCAAAGTAATCCCATGCCACCTGCCCGGCTATTTCGTATCGTGGCTGACCGCCAGAATCCAGACTCACCCGCACTGTCCCCGTTGGGTGGAGGTCATCAGTCTGCAGAAAGTCCGTAGGCAAGCGCAAATGCTGAAATCGTCGCCTTGCTTCTTCTCCCAGCGCATCGCTGCCAAGCCGGCTCGCAACAACGCCGTGATCCCCCAGTAGGCTCGAAATGTAAGCAAAGTTTGCGGGCGCTCCACCCAGTTGCGGTCCCTGCGGAAACAAATCCCAAAGCAACTCACCCAAACCAACAACGGTGAAGTTGCCGGCGGCTGAGCCATGAAGCAATGAACCAGTCGTCACGGTAGACCTACAGAAGAAGACGCTCTGACTTTTTCCACCACCCCGGCATTCGGTCACACTTCCAGCAGTCCATTCCTATAGCCCTTAAATCACAAAAGGGGAGCCCTTGCGGACTCCCCTCTCGTTTTTGGGGTGTTAGGGTTAAAAAATTACGCGCACACCGAATTGCAATTGCCGCATGCCGTTCGGCGAACCCGGTGAAGTATCGTTTTCGATGTCCGAGATTACGCCGGCTCCCGCGCAATCCACGCAAGTATTGCCTTGGCTGGAATTGAAGCCAAGAACCGGATGGTTGAATACGTTGTACGCGTCAAACCGGAATTGGGCTTGGACGCGCTCGGTGATCTTAAAGCTCTTCATCAGCGACAGATCATCACCAAAGAAGCCCGGTCCCCAGTAACTGTCGAAACCTCCAGTTCCAATGCCGCCACAGCCAGGCAGAACAAACCGCCCTGCAGCGGGACGCGCCAACGCGCAGGAGTCGGTGCCGATAAGACTCGCGTTTAACGAATAGGACAGCGCCGGAACAGGAACGAAGTCAACCCACTGCCCGTTTACCTTGCGCGGTCCGACCTGGAACGATTGCCCTTTGACGATGTTCGGACGGCAGGGTCCGGCGTCGGCTACGTTGCCACATTCGCCAAGCGTCGGTGTCCACGGCAAGCCGCTACTCCAGTTCAGAGTATTCGATATTTGCCACCCGCCGATAAGGTAATCCATCGGTTTGCTGATATTAGCCGCATATTTCTGCCCTCTTCCGAAGGGCAAATTGTATACCGTGTTGATGACGAACACATTCTGCCGGCTAAAAGGATCCGGACCGTAAGCGATTCTCGGATTAATCGGGTAGTAGGTATCGTTAAAGGCGTTCGCATGGGAATAGGTATAATGTGCCAGGAATTGCAACCCAGAGCTAAAGCGTTTTTCGACTTTTACCTGCAGCGCATTGTAATTGCTGCTGGCGTTATTCCCAAACCAGGTCAAACCCGCGGGGAATTGCGGGTAAGGGCGCCGGTTAACCGAAGGCACTGCTGCTTTGAAGCCCCCGAGACCCACCTTGGCACAAGGCGTTCCCGGAGGCGGGATAGGTACAAGCGGATTGTCTTTACAAATGATAGTGTTTGTTCCCGCACCCGCTGCGACCTGGTTATTGTCATACGACGGTCCGGTGCCCGCGAACACGTGCGTTCCCTTATTCCCCAAGTAAGTTACTTCCAACGATATGGTTTTGGTCAGTTGGCGTTGCACGCTGGCATTCCATGCATCCAACGTCGGCAACACCTGTTTATTGGGCCTCATTCTCGGCACTACGTCTCCATTGGGACCAAGCAGCGGCAGAGTTCCCTGCGCGCTAATATCACCAAGGATTTGCGAAAAATTAAATTGTGGTGGACCTTGTGCCAGCGTAAAGATCGCCGTTCGGTTGTTCGTAACCGCGCATCTCGGGTCGTTGGGCATGGTCGGTACGCAGGGCGGGAGAGCGGCCAGCGAATTTGAGTCCTGGAGAGATTGGTTTGCCAGAACAGGCAAGTTCTGCGTCACCACGTGCCCGAAGTTTGAGCCGAACACTCCGATGTCGAAGCTGCGTCCGTATCCCAACCGTACTACGGTTTTTTCGTTCCACTGATACGCGATACCCAAGCGTGGACCGAATGCTTTATAGGTGTTTGCAACATTTCCGTCCACGTTGATAGGACCATATCCTGCCACGTCAACGGTTCCATTCGCTAGGTTTGCGAATCCGCCATTTCCTTTGCCATTCACTGATTCGGGGAAATAAATTTCCCAACGCAATCCGTAGCTCAAGGTCAGCTTCGGCGTCACTCTCCAGGTATCCTGGCCAAAAAAGAACCAACGTTTTTGCCTCTCCGCAGCATTCAAAGTAGAGCTCACGAAGCGTTGAAAGTTCGTAACGTCGCCAAGCAGGAATGTGGCAAGGCTCAGACCGCCATTACCGGCATTACTCGTGGTCTGGGCGTCAAAATTCAGTTGACCGGTCCGGTTTGCATCGCTGGGCACACGTAGATTTTCCGCGTATCGGATGTCCGCCCCAAACTTAATCGTATGGTTCCCTTTCAACACGGTCCAGTTATTGACAACCTGGAATTGCTGCTCACTCTCCGTCAGCGGACAGTTGCAGCGGCCTACGTTCAGCCCATCACCGTATGCACTAAATTCGTTGCTGGTATTCCCTCCGTCGCCATTATTTTGGAAGACGAATGAGGACAAGCCAGTCGTGGAAGCCGTCCCGAGGTTCAATCCCGGAATGCCAAATCCGGTCATGGGGTTGGTTCCCGCGTCGGAGTAGTGCGTTTGCGGATTGTACTTCATATATCCAAAGCGCAAGTCCGTCAGCACGTGGCTTGTAACGGACTTCGTCATTCCGAGTGCCAAGCTATAGTTGTGGACTACAGAGCCACCATTCAAACCGCCCGGTCCAAAGCCAACTCCTCCCAATGCACCCAACGAGCCGAGACCTGACAGGTTAAAATAATCCTGACTGTATCGGCCGAAAACATCGTAGCCGCCTTTCGCCGCCCAATCGATGCGCACGTCAAAGGCGTTCTGGTTGAACGGTCCAGATCCCGAAGCTGTATAGTTGTTGAACACGTTGCCATTGGTTGGCGTAGGAAACAGAGCCAGCACATTCGCGGCCTGTTGTGAAATCAAATTGATCGGGATGTGGTTGTTTGGAAACGGATCGCGCCCCGAACCATCCAGCGCCACGTTATTAGGGTCAGGGTTGAAATAAACCTGACCATTCCCGTTCCTGTTATATGCGGTCAAGTACTGACTAAGATCGCAGAGACCTGGCGTCGCACTCGTCGCATTTGTCGCAGGATTGCACGTACTCTGTACTTCTGCCGTTGGAATCGTCAAAAGATTCGTGATACCTGCAATCTGACGCGTTCCCTGGTAATCACCGAAGAAGAACAACTTGTCCTTGATGATTGCTCCACCGACAGAACCACCGAACTGCTTCCAACTGGCGTTCGGCAACGCTACACCCGGCGCGTTCGTAAATGGATCGCGCGCTTCTTGACCGCTTCCGCGATAGTAGTAGAAGCCGCTGCCATGGATTTCATTGGAGCCCGACTTCGTTTGCACCGTGACGCGGCCCGCGACTGCTTTTCCGGACTCAGCGTCAAAGTTCTGCAACGTCATCTTTGTTTCCGTCACGGCTTCAAGGTTCGGATTGATGACGATAATTCCAAGAATCGGGTCTTGGTTGTCCGTTCCATCCAACTCAAACCCAGTCCCGCTGAAGTGTTGTCCATTAACGAAAATCTGCCCTCCGCCCTGGGGGTTTTCCGTCGCCGCGTGGCTCCAGCCAACCAACTTCTGCGTTCCAGGCGACAACAATTCAAAATTCGTAAAGTTGCGGTTCAACACCGGCAGGTCTTGCACGTACCGTTCGTTAAACTCAATCGCCACGTCAGATCGATCCGTCTTGAGCTGTGGCGTTTCTCCCACGACCTCAATCGTCTGGTTCACATCTCCAACTGTCAGCGCAGCGTCTGCGTGCGCAGCAGTATCCGCAAACACTTGTACGGTCGCAATGTCATACGCCTTGAACCCCGCGGCCTCTATCTGCACGCGATACACGTCCGGAATCAGGTGCGTGACCGTGAAGTTTCCGCTCTCATTCGTGGTGGTTTCTTCGCTCGTCGCCTTGGTTACCGAAGTCACTGCCACCTTGGCGTTGGCAATTGCTGCGCCTTGAGAGTCAGTGACCGTGCCGATAATGTTGCCGTACACGGCTTGCGCTGAAACCTTTTCCACTCCAATTAGCAATACGAGGATCAAACTCAGGCAGGATATTACCAACAACTTCACCTTACTCATGAACAGCCTCCCCCATGTACGGTCCGAACATCTCCAAGTTCCCTCGGCGGAGGCGCACCCAGTGTATGGCAGGCTCCAGAACTTGGCTGGCTACTTTCGGTTTCCGGTTGTCAACTTAGCTGAATCCCCCCAACAACAGCACCCTATGCACCACGAACTAATACAAAACCACTACTTTGTGTTTATGCTGTTTAGCAATGCTCCCCTAACTTGTCAATACCAAATCTAATTCATTGTTGCCATCCATCGGAAAACTTGATATGACAAGTTCACTCTGGAACAACTCCTTCCGGCCCGGAAGCGCTCCTCAGAACTTTTTCGGCCTGATAGTTCGTTGGTTCTCGTCGAGTGAGGTTTCTATGGTGCCTAATCAAGTTTCTCCACACAGGCCTTCTAAATCCTTTCTTCACCGCAAGATCTACTCCGAACTCTTATCTGCCATTTCTCAAGGGAGATACGTTGAAGGCCAGCGCCTTCCCAGTGAAGCTCAACTAGTTCGCCAATTCAAAGCCTCTCGGCCCACCGTTACTCGGGCTCTTCAAGAATTGCAGCACGAAGGCGTGGTTGAACGGCGCGCTGGCTCCGGCACCTTCGTTCGCCAGGCAAAATCTCATCAAGGCTATCTATTCGGACTGTTTGTCCACAAACTCGGCGAAACCGAGATCTTCGATCCCATCTGCCGTGAACTTGTAAAGTCAGCTCAATCCAGCGGTCATTCCGTTCTCTGGTCCGCCACCGATGCCGCCGAAAGCACCGAACGCGAAATCGAAGCCATCTGCGCCCAATACGTCGATCGTAAAGTTTCCGGAATCTTTCTGGCTCCCGTCGAAGTCGATGCTCATGCCACGCAAATCAACCAACATCTCCTCGCGTCTCTGGAGCGCGCAAAAATCGCTGTTGTCCTTCTCGATCGCGATTTCTACGAATATCCCGCGCGCAGTCCCTACGACCTTGTTGGCATCGACAATCGCCGCGCCGGATTTCTCGCCGCCGATCATCTCCTGGAACTCGGCTGCCGCCGCATCGCTTTTCTCCACCGCCCGAATTCAGCCGAGACCGTTCGCAGTCGCATCAGCGGCTATACCGACGCCCTTCTTATGCATGGCGTGCCCGCCGATCCTCAATTGATTTGTGAAGGAGATCCCTCGGACGAATCCCTCGTCCGTCAGTTGGTTCGCGATCACCAGGTTGACTCCGTGATCTGCGCGAATGATTTAACCGCCGCGACGCTGATGAACACTTTGGATAACCTCGGCGTTCGCATCCCCCAGGAAATTCGCATTGTCGGGATTGACGACGTCCGCTACGCCAGTCTCTTGCGGGTTCCTCTCACTACCGTGCACCAGCCTTGTCGTGCCATCGGTCGCAACGCCGTCCTCGCCATGGTCGAACGTCTCGCCAATCCCCAAATGCCTTCGCGAGACATTCGCCTCCAAGGCCACCTGGTCATACGCAAATCCAGCGGCGCCGAGCCAAAGAAATCCCCGCCCGCCAAAACGAAATAACTCGCAATCATCCAATACTCGGTGCCACAGTCACTCCTGACTGTGCTCTTGGGTTTTCGGTACCAACAAAAAATTGTCATCCTGAGCGAAGTAACCCGACTTTTCTCCGCGCCCCACTTTGGCGCGTCGGGTTGCGCAGTCGAAGGATCCCTCCTCAATTGCTACGTCAGCAATAATTCATGTCCGGATTGCAACTCGATCAGCCACCGCCAAACCCTAAAACCCCGGCGCAGCGTACTGCTTATCCAACTCATTCGCCCGCTGGATCTCTTTCCTGGCCTCTTCCTTATTCCCTTGCTGCAGTAACGCCAATCCCAGTTCATAGTGCGCCGGAGCATACTCCGGCGTCGCCACAATCGCCGCCCGGAACTGCGCGATTGCATTCGTCAGGTCGCCCGTGCTTCGGAGTCTCCTCCCCGAATTCGTCGCAAACACCGCGGCCTGCATATTCGTCTTCTGCTTTGCCAGTTCCGCTCCGGCCTTCGCTTCCGCCGCCGCTCCATCCGTATCTCCAAGTTGCCGTAACACCGACGCCAGCGTTGTGTGCGCGCCCGCAAAATCCGGTTGCAGCCGAATCGCTTCACGCAGCGCACTCGCCGCCTCTTTCAAATTTCCCTGCTGCTTCAGCACCGTCCCCAGCGTGTAAAACGCCTCCGCATAATCCGGTTTCGCCGCAATCGCTTGGTGCAGTTCCTTTGCCGCTCCTTCCAAATCCCCCATCTGCCACAACGTCACACCCAACGTGTAAGGCGGATCAGGTTGCGCCGGACCGAGCGCCTCCGCTTTTCGAAGTTCCGCCACCGCCTCCGGCAATTTATCCTGCAACTTCAACGCGAGCCCCAAATTGTAGTGCAGCGATGGATTGTTTGGCGCACGCTCCAACGCCGCTCGAAACTCTGTAACCGCCGCCCCGAAATCCGCTTTCTGCAAATACGCCGCCCCCAAATTCCCCTGGTACGAAACATCCTGCGGTCTCAGCCGCATCGCTTCCTTGAACGCCGCAATCGCTCCATCGCCATCGCCCACCTGCAATCGCGCCAGCCCCAAATTATTTTGCGCGTCCGCGTCCGTGGGCACCAACCGAATCACTTCGCGAAACGCCGCCGACGCTTCTTCCGGCCGTCCTGCGCGCTGTAACAAGAGTCCCAGCTGATTTTGCGCCTGCGGCTGCTCTGGATTCAGCCGTATCGACGCCTGCAACGCTACGATCGCCCCCGTCGAATCTCCCAAATCCATCCGCGCCATCCCCAAATAGTAAAATCCCAGAGCCAACGTGCCATCGATCTGCACCGCGCGCTCCAACTCTCCCGCCGCCCCCCGAAAATCTTTCTGCTCGTAATCAATCACTCCCAAATGAAGATGCGCACCCGCAAAATCCGAATTCAACTCGATGCTTTTTTTGAATTCCGCTACCGCTGCCCCCGCATTATTTTCCGTCGCCAGCAGAGATCCAAGCGCATCATGCAAATCGTACCGCTCCGGCGCAATCGCTAACGCTTTGCCAATAGCAACCTTTGCTTTGGCGACCTCGCCCTCGGATTCTAGCGCACGCGCCAGCGCGTATTCCGCATCCGCCGAACCAGGGACAGGGGCCAGTCGTATCGCTTCCTCCGCTTCTTTCTCCGCTCCCTTCGCGTCTTTTTCCTGCAGCAGCGCACCCGATAGCGCCAAGTGCGCCTCCATCATTTCTGGCTTGAGCCGTACCGCCGTCCTCAAATGTTGCACTGCCAATTTTGTTTCGCCCTGCGTCATCAGCACCCAACCCAGCAAATTGTGTGCCAGCGCATCATTCGGATTGTTTTTCAGCACTCCCTCAAACGCCTTCCGCGCCCCCGCATAATCGTTCGCCTTAAGCGCCGTCAACCCCTCCTCATAAAGCTGCCTGGTTTGCAAAGTACCGGAATTTTCAGTCTGCGCAGGCAAAGAACCTACGAGGAGCAAAAATAAAAGTAAGGCACTCCAGAAAATCCGTACAAAAGTCCTCAGCAGAGTTCGCTGCACGAATGAACGGTCATCCGTAGGCGCAGCTTTACGTTCACGCCGAGCCTCGAAGGGCCGACCTCCTGCTTTTCTCTCCCTGCCTCTAACTTCTCGTCCGCTCAATCCGGCATCCTTGAAATCAGACCAACAAACCCAAATCCTAGCACGTAGTCATGTTGCGACCGCCTTCTGAGGCGGTCCGCAATTTCAACCCATCGCCAATCCTAGGTGCCCATCCTTCGCGTCTTTTTCGAAGGGTGGGTCTTGGATTCTCTTCCCTTCACCTCACCCACTCCTTGCAGCATCATCCAAATCAGCGCAGACTACGCCTTGCACGAACCCGATCATGCCACGCATTCTAGCGACTAGATTCCTCCTCCCACTTTCTCTTCTCCTAATCCCCATCTTCCTCCAAGCGCAAAATCCTTCACCCTCCTCCGCCAAAAACTGCGCCTCCTGCCACGCCGACATCGTCCGCAATTACTCCGAAACCACCATGGCCAACGCCTCTGGCGCCGCCATGCAAGCTCTCATCCCTGGCGAATTCACTCACTCCCCCTCCGGCGTTCACTACCGCATCTACGAACAGAGCGACAAAGCCTGGCTAAGTTTCGATCGCAACTCCGGCGAATCTCTCGAAGGCCAGCGCGAACTCCTCTACTTCATCGGCTCTGGTCAACGCGGCCGCACTTATCTTTTCTCCGATGATGGTTACGCCTTCGAAGCTCCCGTCAATTGGTACGCGCAAAGCAAAACCTGGGACATGACTCCGGCCTACAAATCCGCCGACCACATGCCTCTCAATCTTCCCGCCTCCGTGTCTTGCCTTCACTGCCACACCAGCGGATTCCACGCGCCCGCGCCTGGCACCGACAACAAATATTCCTCTCCACTTTTTTCGCAACCCGGAATTTCCTGCGAGCGTTGTCACGGCAATGCGGACGCTCACGCTCTCAGCACAAAAAATGTTCTCAACCCAGATAAACTGCCGCCCGCCCAACGCGATTCCATCTGCATGCAGTGCCACCTCGAAGGCAACGCCGCGATCGAACAACCCGGCAAGCATCTCTACGATTTCGCGCCCGGTGACAACCTCTCTGATTTCGTCCACTATTTGGTTCTCTCAACCGATCGCCAAGCCAATCCTCGCGCCGTCAGCCAATTTGAAGCGCTCGCCCAAAGCGCCTGCAAACGCAGAGCCGGCGACACCATGCATTGCACCACTTGTCACGATCCACATCGCACTCCCTCCAATGCAGAGCGCGTAAATTATTTCCGCGCAAAATGTATCGCCTGCCACGGCGAAAAATTTGCCAAAAAGCACAACTCCAAAAATCCCGATTGCACTTCCTGCCACATGCCACGCCTCGCCAGCAGCGATGTAGCCCACACCCAAGCCACCGATCACCGAATCCTCCGTCGCCCCGGTGCAGAGACCGCATCAGCCCAGCCCACTCTGTCGGCCATCGCATTGAAACCGCAACTCGAACGCTTCCCCGCACAAGCAGGTCCGCCCACCGATCGTGATTTGGTTTTAGGTTGGCTGGCTCTCGCACAAGCCGGAAGGAATTTCGCTAACGCTCAGGAAGAAGCTCTTCTACCGCAAGCCGCCAATGAATATCCGCGCGACTCTGCCATTCTCAGCGCCTACGCTTATCGCGAACTGGTCCACAAACGCACCCAGCACGCTAAAGAACTCTACGAATCCGCGCTGCAAATCGATCCACTGAATATCGATGCGGCCGTTAACCTCGGCGTCCTCGAAGCCCAGTCGGGTTCTTCCACCCGCGCCATCTCTCTCTGGCGCGATGCTTTCGCTCGCGCTCCCTGGCGCAGTTCCATCGGCATGAATTTAGCGCGCCTGACCTGCAATCTCGGCAATGCCGATGAAGCCAAACTTTCCCTCCAGCGCGTCCTCCAATTCAATCCCGATCAGCCCGACGCCCGCCAATTTCTCCATGCCATGCAATCTCAACCCTCCACGTGCAATCAGTACCCGTAGCGAATCTTCTGTGGCACAGTCACTTCTGCTTGCCCTGAGTCGCGAAGGGCCGCCCTCTTCGGTTTCCTCTGCTTATTTTGCTAACTCACTCTCAATTTCCTGTGGCACAGTCACTTTTGACTGTGCTCTTGGGTTTCTCTTTTCCGTTCTTTCTCTGTGCACTCTGCGTCTCTGCGTTATCTTTTTCTTCCCTCCGCCAGCAACCTCTCCACTTCCCGCAAATTCTCCTGCGCCAAACTATTCTTCGGGTCAATCTGCACTGCCCTCTCCAAATGTTCCCGCGCCGCCTTCAAATCCCCCGTCTCACTCAACGCCGCCCCCAGATTTGTTTCCGCCATCGAATCTTTCGGATTCAATCGCACCGCCGCTTTATACTCCACTATCGATTCCGGAAACCTTCCCAGCGACGCCAACGCATTCCCCAAATTGTAATGCGCCGGAAAATAATCCGGCTGCGCCGCCACCGCCGTCTCCAAAGGTGTCATCGCCTCCGACGGTTTCCCAACCGCCAGCAACGCCCCGCCCAACGCATTGTTCGCAATCGCATCCTTCGGCCTCAGTCGGACCGCCGCTTCATAATGCTCCAGCGCCTCGCCCAGATCTCCGCGCCCTTGCAGCATAGCCGCAAGGTTATACTGCGCACCAAAATCATTCGGGTCGCGCTCAGCATCGTGCCTAGAAACCGCTTCCTGAATCACTCGCCGCGCCTGCTCTTGTTCCTTCACTGTACCCCGCGGCAACACTTGCAACCACAAATGCGCCATCTCATCCGTCGTCCGATTCCCTCCCATCACGCGCTGGGGCGGGTGAAACGGATTCGCCGTGTTCGCTTCGCTGTTGTCATAGATATAGTCCATCGAAACCGCGGTGCCCTTTGGCAAAAATACCGGCTCCTCATAGTAGAAAACGGCCTGCCAATTTAAATCCCATCTCGGAATAAAAATCAGCGTCTTCTTCACTCCGTCCGGCATCACCGCCGTCGCTTTCAATTCCTTCCCCAAATAATGCGCGTGCGGATAAATCGCCAGCAAATCCACATCAGTGGGCATCGTAAACGAATCGCTTACCGGAAAATTCGCTACCCCGGCAGGAATATCCAGCGCCGCATCATCCTGCAACTCCAATAAGATCGGAAACTTTGTCGCTGGCTGGTCCGTGAAATATAGCCCGATGCTCGGTTGGATCATCTCCCGCTTTCCTGAGGGCTGCATGTGCGTGTTCAACACAAAATCATTTCCCGGCTCCAGTCGCAGCGCCATTCCTGGAGGCTCTTCGTGCGGCATCGATCCCGGCTTCCAGAAAAATAGGTGACTGTCCGGGTCGAATGATTCCGATTCGATTCGCAATTCCATCCCCGCAAATCCATCCCCTGGAGTTCTTTCCTGCACCCGCGAAGATCGCATTCGGTCCACCAGAATATTGGCGTGATGTACAACTCTTTTTTCACCAGGCCGGATTTCGATGGACTTTACCCATTTCGTCCCATCCACATCCGCCGGAAAAATAAAATTCCAGTAATTGTCCGTACCCATAGCAGGCAGCGTGTATGGCTTTCTCGCCTGCAAAATCAAGTCCGGCTTCCCCAGTTGCCACCCCACCGTGAACTTTGGCGCTGCTGGCAAATCTGCAGCCACTCCTTGCGGCGCACCTTCCACTGCCCACTTTTCGAACAACGCAATCTGTTCTTCCGTCAGCCGCAATTCTCCCTGGAACTTGAATTCTCCCGGTGCGGGCAACCATGGCGGCATAATCCTTCGCTTCGTCATGAACGCAATTTCCCGCGCAAACTTTGCCGTATCCTGATACGTGAGCAACGGAAACGGGCCTGCCTCACCCGGCCGGTGACAAGGCGAACAATACTTAAAAATAATGGGAGCAATGTCCCGGTTAAACGTAACTGCCTGTTCTGTTTTTGTTGGGGAGTTCTTTGCGGCTGGCCCTTCTTCTCGCGCCTTCAAACACGCGCACATCGTCAGTAAAACAATTCCCGCCAACATCGACGCAAACTTTCCTGCTTTCATTTCGCGTCCGGTAAGAAACATCCCACCGCGGGCATGGTCGCAACCGCAACCGGCTTTCCCGCCACCGCTGCATCCACCGCCGCGGACAGTTCATGCGTCAAGGGCGCTGTTCTCGATTTCCCAAACTCCGCATACCAATCGTCGATTCGACCGTGATACAGCAGCCGTCCATCCGCTGTGAATACTGCCGCCTCCGGCGTCACTTTGGTCTGTGCCACTTTCACCAATTCTCCGTCAGGGTCGCGTAGCGGCCGCAACTTATACCCGAACTCCATTATGTGACTGCGAATTTGCTCCGATGTCTCCGAACGCACCGGGTATACCAGAAAGAATTCCGCGCTTTTCTTATACTGCGTGCTCAACGCTTGAATCGTGGGTGCGTATCGATTGGAAATCGGGCAGTCCGTCCGCACGAATACAAACACCACAATCTTTCCATTCGCATGTTGAAATGGATTCACCGCTTTCCCATCCAGATCAACCAGATCCTTCGCAGGCCTCTGGGCTATAACAGAATGCGATGCAACGCACGCCAGTACCATCACCGCGATTCCAACGCGCAACCAAATCCACGTGATTCGCCCATCCATCCCAATCATGCGCCGAGTATATCACCACGCCTTTTCCGCAATCGTTCCCCTCTCTGTGACCTCTACGTCTCTGCGTTCAGCTCTCCCCCGTTTCTGCTAAACTCTCGCCGCGACACAGCGGAGGATCATTTGCCCTTCTCCAGACGACATTTCCTGCAAGCCGCCACCGGCTGTACTGCCGCTGCCCTAACTGGTTTGCCCTTCGCTCGCGGTGGAGACAATTGGGCCGCTCGCCTCGCTGCTGATCCGCTTCGTCCCCAGTTTCATTTGCTTCCCGCTCACAACTGGATGAACGATCCGAACGGTCCCATCTTCTGGAACGGCCACTACCACATGTTTTTTCAATACAATCCCGGTGCTGCTGTTTGGGGAGACATGCACTGGGCCCACGCCATCAGCCCCGACATGGTTCACTGGAAACACATGCCCATCGCTCTTTCCCCCACTCGCGGCGGCCCCGATCAAGATGGTTGTTTTTCCGGCAGCGCCCTAAAAGACGGCAGCACCGCCACGTTTCTCTACACCGGCGTAAAAACAGTCCCGCCCGCCGAAGCCACTCTGCGCGACGGCACTCACAATTTTCGTGAAACGCAGTGCCTCGCCACTTCTCAGGATCCTTTACTTAGAACTTGGACCAAACTTCCGGCCCCTGTTCTTCTTCCTCCCAACGATCCGAAACTGACTGGCTTCCGCGATCCCTTTCTTTGGCGCGCTGGTCCCACCTGGTACATGGGTATCGGTTCTGGCCAACAAGGCGTTGGCGGCAACGTTCTTTTCTATCGCTCCTCGGATCTTCGCAAGTGGGAATATCTTCATCCGCTGGCCTCTGGAAAAGGTAACGGCAAGCAGACTTCCGATTTCGTCGATTCCGGCGAGATGTGGGAATGCCCTGATTTTTTTCAGCTCGGCAAGAAACACGTTCTTCTTTACTCTACTGAACGAAAAGTTTATTGGCAGACCGGTGAACTCGATTCCAAGGAATTAATTTTTCATTCCGAAAAACACGGCTTCCAGGATTTCGGTGCTTTTTACGCCCCGAAAACCCAGCAAGATGCCAATGGCAACCGCATCCTTTGGGGCTGGATTACCGAAACTCGTCCGGAAGCCCAATCCAGTGCCGCAGGCTGGGCCGGATCCATGTCTCTTCCCCGCGTTCTCTCGCTCAACAACGAAAATATTCTCCAATTCAAATTTCTTCCCGAACTCTCCAATTTGCGACAAACCGAATTTTCTCTAGTGCTGACTTCCGACTTAGCTCATCCACGCAAGGCGCTAGAAAGATTCTCGCAGATGTTTTCTCTACCTGCTGTTTGCGCAGAATGTGAAATCGTCATTCCCGCCAAAAAGTTCGAGCTGTCCTTCGTCTCCGGTGACGCTCCCTGGCTCAAGATTTCTTTCGACCCGGCCAATTACGGCAACGAATTGCGCTTGGGCGATAAATCGGTCGGCATCCCCGCCACCGCAAGCGGCTCGCATCAAATCAGACTCTTCCTCGACGCCTCCGTTGTCGAATGCATCGTCGACAACACCATCGCTCTCACCACTCGCAACTACATCGCCCCGAAATCCGGACTGCGTATCGCACTTGACCAATCGAGCATGGACAGTCTGTCGTCTCTCAGAATCTGGAAACTCAAACCCATTTCCAACGACCGCCTCACCACTGATTCCTATTTGTGATAAAAGGGATTCGCGCTCTTCCCGCTCAAAAGATTTCAGTCCAGTCTCGACAATCGCTGTAATCGGAGAAAATGAACCCATGCTGAATAAATTATTCCGCCTTTGGTTAGCCCCGCTTCTTCTGCTAATTCTAACCTCTACTCTTCTCGCTCAGCACACCGCCAACAATCCTCCATCCGCAACACAAGCTGCTACCACCGCAGCAACACCAGAAGGCCTGAGGCCTATCCTCGACTACATTTCCAACGGCTGGGACACTCTCACGCGCTCCATGAACGACTGCTCTACAATCGTCGATACCAAGCTCGCTACTAAATCTATTCTCTACGTTCCTGCCGACTTCACCATCACCGCTGACCTCCACGCTCTCGAATCGCGCTGCAATATCGATGTCAAACCTCTCCCCAAAATCATCCATCACCTCGGCGAAATCGATACCACCGCTTTCACCCCGCACGGCCTCCTCTATCTCGAACATCCCTATGTAGTCCCCGGCGGGCGTTTCAATGAAATGTACGGTTGGGACAGCTATTTCATCATTCGTGGCCTCCTTCGCGCCGGAAGAATCGATCTCGCACGCGGCATGGTCGAAAATTTCTTCTTCGAAATCGAACATTACGGCGCGGTACTCAACGCCAATCGCACCTATTACCTGAGCCGTTCTCAACCCCCCTTCCTCACTTCCATGATTCTCGGCGTATACGAAGCGCAAAAATCTCAGGGCGAGGAAGATCGTGCGTGGCTCAAACGCGCCTATACTTATGCCGTTCGCGATCACGCCCTGTGGATCAACGATCCCCATCTCGCCGGCGATCCCAATCTCTCTCGCTATTTTGATTTTGGCGAAGGACCTGCCCCTGAAAGCCTAAAAGACGAAACCGATCACTATCAGAAAGTCGCCGAATATTTTCTTCAGCATCCCGAACTCGGTAATCGCCTTCTCGTCGACAACAAACAGGGCACCCCCAACAAAGATGCCGCTGGCCCGCGTTATTCTCTCCAACTCTGCGATATCCCCATGACCATGGCGCGCACTCACTGCGAGCCCGTCAAAGAACTCTCCCTCTCCCGCGAATATTTCAAGGGTGATCGCTCTATGCGCGAATCCGGTTTTGATATTTCTTTCCGCTTCTCTCCTTTCGGCGCGGACACCCATCACTTCGCGCCCGTCTGCCTCAACAGTCTTCTCTACAAATCAGAAAAAGATCTGGAATCAATGGCCACCATGCTCGGCCTCACGCAGGAAGCCGAACAATGGAAAAAACAAGCCGCCGCGCGCCAAAAAGAAATCGTACAAAAAATGTGGGATGCCCAACTAGGAGAGTTTTTCGATTTCAATTTTATGGACAAGAAGCGTTCCACTTACGAATACGCTTCCATGTTCTATCCACTCTGGGCTGGCATGGCTACCAAGGAACAAGCGGCCGCCGTCGTCAAAAATCTTCCGCACCTCGAAAAGCCTGGCGGCCTTCTCACCAGTCCTTACGAAACCGGTGCGCAGTGGGACTCGCCCTACGCCTGGGCGCCCCTGGAATTTATCGCCGTGGAAGGCCTTCGCCGCTACGGCTACAACCAACAAGCCGATCGCCTCTCATACGAATTCCTCAGCACCGTCGCCGAAAATTTCCATCATGATGGCACCATCCGCGAAAAGTACAACGCCATCACTCGCTCCACTGAAGCCGCCGTCACCGCGGGCTACTCCATCAACGTAGTCGGCTTCGGCTGGACCAATGCCGCCTTCCTCGAATTTCTCCACCAACTCCCAAACCTCGAAGTCGACCGTCTAGCCGCGGAACAGCTTCAGCCCGTCAAATAGCACAGTCTTCATACTTACCCTGACCTTCGCGAAGGGCCTGTGTCGCTGCTTGCCAGGGGGTCGGAGCTTTAGCTCCGACATAACGCGCCCTCTTCTCTTGGGCTTTAGCCCCTGAAGGAACTCTTTCTTCTATTCAACCGCTGTACCTACTGCGGCTTCTCCCCCGTCGTATCCTTCATCTGCAACTGTTCCGCCAATTTCAATTCCTTCTCTGCATCTTCCGTTCGCCCCAGTTCTCGAAACGCCTGCCCCAGCAAATGATGCGGTATCGCATTATTCGGCTCCATGCTGATCGCCTTCTGCAGCGCCCGCACCGCCAATTCCGTCTCCCCTTTTTTCTCCAGCACCTTCCCCATCAGAATAAATGGTCCCGTCGACGTGGCATCGAGCCAGATCGACCTCTGCAGCAATTTCTCCGCTTCATCAAATTTTTGCGTCCGCGAATACGCATCCGCCAATTTGTAGTACACTGCTGCATATCCCGGATTGATCGCCAACTCCGCCTGCAACGCCGCAATCGCTTCCTGCATTTTCGATTGATACAGATACAGCTCCCCCAACAAAAAATGCGCCATCGGTAATTTTGGATCCAGCGCAATCGCCTTCTGCCCGTACTCTTCCGCGATCGGCCCAAAATCCAGCCTCAACAGCATTCGCGCGCAAAATAAATATGCTGCCGCCGAATCCGGCCCCACTCCAAACATTCTTCCAAACGACGCCCGCGCCTCCGAATATTTCTTCGTTTGTATGTACGCCACGCCCAAAATATACGCAGCATCCACATTCGCTTCCGGATACCAGCCCTGTACTTTTTCCAGATACGGTATCGCCTCTCCCGGTTTTCCCGACAAATACAGCGACAGCCCCGTCATCTGTATCGCTTCCTGGTCCTGAGGATTTTCCTTTTGCGCTTGCTCAAAACTCTTCACCGCGTTGAAATAATCTCCCTTCTTGTAATAGGCCACACCCAACTCATGTGCCAATCCCGCCGGCGGTGGATTCTCCTGCTGCAATTTTTCCAATGCCGCAATCGCCTCCGCGAATTTCCCCTGCTGCATCAACTTATTCGCCACAGCATATTTCGCAACAGGCGGCGTCGCCGAATCCTGTCCCAGCGCTCCCGCCACTAAACATCCCGCCACAATCGTCATCAACAAAATCCGGCGAATCATCGTCGCCACCTGCCTTCCGTTAACTCTTCACGATTTAAGCACAGTTTCAAGCGCAGTTCCCCACCGCGCCCAGTCCTCGCAATCGCCCATCAAATCGCCTCATTTCACACGAAATCCCAATCGCGGTACACTCGCCATGTGCATTTCCGAAAATCTCCATTCATCTTCCCGGCCATAATTTCCTCGCTTTGCATATTCGCCTTCCTCCATCTCCCCATCGTTGCGCAAAACAATCCCGCAAACTCGACTCCTCCTCCCAAATCCATCGCCTATTTCACCGACGAAGCCCAAAAGACCGGCCTCTCCAGCAAAGTAATCTTCGGTGGCGTCGACACCAAAAAATACATCATCGAAACCACCGGCACCGGCGTCGCTATTTTCGATTACGACAACGATGGCTGGCCCGACATTTTCATCGTCAACGGCACCACTCTCGATCCTCTCCTCAACTCCAAACCTCCCACCAGCCATCTCTACCACAACAATCACGACGGCACTTTCACCGACGTCACCGAAAAAGCCGGCCTACATCATTCTGGTTGGGGTCAGGGAGTTTGTGTCGGTGATTACGACAACGATGGCAACGACGATCTCTTCGTCACCTACTACGGGAAAAATGTTCTTTACCACAACAACGGTGACGGCACTCTTACCGACGTCAGCGCCAAATCCGGCGTCGCTGGTTCCGGCAAAGCTTGGGGCTCTGGCTGCGCATTCATCGATTACGATCGCGACGGTAAACTTGATCTTTTCGTTGCCACTTATGTCGACTTCGACATCCAGATCGCACCCAAGCCCGGTGAACGCGCTGATTGCTTATGGAAAGGTGTTCCGGTGATGTGTGGCCCGCGAGGCCTTCCTTGGAGAACGAATCTTCTCTATCACAATCGCGGCGACGGCACTTTTGAAGATGTCACGAAAAAATCTCATATCGATGTCACCCACGGTCATTACGGCCTGAGCGTTTCTACTCTCGATTTTGACGAAGACGGTTGGCCAGACATTTACGTCGCTTGCGACAGTACCCCCAGCATTCTTTATCGCAATAATCACGATGGCACTTTCACCGATGTCGCCGTCACCGCGGGCGCAGCATTCAACGAAGACGGCACCGAACAAGCGGGCATGGGCTCCACCGTCGCCGATTTCAACGGCGATGGCCACCTCGACATCTTCAAAACGAACTTTTCCGACGACACTTCCACCCTCTACGCCAACAACGGCGATGGCACTTTCAACGACGCCACTTCCAGCGCCGGGCTCGGCCTCTACACCAAATATCTTGGCTGGGGCACCATGTTTTTTGATTTCGACAATGATGGCTGGCCCGATCTTCTCTTAGTCAACGGCCACGTTTATCCGGAAGTCGACAGCCAGCATCTCGGTAGCGACTACGAAGAACCGCGCATTCTCTATCACAATCTAGGCAACGCAAAATTTGAAGATATTTCCTCCTCTGCCGGCCCCGGTATCATTATGCACAGTTCCGCCCGCGGCCTCGCCATCGGCGATCTCTGGAACGACGGAAAACTTTCCGCGGTCATCAGCAATATGAATGCTGCGCCCAGTCTTCTCGTCAACCAGGTGCGCTCTTCCAATCATTGGATCGCCATCAAAACGGTGGGCACAAAATCGAATCGCGATGGCATCGGCGCACGCATCCGAGTAAAAACAGAATCCCGCATTCTCGTCGACGAAGTGCGCAGCGGCTCCAGCTACAATTCCAACAATGATCGCCGCGTCCATTTCGGCCTCGGCTCCTCCACCAAAATCCAATGGATCGAAATTCGCTGGCCCTCTGGCCTAACCGAAACCTTCGACGCCCCCAAAACCGACCAAATCCTCACGCTAAAAGAATCCACCGGCAAACCATCCCACTAATCTTCGCGTCTTTTGTAGGGACCGCCTTCCGAGGCGGTCCACCTGTAGATTTGGACCTGGTGGCACAGTCACTCTTGTTTACCCTGAGGTGCGAAGGGCTTGCCCTGAGTCTCGAAGGGACTGTGCTCATGGGTTTCCATCAAAACAAACCTTGTCATCCAGACGTAGGGGCACGGCACGCCGTGTCCGCTCTTGGGTTTCTCTTCTCTGTAAACTCACCTCCGCGCCCTATTTGTTTAATCTCTCCCCGCTCATCCATTCTCATCCATTCATCCTAAGCGCAGCGACCCGACATTCGCGTGGCACAGTCACTCTCGACTGTGCTCTTGGGGTTGGCTGCCCTACTTCTCCCAATCCAATTTTCCCACCGCCGCAACTCCCACACACTTATCCCCACCACCATAATACAAAAAATATCCTTCCTTCCTCTGGATCATTCCTTCTACAAACACTACATTCGGAACCTGTCCGACCTTCTCCCATTCCAATACCGGCCAAAATACTGGCCTTTCCGAACGATAAATCACTTTTCGCGGATCATTTCGATCAAACACAGCAATTCCCGTCCGGTAAACCAACTTGTCGTCCGCACCGTTGTAAATCAACACAATTCCCTGCGGCGTCAAAATCGGTGGTGGCCCCGGCTCCACCACTCGCGAATCGAACTTTCCCATTCGTTTCGGCAGCACCGGCGTTTTCGTCTCTTCCGTCCAATGAACTAAATCCGTGGAGGACGAAATCCCCATCTGATCAGCACCTTCTGCCGTCGTTCCCAGCCAATACATCCAATATTTCCCTTGAACCTTTTCGCGCAGTATCGCTCCGGATTTTGTCCATTTCACATTCCAGTTTCCCTGATAAGCGGGCAGCAGAATTCCATTCCGCTCCCAATGCAACAAATCCTCAGAAGTTGCCAAACACAATTGCGCGTCCCGCTTGTTGTATCCCGTGTATGTCATGTAATAGACACCATCAATCTCAACGATTCGCGGATCCTCGACACCGCCATCCTTCTCATAATCCGTCTCCGGCGAAAGTACCGGCGCCGGTCGCCGCTCAAAATGAATTCCATCGGAACTCTCCGCATATCCCAATCGCGAAGTTCCCGCCGCGTCTTGCGCCCTATAAATCAGCGCAGTTTTCCCATTTCGCTCAATGGCTGCGGGATTAAACGTCCCTGCCGACTCCCAACCCTTCCCACGAGGCGCAACAATCGGCGCATTCGCCACCCTCTTCCACTCCGAACTCCCTAGCGCCAACACAAATCCAGTGCAAGCAATCCCCGCCAAAATAGAACTCCACATCCTGAACCGAACTAATTTCTTCAATTCGCTTCCTCAATTCGCCCGTGGCACAGTCACTCCTGACTGTGCTCTTGCGTTTCCGCGCCAAATCCAAAACTGTCATCCTGAGCGAAGCACCCGACCTTTTCTTCGCGCCGTATTCCGGCGCGTCGGGCCGCGTAGTCGAAGGATCGTGGCAACCAATTAACCCCACCAAAGCCGAGGCCCAGGCACTCAGCTTGTTAGCCGCCTTTTCCCCCGAACAACACCTTCCTCACAATCCCTTCCCCTTCCTTCACATAAACCAACTGATTCGCTTTCACATCCTTCAAAGTCTCCACCGCTCCACTCGGCCACCGAATCTCCAATAAATCCACCTTCTCCGCCCTACCCAATCCAAAATGCACCCGCAAATCATTCTGCGAAAAATATCCTCCGCCACTTCTCACTTCATCAATCTGCGAATGCGGCTTCGCATCTCCTGCTACTTGTGTAACGCATCGCAATCGGGCCCCAATTCCACTTCGATTCGATTTCGTTCCAATTGTCCGCACCTTGATCCAATTATTACTCAGAGAAGTATCACTGCGAATTAACTGCGGCGAGTCGTTCACGCAATTCACCACAAAATCCACGTCTCCATCATTATCAAAATCTCCAAATGCACATCCGCGCGAAGGTGACGGCACGGAAATTCCAGGCCCCGCCATTTCAGAAACATCTTCAAATTTCCCGTTTCGCGAATTTCGATATAACAACTTCCTCTGCGCATATCCCGCTTCGGTACGCAGTTGCTCCACTTCTGGATAAACATGCCCGTTGCAGATCAAAATGTCCGGCCATCCATCGTTGTCAAAATCGAAAAACCCCACTCCCCACCCAAGAAATTGCGTGTGCTTGCCAAGACCCGCTGGAAATGTGGCGTCCTCAAATGTCCATCCACCCAGATTGTGATAAAGCGATGGCGTGTCTCCTGCAAAATTCGTCTTCACAATATCCAGATTGCCGTCCAGATCGTAATCCCCCGCGGAAACTCCCATCCCCGCTTGCGGTTTTCCATCCGCGCTAAGCGCGCATCCTGCTTCCAAGGCCACGTCCACAAATTTTCCATTCTTCTGATTTTGATAAAGCGCGCTCGCCGTCGAGTCATTCGCCACATAAATATCCGGCCACCCATCGTTATCGAAATCGCCCGTCAGCACGCCTAATCCGAACGTTCCATTCGCTTTCAATATTCCCGAACTCTCTGAGACATCCGTGAACGTCCCATCGCCATTATTGTGAAACAACATATTCTTTCCACCGTTCAATCCAGGTGGCCCGCACGCTACCATCACTCCCTTATACAAACACGGTCCCGATTCTGGCACCGGCGCGGTCGCCAGATCCAAATCGATATAATTCGCGACAAATAAATCTAGCTTCCCGTCTCGGTCGTAATCCACAAATGCGCAGCCCGAATTCCACCTTTTCCCAGTTCCCGCAACGCCGGCTTTCTCGCTCACATCCGTGAACGTTCCATTTCCGTTGTTGTGGTACAAAACATTTTTCCCGAAATACGCCACGAACAAATCCTCAAATCCATCGTTATCGTAATCGCCGATGCACACACCCTGGCCCCAGCCGCCGTGCTCCAGTCCGGCCTTCACCGTCACATCCGTAAACGTTCCGTCGCGATTATTTTTGAACAGCCGGTTCGTTGGAGCCTGGCCTGCCGGAAATCCTTCCAACCGGGTTCCATTCACCAGGAAAATGTCCAGCCACCCGTCGTTGTCGTAGTCGTAAAACGCAATCCCGCATCCCGTCGTTTCCAGCAAATATTTGTTTTTGTGCTCCCCGCCAAAAATCGTTGTCGCTTTCAGCCCTGATTCTTTTGCCACATTCACAAAATTCACGCCGAGTGGCGCTTTCTTCTCCGCCTCATGTGCCTGAATCTCCCCTCCAAAACCAGACCGCACCAGGGACAATAGTTTTTCCATTGGATAGATCAATGCTGTTCGGCTAAGCGATTCCACAAACTTGCGGCGTGTAGTTGCCAAAAATTCTTACCTTCCCAATCTGCCCCTGCTTCCGTTGTCGTGTTTTATCATACCCGACCGGATTCCCCTTTTTCTTTGCCCATTCTTCCTCTGTTTTCGCAGGGGCGGCTTTATGCCGCCCTCTTGCGCCTATGCGCCGACATTCATGCAACTATTTTCTTTAGGGGGCTTGGGCTTCAGCAACTGAAGACACTCACCTAATCCTAAACTCTCACGCAATTCCCAGCCGCTTCTGCAATTCCTCCAGCGAATGCCCCTTCGTCTCCGGATAGAACAGCAGCACCACCACAAATTGCACTACCATCATCGCCGCGAAAAACACGAACGGGTATCCGCCCGATCGCGCGGCCATCACAGGAAAAATCAGCGAAATAATTCCATTCATCATCCAGTGCGAAAAACTCCCCAGGCTCTGCCCTTTCGCCCGTACGCGATTCGGAAACACTTCGCCGATGTACACCCAAATCACCGCGCCTTGCGAAAACGCAAAAAACGCGATGTATCCCACCAGCAGCCACACCAACAATTCCTCGTGCTGGTGCGTCAAGAAAATCGCCGCCACTCCCGCAAGACAAATCGCTGTCCCCACCGCCCCGATCAGCAGGAGTTTTTTCCTCCCCACCTTATCGATCAGCGACATCGCGATCATCGTGAACACCAGGTTCGTCGCGCCAATCGCCACCGCCTGCAAGTCCGACGACACTTTATTGAATCCCGCCGCCGCAAAAATGTTGTTCAAGTAGTACAAAATCGCATTAATCCCCGACAATTGATTAAACATCCCAATCGTAATCGCCAAAAATATTGGCAACCGGTATTTCGCGCTGAAAAACTTATCGACCTTGATATGTTCCGCGTCAATCGAGGTCACGATCTCTTGCAATTCCTGCTCGTAATTTTCCTCGCCAATCAGTTTCAACACGCCACGCGCTTCGTCAATCCGCTGCTTCTTCACCAACCAACGAGGACTCCGCGGAATAAAAAATAGCATCAACAAAAAAGCCGCCGCCGGCACCGCAGCGATTCCCAGTTTCCACCGCCATTCGGTCGCTCCAAATCCCTGCTCGCCAATAAGGTAGTTTGAGAGGTACGCCAACAAAATCCCGAACACCACGTTGAACTGGAAGAATCCCACCAGCCGCCCGCGCCATTTCGCCGGCGCAATTTCTGCAATGTACATCGGCCCCAGCACCGACGATCCGCCAATCGCCAGTCCGCCAATAATACGGAAGCAAATCAGCGCTGCCCAACTGGTAACCAGCACGCATCCCAGGGCCGAAATAATGTACAGCACCGCCATGATCTTCAGGCTATCGCGGCGCCCGTATTTATCTCCCGGAATTCCCGCCACAATCGAACCAATCACCGTGCCCAAAACTGCGCTCGCAACGGTGATTCCCAATGTCCAATCTGTGAGCAGGAACAGCGATTTAAGCGCCGCCGTCGTTCCGGAAATCACCACGGTGTCGAATCCAAATAACAATCCGCCCAGCGCGGCGACCACAGTGCTTCGCAATAAATAGCGATTCAGTTTCATAAGTGTCTGCACTCTACACTTATGCGCAAATCTTTATCTACTTAATTTAAATCGCAAACTGAACCAGCGGCCTCCCGTGGCACAGGCACTCTTGCCTGTGCTGTTTCTTCGCGCCAACCCTAAAACAGCGATCCAGCTGCCGGCGTCACCACATCTTTTTTCGCGTTCTCTTCCACCTTAGTCAAAATCTTCGCCAGCTCCGCGCGCGAGAAGTAGCGCCCGTTAAAAATCACCGCCGCGATCTTCTGCGTATTCCCAATATCGGCCAGCGGATTCGCGTCCAGCAGCACCATATCCGCGTACTTGCCTTTTTCAATCGTGCCCTGCGTGGTTTCCGCTCCAAAAAATTTCGCCGGGTTAATCGTCGCGGTCTGCAACGCTTCCAGCGGCGTAAATCCCGCGGCCACAAATCTCCCCAACTCTTCATGCAAACTGAATCCCGGAAATATGTACACGCCCGGCGGCGTATCCGTCCCCGCCAGAAATGGCACGCCCGCCTTATGCAGCATCAGCACCACTTCTAGCTCTTTCGCCACAAACGCTTTGCGCGTAGCCAGATCGTCGCTGCCAAAATCTTTCTCCACCGCCGCCGTCATGTTCTTCCACGTCTTGTCTTTCCAGTACGCCGACACATATTTTGCGCGCGCATCTTTCCCAAAATCCGTCGCATCGATCAAATTCCCGCCTCGTTCCCACACCAGCGTGGGACATTGCCACGTCTGATTCTTCGCCAGCACCGCCGCCAATTTTCCCGCGCGTTCCGCATCGTAGCTCGCCAGAAATTTCGCTTCCGTCTTTCCGCCTTTCAGAAATTCGCTTTCCAGTGGCGAACTACTTTCAAATATCCCGATCAAATGTTCAAAGCTGTGCATCCCTGCGTCAGACATCGCTTCCGCGCGCACCGCATCCGGCACGTGCCCTTCAAACGCGATCTCTTCTTTCTTCGATTCCTCCGCGATCGCCTGCACCGCGTCCGCCGGGATCAGTGATTGCAGTTTGATGAAGTCCGCCCCGCGCTTCTTCAACTCGTCCACCGCGCGCCGCCCCTCTTCCGGCGTCGCAATCGCCAGCGAACTCGGAAAGCGCGGCTTCGGTCCATCCAGCATCGGCCCCGAAGTCACAATCCGCGGCCCAATCAAGGTGCCGCTTTCGATCGCGTTCCTCCAGTTCTGCACGACGTCGAGTTCGCTGCCCATGTCTCGCACGCCGGTAATTCCATTGGCGATAAACAGCGGCAACGAAATCTGTTCCGCGTTCGGGAACCAGTCGCCAAACGCCAGATGCACGTGCATGTCCCACAATCCCGGGATCAAGTAGCCGCCCTTGGCGTTCACCGTTGGCGCGTTCCGCGGATACCGCACATCTTTCCGCGATCCCACCGCAATAATTTTGTTCCGCTCGATGATCACAATCTGGTCCGGCCGTATTTCTCCCGTCCGCACATCCACAATATTCACATCCGTAATCACAATCGTCTCGTCCAAAGACCAATGTTGCGCCCGCACCACCCCAGGCCAACCGACGCAGCACAGCAGAAACACCAAAATGGACAACGTAGCGCTGACTGCTCGCCCTAAGCCTCGAAGGGTTATGCCAGCGAGATTGGTTCGCAGAGCGTTGAGAATGGGCTTCATGTGCAAATTGTATCGAGGATGGGGTGGAGAATTTGTGACCGCGTGGCAATAGGTTTCGAGACAGTACCCTGGTCGCGTGGCCCCTCGAAGTTCCGGACGAGCGCGTACAGTGATTGTTTTCTAGTCTTACGGTTTGCCGCGATCCCGGCCAGAGGAGCGCGCCCTTGCGTTCCGTCGTGGAGGGATCGAGGCGAGATTTACGAGAGGTTGGAAGGAGTGATCCTCTCATCACATGTGGGGTGCGTTCAGCTTGGAGGGTTGCCACCCAGTTGCGCGAAGAGGGACGGAGAGACCCAAGAGCACAGTCAAGAGTGACTATGCCACTGGTAAACACTATTGAATTTAACAATATGGTTACGAGCGACATAGGGTTGGGAATGGAGCTGGAAGCTTCCCTCTCTTGGCTGGCGTTGACCATAGCGCCAGGGATCGCGGCACGGTTGTTGGCGCGATTGCTACGCGAATTTGGCTCGGCGGACGCGGTGTTTCGCGCGCCGTTGACGCGGCTGGAGGCTTGCAACCTGACGGCTCCTGTGGCGCAGGCGATTTTTCACAAGCAAACGTTCTGGCGCGCGGAAAAGGAAGTCGACGCCATCAGCGGATCGGCTGCAAAGTGGTGAACTGGAACGAGCCGGAGCATCCGCAGAATTTGCTGCAGATCTACGACCCGCCGGTGCTGCTGTACGTGCGCGGTGATGCGTCGATACTGAATTCGCCGTCACTGGGGATGATGGGCACGCGGCGCCCCACGAATTACGGAACGCAGATGGCGGAGCGGTTGAGCCGGGACCTAGCTTCGAGGGGATTGACGATTGTCAGTGGATTGGCCAGGGGGATCGACGCGATTTCGCACAAAGGCGCGACGAAGGTAGGCGGGCGCGCGATTGGAGTGCTGGGCACGGGAATCGATATCTGCTATCCGAAAGAAAACAAGAAATTGTACGAGAAGGTGCTGGAGCGGGGAGCGATTATCAGCGAGTTTCCGGTGGGATGGCACCCGGCGCCGCAGAATTTTCCGGTGCGCAACCGGATTATCGCGGGGATGCCGATTGGCGTGGTGATAGTCGAAGGCAAGCAGTACGGCGGATCGTTGATTACGGCGCGGCTGGCGATGGAGTTTGGGCGGAAAGTATTTTGGCGTGCCGGGGAATGTGACACAGGATGTGAGCTTCGCGCCGAACCAGTTGATCAAGCAGGGAGTAAAGCTGGTGACCAGCGCGGAAGATGTGATCGAAGAGCTGCCAACTCCGGTTCGGGCGGCTTTATTGCAGGCGGAGCCGGTGGAGGCGGAGCAGCGTAATTTGCTGCTGACGGAGGGGCTAAATGACTCAGAAAGAAAGATTTATGCGCTGTTGAGCGTGGATGGAAACGCAGCCGATTGACTATCTGGTGGAAACTACTGGCTTGAACTCTAGCGAAGTTCTGGCTACGCTGTTCAATCTGGAGCTGAAGGGCATCGTGAGTCAGTTGCCGGGCAAGCGGTTCACCAAAGTGTTGTTGTGAGAGATTGCAGCGCGAGTTGGTGGAAAGATTTGTTGGAAAGAAGAGAGTTAGCTCCAGCGCTGGATGAGGAATGCACCCTTGGAGGGTTGTCGAGCATCTTGAGAAGCGGGAGAGTTGGATATATAAGGTAGAGAGTTCGACAGTCGGTGAAGAGGTAGCGAGGCAGTGGAGATCGCGAAGATAAAAAAGGCAGTGAAGGTAGCGAGAAGGACACACGCCGCCCGGTAGTCCCTTCCAGAAGTCGAATCCGAGTTACAAAGGAAAGCATGGCACGTTCATTGGTCATCGTCGAATCGCCGGCAAAGGCGAAGACGATCAACAAATATCTGGGGAAGAACTATACGGTGAAAGCGTCCATCGGGCACGTGATGGACCTGCCGAAGAAGACGATAGGGATACGTCTGCCTCAGGAAGCGGAAAGGCCGAAGAAGCGGAAGGTGAAGAAGAAAAACGGGAAGGTGGTGACGGCGAAACCGCTGAAGAAAGAGATTCTGCTGGACGACCCGAAGATTTTTGAGCCGACGCTGCAGGTGATCCCCGGCAAGGGGAAAGTGATTAATGATTTGCGGAAGGCGGCAAGTACGGCGGATGCTGTGTACCTGGCGGGTGACCCGGACCGTGAAGGTGAAGCGATTTCGGCACACCTGGCGATGGTGCTGTCTAAGCCGGCGAAATTCTTGATCAATCCGGACGACCTGAACGGGAACGGCGCTGACAAAAACGGCAAGAATGGAAAGAGCGGGACCAACGGTGCGAATGGGGCGAAGGAAGAGCCCAAGGAAGCCGCGAAGGACGAGACGCCGACGGGAAAAGCATCCCTGAAGGCGGGATCGAAAGGCAAAGCAGCGAAAGCGAAACCTTCCAGAGATAAAGACGAGATTTTTATTGAGCCGATCGACCCGAAGAAGATTTTTCGTGTGACCTTTAACGAGATTACGCCGAAGGCGATACGGGCGGCGTTTGAAAAGCCACGGCAAGTGGATGCGCAACTGGTGGATGCGCAGCAAGCGCGGCGCGTGTTGGACCGGATCGTGGGATACAAAATTTCGCCACTGTTGTGGGATAAAGTGCGGCGGGGCTTGAGCGCGGGACGGGTGCAAACCGTGGCGCTGCGATTGATTGTGGAACGCGAGCAGGAAATCCGCGCGTTTGTGCCACAGGAATATTGGACCATCCACGCGATGATGGATGCGGGAGAGCCGCCGATCTTCGAGGCGAAGCTGTCGAAATATAAAGGCGAAGATATTGAGGTAAAGAATCAAGAAGCGGCCGATGCGGTAGTTGCCGCGGTGAGCAAGGCCAAATGGCAGGTGGCGAGCGTTGCGCTGAAGGAAAAAAGAAGAAACGCGCCGCCACCGTTTACGACATCGAAACTACAGCAGGCCGCGTACAACCGGCTACGATTTACGGCGAAGAGAACGATGGCGCTGGCGCAACGGTTGTATGAAGGCGTGGAACTGGGAGACGAGGGTTCAGTTGCGCTGATTACGTATATGCGCACGGATTCGGTCCAAGTTTCCAACGACGCGCTGGAAATGGTGCGGAATTTTATTCCCGAGCAATTTGGAAGCGCATACCTGCCGGAAAAACCAAACTTTTATAAGTCGAAAAAGGACGCGCAGCAGGCGCACGAAGCGGTGCGGCCAACGGATGTGAATCGGACTCCGGAAGATGTGCGGAAATATCTGGATGACGACGTGTTCAAGCTCTACCAATTGATTTGGCAACGTTTTGTGGCGTCGCAGATGCTTCCCGCGGTGTATGACCAGACATCGATTGATATTTCGGCGGGCGATTACACTTTCCGGACGAGCGGATCGATCTTGAAGTTTGACGGATATTTGAAGGTTTACGCGATTCCGGTCTCTGGAGCGGACCGCGAGGACGACGAGAAGGACGATGAAGGCGAAGGCAAGGCACTGCCTCGCGTAACGGAAGGACAAGTGTTGAAGCTGGATTCGATTCGTCCGGATCAACACTTTACGGAGCCGCCGCCACGATATACGGAAGCGACACTGGTAAAGGAATTGGAGGAAGACGGAATAGGAAGGCCGTCGACGTACGCGGCGATTATCTCCACGATTGTGGAGCGTGAATACGTGAAGAAGGAGCAGGGCAAGTTCACGCCAACCATGCTGGGCGAGCGGGTGTGCGTGCTGCTGATCAAGAGCTTTGAAGATGTGTTCGATGTGAAATTCACGGCGCGGCTGGAAGAAGAGTTGGACGACATTGAAGAAGGAAAGATGCCGTGGCGCGAATCGGTGCGGGAATTCTGGGAAAAATTCGTCGTCGACCTGGATAAAGCGGGCGACGAGATGGTTTCGTACAAGGCCGGAATACCGACCGGGAAAAAATGCGAGAAATGCGGGCAGGGTGAATTGCTGGAACGAATCAGCCGGCATGGATTTTTCCTGGGATGTTCGCGCTATCCAGACTGCGATTTCATTCAGGATATGTCGGAAGAGATAGCGGTCGACGCCGAAAACAAGATCGAATATTGCGAAAATTGCGGAAAAGAGATGGCCATAAAGCGGGGACAGTTTGGCGCGTTTCTGGCGTGCAAAGGCTACCCGAATTGCAGAACAACGCGCAGGCTAGTCGCGGGAACGAGGATTGCGCTGCAGCCGGACGAGCCGCTGGATGAAAAGTGCACGTTGTGCGGAAACGGATTGATCAAGAAGCACGGGCGATATGGAGATTTCATCGGCTGCTCCGGCTATCCGAAGTGCAGGTACACGCGGGCGATTACGCTGGGAATTAAATGCCCGAAGTGCAATGAAGGCGAATTCGTGAAGCGCGCAAGCATGGGACGCGGCGGACGTGGACGAATGCGGTTCTTCTATGGATGTTCGCGTTACCCGGATTGCGATTACACGTCGGCAAATATGCCGCTCGACCAACCGTGTCCGAAGTGCGGCGCTCCGTTTATTGTGGAAAAGAACAGCAAGATTGGAAAAGTTTACGCGTGCGTGAAGGATGGATGTGATTGGGAGAAATTGGCTCCCGAAGAAGAGAAGCCAGCGGCACTGGAAGAAGTGCCGGTGGCAATTAAAGTTTAAAGTAGCGGCAAAGCGGATGCTGCCTGTGAGCAGCAAATACGAGAGCACAAGGGGAATTAGACGATCCAAGGACCACGATCTGCGTGGATGTGTGCCTGAAAGCAGAAAGCAGCGACGATGAAACAAACAGTCAAGAAATTTCTGGAGTACCTGCGGTCGGTAAAGAATTCTTCGCCGCACACGATCATTAACTATGGAAAAGATTTAGAGCAGTTTGTAACATTTTTGTCACCACCCGGAGTAGAAGCCCCACAATTAACCAAGATAACCCATCATTTGATTCGCGAATTCGTGGGGCACCTCCACGAAAACGGACTAGAAAAAAGCACGATCGCAAGGAAATTGGCAGCGTTGCGATCATTCTTTAAATATTGCGTGCGAGAAGGCCTTTTGAAGGAGAACCCGGCGCGACTGGTGCCGACACCGAAACTGCCAAAGAGAATTCCGATGGTGCTTTCGGCAGAAGAAATGAGCGGATTTTTGGATCAGATGGCGGGAACACAAGGTGAAGAACCGGCGGCACGGGCAAACAGGAAACGGCTGCAAGAGTTACCGGAGGCATCTGGACCAGGAACTGTTAGAAAGCAGATGGAAGACACGCTACTGTTGCCGCGAGACCGGGCGATCCTGGAACTGCTGTACGCCGCAGGGCTACGCGTGAGTGAATTGACGGGACTGAACCTGGTGCATATAAATGAAAAAGAACGAATGCTGAACGTGCGAGGCAAAGGGAATAAGGAACGGATCGTGCCGTACGGAGAAAAAGCGGCCGAGGCACTGCGAAAATATTGGCCGGTGCGCGACCAGTTATTGCGGGATTGCGAAGAAAAGTCGCGCCGCGGAAGCGTGGAGGCGATATTCCTGAATTACCGGGGACGTCGGCTGACGCAGCGAAGCATTGGAAGAATCGTGAAGAAATATGTGCGACTGGTGAATGTAAACTGGGATTTGCATCCGCATTCGCTGCGGCACGCGTACGCAACGCATTTGCTGGCGGACGGAGCTGATTTGCGAGCGATTCAGGAATTACTGGGACACCAGTCGCTGTCGACGACGCAAAAGTACACCCACGCGTCGATTCGGCAATTGATGGATATTTACGATAAGGCGCATCCACACGCGTGATTTTGGTGTTGGAAGTCAATCGTGCATTCGCGGGAGTTGAGATCCTTCACTGCGGGCCGCAAAAACCGCGGCTCTTCGTTCAGGATGACAATTCGAGATTTGGATTTTTTTTTGGGAAGGAATCCCAAGAGGGCGACGTAAAGCCGCCCCTACGGGTGATTGGGCAGTAAGACAGTCGGAGATGGGGGTTTGATTTTGGTGAAAACCCAAGAGCACAGTCAAGAGTGACTGTGCCACCAAAAGCGGGGCTTAAGAAGGGACTGAGCAACCCAAGAGGACGGTCCTTCGCGGCTCAGGATAAGGATAAAGCAGACGCCCCTACGGGGATTAGGCAGGTCCACGACACGCGTCGAGATTGCAAAGTGGTACATTTGTTTCTCTGCAAAAAATGAATATCGATAGGCAGGTTCAGGCAATTGTGTAGGACAATAGTTTGCTCGTAGACCTTGAGGGAGAGGATGAACATCGAGCGACTATTCTATTCAGGATGTCTGATTGCAGTTTTGCTTTGTACCGGCCAATTGGTGAAAGCCCAGGATAATTACGAGATTCAAGTATATGGTTCCGAGACCGTCCCCAAGGGAAACACGATGGTGGAGTTGCATAATAACTTCACCATCGAGGGATCTAAAACGAGTACGGACGGGTTACAACCTACAAATCATCAGTGGCACGAAACGCTGGAAATCACGCACGGATTTACGGAGTGGTTCGAGGTTGGCTTTTACCTTTTTACCTCACTAAAAAATGGATACGGGTGGGATTATGTCGGCGACCATATACGGCCGCGAGTGCGCGTTCCTGAAAAATGGCACTGGCCCGTGGGTGTAAGCATATCCCAGGAATTTGGGTACCAACGGAGGCAATTTTCCGTAGATACCTGGACATATGAATTGCGTCCAATTGTGGACAAGACAATGGGGCGATGGTATTTGTCATTTAATCCAGCATTTGAAAAGTCGGTGGTAGGGCAGACATCCAACCAGGGATTCGTATTCTCACCAAACTTCAAAGTGAGTTACGACATCACAAAAAAAGTGGCGGGGGGATTAGAATATTATGGGTCATTTGGCCCGCCAGGGTCATTTTATCCGCCGTCGCAACAACAACAGCAGTTTTTCCCGGCGATCGATCTAAACGTTTCACCGAAATGGGAATTTAATTTTGGCTTGGGTGTAGGAGTGACAAGATCAACGGATCATTTAATTGCAAAGATGATATTGGGATACCGGTTCGATTTTTGAAGAATGAGAGCGGAATGAAAAAGGCGATAGCAATCGGATGTTTGCTGGTGATGCAGTTTGGAATTGGGACGATAGAAGCGACCGACCGACCAACGGAATGGAACGCTTTAGTGGATGAATACCTGGACAAAGTTTATTTTCCGCAAAACCCGACAGCGGCAACGGCAGCGGGGATTCATCGATACGACGGCCAGATTGAAGAATATTCCAGGGAAGCGGCGAATGAAGAAATTCGCACGTTGCACGAATATGAAATGCGCGTCTTGCAATTCCCTGCCGATGGATTGAAAGCGGTAGACGCGGCAGACAGACAAATCCTGCTGGGCGAGATCCGAAGCGAGTTGTTGACGCTGGAGGCGATTCGACCATTAGAAAAAAATCCGGACATATATTCGAGCGGGATCACGAACAGCGTGTACGTGCTGATGAACCGGAAATTTGCGCCTGCGGAAGACCGGCTACGCAGCGTAATTCAGAGAGAACGCAAGATGCCGGAAATATTGAAAGAGGCCCGGCAGAATTTGAGCGATACACCGAAAGTGTATACGGAGATTGCCATCGAGCAACTGCCAGGAATTATTGGTTTTTTTCAAAAGGATGTCCCGACTGCATTTACCGAAGTTACGAATGCGGAATTGCGAAAGGAGTTTGAAAAAAGCAATGGCCAGGTGATCGACACGCTAAAGGAATATCAAACCTGGCTAAAAACAGACCTTCTGCCGCATTCGAAGGGGGATTTCCGGATTGGAGCGGAGACTTTTTCAAAGAAACTGCATTACGAGGATATGGTAGACACACCGCTGGACCAGTTACTGGCGATTGGGATTGCCGACCTGCGTAAAAATCAGGCGGAATTGCTGAAGGTAGCAAAAGAGATCGATCCAAAGAAAAAACCAACGGAAGTAATGAAAGAGCTGGGAACGATGCATCCAGCGCCGGACCAATTGCTGGAAACATTTCGCGGAACGTTTGATGGATTGATAGCGTTCATCCAGGAAAAGAAGATTATTACGATTCCGGCAGGGGCGAAACCGATCGTGCAAGAGACACCGCCGTTTGAGAGGGCGACGACGACGGCCTCGATGGATACGCCAGGACCGTTTGAAAAAGTGGCAAAGGAATCGTATTTCAATGTGACGCTGCCTGGTGCGGAGGACAGCGCGGGAATGGTGGCGAGTTTAATGGCGGCATTTAACATTGGAACGATCGTGAGCACTTCGACGCACGAAACGTATCCGGGCCATTACATGCAGTATTTGTGGACACCACAGGCCCCGACAAAACTGCGAAAGACTTTTTACGCAAATACAAATTCGGAGGGCTGGGCACATTATTGCGAGCAAATGATGCTGGAAGAGGGTTATGGCCAACCAGGGGTGGGAGCAAAAGATGCGCGGGAGTCCAAATACATTCATCTTGGGCAATTGCAGGATGCGCTGCTGCGAGATGCGCGGTTTGTGGTGGGGATTCAAATGCACACGGGAAAAATGAGTTTTGGGCAAGCGAAGGATTTTTTTGTGAAAGAAGGATATCAGTCGGTGAAAGTGGCGGAAATCGAGGCGAAACGCGGAACCGCCGATCCGACTTATTTGTATTACACGCTGGGGAAGTTGCAGATTTTGAAGCTGCGCGAGGATTATAAGAAGAAAATGGGAGCGGAGTTTACGCTGCTGAAGTTTCATGACGACTTTATGAGCCAGGGATTTCCACCGATTGCGGTCGTGCGGCAAGCGATGTTGGGAGATAATTCGCCAGTTTTATAGGGTGATGGGAAGAGGGATTCTTCGACTGCGCGTCAGGCGGATAACGATTTACTTGGGCAAAGAAACCGAAGAGCACAGTCAAGAGTGACTGTGCCACGCGGAAGATGAGATCGTTCAACTGCGTGCCGGCAAAGGGCGAGGGGTGCGGTACCCCTGAACAAAGCAAACCAAGAAAAGCCAGCGTCGAGGTAACTCAAAGGAAGCTGTGTGGCTGAAATAGCATTTCTTGCTTGTCGGATAGGACAGAATGGAGGCAAATCGCACCGTAAGAATGCAGCGGGCCGCGAGTGGGCGATGGAGGTGGTGATTCATGGATCCGACGAACGTAGCGCCGTGGAGTTCCGATTGGATGTGGGGCTTACCGCTTATTGCAGTCACGGTAATCATCCACGCGTTCGGGCTGGGATTCATGGATGCGCGCGTAGCGAAAATCCTAAATGGCAACGGGACGAAG
>DASXIT010000110.1:0-5994 GCA_036497825.1 Candidatus Acidiferrum sp.
CTATATTTTAAAAAGCTATCTGGTGCTTCTCGACAGCCTCTAGTCGCAAATGAAAAAAGGCCGCAAGTTTGAAACTCGCAGCCCCTTAAATCGAATCCAAAGGTGATACAAGAGCAACAAACGCATCTATAGAGTAACACATTCTCACCTATTGGCAATGACAATTTTTTGTCGTGCCATTTCACGCTGGGAGAGCTTTCCCCAGGAACTTTTTCGCAGCACTGCTCGCAATTTTCCACTCAACCGTGCTGGACAGTGTTACCCTTAAAAGGTATCCATGAGCAAGCCATCAATATTTGTACGCGACAGAACTTTTTCCTCGCCCGTCAATTGGGGCGTCACTTCAATCATGCTTGGGCTGCATCTCGCGGCCCTGGCAGCCGTCTTTTTCTTCACCTGGAAAGCCTTGATCCTGGCAATCGTCATGTGGTGGGTTGGCGGCAGCCTGGGCATCGGGATGGGCTATCACCGCCTGCTGACGCACCGCGGCTACAAAACACCGAAGTGGATGGAATACTTCCTGACGGTGTGCGGCACGCTGGCGCTCGAAGGCGGTCCCATCGCGTGGGTAGCCACGCATCGCATCCATCACCAGAACACCGACAAGGAAGGCGATCCACACTCGCCGATTGACGGCGGCATCTGGTCGCACATGGGCTGGATTCTTACCGGCCGCGCGATGCACCGCGATCGCAGCGAGCTTCTTCCCTACGTGCCGGATCTACGCAAAGACAAATTCCATCTGTGGATCAGCAAATGGCACGTGGTTCCTTCGATTGCCCTGGCGGTGGCCTTCTATTTCATCGGCGGATGGCCGTTTGTATTCTGGGGATCATTCCTGCGCTCGGTTCTCAGCCTGCACTTCACCTGGCTGGTGAATTCCGCGACGCATATGTGGGGCAAGCAGCGGTTTGAAACCGGAGACTTGTCCACCAACAGCTTCTGGGTAGCGTTTCTGACATTCGGCGAGGGCTGGCACAACAATCATCACCATTCGCCGCAATCGGCGCGTCACGGACTGAAGTGGTACGAGATCGATGTGAACTGGTACGGGATTTTCACGCTTTCGAAAATCGGGCTGGCTTGGGATGTGAAGCGCATCAAGTTGGAAGCCTTGGAACCTGTGGACGTCGAGCAGAACGCTGCCTGACATTTCTTCTTCTGCTATCGTTCCGCTCCTGGCGAAACAAACACTTCGCCGGCCAGCACCCGGTCAATGGCCCACACCAGGTCGGAATGCATCCTGGATTTGAAGACGTATGCGGTTGCCCCGCTCTCGAATGCCGCGGCAACAAATTGCTGGTCTTGCTGCACGCTTAGAAAAACTACTTTGACGCCGTGTCCCTGCCGTTTCAATTCCTGTGCCGCCCAGATTCCATCCATTTTCGGCATCAGGATGTCGAGCAGCACCAGGTCAGGTTTCAGCCGGGCCGTTGCGTCCACGGCCGCTTGACCACCATTGACTGCGGCAACAACCTCGAAATGAGAGCCCAGCAGGTTGTGCACTCGCTCTCGCATTCCCTCGTGATCGTCGGCCACTAGAATTCGTGCGCGAATTTTCATAACCGCCTTTGCTACAAAATTGTTAATACCAAAACAATTCTGAACGAATTGGATGCGCTCTGGTCCGGGAATGTGACTACGGGCCGTTCTGTTTGTTTCGTCGCCGCATCCGCATCGACGCAATTTCGCGGGCGTAAGGGTTTCCCTACAAAATCGTTATGGCAGTTTTCTCCGCTCTGTCAGGGGGTAGGCACACCGCGTCCTACATATTTACCCGAGCAGTAGAGTTTCCGGCACCTTTTTACTCTCACAAACTGTTACTTTTGACAGTTCCCCTTTTCTCCATTCCGTTTCATTCTCTGCCTCGCTGAAGGATGAGACATCGTTACACTCAATCTTCAGCACGGTCTCTCGAAAGCTCCCGGCCACTGGTGCTCACTTTCGAGCGGCCTTGCGCAGATGGCAAAATTGTCTCGTTTTTGACGGGGCGGAGTGCTTCCAGTGATTCTTGGGCGGAGAATCTCTGGGCTGCGAAAGGTTGCTCGATGGTGGGCACTGCTGTTTTTCGGCGATTTATTCCTCAGTTCTACTCTCCTTTCGTTCTTTCATCGATTACCATTCCCAAAGCGTTCCTGCTGGGGTATCCTTTGAGGCAATATTGTTGACGGGGTTGGGGGACTGGATTGGCCGATTCCCAGGGGTGGGGAGTCCATCGTTGACCAAAGCACGTATTCTTATCGCCGACGATCATACGCTGGTCGCTGAGGCGTTCAAAAAACTTCTCGAACCTGAATTTCAGGTTGTTGGGACGGTGTCGGATGGCCGCGCCTTGTTGCGTGCGGCGGATGACTTGAGACCCGATCTGGCGCTCGTCGACCTAAACATGCCGCTGCTCAACGGGCTCGACGCCGGCGCGCAACTGAAGGACTCCATGCCTCGGCTGAAGATCATCGTTCTGACCATGAACGAAGATACGGAGATTGCCGCGGAAGCTCTTGGCAAGTGGGCATCGGGCTACCTGCTGAAGAAATCGGCCGGTTCGGAATTGTTGAAGGCGGTGCGCGAAGTGCTGAAGGGCGCCAAATACGTTACGCCCGCGGTGCGCATGGGCCTGGAAGAAAGTTCCCTGCGAGACCCGCGCTCCGAAGTTGCCCGCGCGCTGACACCCCGCCAGCGGGAGGTCCTTCAACTCCTTGCCGAGGGCCATACCATGAAAGAGGCGGCGGCTATCCTGAACGTCGCAACACGCACCGTGGCCTTCCACAAATATCGCATCATGCAAGACTTCGGGTTGGAAACCAATTCGGACTTGCTGCGGTTTGCCATCAAACAGAAGCTTGTGCAACAGAACTGAGGCGGTTTTCGCGGTTCTTTCAATCCGCACTGGCCGACTGCACCAGGACAGAGACTTCCACTCGCGTCACGATTTCCGTTCCCTGTCCACGAGCGGAGTGAATCTCCAAAGTACCGCCCACCATCCTCATTCGTTCGCGCATGCTGGCAAGCCCCAGTCCCGGCTCATAATTGTTTACGTCAAATCCCAGGCCATTATCCCTAACTCTCAGTTGCAGCATGCCATGTAGCGCTTCCAATCCCACCTCGATCTTTGCGCTGCCACTATGCTTCGCCGCGTTTTTTAGCGCCTCCTGCGCCACTCGGTACAGGCACAGGGATTTCTCCGCCGTAACCACCCATGGCGAGGTTCCCGTGAACAGTTCGACCTCAATGGCATGTTGCCGCGACATCTGTGAGCACAGTTCCCGCAGCGCCGACTTCAAACCCAGATGTTGCAGCTTCGAGGAATGCAATTGGTGCGACAGTCCATGGATATCGGTCGCCAGCGCGCTTGCCTCGTCCAGCGCGACGGCTACCTGTTCGCGCTCTCTGCGCATCTCCATTGACAGTTCATGCTTCAACCGGTCTAGGCCGATAATCAGCAGTGACAATCGCTGGCCAATGTCGTCGTGCAAGTCACGCGCCAGCCTTTGTCTTTCATCCTCCTGCGCTCGGATCAATCGCTCCGTCAACTGCATCAACTGCATTTTTGCCTGTTTCAAATCCGTTATGTCTACGTTCACACCTCGCAGCCTGAGTGGCTTCCCTCGCTCGTCACGGAATACTTGTCCCCGGAACAGCAACCAGCGAATAGCTCCGCCGGGCTCATGAAATCTCCACTCCGTGACAATTGCGTCGTCTCCTTCTTTGTTTGTCAGCAACGCCAGCGCTCTTCTATGCAAATCTTTCCGGTCCTCTTCGGGAATCAACTCCAGAAATTTCTGGTAGGAGGCTTCCAGTTCCACCGGCTCCTTACCGAGCAGCGTGCTCTGCCGCTGCGACCACCGCACTCTTCCGGTGCGTACGTCCAGTTCCCACAGCGCAGTCATCGACGCTTCTAATGCCAAGTCCAGCCACTCTTGCTTCTCACGTAATTGTTGCTCCGCTCGCCTCCGTCCCACGGCGTTTCCAAATAGACTCCCGATCATCCCCAGCCGCCCCACCAACGGATTGGGCCAGACTCTTCCGGGAGTCTTGCTTAAGAGCACCAGGGCGCCTCTTCCCTCGGTGTCCATGCCAGAAGGCACCACCACCATCGACTGGATGCCCTTAGCGTCAAGATTGGTGCGATCCAACCCCGCGGCTTCCGGCAGTTGTTCGAGGCTCGAAATGGAGACGGGGTTTCCTCCGGCGACTTGCCCCATAATCCAGGGCACCTCTGCTCGTTCACAGATCTTCGCGTCCTCGCTCTTGTCGCGTAGCGCCAAAAATCGCTCTCCTGCAAGTTCGCCGTCGGCATCCACCGTCACCCAAATGCCCCGGTCGGCCTTTTCGGCTTCGAGCACCGCCTCTAATGCTTTTTGAATCTCGTGGTCCACTGCCTGCGCGGGGCAGTGAGCCAGTCGCTCAGCGCATTGGGCTGCCACGCGTTCAATGGCGAAGCGCCGTTCCAGCATTCGCTGCGCGCGATTTTTTCTCTTGATCTGCGCGAGCATCAATAGCACCAACGCCGTTTCCAGCGCCACGAATCCCGCTATGGCCCAAAAGTAATAGCTGTATTTCCTCCACACCGGCGGTTCGCGAAACTCCACCCGCGCACCCACAGGCACCCGCGCCTCGGGGATTCTCCAGCGTCGCAGTTCCCTCCAATCCACGGCCGTGTACATGCTGCCTTCCAGAATGGGCAAATCGTCGGGATTCTTCCCTGCGAGGATGGACTTTACCTGCGTGGCGATTTTCTTCGCTTCGTCTTGCGGATCATACACGTAGCCACCGATTGCACCGTGCCCCACGTAGCTGGACACAAAACCGTAAATAGGAACCGGCGAGTGCGGCGCAATTCTTTCCAGATACTGCAATCCGGAATAACTTCGTCCCAGGTGGTCGCTGTACTCCACGACGTAACAAACGATGGTGTTCGCGGAGAGTCGATTGAGACGCTCGTTGGCCTCTTCCGGCGTCGGTCCTTCCCAATACTCAACCTGCACGCGGTTTTCGTATGACTTGATTTGCTCCCTTGCGATCCACCCCAGCCACTTGTCACGTGGAGACGAACCGGCAATCAGCACTACTTTCTTGGTGTCGGGTTGCAGCGCGAGCGCCAGGTCCAAAGTCCTTTCAAAATGTAGCGGCTCCACCACCCCGGTCACCCCGGGATCTTTCTGGGTCCGAGTCGGTCTGTCTTTCGGAACAATCTCAAACACAATTGGAACTCCGGGGAACAGATCATTGCGATGATTGAGCAGAAATTCCAACACCGGGCGTTGGCCGGCCACCACTACGTCCATCTTCACGTTTTCGTATTTTGTTCGGTAGATGTCCGCGAATTTCTTATCGTTCTCCGAATTTTTCAACCTCATCAGGTCCAGCGCCTCCACATACAAGTCGACCTGATCGGGGACGTCCAGTTCCTTCCGCAGAATCTGCACGAGATCCATCTGCCCTTCAAATCCAAGATTGTCGGGGAGTAGTACCAAGACGTCTTTTCGTACGGTGATGTTTTGGTTCGCTTCTTTGGCGGGGCAGTCTATCGAGCCTGCAGGAAGCAAGTTCGCCGCCAGCACACAGGTCACAACTACAGACCTAAATCGCGCAGAGAGTTCCGGGCACTTATAGAGGAATGCGGCACCCGTGGCACCGGGCATACGATCAGTTTCCCTCCCGGCGTCGTTGCCGAGGCTCCGAGTCTCAGGACGAGGGGATGGTAGTGCATCCAAACGAATCTTGGCAATGCTGAAAATGCACTACAGACTTCCCATATCTTCGGCAATCTGTTACGCTGCCTCCGATTCCGCCCCGGCTTTTTCTGCTTCAAACATCCCAGCTATCCTAATGTGAGGAGCGACGCTATGGGTACATTTGACGCGGTTTTGGCGGAAGCTAGCAACCAGTTCGGAATAAGCAGCACGAAGACCACTTCCCTTCTGTCCGGCCTATTGGCGATGATCAATGAAATGCCCGGAGGCTTGGGAGCATTCGTTGATCGACTCCGTAAAT
>DASXIT010000111.1:0-8850 GCA_036497825.1 Candidatus Acidiferrum sp.
GCTATCACGGAATTTGATTAGCCTTTCACCCCTACCCTCAGCTCATCAGAGCGATTTTCAACTCACACCTGTTCGGTCCTCCAGTCGCGGTTAAGCGACCTTCAACCTGGCCAAGGGTAGATCATCCCGCTTCGCGTCTAATACCACGTACTTGTCGCCCTATTCGGACTCGGTTTCCCTACGGCTCGCTTGCGCTTAACCTTGCACGTGACATTAACTAGCCGGCTCATTAAGCAAGAGGCACGCCGTCAGGCTTTCACAGACCGAAGTCTATGCATGGCCCTCCGACTGCTTGTAAGCATACAGTTTCAGGTTCTATTTCACTCCCCTCGCAGGGGTGCTTTTCGCCTTTCCCTCACGGTACTGGTTCACTATCGGTCGCTAGAGAGTATTTAGCCTTGGAGAGTGGTCTCCCCAGTTTCCCACGAGATTACACGTGTCTCGTGGTACTCAGGATGCCGCTTCGAGTCCGGTCCATTTTCCGCTACGTGACTGTCACACTCTACGGCCCCGCTTTCCAGCAGGTTCGCGTAATGTCCGGATTGGTAACTCTACTTATGCGGTCCTACAACCCCCATTTGTAAACAAATGGGTTTGGGCTTTTCCGATTTCGCTCGCCGCTACTTTCGGAATCTCTGTGATTTATTTTCCTTCAGGTACTGAGATGGTTCACTTCCCTGAGTTAGCTCATACCGGCCTATATATTCAGCCGGCTGTAACGAGAGTTCATCTCGTCGGGTTTCCCCATTCGGAAATCCCCGGATCAAAGCCTGCTTGCGGCTCCCCGAGGCTTATCGCAGCTTGCCACGTCCTTCTTCGCCTTCTAGCGCCAAGGCATCCACCGTACGCTCTTAGTAGCTTAATCATAAAACCTACTCAATACGTCGTCACTGATAGTGATTCAAATTGCTTGCGCTCTTTAAATCTCGCCACAGTGGCTAAACTGTGACTTTCTTCAGTTAGTTCGCCCTGTTTGTTGCAGATCCATTATTCCGTGGTCCGCTTGTGCGGCGCCGGGACTATCGACTCTGCCTTCCCCAGGTGCATGAATAAGTTCGCCTTGTTATCCACAGTACTGCTCAACATCTCGAGCAGAACTTGTAATCACTCCCACCATCTCTCCCCCAGACGGACCGTAATCCGTCCAAAGTTTCGGCGGGAATGTGCCAACCTTTCTGTTGTCAAAGATCGTGTGCCCTGATCCCATCAGGGGCTGCAACCTGCGTCGCAGCGCTCTCCTTGCAGAGAACCTAGGCTATTTTCAGCATCTGTTGCCGCTAAAAAGTCACCATAAAAAGCAAAAACCCGGCGCCGAGCGCCGGGTACAGCCGCTTATCATTTAGCGGCTCCACGCGAAGCTCAAACGTAATTCAACCTGTGCTAATAAGGCTCCTCACTATAGGATCTTCTCCTGGGAGATAATTCAGACCCGACTGTGAATCCCCTGCATGGCCGGGCACTCCGAGAGAGTGCCGAACCATTTGTAATCTTACTAGAAGATGGAAATAAGTCAAGCCCTGCAGAAAACTTTTTTTCTTGATTATCCACATGCCTGTGGATGCTGTGGGAAACTGCTTTTACCCCACGCAGGGCTTGCTAAACCACATAACTGCGACGTCTTTATTCTACAGGAAGTCTTCTACGCTTGCGCGGCTTTTTTCGCTTCGGCAGAGTCGTAGCTCTCGCCATAAATTGCCGGCACCTTGCCACCCATCGCGCGCAAATAGGCAGATAATTGGCCGCGATGATGAATGGTGTGGTTCAGGGAGAAGCGCAGGAACAAAACCGCCGGAAATTGAAACACGCCACGAAAATCCAGAACCTTCGCAGCGTTATCCGCAGACAATGTCGCGATGTGCGGGAAGTTCTTCTCAAAAGATTGCTCAAACCAGGTGGCAATTTCAGCGGAATTCTTTATCGATTCCGGGCGATGAATCGGAGTGAAATCGAAAACTCCAGCCACCACCCCGGCTAGAAAACGCTGCTCCGCAGCAGCGATATGCCAGGCTAATTCGAGAGCAGATTTCGAGGCGGGGTCGGGGCGGTAGTCACCTTTATCAAGCGGAATGGCTTCAATCACTCGCTTGGTCGTACGATGCTCGTTTTTTAAAGCCGGCAATTCCAATTGAAGTAAAAAGGCAGCTTGCTCCGCAGTAATCGGATTCATGCTCGAACCCCCAAGGTAAGAGTGATGGAGAGGAGAGTGTACTGCAGACTAGCGAGGAATGAAAAGCGGTGCTGAAGCATGGAAATTGGGAGCAGCTATTTGAGTTGAGATTCATGACGGAAGGAAAGTACAGAGAAGTCGTGTAGAAAAAACGGGAACTCGGAAGCATGCGGGGCAGGGTAAGCGCGGCTGCCCCGCGAAATCTCTTCACTTATTCAGCACAGCTTACTTGGCTTGCAGTGTTTCTATGTAGTTGACCAAATTGCTGACGCGCTGCTGTTCCACCGCATCGTGATACTTGTCCAAAGACCGGAAAAGCGGTCCCCAAACTGGCATATCGGCCGAACCGTGAGAAGCAGGGCCGTTGCCGAACCGCAATACTCCGGCAACATAGGCGGCGGGATATTTTCCATCGTGCTTCTTGGTCAATTGCGTCAGATCCACGGGCGCTGACTTCATCGCGGAAGCAGCAGGCCCGTTGCCCTTGCCATCGGTGCCATGGCATGGTGCGCAATAGGCGTCGTACATATCTTTGCCGGACGCAGCGCTGGTTTGCTGAATTGGCACTTTCTTGACTACCGGCTGTGTCGTTGCTTGAGCCAACGTTACCGTCGATGCGACGAGTAGCGTGCCCAGCACGACAAACGCTTGTTTAAACATGAAATTCCTCCCTTAAAGGTGGGAGAGATTCGCGGTGAAATGAGGAGAATCCTCTACCCTTAATTCCTGTGGTGGTTATACCACTTCCGTAAAGGAATGGATGTGACGCAGGTAACGCTTGAGGCACACAACGGTTGGGGCGCCTGGCTCATCGAATAAGACCGCATTTTGGGAATTCCGCATCAAACGTCACCGGTGCGGAAGGCAGGTGCGAAGAGTGCGGGTGGTGCAGCGTCAGTATTAAATGATTGAAAGTAAGTCGTGAATTTTTTCCTGCAAGTGCGCGAAAAATGGATTGGGAGGAAATTTTGAAGTGCAAATATTTGCTGTTAGGAATCGAAATCAGGGGCTTCGCCTTGACACGCTGTGGTCACGAGCCTACACTATGGAGTTTTTAGATGACCCCCAAGAGCTATGTGGGGAGGGTGAACATGGATAAGAAGCGTTTGGAGTACTACAAAAAGAAATTGCTGAATCGCCGGGATGAATTGGTGAAGACAATTACCCGGACCGAAGAAGAAGGCCGCCAGGCGGATGATGATCCAACAGTGGATCTGGCTGACAAGGCTGCCAACTCTTATACGAAAGAGTTCTTGTTTGGCCAGACCAGCACGGACCGTAATATGTTGAACATGATTGACGAAGCCCTCAAACGTATTCGCAATGAGGACTACGGCCAATGTATGAGCTGCCAGGAAGAAATGCAGACGAAGAGGTTGGAAGCGGTACCATGGGCGAAACACTGCATCGCCTGCCAGGAAAAGATGGAACAGGGTCTGTTGTAAGCCTGCCAGGGAATACATTACTCATTCGTCAAATTGATAAGTTATAATGAAGCGACTGAGAAGCTCATGCCGCTTTCCTTATCTCCGGCTCCGTTGCAGCGCTTGCTTCGCGATGTCTCCGGCGCCTTCGTCAGTGTGTTTTTTCCTGGCGACTGCAGGCTCTGCAAAGGCTTGCTGACGGGCGCCTCGCGGCTGCCCATCTGCGAGGAGTGTCTTCGAAGCTTCCGGGTCATGCCGACGCAAATTTGCCAGCTATGCGGGCAGCCTGAGCATCCTGCGCCAGTGCAACTTCCCGCCACGAATGATGCGGAGGTGATTCATGTTTGTGCTCGGTGCTAGCAGCAGAAGTACTCCGTTGAGGTGGCGCGAAGCTTTGGCGAGTACGAGGGCGCCCTGGCACGCGCGATTGTATTGTTGAACTTTGAGCCAATCGAGCCGCTGGGTGAATGGTTCGCCAAACAGCTCGAAAGCGTGGTGCGTGCGAACAAGGATTGCCTGCAAGCCGACGTGATTGTGCCGTTCCGCTACATCGGCAAAGATTGCGGGAAGGCGGTTTTAACCAGGTAGGGCTGGTTGGGCGGCCTTTGGCAAAGCGACTGCGGATCCCTTTTCGCCCCATTTTGCTGATGCGGGCGCGTCCCCGGGCGGAGAAGCACCTGCTTGACTACGATGAGCGTTGGGAGGCGGTACGTGGCGCTTTTGCTATGAAAGGGGAGGGTTGGGTTGACAATTCCCGAATCTTGCTGCTAGATGATGTAATGACGACGGGAGGGACGCTGGACGCATGTGGCAAGGCGTTACGCTAGGCAGGAGCAAGCTCGGTCCTAGGACTTACCGTCGCCCGAGCTATCCGGCCCGCTGATCCCGAAGTAGTTGTAAGGTTCTGAAGCGGAAGGTGCGCGGTGAGCGCAAGAAGGCCAGAGGCGTTTGATCCCCGGGGGCGACGTACCCCCGAAGTGGGTGGCGCGCTTGTGCCTAACGCTTCGGGGAACGCTGGCGGGCGTCACCTACCGGTAGTAGCCCCTCGTCGCACTTCACTGATGCAGGAACCGGTCCTGGTTCTAAACGCTACCTACGAGCCCATCAACGTAACCGCGGTGCGCCGCGCTATGGTGCTCCTTCTAAAAGGAGTAGCACAAGCGGAAGAGATGCACAGCGCGGAAGTCCATTCGGCAGCGAATTCTCATAAAGTGCCCTCGGTGATTCGGCTACTGGCATATCGGCACATCCCGCAACAGAGCCGCGCGTTGTCTCGCAAGAACATATTGTTGCGCGATCGGAATACATGCCAGTTCTGTGGGCGGATTTTTCCCAGCTCTGAGCTCACGCTCGATCACGTAATGCCGCGTTCGCGGGGCGGGCGTTCGTCTTGGGAGAATCTGGTGGCGTGCTGCTATCGGTGCAACAACAATAAGGGTGATCGCACACCAGAAGAGGCTGGACTAAAATTGGCACGCAAACCGCGGCCTTTCACACTACACACTTCTAGGCAATTGATGCGCCTGATCGGGCACAGGGATGAACGCTGGCGGAAGTACCTATTTTACTGACGTTATCGAGCAATTTTTGGTTTCTTCCGCAGCTAGAATTTTTTCCTCAACATTTTGGAAACCTTTTCTGAAGAGACGCATCTAAATTATCAATACCACTTCGAGGACACACCCCGGGAGGCAGCTAGGGTCAACACCTTAGCTGCTTCTCTCCTTTTAGGGCAGTTTTTTCTGTTTAATATTTCTCGGAAGGCTTCTTGTCGCCGCCGGGAAAACTTTCCAGTGCGGATTCTTCATCGGGAAATTCGGGGAACACTTGATAGAGCTGGGTCACTTTTAAGATTTCTTCAACTTTCGGCGCCAAGCCAACCACCTTCATTGCGCCGCCTTTTTTGACAACGGACAGATAATTTCGGACTAACTCGCCGATGCCAGAACTGTCCAGATATTGCAGTCCAGTAAGATTCAAGATTATATTCCGGTGCCCTTTATTCAGCAGTCCGTGAATTGCCTCGCGAAAGGCTTGCGATTCAAAGGACGTGAGACGGCCATGTACATAGACCAGAGAAACTTTTTCGGAATGCCGGATGTTGACGGAAAAACTCAATCGGTTCACCTGCGTGATTTATTGGGCCAAGCACTGAGGCTAAAAGAATGACAATTCAGGCGTAAATGTGCAATGAGATATTTGTGTTTCGCGGGTAATTCTTATTGACGCATCATGACGCGAATCCCGCGCCGCCAGGTTTCCGCCAGACCTACACGGATCACTTCCATCTCTGGAGTGAGGAAACGCAACAGTGTATCTGTGCATGGGTGAAAGCGAAGTGCCGGAGAGATTAAGTAGACCAACGGCGGTGGGGGTTGCAGAGTAATCCCTGGGAAATACCCATATCGCGCGAAGTCGCCGGCTTCCTGGTGGCGGCAAATGCGCGACCAATAATCCGCAGCCTGCAACGGCAGGTCCACATTTTCCGAGGCTTTCAATTCCAGAATAGCCAGCCGGCCGGCGCGCGTGACCGCAAGTAAATCGAGAATACCGTGCTGCCCGGCTGCCTGCGCGAAAACTTGTTCGTACAAGTGATCCGGCTGGAGCGTGACATCGACCCGGTTGAGGTCTTTCGCGATGATCGCTTGCAACCAGCGCTCCGATTGTCCGCGATAGAGCGGATGCCGCGTGTCGTTGGCCAGCGGGCTGCGAAAATTCTGCAAATTCAAAACAAGCTGACGGAGCGGCAACTCTGTGCGCACATCCAGCTCTTGCCACAGGCCATGCACATCGAAAAAGACTCGCCCGTCCTGCCAACGTGCGAAGGGCAGGCCGCGAAAGCGCAGCATTACTTCGCGGGTTTGCACGTTGGGGTGCATGGTAATTCGATCGGGCGCAAGCGCCAGAAGAGGAGCAATGTCTGGCGCCGCGCGATCCAGCAAAAGCCGCGTTTCTCTTCGCGGAACCAGCCAGGTTGAAATATTGCCGCTAGCACACGGGTCTACCTTCTCGAGTTTCTCGGTGAGCGGATCCAATTCGTAGACTACGACAGGACAGCGAGAACCAAGGGCCGCCAATCAATGCGTAAGCGCCGTAGATTTCCCTTTGGGTAGTATCAAACGCAGCGCGGAAGTCTTGGCTCCCGATGCCGACTGGCGCACTCGATCGAGCCACAATAATGCATACGTCAGGCTGCTTTCGAGAGCTTCTGGCGATTCCGAGTCAGCCATCGCCAGAAACGCCACGGTAACTGGCCCACGGCGAGAAGTTCCACGTGCGTACATGCGAGACAGAGAATGTTCCAGATCTGCGGAGATGGAGATTTTCTCGACGGTTTCGTCGGGAAATTGTTCAGCCAAAATGCGGCGCAATTGTTCACAAAAGTCTTCGCGAGAAAGTTCTTTCGGGCTGCGAACGAAATCGAGGCGCACCATTTCCAGCCGTTCAGGCTTAGCACGGCCAAACCGTTCCACCGCAAGAGCCAGTCTGGCATCGGACTGATCCGCAATCGCCAGCACTCTGCGGGTCACGTTGCAATTCTCTGCCCAGAGATGCAGCAACGGCTTCGCTTCGGCGCCGCGAACTTCCCAACAAAGTGGCGACGCCGCGGTGATGCGACTGCCCTTTTCACGAATTTCAATGTTGGCGCCGGTCAAGAATTCTTGCAGACTGGTGCGCAGTTCTTCGGCAAGAGGCATACCCGAAGCTTAATATATTCGTGTAGCTAACTTATTTAATTAGCGAGTGAGATATTGGCCACACGAAGAGTTGGTTGTTGCATGTTCCACGAAGTTGGAACATGGTCAAACGAAATTTCAAAGGCGCGCTCCTGGCCCGGCCCAATGGGAACGGGAGGCGTGCCCAAAACTCCCCGGGTTTCACGCAGGGCGACCTGGTCCATTTGATCGGAAAACTGGATAGTGAGGTCCAGCTCGGTGACGGTCTGCGAACCGCCATTCATGATCGTGCCACTGAGAATCGTTACTTCCTGATGAAGAAAATTCTCAGCACGGCTCAAGGCGATATCCTTTACAAAGAGTTTGGAGAGATATTCCTTTTCGGCGGAGCTCATATTCAACTTGATGGTGGTGGCCCCGTTGAAGGAATTGCGCTTCAGTGGCGAATCGTGAAAAAGAACCCAGGCGCTCAGGCTCATGGCAATTACGACGATAGCCGCGATGACAAAGGTAACGACCGGACGACCTTGTTGTTCCTGAGGAGAATCGGAAATGGGGTCAGTGTCTGGCATGAGACTTTTCTGCGAAACGCGGCGGATTCCTTAACTGAACACTCAACGGCCGACGGTGAGGCGTAGCGCGAGCGGCTCTGGCAGCTTGGCCTTGCGCATGCGCTCCTGCACTTCTTCAATATCGTAGGGAACGCGCCAGAATTCAACGATTTCGTGTTCGAGGTCGGCAATCGCAAATCCTGCGCGGGGATCGCCATCCCTTGGCTGCCCAATCGATCCGGGATTCAGCAGATAACGCTTTTCACGTTCCAGACGCAAAGCGCTGCGCTCTTCACTGTCACGGGGGTGAAGCTGCAAAACGTCCAATTGGGTGTCTTGATAAGAGAAGCCACCTTGATGATGGGTGTGACCATAAAATGTTACTGGTAACGTGGAATCAAGAAGACCTTCCAAGGCCTGTGCAGGAGTAAACACATATTCATCTTCATCCTGAAATGCGCCGTGCACCAAAACAATACCGTCGGATTCCATGGGTCCCTGCGGAAGGTTCGCTAACCAATCCAGATTTTCATTGGAAAGTTGCGCACGGCTCCAGAGAACAGCGGCGCGGGCGATGGGATTGAAGTCATCCGTTCCCATTAAATCTGTAACGGCTTTGTCATGATTACCGCGTATGGTGGTAGCATCCAGCTCGCGCACTCGAGTGGTTACTTCGTTGGGATCCGGGCCATAACCCACCACGTCGCCGAGGCACACTACACGGTCCCAGTTCCCGGTGGCGGCCTCAAGTGCCGCTTCCAGAGCCGTTAAATTAGCGTGGATATCACTGAGAACGAGAAGTCGCATCCTGCGTTATCCGAACCGCATGGAAGAGTATAGATGAAGCAGGTAGGGATGCAAGCCAAGTGCATTTTTTACAATGAAATATGGATATTGGAAAGAAACGATTTCAAAGAAAATACAACTATCCACGAAACATTCCGTAGGGCGACTTCGTCTATACGAGTGCAGCCAGATTTTTGGGTTGGACTGGGATGGCAAGAGATTGGAAATAAAAAACCCCGCGGTAG
>DASXIT010000112.1:0-8662 GCA_036497825.1 Candidatus Acidiferrum sp.
TTTTCGAACTTGTTGACATCCTGGAGCTCCGCCGCCAACCCAAAATGAGCTAGTTGGGTTTCGCAATGTAATGTCCACAATCTGCCAGTAACCAGAAAGGACGACCTGTACTTCAGGGCGAGTCCCCACTTTGCAACCATCCTCTAAACTGATGGAGGAATATTTCGTTTACAGGAAAGCACTATTCAAGCTAACCCGTTTCTTCTATCTCAGAATTCAGGGGATTTATGAGCACGACACCTGCAGTGCCACCGGTCCATCGTTTTATCAACGTGCCACAACTGATTGGCGCCATGTTGAACGCCAAAGCCCATGTAAGCGATTTAATTTTCTCGCCGGGGCGGGCCCCGCAAGTGGAAGTCAGCAGCCAACTTGTGGAGCTGAAATTCAAGGGACTGGAAAATCTGTCGCCCTCAGACACCGAGCACATCGCGAAATCGATCATCGGGAAAAACGAGCATGCGGGGATCAAGCTGGAAAAAGAAGGATCCGCCGACCTTTCTTATGGACTCGAAAACGCGCGGTTTCGCGTGAATATTTTTCGCCAGCGCGGAAGCTGCGCAATCGTCATGCGCGTAATTCCGGACAAAGTGCCGACTTTTGAGGAGCTAAACCTACCTGCGCACCTGGGCGAGATTTGTGGCCTGCGCAATGGCATCGTGCTCGTGACTGGCCCGACCGGTTCGGGAAAGTCGTCTACACTAGCGGCCATCATCGACAAGATGAACACGGATAAGGCGATTCACATTCTTACGATTGAGGATCCGATCGAATTTCTCCATCGCCACAAGAAGGCCACTATTCATCAACGAGAACTCCATAGTGATACGCCAACGTTCGCCGCCGCGCTTCGTGGAGCCTTGCGGCAAGCCCCCAAGGTAATCCTTGTTGGCGAAATGCGCGATCGGGAAACGATTGAGATTGCGTTGGAGGCATCGGAGACCGGCCACTTGGTGCTCTCCACACTGCATACGATTGATGCTGCGAAGACGGTGGAACGCATCGTCGGCGCTTTTCCCATGGAGGATCAGCAAGGAATTCGGAATCGTCTATCGAAGGCGTTTCGCTTCATCCTTTCACAGAGGCTTTTGCCACGAAAAAACGGAAAGGGGCGCATCGCTGCGATTGAAATTCTGAAGTCCACCATGCGTACACGCGAATACGTTGAAAAAGGCGAGGGCGAAGGCAAGACGCTTCTGGATGCCATGCGTGATGGCGGTAATGACGGTATGCAGCATTTTGATGGAGAAATCGAAAAACTGATTCGTTCTGGCGTTATTGATATTGAAACCGGAATGGCTTACGCCACGAACGCGGGCAACCTGCGACTTGAGTTGACAGACTTCCTGGAACCTCAGGCGGAAGAGAAACAGGTCAAAACAACCCAGGAACTGACATCGGAACTCGAGCTGACCAGTTAGTGTAGCGATGTGGCAGGACCGCCAAAACCAGCGACCTGTTCCCGCCAGTATGCAGAATGCTCTCTGCTACTTGCTTTTTCTTGCCACCAACGTATGATGTGCCGAACTCAAACATCTCCTTGAGACCGCCCATTGCCCACGACTCCTGACACCGAACTAGCCGAACAGTCCGAGCATCGCGTTCATCCCCGGAAAGATAAAGGCAAGCTTTTGCAGATTCTGGGTGTTGGCTTCGGCATTGCCGTCGCCGTGGGCAATGCCATTTCTGCAGGGATTGTGCGCACGCCCGGCGATATCGCCGCGCGCTTGCCTAACCACTGGCTATTTTTCTGCGCGTGGTTTGTTGGCGCGTTTTACGCATTGGTGAGCGCGTTCCAACTCGCAGAACTCGGCACAGCTATTCCTAAAAGCGGTGGACAATATAATTTTTCACGGCGAGCGCTGAGCGACTACGCCGGGTTTATCGTTGGCTGGAGTGACTGGCTCTCAACCTGCGGTTCGACGGGAGCAGTTGGAATTGTGGTGGGCGAATATTTGGGCCATATGTTTCCGGCGTTCGATGGAGCGCAACGAATCAAAATAACTGCCGTCTCTGTGATCATACTGTTCGCGGTGTTGCAGTGGAAGAGCATCAGCATCGGCAGCAAAGTTCAGAATTTTACGACCGTGCTTAAGGGCTTGGTCTTTTTTGTTATGGTCATTGCATGCTTCTCGCTGGGCGGCGGAGTGCGCCACGCCGCTGAAGCTACGGCAGTGGCACGTGGTATTCCCACTTCAATTATTCCTGTGGGGGCCGCGCTGATTACCGGGCTCTTATTTGGAATTCAGGCGACTATCTTCACCTATGATGGTTGGGATGGTGTTATCTACTTTGGGGACGAAATCAAAAATCCCGGCTACCTGGTTCCGCGCGCCATTTTTGCCAGCCTGTTCTCCATCGTTGTTATTTATCTGCTGATCAACGCGGCGGTACTTTATGTTTTGCCGATGAATGAAGTGGCCGGCAACAATTTTTCGTTGGGGCTGGCGGCGCAGCGTGTCTTTGGCCCTCATGGCGATTTCATTTTTCGCTCGATTATGGTTGTGGCACTCTTCAGCTCGTTGAACGCCTTGCATCTAATGGCCGCCAGGGTGATCTACGCGATGAGCCGCGATGGCTTATTTTTTCGCGCTGTGTCGCGCATTAACAAAGGCGGTACGCCGACAATCGGCTTGCTTCTCAGTGCATTGGTCGGTGTGGCGTTCGCGATATTCAGCTTTGAACGCGTGATCGCGATGCTGGCATTTTTCTTCGTCACCAATTACCTATTGTCGTTCACTTCGCTGTTCATTCTTCGCATGCGCCACCCAGAGATGCCGCGACCCTATCGCGCCTGGGGTTATCCTTGGACGACGACGCTGGCGCTGCTTGGTTCCATCGGCTTTCTAGTGGAGGCAGTTCGCGAAGATCGCACCAACAGTGTATTCACCCTAATTGCACTAGCCTGCAGCTATCCCGTTTATCGGGTGCTAAAAATGGTTTCGGGCAAGCCTGAATCTGTCTGAGCTCAATAAGACGGTCTGCTCTTCATAATCGAGGGGATTAGATTGAGCCTGCCACAATGATATTGCAGGCAATATCATTGTGAAGTGCCACTTTCGTATGTCCTGGATACGGACGTCATGGTCGCGGCCCTGCGAAGTAAGAAGGGCGCGTCCCGGCAACTATTGCGTGCGGCTCTGGACAGCCAGTTTGAATTGCTCCTTTCGGTTCCGTTGCTTCCGGAATACGAAGCAGTGTTGACTCGCCCCGCGCATTTGACTGTCAGTGGCCTGAGCAGTGCCGAAGTAGGAAAGTTTATGGATAATCTTGCGCTGGTTGCTAAACAGGTCAGGCAGGCGTCTCGATGGCGGACACAATTACCAGATGCTAATGACGATATGGTCCTGGAAACACCTATCAACGGAGCGGCTACTGGAGTTGTGACGTTTAATACGCGTGATTTTACAAATGTTTGTAGCAAGTTTGGCTGTGCCGTGTTACTTCCAGCAGCAGCCCTAATCCAATTGGGGAGTTCAAGCTGATGAGACAAAGCAATTTCGCATTGCGATTGCAACCTTCTCTTTTAGAGGAACTACGAAAGCTCGCCGAATTGGAAGGCGTCGCTTTGAACCAACTTATTAATGTTGCCGTTGCGGAAAAGCTTTCAGCCCTTCGTACCGCGGAGTTCGTCCAGGAGCGTGCCCGTCGCGCGAATCCTTTCGAAACGTTGAAGATTTTGGCAAAGGCTGGAAACGACTGGTTGGAAGTCAGCTAGAAGCAGCGCCGCGAATAAATCCAAACAGAAAAGGCGACAAGAACTCCCTAGCTGACCTTTTCTGCTACGGCTTTGGCCTGCATGAAGAGCAGCAGATAGTCCTTGCCGCCAGTCTTGGAATCGGTACCGGACATATTAAATCCGCCGAATGGATGCGCGCCGACCATCGCTCCAGTGCACTTGCGGTTCAGGTACAGATTGCCGACGTGGAATTCTTCTTCGGCGCGGCGGATCTTCTCCGGATTTTTCGAGTACACCGAGCCGGTCAAACCGAACTCCGTATTATTGGCAATCTCCATCGCGTGATCGAAATTCTTGGCCTTGATGACCGTCAGCACCGGCCCAAACACTTCTTCCTGTGCCAACCGCGCCTTCGGATCAACATCAGCGATGATCGTAGGCTCGATAAAATAGCCATCGCCAGGAGCGCGATTACCACCCGCTACCAGCCGGCCTTCCTTCTTCCCTACTTCAATGTAATTCAGAATGCCCTTCATCGCGCCTTCGCTGATGACCGGGCCCATATAATTGTTCGGATCATCGGCAGGGCCCACTTTGATTTTCTTGGTGTGCTCCACCAGTTTGTTCAAGAAGGTGTCGTAGACTTTTTCGCTGACGATCACGCGCGAACAAGCTGAGCACTTCTGGCCTTGATAACCGAAGGCAGCCTGCGACGTTCCTTCTGCTGCCGCGTCGAGATCGGCTTCTTCATCGACGATCATGCCGTCTTTCCCACCCATCTCCAGCACAGTGCGCTTGATCCACCTCTGCCCCGGCGAAGCTTTTCCCGCGAATTCGGCGATGCGCAGACCGACTTCCTTTGAGCCGGTAAACGCGATGTAACGCGTCAATGGGTGCTGCACAATCACGTCGCCAATCACGGCGCCTGAACCAGTAAGGAAGTTCACGGCTTCCCTGGGCACACCCGCCTCAAACAAAATATCTACGAATTTCGCGGCAATCGTCGGCGAATCCGCCGCCGGCTTCAGTACCACGGTATTTCCGGTAACCAGCGACGAAACCACCAATCCCGCCATGATGGCGCATGGGAAATTCCATGGTGGAATAATCGCGCCAACCCCCAGGGGAATATATACGAGGTAGTTGCGTTCGCCGCGCATCGGGGTCAGTTTTTGCGGTTCGGCGAGCCGTAGCATTTCGCGGCCGTAAAATTCACAAAAATCGATCGTTTCCGCGATATCCGCATCCGCTTCGATCCAGCTTTTGCCTACTTCGTAACAGACCAGCGCGGCCAACTCGTACTTCCGCTCGCGCACGATCGCTGCGGTCTTGAACAAATACTTGGCGCGTTCTTGCGCTGGCACCTTCTTCCAGGTGTCAAAATATTTGTTGGCGGCTTCGATCGCTTCGATTGCTTGCTCTTTGGAGGCATCCTGGAAAATTCCAATTACTTCCGAGGGCCGCGATGGGTTGGTGGACTTCTTCTTACTTGAGGTGATGACTTTATGGCCCGCGATCCACATAGGATATTCGTGGCCAAATTCGGCTTTGACCTTCTTCAGGGCTTCTTCCATTTTCTTGCGATTGTCGGGTTTCGAGAAATCGATAAATGGCTCGTTGGTAAATTCCGTAATATGCAATTTCGCTTCAGCGGTCGCCATGGCGCTTTTCCTCCTCGGGTGTGAACAGTCAATTATAGGGCGGGTGGTCACAAGCGAACAAGGCCGCCTAGTTCTGCGCCCGAATGAGGTCCCAACAGGGCCTTCCGTGGGATGGTTTGGTAACTAATTTCCCCACTAAAATGGGGTTAAAAACTTGTGGCCAATCACTGCCAATCCAGCCTTCACGGAATTTTAACGCGCGCGTAAAAACATTGGCCGCCAGGTGTGGCAACGTCAATGGCGTTTGTTTCCAGGGGGCTAACTCATGAAAAAGATTAGCATTTCCTCAGTTCTCATACTTGCAGCGACATCCGTTCTTGCAGTAGGAATGTTTGTTGGCAAGGTAGCCGCAAATAACGACGACCACGATCATTTCAATTTTAGGCCCGGCACATTGGTGCTCAGCCGCAGCGTCTACGCGGGAAACGCATCCAGCGTCACCGTGGGTCAGACTTTGCCCCCTGGTTGCGTGGCGGGCAATGTACAGGTGCCGCTGCTTGCCGGTGGCACGGCGAGTGTTGCGGTGGCGTGCGGCACGGCAACGGCCGATGGCAGTTATCCGACGGTCTTTAATAATGATACGGCCGACGGAAGCTTCGGCATTACCTCTTCCATTTTTTTGGATAACCTGACAACCGACGGTGAGCGAATTGGGACTTTGCCAATTCCCAGCGACCAAATCGTGACCAGCTTCAGCTCAAAGTCAGAGCTGGCTTTGAACCGCTCGCTAGACGAGAAATCGATCACGTTTGTCGGCTATCGCGGTGGTCCCGGATTCCTTACCGCGCCAAACCAATTGGATGTTTCGAATTCCAATACGCCGGGGGTCGTCGATCCCACGAATCCGGTCGTGTCGCAATATTACCGGTCCGTGGCAGAGGTGGATACCTTCGGGCACCTGACCATCACGGAAGGAAATGCCTACAGCGGGAACAACGGCCGCGCGGCAATCAAGGCGAACTCGACGTATTTCCTAACCGGGAACAACAACAACGGTGGCCTCTCGAAGAGCCAACTCACCAAGACGCAGATCGGCATCGATCTGGTCACATCGACCGGCGCAGAACTTCTTATTCCTGGCCAAGCGCCGCCAGTGCCGCCAAGCATCAACAAGATTGGCGATTTCGAAGTTACTCAGGTTGGGTACACCACAGCAGACAAGCCGGGGAAGGACGACAATTTCCGCGGCTTGACGATTTTTAACAACACGATGTACGCCACCAAAGGCAGCGGCGGAAACGGCATCAACACGGTCTATCAGATTGGCAATGCGGGCGTGCTACCAAGCGGAACAACGGCCGAACTTGCTGCGCTGCCAATCACGATCTTGCCGGGATTCCCAACATCGCTGGCCAGCGGTGTGGATCAGAAGGGCAATCCCGCACCGGTAGCGTTTCCCTTTGGAATTTGGTTCGCCGATGCAAACACGCTGTACGTTTGCGATGAAGGCGATGGGACGCTGGTCACCCCGGCACTGAATGGAAATGTGGCGGATGCCGCGACGCAAGCCACCGCTGGGGTGCAGAAGTGGAGCCTGGTGAACGGCACATGGAAGTTGCTCTACATTCTGCAGAACGGCCTGAATATCGGCGTGCCCTACAGCGTGCGGAATTATCCGACCGCGCTGAATCCAGCGACGGACGGTTGCCGCAACATCACGGGTAAAGTTCATCGCGACGGCAAAGTCGATATTTATGCTGTGACTTCGACGGTAAGCGCGAGCGGAGACCAGGGCGCCGACCCGAACAAGCTGGTTAAGGTTACCGACATCCTGAAGGCCACGACTCTGCCAGCCAGCGGGGGCGGCTGGGATCATGATTCAGTTGGACGATTTGTGACGATCTACTCGGCAAAGTACGGTGAAGTGCTTCGCGGCGTGGCGTTCGCTCCTCAAGATCTCGATGACGACAATCGATAAAGCCGGGCAGTGAGAGACGAACGCCACATCAACATGCAAATGGGCTAAATCCCACTAAAGGCCAGTGATCCTCGTGGCTATCACTGGCCTTTGGTGGAGACCTGTGGCACTCTTACGTGCATGGGAAACAAAGATTCGCGTGGACGTGAAAAGAAAAAGCCGAAGAAAAAGGTGGACAGAGTAGTTCAGGCTCCGCCACCAATCGTCAGAGCTCCAGCGCCCAAACCGTAGGCTGGCGGCTTTTCAGTCTCTACTTTGGATTCAATTAGAAAACCGTGCAGTGGTGTCTTTGCCGGCAAACGATTTTTACTTTGAGAGCACGAGTGTTACTTCGTTGGACCAGGCTTTCTCGGCTCCTATCGATTCGGGAACTTCACGTTGTAGCCTCACTGTGTAGCTGCCGGGCCTTGTCATTTCATAGTACCAACTTACCGGGTAGGTATCCTCAGTCGATGCGCCTGGTTTCAGGGTGCCGATGATGCGCCGCCCCACCAGCATGCGCTGCTTGCACTGCTGCAACTCCTGCCCTGCGGCCGACGGTTCCACTACGTGGCCGTCTGCATCAGTACGCTGGCGGTGTAATCGCATCCGGGGTTGCTCTCCACAAACGTGATGCTGCGCGAAGAAGTGTTCGTGATTGTTACCTTCAGCGATGCAATTGCTTCGGTTACCGGTTCGTCCTGCGCGGCTATTTGCAACGACAGAGAGTTGTCCGCGGCATGAGCTGCTGCAAAAAGCAGTATCGCCAGACACGCAATGACTCCGCCTGTTTTTACCGATCGACCCGCATTCATATTTCTTCCTTCTCAAACTTTGTCTTCTATTCGCAGCGCATTAGTCCGGCATACGGGACAAGATTATTCCACAATGGATATGCGTGCGTGGGCCGAAATGGCCGTTCGGAATCATCCGGACCGCCATTCCCTTTTTTCAGCGACCACTCGTTCTTGATTCCATCCTTGCGCACCGCTTGCCCTTCAAAATGCCAGTCCACGTAGCCCAGCGGCACGGCGATCGAATTGGACATTCCCGAGCCCCACAAGAGATACATGCGCGCATGAAATTTGCGTGAAATTTCTTGTGATTCTGGCGTCAGCCTCACCGGGGGGCTATCCCGCGTTGGATTATGCGAGTCGTAGGGATAGCTGGTGTCGAGTCCAGCACCCGCGTCAGGAATCGGCTGCGATTTTGGCATACATCGATCAATCGTGCCGCCGGATTTTGCAACCATCAAATCGCGGGTGACCAGTTGTACCCAAACGTAATTTCGCAGAAATCCTTCCGGCAATGAATATTGCGCTCGAAAAGAGATTCCCGATCCCACAAAACTCAGGTAGGAAGTATTGGCTTGTTCTGCCCCGCTCGCGCTCCCGCCTCCGCCCACTGCCACTTCCACGGGAGGCA
>DASXIT010000113.1:0-1533 GCA_036497825.1 Candidatus Acidiferrum sp.
GTTTCGTCATCAGAACGCTTGCCGCCTGAAGTATTAGAAGTCTGCGGAACTCCCGAGCGCTGGATGGTGCACCACAGCGGCAAGTGGGTGCCTCTGACGGCTTCCTACGTGGCTTTTCTGATGGGTATGAATCGGAAGCTGCCAGACGCTGGATAGGAATCGGTGGTGACACCAAGGTCCCTAGATTGAGCGTGGCGGTAGCCCAGAAAGGGTTGTCGGCTTTAAAACAAGCTGCGGCGATGGTCGGGTGCCGAAACGTGCGTACGGCGCTTGTAGCCAGCGGCATCGCGATTTGGCTAATGGTCGCGATGACGCGGGCCGCAATGCAGTCCAGTCGGAAAGTCCGCCTTTTTCATGATAGATTGGAGGGAGCATCAGGAGCGATTCGGACAAAATTCGAATCCGGCAACCGGGCAGAGAGACGCTACGGTGCCTAGAGCGGTTCGTCGCTCGATGTGCGGAAAATAAATTCCGAAGCCAGTCTCTCGAAACACCCGCCGCCTGATGTATTGGGCGGCGTTTTTGTTTCTGGCTCCCGGTGCGTTTAACAAGAAAAAAGGAGAACGCACCAATGAGTAAGAGAATAAGAAAGCCTTGGGATTTCATCGCGTATGTTCCGAACCAGATTAAAGAAGGTGACAATTATGCGCCACAGCTCGTCGGGTTGCCTTTCAATATCCTCTTCGGTGGAATCAGGAATGACGTGCAGACCGGGCAGCGATTGCTCGTCGGTGTGTGCTACTGGCCTGCCTCGGAAACGTTTCATGAGAATGGGGACCGTAAAGAGATGTGCTATTTCACAAAGCCTCGGAACAAGTATTTTGTCCGGGTCATCTTCGAGAAGAACACGGGGCGATGGCAGACAGAAAAGTTCAAGGGAAAGAAACTAGTCCAAAGCGCGTTTGGTTCGACATTCAACGGGGCGATGCTACACACAACGATGCGTGCGCCGGAACCGGACGAGCATTACGCCCCTCCAGAAAAGACGGTCAGCGCGACCTGAACGCTTCGTAGATTTCACGTGGCGGTAGCCCTAAGGGCTTTGGTTGAATTTGCGGCAGCAGCGCCGTCGTGTAATGGCTGAAACGCAGCGACGGCGCTTGTAGCCGGGCGGCATCGCGATTTGGCGGATAGCTCGCGATGGCTCGAACCCAGTTGTTGAGTACAACTTGGGTACAAGAGGGGCGTTTCCGAAGGGCCCAATTTTGGCCTAAGCAACGCCGAATCAACAACAGACTCGTAAGCTACAGGCCCAACGTCACTGAAGTACGTGATATTTTATCATTCGCTGGAGATTGTGCCTAGCTGCTGCTGACGCTGTGTCGAACCCAGCTGGTCTCTCATGGACCCACTCTCAAAATAACTTTGAGCTCAAGATCATACAAGTCCGCCAGAATTTGACGATGATCCTTTAATTTCTCAATAAAGGACTTGCACTTATCGGTAATCCTGTGCTACACTGCATTTCAATCGAGCATCGCATGGCTGACCCGAGCACAGCCGCCACGAGTTGCCCCCTGCAGAACACCAGAC
>DASXIT010000114.1:0-40859 GCA_036497825.1 Candidatus Acidiferrum sp.
ACGAATTTTCGGCTATGGGCCCGATTCCATGGTGAATTGGGTTTTTGCTTTTTGGAGGGGTTGGGTTGAGACATTGTGGACCCCATCAACTCTATGAACTGTCATCCTCAGCGGAGTCAAGGACCTCAATTGATGATGGATCGCGATTGTAAACTTAAGTACTTTTCGGACGAACCGAGATGAGCTTATTTGACCAATTCGGACGACAAATCGTCGACCTGCGGATTTCCATTACCGACCGCTGTAATTACCGTTGCGTGTATTGCCGCTCCGCCGATCCGGAAAACTATCGCGCACATGAGGAGATACTAAGTTGGCCGGAACTGGAGCGCCTCGCCCGGATTTTTGTCGGATTGGGAATCAGGAAGATGCGCGTGACCGGCGGCGAACCGTTGGTGCGTGAAGGCGTGGAAAATTTTATTGGACGGCTGCGCGATTTAGGCGTGGGGGATCTGTCGATGACCACCAACGGGCATTTGCTGGCCGAGCGTTGCGAGAGACTTCTGGCGGCGGGTTTGAAGCGAGTCAATGTCAGCCTGGATTCGTTGGACCCGATCAAGTTCGAGAAGATCACGCGCGTCCGGTCGTACGACAAGGTCATGCGCGGAATTGATTTGGCGCAGAAAACGCGGCTGGCCCCGGTGAAGGTAAATGCGGTGCTGGTCCGCGGATTAAATGATGACGAGGTGGAAGCGTTTGCGGTGTTTGCGCGGGAACGCGGTGTTGTGATGCGCTTTATCGAGTTTATGCCGCTGGACGCGGATCGCCACTGGTCAAGAAATCTCGTGGTGCCTGCGGCGGAAGTGCTGGAACGCATCCACGCTCAGTGGCCGCTGGAACAAATCCCACACGAACAAAGCGAGACAGCACGCAAGTATCGATTTAAGGATGGAGCACCGGGCGAGATTGGCCTGATCGCCCCGGTCACACAAGCCTTCTGCGGGCACTGCTCGCGGATACGATTGACCGCCGACGGTAAATTGCGCACGTGTTTGTTCAGCAAGGATGATCACGATATGCGTGGCCTGTTGCGGGGAAATGCGAGCGATGAAGAAATCGTGGAATGGGTGAAAGGCATCGTGATGGAAAAGGAAGCTGGGCACAGGATCAATGAGCCAGGATTTATGCCGCCATCGCGGACAATGGTTTTTATCGGCGGCTGATTACCCCGCACTCTTTAGGAGTGTCGGGACTTCAGTTCACCCCGAAATTCGAAGGGTCACGGTGTAAAGTGCTTACCTCCAGCGGGCTTAGCCCCTGAAGAAACTCTCAGCTATTTTTGGCCTCTGATTTCGACGAGGGCCATTTGATGGAGTAAATCTGGTAAATCTCACCAAAAGGCTTAAAATTCATCTAATTGGCATTGCAGGGTGTAGTCAGGTGGCAGGAAACAATATGGCAATTCTTACTCAAATTTCGAAAAATTCACTGGTCGGGGCCGACCAGCCAGAGACCGTGCGCGCGCCGGAAATCGAAAAAGGCGTAGGCTGCGATTTTGATTCGTATTTGCTCGTGCCCGATAACACACTCGATGAACGCATTGCGGCCGCTAAAGCTAAGCTGGGCAAGGACGTCGTGATTTTGGGTCATCACTACCAACGCGATGAGGTCGTAAAATTCGCAGATTTTCGTGGGGACTCTTTGAAGCTTTCGCAACAGGCTGCAGACACAAATGGGAAGTATGTCGTGTTCTGTGGCGTGCATTTTATGGCGGAAAGCGCCGATATTTTGCGTCGCGACAAGCAGATCGTCGTCCTACCGGACCTGAGCGCTGGCTGCTCCATGGCCGACATGGCCGATATTGGGCAAGTAGAAGCGTGCTGGAGTGAACTGGGAAACGTGCTGGACACCAGCAAGATTATTCCCGTCACATATATGAACTCGACTGCCGCGATCAAGTCGTTTACCGGCGAGCACGGCGGCTCAGCTTGTACCAGTTCAAACGCAGCAGCGGTGATGAAGTGGGCGTTTGCCCGCGGAGAGAAAGTCTTGTTTTTACCGGACGAGCATCTGGGCCGCAACACCGGTTACAAGATGGGAATTCCGCTAGATGAAATGATTGTGTGGGATCCGTATCAGGAATTGGGTGGGAACACCGCGGAAGGTCTGCAGAAAGCGAAAGTGATTTTGTGGAAGGGCTACTGCTCGGTGCACCAGCGGTTTTTGCCGAAGCATGTGGTGCGTGTTCGCAAGGAGCATCCAGGAATCCGCGTGATCGTGCATCCAGAATGCATGTTCGACGTGGCGCAGGCAGCCGATGAGATTGGCTCGACTGAAGGAATTATCCGATCGATCGTGGCTTCGCCTGCGGGCAGCGAATGGGCGGTTGGCACGGAATTGCATCTGGTGAACCGCTTGGCGAAGGAATTGCCAGACCGCAATATTATTTCGCTGGATTCCAGTATGTGCGTGTGCACTACGATGTTCCGGATCACGCCGGCGCATTTGCTGTGGGCGCTGGAAAATCTGGCGGCGGGTAAAGTAGTGAACCAGATTTCGGTGGATGAACGTACCAGGCACTTTGCGAAGATTGCGCTGGATCGCATGTTGTCTTTGTATTGATGTTTGGAGCGGCGGTTGGACGAGCGGGATGGAGCATGCATGGCTGATAACGACGACGAACAGGATGAACTGCCGGAGCCGGAACAACCACAGCGATTGTTTTCGCTGACAGAAGCGGAGCGGACGCGGCGTGAACTGGAGCCTTTTTTGATTGAGGCGATCGACGCGCGCAAAAAAGTTGCCGAGTTGGAGCAGGATTTACAAGCGGTATCGACGCGAATACTGATGATGGGCGGAGTGCTGGTGCCCTACGCGAACTTGGCGCAGAAGAGAATGGAACATCAGAGCCTGGCTGAAGTAATGAAAACGAATTTGGAAAAAATTCTGTCGACGGGATGTTTGATTAAAGATCTGGATGTGGGTCTGCTTGATTTCCCTTCCGTTATTAATAACGAGGAAGTCTATTTGTGCTGGAAATTGGGCGAGGATCGCATTCGCTATTACCACCGCCAGGACGAAGGCTACGGCGGCAGAAAGCCAATTGATTCCCGAGATTTGGGACCCGGCGACCAGGTGCAATAGGACGAGATGGTCTCGTCGCTTCGTGGCACAGTCACTCTTGCTTGCCCGGGGCCTCGAAGGGACTGTGCTCTAGGGTCTGTCTCTTTGCTTTTTTTTGTGGCACAGTCACTCTTGACTGTGCTCTTGGGTTTTGCCCGCAACGCGCTATCCAAGAGACGGGTGCTGAACTCTTCGCCTTCAAGGGTGCAGGTTTTCTCCTGGACCTCACCAAACGAATTCACTCGATAGACTCAATTGGAGTCATCAGAAAATGACCGAGAACAGATTAAAAGACTCCACCAGCCCGTATCTACGTTCCGCTGCACACCAGCCAATTGACTGGTACGAATGGGGAGAAAGCGCGTTCGCACACGCGGAAGCCACCGACAGACCGATCCTGTTGGATATCGGCGCGGTCTGGTGCCACTGGTGCCATGTGATTGACCGCGAGAGTTACGAGAACCTGGAAATCGCGAAAATCATCAATGAACATTTTGTTCCGGTGAAGGTGGATCGCGATGAGCGGCCGGATGTCGATTCACGATATCAATCCGCGATCAGCGCCATCAGCGGTCAAGGTGGCTGGCCGTTGACGGGATTCCTTATGCCGGACGGAAAACCGTTTTATGGTGGAACGTATTTCCCGCCAGAAGATCAGATGAACCGCCCAGGATTCCGGCGCGTGTTGCTGGCGGTAGCGGATGCCTACAAAAACAAGCGAGAGGATTTGACCAAGACGGCGGCATCACTGGCGGAAGCTGTGACCAAGGCCGAGGCATTCAGCGGCGCGCACGGAGAATTTAATCTAAGCATTGTGGACGCGCAGTTGAGTTCGATCACCCGGTTGTTCGATATTCGCAACGGTGGTTTCGGCACTGCCCCAAAATTTCCTCATGCTTCCGCGGTAGATTTGATCTTGGAGCGTTACCGCCAGACCGGGGAGAAGCACCAGTTGGCAATGGCGGAAACAACGTTGGAGAAGATGGCAAAAGGTGGCGTCTACGACCAGTTAGCCGGAGGATTTCATCGCTATTCGGTAGACGAACGCTGGTTAGTGCCGCATTTTGAGAAGATGAGCTACGACAATTCGGAATTGCTGAAGAATTACCTGCACGGCTGGCAAATCACCCACAATCCGTTATTAAAAGCTACTGCCGCAGGAATGATTGGCTGGGTAAATGATGTGCTTTCCGATCAGACGCTTGGCGGATATTACGCCAGCCAGGATGCCGACTATTCCCTCGACGATGACGGGGATTATTTCACGTGGACATTGGAAGAATTGAGAAACGCGCTGCCCAAGGATGAGGCGCGAGTGATGGAGTTTTATTACGACGTCGAAGCACATGGTGAGATGCACCACAATCCAGCGAAGAATGTTTTATGGATTGCGCGAGACGCGAAGGAAATTGCGAGAACACTGGGGCTTGAGGAAAGCGCGGTGCAATTGACTATTGCCCAGGCAAAAGAAAAAATGATGGCGGCAAGATTGCCTCGTCCTACTCCTTTCATTGATAAGACGATGTACGTCAGTTGGAACGCTATGTTTGTTTCTTCGTATTTTGACGCCGCAAATGTCTTGGCGGGAAATGTCGGAGAGCAGTGCCGATCATTCGCCCTGAAGACGCTAGAGCGAATGCTCCGTGAGGCTTGGAGCGAAGAGCAGGGATTTGCGCATCGCATCGGGGGGCCTGCACTGCGCGGATCGTTGGATGATCAAGTATTTGGCGTGCCGGCATTGTTGGATGCGTATGAAGCGACGCTTAATGGGAAATATTTTCGCGCAGCGCAGCGGACGATGGATGTCGCCATCGAAAAATATGGCGACGCCATGGGCGGCGGATTTTTCGATCGAGCATCAGATGCTCCGCCAATGGGCGGTTTGGAAGTAAGAAGAAAGCCGTTCCAGGATTCGCCGACGCCGAGCGCAAATTCCGTAGCAGTAATGGCGCTGGCTCGCATGCACGCATACACCGATGACCAAAAATATTCTGGCTGGGCGAAGAAGACGTTGGAGGCATTTGCGGGAGTAGCCCCGCAATATGGAATGTTCGCAGCGACATATGGCTTGGCGGCGATCCTGTTTGCGGAGCATCCGACGCAAGTAGTGATCACGGGCGCAGCGGAAGATGCGGAGGCCGCGAAGTTGGAGGAAGCAGCGAATAGCGTATTTCGTTTGGGAAAAGCGGTCTTGCGCGTGACGCCAGAATCTTCCTTAGAAAATTTGCCAGCAGCGCTGCGCTTGACGCTGCCGCATTTGCCGAAGGATAAGGCTTCGGCGCTGATTTGCTCTGGCAGCACGTGCTTGCCTCCGGTGACCGATGCGGAGGAACTGCGCAAAATCTTGCAAAAAGGAATCGCAGGAACTGCCGCCGGATAGCACAGGCTTCAGTCCTGTGTTGCTCTTGAATCTTTTTCTTTTCCAAGAGAGCCACGCAAGCAGATTGCTCGCGTGGCTCTCTCAATTAGGTGGCACAGTCACTCCTGACTGTGATTTTGGGCTTTGTAAAAACAGGCTGAAGCCTGTTCTACTTTGCCCTACTTCTTCGGGCGCGATTCTGGCGGCACCAAGCCGTTCAGGCGGTAGTACACGACGATCTGGCCGTAGTGCTCGTTGGCGTGACCGATCAAGTCGTAGCCCAGCGCGTCGATGCGATACATTTGCGGTCCAAGCTGCACGGTCTTGGACATTCCCGCGTCGCCTTGCGCCTTGATCACTTCCGTTCCATCGTCAAAACACTTCTTCACAAACGCCACCACTTGCGCACGCGTCTTCAGTTGCGACATATCCGGATCATCTTTCGGCAACGCCTTCCCCAGCACCGGATTGATGAAGTAATAGCTGCCTTGTGCAGCGTGAAGCAGTTGGCTCACCCAGGAGCGCATTTCCGGTTTCGGCTTAAAGTCGTACTTGTCTTCCGGCATATCCTCCGCAATGACGGTCAGCCGGCGAGCAATATCATTCCACTCCTCCAGCAGAGAAGCGGACGGTCCCAGCGCCGGTTTGGGAGCTTGCGCCGGTTTCATGTCCTGGGCGCGGGATGGAATGGCAAAACAACAGGCAGCAAGCAGTACAGCCGCAATCAAAGTAAATCGTTTCATTGCTTCTCTCCTTAAAGTTTGTAAAGCGATCCGGAAGGTTCCTTACCCCGAATAAGACGCAACTGTATGTCGGAAGTTTCCGCAGACCGCAGCCCCAAGCAAACGATTCTGGGAAGGCAGCCATCATACGATGAAAACGGGCCACATGAGGCAAGCGGCGGGGTGGCCCTAAGCTGGAACCTCCGACGGAAGGCCAGTTAACTGGGTGTAGGCAAGGGTGGCAAGTCTCCCGGCTTACCGCGCAGGGCATGGTAAACTTAAGGGATACGGTCGAGGGGGCCGAGGCATTGAATTGGACTTGGCTGCTATTGCGCATGGGATTGGGCCTGGCGATCTTGGCGCTGCTGCTCATGTCGCAGCGTTTCTGGTACCGCGGGTTGTGGAGAGTCACGTCGAACTGGGGCCGCATGTGGCTGCGGGTCGGCGTTCGGATCATTTACCTCAGCGGCTGGGTGGTGATCCTGCTGTCGATCGCGGATGCCATGCGTCAGGACCACGGGCGGATTTTGCCGAATCATTCTCCGGTGACAGCGTTGACCGGGTTGTGGTTTGCCAGCGCCCTGGCTGGCTATTTGGCCGTACAAGCAGTACATGGAATTGAATGGGTATGGCACCGGCTGCACAAGCCGGCCGCGGCCGCGCATGCTGAAGCGCAGGGGCATACGAAAGCACATGCGCCAAACGGTCTCGCTACTCGCCATTCCGCCGCGATCCACGATTTCGTCCCCGATCCTTCTCGACGCACTTTCTTTCGCACCGCCAGCGTAGTGGCTGGAGCTGCTCCTTTCCTGGGAGTGATGTACGGGTACGCCGCGGAGCGCCTCCGCTACGAAGTGCGCCGAGTGGAAATCCCCATCAGCAATTTGCCGTCGCAAATGGACGGCATGACCATCGCGCAAATCAGCGACATCCACCTGAGCGGCTACATGACACGCGAGTCTGTCCGACGCGCAGTGGATATGGCCAACGATCTGGGAGCGGATCTGGCTGTAGTTACCGGCGATTTGATTACCGGCATTCACGATCCCATCGCGGATTGCGTCGACGAGGTTCGCCATTTGTACGCCCCACTGGGCGTTTATGGCTGCAATGGCAACCACGAAATTTATGCCCGCGCTGAGGACTTGGCCGAGAAACTTTACCAGCAAGCCGGCATGAAGATGCTGCGCCGCGAAAATTCCATTATCAATTACAAGGGCGGCCAACTGAATTTGATTGGCGTGGATTACCAGCGCGAACGCATGCCCAGCGGGCGCAAGCTGCAGATGCTCTCGAACCTGGAGCCACTGGTTCGCCGCGATATGCCGAATATTCTGCTGTCGCACAATCCCAACTCGTTTAATCGCGCGGCAGAGTTGGGCATCGAATTGAGCCTTGCGGGACACACCCACGGTGGCCAGGTAAAGGTAGAAATTCTGGATGTCAGCCTGAGCCCGGCGCGCTTCATCACCGATTACATCGCCGGACTGTATCACCGCCCGTCGTTGATGCCGGATGTCCCAAAGCGCATGGGCGAAACCATCAAGCTCATGCCCAACGCGCCGAATGGTTTGTCCGCGTTGTACGTCAACCGAGGCCTCGGCACCGTAGGCGCTCCCGTCCGCCTCGGCGTTCCCCCAGAAATCACCCACATCGTCCTGCGCAGCGTGTAAGCGCGTCTCTGTCTGTGGCACAGTCACTCTTGACTGTGTGCCTTTGATCGTCACGTAATGGCCGATCTTCAGAGCGGTTCTTCTCTCCGTGTAAGCGCTGGGCATTGGTCCAGTCTCGTGAGTTTTCAGTTCTAAGTTTTCAGTTTTCAGTTCGGAACCGAGAAGCGGAGATTTTCCAGTTACTGGTTGTGAATCCCCTACCCACCCCTGTTTTTGAGTAAGAGTGGTAAACAAAGGAGTTACGGGGAGGGTGGCTCGTAAGAGTAGCAGGCAAAGGGGTTAGGTGAGGGAGGTGAAAGTTTACAGTCGACAGCCCACAGTTTCCAGCAAAAGCGACTGGCAGATGTTGACCAGGTAGATAGCAGCCCCACCCCTGGTGTTTTGTGGATGTATGTCAAAAGAAATGGGATACAGGGAATGGCATGCGGAAGTATGTGAAAGTAAAAGAGTTATAAGACGCTTATTTTGATATAGATGTGGAGTTGAAGGATTGCCGCCCGAAGGTCCCTTAGGAGCTCCTACCGAGACTCCACTCCAAACTTGGGGTAGATGAGAGTGTTCGAAGAGAGATCGACAATACATGGTGAAGTTTATATCAATTAGTACTGTTTGTCAATTAGAATTTTATTCGAAGAGGGAGATTTGTGCGGTGCGGCTCCAAAAGTCGAAGAGAAGAATATCCCACCCTCGCATAAAACAACCCCAAGGATGCGGCACCCAGAATCATCCTAGCGCTTTAAGGGTGCGCCGCCCGCGGTGTAAGTTCAGGAGAAATTTTCCTTCCCCCATCCGACCAGCGCGGCGATCGCCGCAACCGCTAGCAGGAATTGCGAGAACGGAGTCACACAATGAATGCCGGAGCAGGTTGCGCTCTGTGCCGAATTCACTGCGGCGCCACACGCGCCAAAGATCGTTAATGCTGTGGTTCCCAGGGACCATTTCGCTTTGCTGGTGCCAAACATTTGCCGCGCGATGTACTTCCCACCCGACCCTTTCCAATACATCGACGTAAATTCAATCTTGCCAATCTAGTCGGAAAGAACGATGGTTTTCGGCTGGGCCTCGATTTGTTCAGGAGTCAGTTTCTCTCCATCGGCGGGCTTAAAATCTTTGATTTCGACTCTGAACAAACGCACCCGGTCATTTATTAAAATGCCGACTTTTTCACCGTCCTTGAGACCTGCTTTGTTGGTTGATTGCAGCTGGGCGGTGGCCTTATCGATGCCGGTGGTGAATCGCACCCAGCACTCGTCCCCGGTGAATAGTGTTGCCATCTTGTCCATGGGCTACCTCAACTGAGCATTCAGTTTTTTTCGTGGAAGTCGACTTACTCTTCCCATCACTACGCGGCGGTTCATTTCCCGAAGGAATTGCGTCACGCCCATCTCTTTACTGAATATGTCGGCGGCTAAATTGCGGCCGTCTTGACCCACCGGGGCGGTTTCTTTCAACTCTCGGCGCTTCATGAACTCAATCAGTTCGGTCCTAATCTTGGCTAGTACAGGTTCTGGAGCGAAGCTGATCGCTTCGATCAACTGGTCGATCTCCGTTTGCGGGCCGGCGGGGTCGCCGGGATCGAGCGGGGCTGGCGCCGTAGGTGCGGAAGAACGTCTCGTGTGTTTACGCAAACTTTGGGCTTTCAGAGAGAATACTATTGCGCAGATGGATTTCCATCCCGATCAAAGAGCGGTTTCAGCGGCTTTTCGGCTCTTCTGTCGCGCCGCTGGTGCTTTTTCATTCCCAAACATATTTCGAATAGGGCAGTCTCTCTAAGAGTCACATGAGTGGCAAAACTTTGTAGGTTGCTAGAATGCAGCTGCCTTCTAACTGTCGGCATTGTTGGAGGGACAGTTTCACTCGGTGGCCGGGATCGCGGAAGGTGGGGATGCCTGTGCCAAGAAGAATCGGGTGGATGTTCAAACCGATTTCATCAACCAGGCCCGCAGATAGGAGCGACTGGGCCAGTTCGCCGCCACCCATCAGGCAAATGTTTTTCCCCGGTGCTTGCTTCAAAGCTCGGATGAATTTGACTGCGTCGCCGGAAACGAGTTCGGTGCCCGGCTCGTCGATTTTCTTGAGGGTGCGGGAGAAGACGTAAGTCTGCACGGTTGGTTTCTTAGTGGTGGCGCGTTTGGGCTTCTTAGGATTCTGCGCGGCTGATACTGCATAGGTTTTGCGACCCATCAAGATAGTGTCGACATCCTTCCAGTAGTCGGTCATCACCTGCTGCACGTCTTTGCTGAAGTGCAGCCAATCGAGAGAGCCATCCTGGCCGGCGAGAAATCCGTCCAGGCTGACGGCTCCGCCATAGGTTACGGTGCGCATCATCTCGCTCCTTTCCCGGCTGTATGCAGCTGAATCATCGATCGAACCTGAGTTAGCGTACGACGAAGATATCGTATTTCACGTACGCTTCGTTCACGACTACTGGCCCAAGAGGCCGTTCTTCGAGGCTCGGGATAGGCAGGGGAAACGTAAAGCCGTCCCTATGTCGAACTCTTGTTACAATCTTCGCGGGCGGAGAGTCATGACAATTCGAGAGACGAATTATTGGTTGGAGACGGTCGCGGAGCCTGCGAAGGGAACAGGCGAGGCGCTGCCGGAACAAGCGGATGTGGCGGTGATTGGCGCGGGATTTTGCGGGCTATCGGCGGCGCGGGCGTTGGCGAAGCGTGGCGTGCGCGTTGTGGTGCTGGAGGCGGAGACGCTGGGCTGGGGAGCTAGTTGCCGGAATGGCGGAATGGTGCTGACCGGGATGAAACTGCCGGTGCCTACGCTGATCGGTCGATATGGGCGCGATGCGGTGCAGCGGATGTATGCGGCGTCGCTGGAATCGATTGATCTGGTTGAGCGGATCGTGAAGGAGGAGGGAATCGAGTGCAGCTTTTCACGATGCGGGCATCTGGAAGTGGCGTGCAAGCAGAAGCACTTCGATGATTACGCGGCTGCGGCGGCGGAGATTCAGCGGGAGTTCAAGCACGAGCTGCGCATTATTCCGAAGAGCGAGCTGCGCGCGGAGATTGGGTCGGCCATTTATTATGGCGGGATGGTGGATGAGACTAGCGTTAGCGTGAATCCCGCGCAGTACGTGGCTGGATTGGCAAAAGCGGCGCAACGAGCGGGGGCGTGCTTATACGAGCATGCGCGCGTGACTGGCGTGAAACGGCACGTGAGTGGGAGTGGGGCGAGTCGCCACTTTCGCGTGGAGACGGCGCGAGGAAGCGTGAACGCGAAGGAAGTGGTGCTGGCTACCGGGGCTTATACGACGCGGGCTACTCCTGCGCTACAAAAGAAATTGATACCGATTGGGTCGTACATTATCGCGACGGAAGTGTTGGATGCGGGGCTGGCGAAGGAACTGAGTCCGCGGAATCGCATGATTTATGACTCGAAACATTTTTTGTATTACTACCGATTGACGCCGGACAACCGGATGCTGTTTGGCGGGCGCGCGGCGTTTTTCCCGGAGTCGGAGAGTACGGTGCGCGAGAGTGCGGAGTTGCTGCGGCGCGGGATGCTTGAAGTGTATCCGCAGTTGCGGCATGCGAAGGTGGAATTTGTGTGGGGTGGGACGTTGGATTTTGCGTTTGACGTGATGCCGCACTCGGGAAAGATCGATGAGATGTATTTCGCGATAGGATTTGCGGGGCATGGAGTGGCGGCGGCTACATGGATGGGAGCGAAATTGGCGAGTGTGATTTGTGGAGATGCGGATGATAATCCGTTTTCAAAAATAGGGTTTCCTGGTGCGCCGATTGGGCTACGGAGTGGAAATACTTGGGCGCTGCCGCTGGCGGGGGCTTATTACAATGTGATGGACTGGTTTACGTGATGGAAAGGCAGGAGAGCTTAACGCAGAGACGCAGAGGGCGCAGAGAAGAGGAATTGTGCCACGATCCTTCAACTGCGAGCCGCAAAAACGCGCGGCTCTTCCCTCAGGATGACGACTTTGTTTTGAGTTTGGGAAAGAGGAAATAGGCTAGGACGCCGAAAAGCACTGGCAGAGGGCCCCACTTTAGTGCAAAGGGATCGCTACAGACCAGCGCGAGAATGCCCATCAGAATGGGGGCAATGACGACATAGACAAGGCCTGCGCGGCCTCCTGGGATCACGAAGGGGCGCTTCATCTCTGGGAATTTCTTGCGCAAGCGCCAGGCGGAGAGCACCGTGAGGACGGTGACAAGAGTGCGCAGCCAAACGTAGACGGTCAGCAATTGTGCCAAAGTGTGAAACGCCAGCAGCGCATAGATTGCGGATGAAATGAGAATGGCAATCCACGGGGTGCCGAACCTCGGATGCTTGGCGGCAAAAAGCGGCGGAAGATAGCCGTCTTCGGCCATCGCGGAAGGTATGCGGGTGCTGGTGAGCACGGTGGCGTTGAGCAGGGAAATGTTTCCAAGCATCGCCGCGATGGTCATGAGGAAGCCGAGCCAACTGCCGCCGATCAATCGCGCCGCGGTGGAGAGATAGGCGGTGTTCCAATCTCGCCAATTGCCGAGAGCAGCGAGCGAAAATAGCGCCGGGAGAAAATAGACGGCCATGGAAAGTGGAACGACGATGGCCAGTGCAAGTGGATAACTTCGTTGAGGATTCTCAATTTCCTCGGCGACGCTGGAACATTGTTCGTAGCCGGAGTAGAGCCACAAACCCAGTGCCAGGCCGACACCGAATACCTGGAACGGCGGAACATGCGGCGGAGTGAGTGGATGAAAAGGATTGTGATGCCATTGAGTGGCAGCGATGATGCAAAGCAGGAACACGGGAATGAGGACTGAGAATTCGAGAATAGTGGAAACGATGCCCACCATCTGAATGCCGCGAATGTTGATGTAGGCCAGTAGAGAGATCAGCGCAATCGAAACCAGATAGTGTTTCCAGCCGGTGAGTGATGGGAAGTAAATCGCAAGATAGTCGCTGAAGAGAACCGCGTAGGTAGCACCGAGGAGCCAGGAAGCGCTCCAGTTCCACCAGCCAGCGAGAAAGCCCCAGAAATTACCGAAGCCGGCGCGCACCCAGCGATAAAAGCCGCCTTCTACTGGGATGGCGGTGGTGAGTTCCGCAGAGACTAGAGAGACGGGGATGCACCAGAAAAATGGAATGACCAGCAAATAAATGAGCGTGAGGCCGGGCCCGCTGGTAGTAACCATTTCTTCCATGCCGAAAGGGCCGCCGGTGGTGTAGGCGAACATCACGAAGACGAAGTAGAGGAGGCTGGCTTTTTTTCCGGCTGAAGCGGTTTGAGTCAACGGATTCCCTGACAAACTTTTCGAATGTGGATGGTGCGAATAATATCCTAAAACGGGCGGACTTGCTGGACTTGCGCGCGGATTTGAAGGAAACTCTCGGCGCTGCGGGAGTGCGACTGAAGCAATGATTTACAACGTGATGGGAGTGGAAGGCTCGGGCAAGACCACCATTGCGAAGATGCTGGCGCAGAGGCTGGGATGGGTGTATCTGGAGGCGGACCAATTTCACTCTGAAGCAAATAAAGAAAAGATAAGACGGGGAATACCTTTAACCGATGATGACCGATTGCCTTGGCTGGAAGCGATACATGCAGAACTGGAGAGGAAAGAGACGGCGGGCGAAAATGTAATTGTGGCGTGCTCGGCCCTGAAAGAGAAATACCGCGAGGTGCTAAGCGCTGGACTGCCAGTTCGATATATCTACCTGAAAGGCAGTTATGAACTGATTCGATCACGGTTGCGGGCTCGGCACGGACATTTCGCAGGAGAGGCGATACTGGCAAATCAATTTGAGGTGCTTGAGGAGCCGAAAGACGCAATTGTGGTTGATGTAACGCAGACGCCTGAGGAGATTGTGGCAGAGATTCTGGTGAAAATCCGGCAAGAGATGGGGAAGGCAGAAGCGCCGGGGGATGTAAGAGATTTGTTGCTGAAGATTCGATGGAAACTGCTGCCATTTCTTTTTCTGCTGTATGTCGTGGCGTATCTGGATCGAATCAACGTGGGGTTTGCCGCGCTGCAAATGAAAGAGCAGCTGGGATTCAGCGACACAGTATACGGATTGGGTGCGAGCATATTTTTTGTGGGATATTTTTTGTTTCAGGTGCCAAGCAATTTGATGTTGCGGCGAGTTGGAGCGAGGCGTTGGATTGGGATGCTGATGGTGTTGTGGGGAATTATTTCCTGCGCGATGCTGTTCATCGGATCGGCGCGGATGTTTTATTCGTTGCGATTTTTGCTGGGTGCGGCGGAAGCGGGATTTTTCCCCGGGGTTATTTTTTATTTGCGGAGCTGGTTTCCCCCCTTGTCGCGAGCCGGTGTGATGGCTTTGTTCATGACCGCAGGGCCGATTTCCGGGTTGATTGGCGGACCGATTTCGGGGTTTTTACTGGACTGGAATCACAAGGCGTCGCTGGCTGGATGGCAATGGATGTTCTTGATGGAAGGATTGCCAGCGATTGCGTTGGGAGTTGTGTCGTATTTTCTATTGAGTGATAGCCCGGAAACGGCAAGATGGTTGTCCAGGGACGAGAAGCAACGATTGTTAAGTGTTCTTGGCCTGGAGGAAGCCGCACAAGAAAAGACCATTACTTCAACAAATCGCTCGTGGTTTTTCAGCCCTGGGTTGTGGGGATTCGCGATGGTTTATTTTGGACTGAATACATGCACGTATGGAGTGAGTTTGTGGCTGCCGAGCGCGTTGAAGTCAATAAGCGTGTACTCGAATGTAATGTTGGGATTTGTTTCGGCGATACCTTACCTGGTTGCAGTGGTGGCGATGGTGCTGGTGGGAGCGCATTCGGATAAGAAGTTGGAGCGGCGGTGGCACGTCGCGATTTCCGCGGGAGTGGGCGCGATGGCATTGCTGGCGGCAGGGTATTCGACAGCGACGTGGGTTAGCGTGGCGGCATTTGGACTGGCGCTTGCAGCGTCTTCTTCGATGACTGGCCCGTTCTGGGCAATGGCGTCTGGAACATTGGCGGCGGCTACTGCGGCTCCTGCAATTGCATTGATTAATGCGATAGGAAATTTGGGAAGTGGATTTGGGCCCTACTGGATTGGATATTTGAAAGATGTGACGGGAAGTTTTCGCGGTGGCTTGGTCAGCGTGGCGTTGTTGTTGTTTCTGGCGGGGTTGACGGTGCTGAGGGTTGACCGGAAAAAGCAATAATGCGTCGTGAAATGGAGCTATGGGATGGGGGGTCGCGACAGAAGAGGGATCCCTCCGCTGCGCGCCGCGAAGAGCGCGTCGGGATGACAGCTTCTGATTGGTGTGAAGAGTAATCCATGACAGCTGGGGGAACGTCAAAATGGAAGGTTGCGGAAGAGGACGGTTCGGTAAATAATTTCGGGGCACCTATTGGGAGACAACTTGAAGACTTCAATTCGTGGGATTGTGTGTGCCGGACTAATATGCGCGGTGATTACGATCGCTCCTGTGAAATCGCGAGTGACGGCAGATGATACGCCATTATATGGATACTCCGCGGAATCTTCCCGGGTGGAACGGCGGTGGGAAGAAAAACTGCGCGTGATTCCCAGTCCAGACAATTTGCGGGAGTACATGAAGCGTTTATCGGCGCGACCGCATAATGTTGGGTCTCTTTATGACAAGGACAACGCGGAATGGATTGCATCGAAGTTTAAAGAATTTGGATTGGATACGCACATTGAGACGTTCACGGTTTTATATCCGACGCCAAAAGAACGATTAGCTGAACTGGTCGAAGGTGGGCCGCATTTCACAGCGAAATTGCAGGAGCCGCCTGTACCTGAAGATCCGACTTCAAATCAAACGGCGGAACAGTTGCCGACCTACAACGCCTATTCGATTGATGGAGATGTGACGGCGCCGCTGGTGTACGTGAACTATGGGTTGCCGGAGGATTACGAAATTTTGGATCGGCGAGGAATTTCTGTGAAGGGCGCGATTATCATCGCCCGGTACGGACATTCCTGGCGGGGAATTAAGCCACAAGTTGGGGCGGAGCATGGTGCGATCGGGTGCATCATTTATTCCGATCCACACGACGATGGATATGCGGGAGGAGAAGTTTTCCCAAAAGGACCGTACCGGCCGAGAGATGGAGTGCAGCGGGGAAGCGTGCAGGATAGCTCGGTTTTTATGGGCGATCCGTTGACGCCGGGAATCGGAGCTACCGCGGATGCAAAGAGACTGGACATTAAGGATGCGCAATCGCTGACGAAAATTCCGGTGCTGCCCATTTCTTACGGAGACGCACAGCCGTTGCTGGCGGCGATTACCGGACCAGTGGCGCCGCGAGCCTGGCAGGGCGGGCTGCCGATTACGTATCGATTGGGACCGGGAGCGGCGAAAGTACACCTGAAAGTATTTTCGAATTGGGATATCAAACCGCTGTACGACGTAATCGGAAAAATTCCCGGGTCGACGACTCCCGACGAATGGGTGATTCGGGGAAATCACCACGATGCGTGGGTGAATGGCGCGGAAGATCCCATCTCTGGAATGGTTGCGGTGATGGAAGAGGCGCGGTCGCTGGGAGAGTTGGTGAAACAGGGATGGAAGCCGAAGCGGACAATCATTTATTGCGCGTGGGATGGCGAAGAGCCGGGATTGCTGGGATCGACGGAATGGGTGGAGACCCACGTGGATGATTTGCGGAAGCATGCGGTGGTGTACATCAATTCAGACAGCAATTCGCGAGGATATATTGGGTTGGAAGGATCGCACACGCTGGAACATTTTATGAATGATGTAGCGCGAGACGTACAGGATCCGGAGACGAAGGTGAGCGTCTGGAAACGATCACAGATGAAGGAAATTGCAGACGCGAAATCGCCTGAGGCGCGAAGCGAACTGCGCAACCGGCATGATTTGCGGTTGGAAATGCTGGGCGGCGGATCGGATCACGCTCCATTCATTAATTTTGCGGGCGTGGCGTCGTTGGGAATTGGGTTTGGCGGAGAAGACGGCGGCGGAATTTATCATTCGATTTACGATGATTTTTACTGGTATACGCACTTCAGCGATACAAATTTCGTTTACGGAAAGGCGCTGGCGCAGGCAGGCGGAACGGCAATCATGCGAATGGCGGATGCGGACCTGCTGCCGTTGCAATTCACGGACTTTGCCGATGATGTGAAGATGTATGTAACCGAAGTGAAAAAGTTTTCGGTGGAGCAGAGGGAGGAGACAAGGCGGAAGAATCTGGAGATCAGCGATGGGATTTATGAGGCGACATCGGATCCACGGTTAACCTGGGTGACACCAAAGCCAGAGGAATTGCCACCCCACATTAATTTTGCGCCGCTGGACAATGCGGTGGAGGCCTTGGGGCGAAGTTCGGCGGAGTATCAGAAGGTTTTGGATAAAGTGAGCGCGAATGGCGGAGCGGTGCTGGCGTCCGGTTCGGTTGCGGAAGTGAATGCGTTATTGATGCAGAGTGAGCATAAGCTGACTACGCCGGAAGGATTGCCGGGGCGGTTTTGGTACAAACATGAGTTGTATGCGCCGGGCGTTTACACCGGATATGCGGCGAAGGCGATACCTGCGGTGCGGGAAGCGTTGGAACAGAAGAAGTGGAAGCAGGCAGAAGAGGCGACAGCGCGAGTGGCGAGGGTTTTGGAGGATGAGGCGGAGTTGATTTCGGATGCGGCGGCGAAGTTAGGGGCGGTGCGGTAAGTTCAGGGCCTGACAATATTTTTGTGGTGCTGTGGAGATCGAGCCTCGATTCCTCCACTCCGAGCCAGCAAACAACGCTGGCTCTCCGGTCGGAATGACAGAGCGGTGAGGAAGAAGATAACGCAGAGACGCAGAGAGGCGCAGAGGTACGCAGAGCAGGGCAGAGAAGGGCGAAACCCCAAGAGCACAGTCCCTTCATTCCTCAGGATGAACAAGAGTGACTGTGTCACGGATTAATTTTTTAGTGATTATGGAGAAATTTTATTCCTTCCTATAATTTGGCGATTGTTGGATTTGGACATGTCGGACGGGCGCTGCTGCGATTGCTGATTTCGAAAGAAACGGAGTTGCGGCGGAAATATGATGTGCGCTGGAGGCTGACAGGAGTTGCTTCGCGACGAATCGGGTGGGTGGCGGATGCCGAGGGGCTGAATCCAATTGCCACGCTGAGTGGGCATCTTCCTAATGTGCCGCAAAGCTCGCGGAATGTGCGGGAGTGGTTGGAACGCGCGAAAGTTGATGTCCTGTTTGAGGCGAGTTCTCTGGATGCCCAGACCGGGCAACCGGCAATCGAACATATTGTGGCGGCGCTGGAATCGGGAGCGAATGCGATTTCGGCGAATAAAGGGCTGATCGTGTTTGCGTACCGCGAGTTGGTAGCGCTTGCGAAGGAAAAAGGACGGCGGTTCTTGTTTGAATCCACGGTGATGGATGGCGTGCCGATCTTTTCACTATTTCCGTTGGGGCTGCCACTGACGGACTTGCGAGGATTTTCCGGGGTGTTGAATTCGACGACGAATGTGGTGTTGACGGAAGTTGAAAAAGGAAAGTCGTTGGATGAAGGGGTGAAACGGGCGCAGGCGCTGGGAATTGCGGAGACAGACCCGTCGGATGATTTGGATGGATGGGATTCGGCGATCAAGGTGGCGACAATTGCGACGGTGTTGATGGGGGTGCCAACGCGGATCGACCAGGTGCAGCGCACCGGGATTTTGGAACTTAGCGAAGAAAAAATTCGATCGGTGCGTTCGGCTGGGATGCGATACAAATTGGTCTGCCGCGCGGAACGGCGCGGCGATGGATTGGATTGCAGGGTTGGGCCGGAATTATTGCTGCTGTCCGATCCACTGGCTGGACTGGAAGGAACGAGTTCGGCGATTCGATTTGAGTTGGACACATTCGGATTGTCGATGGTGGAACATAATCCAGGCGTGGATGCGACGGGATATGGAATGCTGGCAGATTTTGTACGGGCGGTTCAGGCTTGAGATAGGGTCGAAGAAAGATCTCGCATTCGGAATTTTGCCCGACGCGTAAATTGAGGTCCTTCGGGTCGCAAACTGCGCGACCCTCAGGATGACAGCTTACCGATTAGACGGAAAAATGTGAGAACAATTGAAGCAAATCAGAAGCTTGAGTTAACCGGCTCTAGTGCCGTTGTGCAGCGGGCGCTCTGGCATTGCGAGTGCCGGGCGAACACCGTCGGCGTAGCCGACATCGAAGAGCATTCCTTGCGAGATTTCACCTGCCATTGTTCTGGGTTCTAGATTCAAGACGAATAGGGCTTGTTTACCTTCAATTTCACGCGGGTTTTCGCGTTCCTTGCGAATTCCGGCAAGGATTGTGCGGGTGTGATCACCGAAATTTACGGTCAGCTTCATGAGTTTTTCGGAGCGCGGAATTTCTTCGACTCGCTCGATGGTGCCGATACGGATGTCGAGCGCTTCTAGAGTTGCGAGTTGCACGATTGGCTTTACAGGTGCGGGAGTGAAGTCGGACATGGGTTACCTTCGAAAATTCAAAACGTAATCAGGGGTTGGGATGGCCGCATCGCAGCGGCTGTCGCGGATGGGATTGCCGGGCATGAGGTGAAAAGGAATAACTCCGGCCCAAACTTTTAGAGCGTAATCGTCGGCGTCATCTTCGACGTCGCCGGTGCGAACTTTGGCAGAAGCTTCGGTGAGCGGCAGTTTCAGAATGCTGGTGGCTTTCAGCTCTTTTTCATTTGGTTGACGGGCATCATCCCAGCGGCCGGGAATCAGTTTTTCGGTGAAGGCGCGCAAGGTGTTTAGTTTTTCGGTTGGATCATCGATCAAAGTGGCTGTGCCGAGTGCTACGACCGAGCGATAGTTCATGGAGTGATTGAAGACGGAGCGGGCGAGGACGAGGCCGTCGGAAAGAGTAACGGTGATGCAGACGGGGAGTCCAGTACTGAGGCCACGCAACATGCGGCTGGCGGCAGAACCATGGAAATAAATATGCTCGCCAACGCGCGCGAACATAGTTGGAATGACAAACGGTTGGCCATCGGAAGCGGCAAATCCTACATGACAAGTTAATGCTTCATCGAGAATTTTGTAGATTGCCGCGCGGTCGTAGACGGCGCGAATGGATTCACGCACAACTCGAGTGCGATCGCTGGCGGGAAGTGTGTCTGACAAAGGAAACCTCGTGGTGAAACACGGCGCGGAGTTGATAGCCGGCGCTGAATCGGCATGAGTGGACGCTGAATGTGCGATGTTAACACGTTTCGTGGAGAAGGAAGATTCACGGGGCGGCTGGGGTATGAGAAACTAACTGGCTACGCTGAAGAGCAATTCTAAAGAGTGCGGGAGCAACTTTTGTCGACTACCAATCCGCTTGATATTGCCTGGGTACGATCGCAATTTCCTTCTTTGCAATTGCAGGTGAATGGACAGCCTGCGGCGTTTCTGGATGGGCCAGCGGGAACGCAGGTGCCCACACAGGTGATGCATGCAATCCAGAGTTATTTTGTTGGGGCGAACGCGAATACTGGTGGCGCGTTTCTGACCAGTCAACGAACGGATCAGATGATTGCCGGCACGCGAGCGGCGATGGCGGACTTTTTTCATTGCGAAAAGGATGAAGTGGTCTTTGGACAGAACATGACGACCATCACGTTCGCGATTTCGCGGGCGATTGGGCGCGAGCTGAAGGCAGGCGACGAGATTCTGCTGACGATGCTGGATCACGACGCGAATTTTTCGCCGTGGAAGGCGCTGGAAGAAAGGGGAGTGATCATCCGGCAGGTCGACATCCTGGAAGCAGATTGCACGCTGGACCTGGATGATTTGAAACGCAAGCTGAGTCCGAAGACGAAAGTTGTTGCGGCGACGTACGCATCGAACGCGGTGGGAACGATCAATCCGGTGGCGGAGATTGTGAAGCTGGCGCACTGGGCCGGGGCGATGGCGTATATCGATGCGGTGCACTATGGTCCGCATGGATTGATCGATGTGAAGGCGCTGGATTGCGATTTTCTGGTTTGCTCACCTTACAAATTTTTTGGACCGCACATGGGAACGCTGTATGGGAAGCGGGAATATTTGCAGAGGCTGAAACCATATAAGGTGCGGCCGGCTACGGATCAGGTGCCGGAACGGTGGGAAACCGGGACGCAAGTGCACGAGTTGATTGCGGGGATTGGCGGAGCAGTGGAATATCTTGCGGAATTGGGGAAACACTGCGAACCGAGTGTTGCGACACGGCGTGAAGCTTTGGTGGCGGCGTATGGCGCAACGGTGGCTTACGAAAAGACACTGATTGCGCGACTTATCGAAGGGCTGCAGACGATTCCGGGTGTGCGGATTTATGGGATTACGGATCCGGCGCAATTTGACCAAAGATGCTCGACACTTTCGCTGCGAATTGGAAATCATCATCCCACGGCGATTGCGACGTTTTTGGGCGAACGCGGGATTTTTACGTGGGATGGAAATTACTATGCGCTGAATCTGACCGAGCGACTGGGCGTGGAAGCGCAGGGCGGGATGCTTCGTATCGGGTTGGTGCATTACAACACGATGGAAGAAGTGGAACGGTTGATAGCGGCCTTGCGGGAGTTTGCGTCGCGGTGAGAATTTTGTTCGCTCCGGAGTGTCGAGAAGGCTTGGCGCTCTAGATTAGAAATAATGCTGAAAAAATAGGGAGGCGCTGCCGAAATCTCGGAGCGTAAGGAAAAATTATGGGAAAGCGGCCGAAACCGATTGTATTGACGGTGCTGGATGGATGGGGATATCGCGCGGACACGAAGGGAAATGCGATTGCGCTGGCGCGAAAGCCAAATTACGACCAATTGATGAGCACATTCCCGAATACATTGATTCAGACGTCGGGACCGTCGGTGGGATTGCCGCCGGGGCAAATGGGCAACAGTGAAGTGGGTCACATGAATATTGGCGCGGGGCGCGTGGTGCACATGGATATCACGCGAATCGATTTGATGATCGCGAACAAGCAATTGGAGCAGGAGCCGCTGTTTCAGCAGGCTATGGAGCGCGGCCGGCAACGGCAATTGCATTTTGTGGGATTGTTGAGCGATGGCGGAGTGCACTCGCACATACAGCATTTGTTCGCGCTGCTGGAACTGGCGAAGCAGCAAAAAGGGGAGAAGGTTTTTGTACATGTGTTCACGGATGGACGCGACACTGCGCCGAATAGCGGGCGGGATTACGTTCGCCAATTGCAGCAGAAGATGCGGGAACTGGGAGTGGGAGAGATCGCGACGATTGTGGGACGCTACTACGCGATGGATCGCGATAATCGCTGGGAGCGGATGCAGCTTGCGTATGACGCACTGGTACATGGGCAGGCGGAGACGAGGAGCAACAATCCGGTGGCGGCACTGCAGTCTAGTTATGAGCAGGGAGTTACGGACGAGTTCATCAAGCCGGTGGTGATTACGCGGGGAACGGGGCCGGCTGCACAGCCTGTCGGATTAATTCGCGACGACGATGCGGTGATTTTCTTTAATTTCCGCGCAGATCGCGCGCGGCAGATAACGTATGCACTGGCGGGTCCCGACTTCGACAAGTTTGTTGATGCAAAGAGGCCGAAGAATCTTTTTTATGTGGCGATGACGAAGTACGACAAGAACTGGCCGTGGCTGCAGGCGGTGATTACACCGGAAAAACTGGAGCACATTTTGGCGCAGGTGTTTCAGGAGCTGCAGTACAAGAATTTGCGTTGCGCGGAGACTGAGAAATACGCACACGTCACTTATTTTTTTAATGGTGGAGTGGAGAAACCGTTCAACGGGGAAGAGCGCATTTTGGTGCCGTCGCCGAAGGTAGCGACTTACGATTTGAAGCCGGAAATGTCGGCGGAGGGAATCACCGACACAGTGGTGAAGGCGATCGAGAAGGGAGAATTCGACGCCATAATTATGAACTATGCAAACGCGGACATGGTTGGACATTCGGGAAATCTCGAGGCGACGATCAAGGCGGTGGAGGCGGTGGACGCGGGGCTGGGAAGAATATATCAGGCGATGAAACCGCGGGGGGGCGCGTGGATTGTGACCGCGGATCACGGAAACGCGGAGACGATGATTGATCCGGCGACGGGTGGGCCGCACACGTACCACACAACGAATCCGGTGCCATTCCTGTGCATCACGGAGAATGATCAATTGAAATTGGCTGCAGGCGGAGCGCTGCGGGATATTGCGCCGACGATGCTGAGTATTCTAGGCGAGCCGGTGCCGGGGGACATGACGGGGCGGGATTTGCGGATTAAGTGAGAAATATGTGCTGTGGGTATCGCAAGGATTCTTGTTGAGAGAAGTTTGATAGGTTGAGGTCCTTCGGCGTGGCAAAAGGCACCACACCTCAGGATGGACAACGTTGCTGAGTTGGTTGGCTATGTGAGCAAGTACAGTCAGTTGAGGGCCCACTGATGCAGAAAACCTACTGTGTCTACATCATGAGTAATGTATCTAAGATGTTGTACGTGGGAGTTACAAACAATTTGGAAAAGAGAGTGTTCGAACACAAGTCGAACTTATAAGCGGGTATACACAGAAATATAACTTGTTCAAGCTGGTTTACTTTGAACAGTTCGGGAATAGTCGTGATGCCATACGTAGAGAGAAAGAAATAAAAGGGTGGCTTCGATCAAAGAAAGTGTCACTGATTGAGACGGTAAATCCTGGATGGAAGGACTTGGGGGAAGAGCACTCAAAAAGCGGTGCAGAATTTAGACGCCTATCATTATCGGCTACAGGCATCACTTGGAGTTGAGATCCTTCGGTCTAGAATCATGACCTCAGGATGGCAAAACCTTTAAACTTGCATGAAACTTCAAAGAAGTATGCCGGAAAATACTAAGGTCACGATTTGCGTTTGGCATCCGTTCGATCAATGGAGGCCGCCGACGGCGATGGCGGAGGCGATCCGGCGGCGGTGGCCGAAAATGCGGGTGGTGCATTTGCCCGATTATGACCGGTTGGTGAAGGAATTGCCGGATACGGATATATTCGTTGGATATTCGTTCCGGGCGAAGCAGTTGCCGGACGCGTTGAAATTGAAGTGGGTGCATTCGACGGCATCGGGCGTAGCGCAATTAATGTACCCAGAGTTGCGAGAATCGGGCATCGTGGTGACCAACCCGCGAGGGATTTTTTCGGTGCCGATGGCAGAGCACACGATGGGGCTCCTATTGGCGTTGGCGCGAAATTTTCCAGATTCCGTGCGATATCAAGACAAACAACATTGGGGACAACAGGAAATCTGGGATCGGCCACAGCGGTTAACTGAACTGAATGGCAAAATATTATTGCTTATAGGGTTCGGTTCGATTGGGCAAGAGGTTGCCCGACGCGCAAAAGCATTTGGAATGAGAGTGTGGGCGGTGAATCGGTCTGGTCATGGAGACGGATCGCTTGCGGAGAAAATTGTGCCGAACTCAAAATTGGGCGAGGCGCTCTCAGAAGTCGATTTCGTGGTGATTGCCGCGCCGGAGACGGTGGATACGAAGCATTTGATTGGGACGGGCGAGATAGCGCGGATGAAGCATGGAGCGCGACTGATCAATGTGTCGCGAGGATCGTTGCTAGATGAAGAAGCTTTAGTGAAAGCGCTAGAAGAAGGAAAGCTTGGCGGAGCGGCGTTGGATGTGACTGCTGCGGAGCCGTTGCCTGCGGAAAGCCTGCTGTGGAAAACTCCGAATTTATTTATTACCCCGCACACAAGCGCGGTGAGTGACCGGCTGTGGCCGCGGCAAACGGAATTATTGCTGCAGCTACTGGAGCGCTGGTTTGCTGGTGAAGAACTGTTTAACCGAGTAGATCTTGCGAGGGGATATTAGAACTTGTGTCGTGCATCTGGCAAAACTAAGAGTTCCCTCAGGGGCAAAAGCCCAAGTTTCCTTAGAGTTCTGATGTCGGAGGTGAAGCCAGATAATTTCTAATCGCCGACACCGCCCTTAGGAGCTTGGTAGCCTTCGCGGGCGTAAACGACAATTTTTTGCTTCTTGCCCTTTTGGTCGAGCACGGTTAATGGGCTGCCATCGGGTGCGACCAATTCAACCTTTACCTTCCGATATTTCCCGTCCGGAGTGTGATTGGACGGGTTGTAAGTGAGGCTGTATTGATGGCGCAAAAAAGCGGCTACTTCACGCATAATGTTGGGAAGCTCTCCATCGAATTGAGGAAACCAAGCAAAACCGCCAGTCATGTGGGTGAAAGTTTTCAACTCGCTTTCGGCCTGGAGAAAATCCATGCGGCGCATGTTGCCCAATGCGCGGTGCATTTCAAGATAATTGGTGATGGGCTTGTCGACACCAACGGCAAAGATGGTGACGTCGGTCTGGCGCAATTCCTTGATGGTCTGGTCGAAGGTGTGCTTAGAAAAGGTGTCTAGACCGCTGGCCAAAACAAGGATGGACTTTTTGCCCTTTACATCTTTCAGGCGATCGATTGTATCGAGGATGGCGTCAAACATATTCGATTCGCTAAAGCCGGGGAAATAGAGGTGGTAGATGGCTTGGCGAACTTCATCCTTGTTCTGGGTGAAATCGACCTCCATGTGCGGCTTCATATCGTAGGTAACGAGGGCGATCCAATCTTTCTGATTGAGGTTGGGGAAAAGGGCGTCGGACCAATATTTGGCCTCGCCAGAAAACCAGCCAGCAAAAACGTTGCTGAATTCCAAGAGTAAGACCATGGTGATGGGGGCTTCGCTGGGAGCGAAATTGGTGATGCTCTGGGGCACGCCATCTTCCAGGATTCGGAAATTTTCTTTTTTCAGGTTGGGGATGATGTCCCCGTTGGTGGTGGTAGCAATAACATCGAGGGTTACGACGGGAACTTCGACGGCGATGGTAACGCCGGCCTCTTCCGGCTTTTTCTGTTGGGGTGTGGGAGGCTGCTGCTGGGGCTTGGTTTCCTTTTGGGGCGGAGCGCTGGTCTGAGGACCCTCAGGACTCTGAGCTATGGCGGTGATGCAAAGAAGGAGCAGACAGAGCGAGGCGCAGATCCCATTTCGTGCCAACAGAGAAAAACTCTTATTCATTCAATACCCCCGAAGAGCCGACAGCTAAATGTACCAGCAATAGGATGCACGTTTCGAACGTAGCGTTTTTCGTCAAATTTCAGCCAAATTGAATTGCCGATTACGCAACTCCTATTTTACCGGACAAATGCGAAGTGAGCGGGCATGTTAGTATGTTTTTTATTTGGTGCACAACACATTCACTCTTGGGGGGTGTTTTTTGAACTGGAACCGCGCACGCTACGCGATTCTTCTACTCTTGCTGTGCGGACCGGGCACGCTACTGTTGCATGCCCAGATCGGGCAGAATCCACCGGCGATGGGGATCCCGGCGAGTAACACGCTGGTGGGAGATACAGGCCCGTTGGCTAGAGAAGCCCAGGACTGGCTGATACAACTGATTAAGATAAATACCACGAATCCGCCCGGGAATGAGCAGGCGGCCGCGAAGTATATTGCGTCGATCCTAACCAAAGAAGGAATCACCTCAGAGATATTGGATATGACCCCCGGTAGAAGTGCGGTGGTCGCGCGATTGCGGAGCAGTGCGGTGCCGGACCCATCGAAAGCGCTACTGTTGGTGGCGCATATGGATGTGGTGGGAGTGGACCGGACCAAGTGGTCGGTGGACCCGTTTGCAGGAGTGATCAAGGACGGCTACATCTACGGACGGGGGGCTTCCGACGACAAAGGAATGCTGGCGGCAAATCTGGCGGCATTTATCGCCTTGAAGCGGGGCAGTGCTCATTTGAACCGCGACGTCATTTTTCTTGCCACGACAGATGAAGAGCAATTCGGGGATGCCAGCATAAAAACTTTGATTGCGAAATACTGGGATAAGATTGCCGCGGCGTATGCGTTGAATGAAGGCGGCAAGGTTGTGGTGAAGAATGGAAAAGTGCAGTACGTTGCAGTGCAGGCCAGCGAAAAAGTGGCGATGAATGCGACGGTGATCGCTACGGGGCAGGGGGGGCATGCGTCGATACCTTTAAAAAATAATCCTGTCGTGCATCTGGCGTCTGCGGTGCAGAAAATCGGGGATTACACGGCGCCGGTGCATCTGACCTCGATTACGCGACGATATTTTGAAGGGCTTTCTGCGATAGAGGATGACGAAATTGGGAAATGGATGAGGGTAATCGATTCGGGTGATCGGGCGGAGCATGCGCAGCGGGTATTGTCGGATGCAAATCCACTGTGGAACTCCATGATGCGCGATACCGTTGCGCCAACAATGTTGCAAGCTGGGATTCGCGCTAATGTGATTCCGTCCGAGGCGCGCGCTACGCTGAACATCCGGCTGTTGCCGGGGGATAGCAGTGAGGCGTTGCTGTCGGATTTGAGAAAATTGGTGAACGATCCTGCGATTAAGATTGAATTGCAGCCGGACGCGGGATTAGCGGCGCCGAATTCGTCGATCGAGACAGATTTTTACAGCACGATTACGAAGGTGAGCGCGCAGGAGTTTGGCGGTGTACCGGTGCTGCCGTTTATGTCCACCGGAGCAACGGATTCCTCGCAACTCAGGCTGCATAGCGTGCAAGCATACGGATTGCGGCCGTTTCCGATGACGGAAGAGGATGACCGCAGAGTGCACGGGGATGATGAGCGTGTACCGACAGCGGGGTTTGCCAAGGGCGTGGACTTGATCACGCGAATCGTGGCGGAGTTTTGCGTCACGCGATAGTTCGGTAGTATTGCACCGGAGCGAAGAAAGGTGAGACGCGGTTATGAATTCGCGCCATTCTAAAATTGTCTGCACGATAGGCCCGGCTACACGAACGCCGCGGATGATCCGAAAATTGATTGAAGCCGGGATGGATGTGGCTCGGCTGAATTTCTCGCACGGAACACACGAAGAGCACGGGCAAAATATCGTAATGCTGCGCGAAGCGGCCGTGGCACTGAAGAAGCCGCTGGCGATTCTTATCGATTTGCAAGGACCCAAAATTCGAACTGGCGCGATGGCTACAGGAGAAAAGGTGCTGTTGCGCGCGGGGCAAAAATTCACGATTACGACGGCGAAGGTTCTGGGGGATTCGACGCGGGTCAGCACGGTATTTCGACCGTTGCCGCACGAAGTGAAGTCCGGGGATCGAATACTGCTGGCGGACGGGCTGATCGAATTGTTCGTCCATAAAGTGCATGGGCCGGAAGTGATCTGCGAGGTGGCCAACGGTGGGTTGCTGGGACAGAACAAAGGGATCAATCTGCCGGGAGTGAAGTTGCATGTGCCGGCTTTGACGGAGAAAGACCGCGCGGACTTGCGGTTCGCGCTGAAACACGGGGCGGATTACATTGCGGTGAGCTTTGTGCGGCAGGCGGAAGACGTAATGCTAGCAAAAACGCTTATCAAGCGCGCGGGGAAAGATACGCCTGTAATTGCGAAGTTGGAGAAGCCGGAAGCGATTGAGAACCTGGAGGCGATCCTGACGGTTGCCGACGGAGTGATGGTGGCGCGCGGTGATTTGGGAGTGGAGATGAACCCGGAGCGGGTTCCCGTGGTGCAGAAAAATATTATTGCGAAAGCGCGGGAGTTCCGGCGGCCGGTGATTACTGCGACGCAGATGTTGGAATCGATGACGGAAAATCCGCGGCCGACGCGCGCGGAGGCTTCCGACGTAGCCAACGCGATATTTGACGGGTCGGATGCGGTCATGTTGTCGGCGGAAACGGCTACAGGAAAGTATCCGATTGAAGCAGTGAGCATGATGGCCCGAATTATTCAGGAGGCGGAAGGAAGCATAGAAGAATATCCGCGACCGGCAACGCAAGAGCGATTGAAGATACCGGAGACAGTGGCGGAACTGGTCTGCCACGCATCGCGGGAGCTGCATATGAGGTTGATCGCGGTATTTACACATAGCGGATTTACAGCGAGATTGGTTTCGCGATATAGGCCGAGCGTGCCGATTGTCGCGTTTTCTCCGGAGGCAGCGACGCGACGGCGGATGGCGCTGCTTTGGGGAGTGACTTCGCGGAGCATCGCGGATATATCGAAGATCGATGGATTGGCAGCGATTGCGGAAAAGCGGCTGACGGAAGAACGGCTGGTGAAGAGGGGCGACGTGATTGGGATTGTTGCGGGGACGCCTATGGGGATACGCGGAACGACGAACTTCATGAAGTTCCACGTGATTGGCAGCGAACAATGAGAGTTGGCCAGGGCCTAGATCAACTGCAAATCAGTTTGTGAAAAGTCCGAACCTTTTGCTAGTAAAGGTTCTCCAGATATTCTTGATAGAGCGTATGCAAAACAGTCCCCGAAGTTAAGCGCAGCAGGGTGATGTCCTTTTCCGAATTTGCGCCACGCTTGCCGAGCTGCAGAGAACTGCTCTGAGTCGACAGCAACAATCTCTATTTTTGTGCGATGCAGGAATTGGTCAAACTCGAGTCCGCCGGTCGGACCGAGACGCGATTCAACAACAATGGCTGTCTCCAAAGCGTTGGCCGCCGAGAGTAGCCTGACTTCCGACTCGCTGAGTGACTTCAAGAAGCTAATTCGTTCCGATTCGCCAAGAAGGATGGAGAGCAATGCGGAACTATCGATGACCATCAGGATCCTTTTGCGAAGTCGTCCCAGGTACCCCCAATTCGTCGTAGCCTAGAATTTCGTCATCGGAACGGGTGTCAAGTCTAGGCAGGGCGTCCAAACGTTTTAAAATATCCTCGACTTGCTCTGGTAATGAATGGGCATGTCGTCTACCCCGAATACGTTGCAGACGGTCCTGCAAGGATTTCGTTATCACCTCTGTGATCGATTCGCCAGTCTCCCTGGCGAGTTCGCGTGCCAAGTGTTCGGTCTCGGGGTTCTTAATACTGATAGGCATGGATGAGGTACTCGCTTGCATCCGATTGTATCAAGTAGCTGGGCTAGATTCTATAATAACATCTAGAATCTATACCGATGTTTGGTGGCAAACTAAATCAAAGAAAACAATATATTTATGGTCTCAATTGACCCAGTGGTCGGGGCTTGATGGAGGTGGGTCGTTGCGGTTCTTCTTCATGTAGACTTCGAAACGTTTGCGATTCTGCTTGTACTTCCAGTCGGCGACTTCATTCCGCACGCGAAAGAGAAAAGAGCCGCGGCGAAGGTATATCCAGCCGATCAGCATTCCACCCAGGTGACAAAGATGGCTGACATTATCGCCGGATGAGCCGATGGTGCTGAAGAATTCAATGGCGCCCATGACGGCGACAAAGGGGCGCATGGGAATCGTGATAGGAAGAGGGAAGAGCCAGATTTGACGGTCGGGGAAGAGGATGGCGTTGGCGATGAGGATGCCAAAGATCGCGCCGGAGGCGCCAATGGTAGGGATATCAGCGGGGCGATGGCCCCACAGCATAGGAAATACTTTGACGAGGATGGTGATGATTCCGGCGCCAACTCCACACAGGAAAAAATAGTTAAGGAAGCGCTTTTTGCCCCAGACGAGTTCCAGTTCGCGGCCAAACATCCAGAGCATGAGCATGTTGATCAGTAAGTGGAAGAGGCCACCGTGGAGAAATAAATAAGTGACTGGCTGCCAGATGCGAAGGCCGGGGAAGGGGCCGAGTGGGACGAGGCCGAATTCGTGATTGATCCAAGCTGTGGGATCTGGAGTAATCAGAATGGAGGCAAGCGTTTGGACGAGGAAAACGCCGGCACAAGTCAAAACGATAGATTTGACGGCTGGAGTAATGAAGCCGCGCCAGTCGAAGCTAACTCTCGGCGCGCCGAACGACTTGGCCATATTAGAAGTGTACGGCGAGAACGGGTGCTGGTCAAAAGAAGGAATATTAAAGGAACGTAAGAATTAAAGCGGTGGAGGGCGGGAGCTTTTCTCTTAAGTTGAAATTTTGCGCGGTGCGTCAGTTGAGGTCCTTCGGGTGGCATAGGGCGCGACCCTTAGGATGACAGCGTGGTGACGCGCCAATAGGTGGACGATGGCGTTAGTCGAGTTTCTTGCGGGCGAAAAAGAAAAGGGAGCCGGCGAGAAGCAAGAACATGATGAGGCCGAAGAGGTTGTTGGTGGCGAGTGGTCCGAGAATCTTGGGGCCGAACGCAAAAAGATCGGGCCGCCAGGGTAGGCGAAGAACAGCGGAAACCCAGTGTGGAACGCGATTGGAAATCTCCGGGTCCTGAAGCAAAGCGATCACAATGCCAAGCAGGCCAAAAATTCCACCCGCCGCGATTAGGCCGCTGGAGTAAAGCGCTCCGGGACTTGCTTCGCTATCGCCCTCCACCTTTTCTTTCATGCTGGCTTCCACAGCCAGGCGCACAAGGCCTCCGGCAAACATGGCGGCGGTGGTAGCAACGGAAATGTAGAGGCCAGTGGCGAAGGCGAGCGAGCGGATGCCAAGGATTTCAATCGCGATGACCATGGCGACACCCATCAAGACGAGGCGCCAAGGAAGTCGCTGATTCAAGATGCCGTTGATCACCGTGGCCATCAAGCGGGCCTGCGGAGCGGGAGCTTTGTCGCTGCCAATGCCTTGCGCCCACTGATATTCGATCTGCTTGCTGCTGCTGTCGTAAAGATATTCGCCGTCGGGAATACTTGTGGAACCAAGCGAATTGACCAGCGCGTAGGTTTTGCCCTGGTAAACGAAAGATTCGCGTTCGACTTTGACGCCTGGGGGCAAAGACTGCAGGGTCACAGGAATTTGCGTGGGAATATATTTTTCCAGGCCTTTGTTCATCAGGTTGAGAGTCGCACCGATAGCGATGGTGGAGATGGTGACACCGACGAGCAAACCCATTTGTTGCCAGAAGGGAGTTGCGCCGACGAGGTAGCCGGTTTTCAAATCCTGCGAAGTGGCTCCGGCAATTGCAGCGGCGATGCAGACGACTCCACCAATCATGAGAGCTAAGACGGCGTAGTTTGGCGCGGTCCAACCGGCGAGGAAGAAAATGGCGCAGGTGGCCATGAGAGTAGCGATGCTCATGCCGCTGATGGGATTGGAAGAGTTGCCTAGAAGGCCGCTGATGCGGCTGGCGACGGTGACAAAGAGGAAGCCGAAGACCACGACGAAGATTCCGGCGAAAAGATTTTGATACCAGAGAGTCGCGGCACCCTGCATCGGATGGAAGGTCAGCAAGACCCACATCATAACGACGATTAGAATTGAGCCGAGGATGACCCATTTCATGGGGGTGTCGCGGTCAAGGCGGCTAGTTGGGGCGTTGGCGGCGGTGGCACCTTCGGCGCGAACATCTTTCATGCCTGCAGTGAGAGCGGAGATGATGGTGGGCAAAGTGCGAAGTAAGGTGATCAGTCCTGCAGCAGCGACCGCACCAGCGCCCATGGGTCGAATGTAGCTGCGCCAGATATCGTCAGGCGTCATCAAGGGAATTGGAATGGTGGATGGATAGATGGGAGTGCTGCCGGCAAGCTGTCCATAGAATTTGATTGCAGGCATCATCACCAGCCAGGAGACGATGCCGCCCGCGAACAAAATACCAGAGACGCGTGGACCGATGATATAGCCAACGCCCAAATATTCAGAAGTGATAGCGGCGCGGAAGGAAGCGCCGGGATACCAGCTTGGGCGATTCTCAGGCTGGCCGGTCCAAGCCTGAACGGTGTTCATCAAGAAGGTGTAGAAGCCACCGAGGCCCAACCCCCAAAAAACCCGTCCGGCAAAGGAGCCGCCTTTTTCACCGGCGACAAGAACGTCAGCGCAAGCGGTGCCTTCGGGGAAGGAGAGGTTGCCATGCTCTTTCACGATAAGTTGGCGGCGAAGCGGAATCATGAACAGAACGCCGAGCCAACCGCCGAGGAGCGCCATGGGGAAAATGCGCCAGAAGGTAAACTCGGAACCAAAGCCCAGGAAAATCAGCGCAGGCAAAGTGAACATCACTCCAGCGGCGAGGGATTCGCCTGCCGAGCCGGTGGTCTGGACGATGTTATTTTCGAGAATGGTAGAGCGGCCGAATGCGCGAAGAATGCTGATGGAGAGAACGGAAATAGGAATCGAAGCGGAGACTGTGAGGCCAGCACGGAGTCCGACGTAAACGGTGACGGCGCCGAACAGCAACCCGAATAATGCGCCGAGAATCAGGGCACGGATGGAAAACTCAGTGGGGCTCTCCGAGCCCGGCACATAGCTTCGAAACTCTTTGGCGGATGCCGTGGAACTCCATGGACGGTCGTTCACCGTTTCCTCCCTGTTCTCTCAACTAGCCTTGAATCAGATGAATTCGTTGTGTGGGGGGATTATGCCGTACCCGAAGCGCACCGCAAAGAGATTCCTAGGGCAATGAGCAAAAATTTCACCGGCGGTTCTCTTGACATTGGAGGCGCTGGTAGGTATTGTGCGACGCATTTACGTGTTTACGTGGGCAACAGGTCATCATCTAAGCCCGTCCGGAGATTCGCTTGCATCTTCTTTCCTGATTCGACTGCGCTCAATGTCGCAAGGGAAGGATATTCTTGGAGACTGCCTTGGCCACTCGAAGATTCCTTGCTCTATCCATTTTGAGTTGAAGACTTTTTATCGGGCGAGTGGGAGTGATGAGCGCGGGACCGCGGTACTTAAGGCTAAGGCGAATTAGGCTTTTCCACTCGGCAAGAGATGACGGAATTTCCTATAGGTATGAGTAGCTCGCTAAGTGGGGAGTTGAGATCCTTCGACTGCGCGACCCGACGCGCCAAAAAGCGGCGCGAAGAAAAAGTCGGGTCACTTCGCACCCAAGAGCACAGTCAAGAGTGACTGTGCCACGGAGAATTAGAGTTAGCGAGGACAGACTAGGATGATGGCGGCGGGGGGACGGAGGGTGGCCCAGCGATTTCGTTGAGTTCGGGGGGCGTTTTGGAGCATTGCACTCAAGAGTTGCTGCGCTTTATCGAATGGAAGGGAAATGCGGAAAAGATCGGCTTTGCGGGCGTGAGAATATTTTTCGTAGCGAGCGAGGAAAGCGCTGGCTTGCTGCAGAATTATTTCCCAAGGGCTAGTGGGGCCGAAGAGTTTTTTCTGCGAGGCTTCTTGGCGCTGAATTTCAACCACGTGGACTTGCGCGCCACCACCCATCTCGAATAGAACCGCGACGGCCTTTGCTGGATCAAAGGACACGGAAGGATCGTCTTCGGGAAAGGGAATCAATAACTGTTCAATTTCGCTCAGTTCCGCCGGAATGGCATCCCACCAATATCGATAACCGTTGTAGATCACGGTGCCACTCTGGAAGATCTTTTGCACGCGTGAGGCATCTTTGCCAGCGACGCGCACGACCATGTCGGCGAGTTCATTCAAGCGGAAATTCTGTTTCACGACCGGGCGCACGCTCACGTAGCCAGCGTCTTCTTCGGTATAGCGAACCGGAATTTCTGCAGGGAGTGGCATGCAATTGATGGATGAAACGAGCCGCGGGTTGGTCAGGCTAGCTTGGAAAGCTTTTCGCGGACGCGGTCGCTCAACACTTTACCGTCGACAGCTTTTCCGGTTAACACTTCTTTTGCGGCTTTGACTACCGCGCCCATCTGCTTCATGGAGTTGGCGCCGGTGTCGGCGATCGCTTTGCTAATGGCGGCGTCCATTTCGGCATCAGAAGCGCCGGCCGGCAAATAACTTTCGAGCACAGCAGCTTCTTTTACTTCCTTGTCAACGAGATCCTGTCGGCCACCTTTTGTGAATTGGTCGATGGATTCCTTACGCTGCTTCAGCAAAGTTTGCAGCAGTTGAATGGATTCGGCTTCGTCCAACTTGCGCATTTTCTCGACTTCTTTGAGCTGAATGGCAGACTTTACCATGCGCAGTACGCTGAGCTTTAGTTCGTCCTTGGTCTTCATGGCGACGACGATATCTTTCTGAATCTGTTCGGAAAGCGTCATGTACACTCCTGTTTCTGCACTATAACAGACACTTGTGGCGCTGCACCGCATTTCTGCTGACCAGTAGATTTGACACACTCCAAGGCCCACAGTAATTTTATTAGTTGCCTAACTATGGGAAGAGACCGCTGAGCGTTCTGTCGCGGCTTTTACCCGAATCGAGGAAACATGAAAGTCATCGTAGCAGATAAAATCAGCGACCGCGGTTTGGAACTGCTGAAAAAAACCGGGTGGAACGTCGTGCAAACGACCAAGGAGACTATTGCGGGCGAATTGACGGATGCAGAAGCGTTGATTGTGCGCAGCGCTACGCGCGTTACGCCCGAATTAATGGATAAAGCGCCGAAGTTGCGGGTGGTTGGGCGAGCAGGGGTTGGCGTGGACAATATTGATCTCGACGAAGCGACCAAGCGCGGAATTTTGGTGATGAGCACGCCGGGAGGAAGTTCGGTCAGCGTGGCGGAGCACACGTTTGCGCTGCTACTGGCTCTAGTTCGTCAGGTGCCGAAATTTGACGCGTCAATGCGCGAAGGGAAATGGGAGAAATCTTCGTCTGGCGCGGAAGTCCGGGGCAAGACGTTGGGCTTGGTTGGACTGGGCCGCATCGGCAGAGAAGTGGCGATTCGCGCGGCGGCGTTTGATATGCGATTGCTGGCGTTTGACCCTTATCTGAGCGAATCCGCGGCGAGTGAATTGTCTGTGGAACTGGTGCCGCTGGAGAAACTGATGGCGGAAAGCGACTTCATTTCGCTGCACACCGCGGTTAGCCCGCAAACACAGGGGATGATCAACGCAGAGACGCTGGCGAAAACGAAGAAAGGCGTGCGAATTATTAACGCGGCGCGGGGAGAGTTGATCAATGAAGCGGATCTGGCGGCGGCGATCAAGAGCGGACAAGTTGGCGGGGCGGCGTTGGATGTATTTGCAGAAGAGCCGCCGAAAAATAGTCCACTGATTGGATTGGCGAATGTGGTGAGCACGCCGCACGTTGCGGGTTCTACGGCAGAGGCGCAGGAAGAATTGGGAATACAGGTCGCGGTGCAGGTGCGTGATTATCTGGCCGAGGGCGTCATCAAGAACGCAGTGAATTTGCCAGCGCTCTCACCGGAACAATACCGGCGGGTGCGGCCCTACCTTGCGCTGGCTGATCGGCTGGGAGCACTGGTGTCGCAGGCAGCAGCGACTAGGCCCGCACGCATAAAGATTAGATATGCCGGCGAACTTTCCGAAGTGGGCACCCATTTGTTGCGCAGTGCGGTGCTGGCGGGAATGTTGAACGCGGTGCTGGACACGAAGGTAAATGTGGTGAATGCGCCTGCAGTGGCGGCCGCAAGGGGATTGACGGTTGAGGAAGAAACGCGGCGGCGCGAACACGGATTTCCGCACACGCTGGAGGTGTCTGCGTTGCCACAGAAGTCGGGGGAACCAGGATTCAGCGCGGAAGGGACGGTGCTGCATGATGGGTCGCCGCGCGTGATTCAGATTGACGGGATTTCGTTGGAGGCGCCGCTGGCGGGTACGATTTTGTATTTGCGGAACCACGATCAGCCGGGAGTTATTGGGCATGTGGGCACGACCTTGGGAAAGCTTGGCGTGAATATAGCAACGTTCGCGCTTGGGCGAAGAGAAGCCAACCTGGGGGCCGAGGCGGTCTCGCTGGTTTGCCTGGATGGCAAGGTTACGGAATCGATCCTGGCGCCTATTTTGGAATTTAAGGCGATTACGCAGGCGAAGTTGCTGCGCTTGGGATAGGGAATAGTCCTATTGGTACTCGTGTGGTCATCGAGAAGGGGTGATGGCCGGTGCAGGCGGCTTGAATTTAGCCGCGATTAAGCTAGATATTGTACTCGGATACTATTTTCTGTAAATTCCAACTATTCAAAAATTCTTTTCGTCTCATCAGTACAACTTTGTTGACAGGCTTCCCAATTTGACTTAAAAGCTAATGCAATCAGCTGGTCGGTTGATTGGGTGGTTGGACCGTAAGGATGCGGGTTTCAAGACCGGGGGTCTGCCGCATTCGGGGGAGTGGTTAAGAGAGTTGTGTTCACGCCCCGTATCACCTCATCAACAACTTGGGTGCTAGTCAAGAATTAATCTTGTTCGCAAAGGAGCTGTGCATGCCGCGGACTTTCATCCGTTGTGCTTTTTTTGTATTTATTTGTAGCGTGATTATTTTGGGGAATTCTGTGGCCTACGGCCAAACAGGAACCACTTCTGTACGAGGCAGCGTGCTGGACAGTAGCGGTAAGGCGATTGTTGGGGCGAGCGTGACTCTGACGAATAGCCAGACCGGATTAGTCCGCACTGCGACCAGTGGTTCTGCAGGAGAATACGAATTTATCGCCCTACCACCAGGGACGTACGCGATCAGAGCGCAAATGAGTAACTTCCAGACTTACGAGCAGGCTAATTTGCAACTATTGGTGAATCTGCCTGCCACTCAGAACATTATGTTGCAGGTCGGTTCCGCCACACAAACAGTCGAAGTTTCTGCTCAGCTTGAGTCCTTGAACACGACCGATGCGTCTCTTGGGATAGCTTTCAATGAAAATCAGGTGAAGCAGTTGCCGCTGGAAGGACGGAACGTTGCGGAACTCCTCAGTCTGCAGCCAGGCGTGTCCTATCCGAACAGCCGTACGGACATTCCGGATTACGACACTCGTAAAGGCGCCGTGAATGGTGCGCGAAGCGACCAAAGCAATGTGACGGTAGATGGAATCCCGTCCAACGATATAGGTGGAGCCGCGTTCACATCCGTCCTGCCGGTCACACTCGATTCAGTTCAAGAATTTCGTGTATCCACCACCAATTACGACTCCGATCAGGGATCAGCCTCTGGCGCGCAAGTCTCGCTAGTGACCAAGAGCGGTACCGACAATTTTCATGGATCTGTTTATGAATACCATCGAAATACGGCGACAAGCGCTAACGATTATTTCGTGAAAGGCAGTGAGATTAATAATTGTTTGGCAAACGGCATCCCATTATCTGAAAAGCAGTGCAATCAGCCTCCCGAGCTGATTCGAAATATCTTTGGGGGATCACTTGGTGGTCCGATCAAGAAGGATCGGCTCTTTTTCTTCGTAAACTATGAAGGTACGAGACGAGCGGAAGGAACTAGTCAGACGGCAACGGTTCCTTCACAAGCGTTGCGGGACGGAGTGTTGCAGTACCAGTGCGCGGGTGGAATTGCGGCATGCCCAGGTGGAACGGCCACCGGCGTGAGCGGCAAGGCATATACCATTGCACCCGGAACCTATGGCATGTCCGCGTCGCAACTGACTGGTATGGACCCGTTGGGAATCGGCCCGAACACGGCAATCCTAAATTATCTCAATACCTATCCGGTGGCGAATACCAGTGCCGTCGGAGATGGCTTGAACTATCAAGGATATACGTTTGGCGCACCTATATCAGACACTCAGGAAGTGTATATTGCGAAACTGGATTACAATATTACGCGAGATGCCAAACAGCACGTGTCAATCATGGGAGCTCTTAGAAACGATAATAATGCCCTGCAACCATATCTTCCTGGTCAGGCACCTGAACACGATATTCTTAATTATAGTAAAGGAATAGTAGTCAACTACAATGCAGTTATTAAATCTACGATAATTAATAGTTTCCGTTATGGATTTGTGCGGCAAAGCGTTGGCAATATCGGGAATTCAGATCAAAGCTGGATTTACTTGCGTGGTTTAAACGACGCGACGGGTGCGATTACCCGCTCTTACTCGTTTCAACGGCCCATCAACACATACGCGGATGACCTATCGTGGATTCACGGGAAACATACCTTCCAGTTTGGTGCCCAGCTTTCATTTATCCGCACTACCAGCCAGAGTACATCCACATCGTTTAGCGACGGAATAGCTAATGCTTCGTGGTTTGATACCTCCGGGTTTGCGCAAAGGAATTCACCTTTAAATCCAATCAACTACTGCCCGGGTGGTACTTGCCTACCAGAAGTCAGTGCAGACTTCGCAAACTCATATGACTATCCAATAACCACTTTGCTCGGGATGGTATCAGAGGCTGATGCTCGATATAACTTTACAAGGAACGGTACTGCCCTGCCGCAAGGTGGGCCACTTAACAGGAGATACGCAATTGACGGATATGAATTTTACGTGCAGGACACATGGAAAGTAAGGCCGACTCTGACGTTAACGCTTGGTCTTCGTTATAACTTGTATTCCCCGCCGTGGGAAACCAATAAACTGGAGGTTTCGCCCAATGTGAACATGGGGCAATGGTTCTTGAACCGGGGAGCAGCGGGCGCAAACGGCATTCCTTCCAATCAAGATCCGCTTGTTGCATTCAATTGGTCCGGACCCGCAAATGGAACTTCCGGGTATTACAACTGGGATCCAAAAAATCTAGGCCCACGTATTGCTTTTGCGTGGGCGCCACAGCAGCGTGACGGTTTGCTTGGTGCTACTCTAGGTCAGGGTCAGACGTCGATCCGCGGTGGCTTTAGCATGATCTACGATCGCTTTGGCCAAGGAATCGCTGATGACTTCAGCCAATACGGCTCTTTCGGACTCTCTACTTCGCTTTCCAATCCGGCCGGTTTCCAAACAGTCTCGACAGCACCGCGGGCCACGAACATAAACGTAATCCCGACTACCGATAATACTGGCCAGACAATTTTCCTGCCGGCACCTCCGGCGACTTTCCCGCAGGTATATCCGACAGGCACTTTCTCTATCGGATCAACGATCGACCATGGTCTAAAAACACCCTATGCGTACACCATGGACCTCTCGATTTCCCGACAGCTTAAAGGCGGATTTGTTGTGGAAGCCGCGTATGTTGGTCGACTCGGGAGACGACTGCTGACACAAGTGGATGCATCCACCCCGCTGAACTTTAAGGACAAGGCTTCAGGTGTGGATTATTTCACGGCGGTCACAGCACTTGCGAAACTCTATCGAACCTCACAACAGGGAGGAAAGGGAATAACGGATGCCAATTTCAACAACTCCATGTTGCCTGCCAATGTAGTTAAATATTGGCAGAACGTAATCGCTCCGTTGGCGTCGGGCGACCAGTACTCTCTTGGCAGTTCAGGCGGATGCGGCGGCGGCCCCGGTTCCACGACGAATGCCGTTCTGGCCGCCTTTGACTTATTTTGTGGAAGTAACCTAAACGAGACTACCGGATTGTTAGACTTGGATTATTTCGGGATTCCCGGGACCTCTGGAGCTTCTTATTTGCCAGTCGGCGGACAATACACATTCTACAATCCGCAGTTTGCGACCGCATACATGTGGAAATCTATGGGCTACTCAAATTACAACGCGTTGCAAGTAACCTTGCAGCACAAAATGTCTCATGGAGTTCAATTTGACTTTAATTACACTTTTTCGAAGTCCATGGACCTTGCCTCCGATGCGGAGAGAGTGGGTACGATCAGTGGGCTCGGTTCCCAGGTGATTAACGCATGGAGTCCATATCAATTTTATGGCCCGTCTGATTTTGATGCGACGCATCAATTCACGGCCGACTGGGTAGCGGAGTTGCCATTTGGCAAGAACAAGATGATCGGTGGCAACGTTGGCAGCTTCGGCGAAGCTGTTATCGGAGGCTGGCAACTTTCTGGATTGTTCCGGCTGACCAGCGGTTTTCCGTTCAGTGTGTTCAACGGCGCTCAATGGCCCACTGATTGGGACTTGTCCGGTAACGCATATCAGACGATGCCAGTCAAGACCGGAGCGTACAAATCTCCAACGGATGGGACAATTGTCAATGCGTTTTCGGTCGGTTCTGGAGCGCAATCCTCTTTCGTCGAACCTTTACCCGGACAGGCTGGCACGCGGAACAACCTCCGCGGACAAGGTTTCTTTGGTATTGATCTCGGCCTATCAAAGCGCTGGCTTATGCCTTGGAGTGAAAAGCAGAGCCTCCAGTTTCGATGTGAAGTGTTCAACATTACTAACAGCGTTCGCTTTGACGCTCAGAGCATTAACGCCTCCATTGATAGTTCGGGCTCGAACTTCGGAAATTATTCGCGCCTGAATAATAATCCTCGTGTTATGCAGTTTGCGCTGCGTTACGAGTTTTAATTTGGTTTTACATTGAAACAGTTTGGCGCCGGGGAGGATTTTGCTCTCCGGCGTTTTCTCGTGATTCGCTGATGGATGGCTCGCATTTTGAGCATGCTGGCGAAGGGTAGTCTGGTAGGTATCGTTTTGCTATGCTATTCTTGTGTTCTCGCAAGGCTGAGAAGCTTGTTGGACTTGTCGGGGCGTAGCGCAGCCTGGCTAGCGCGCCTGGTTCGGGACCAGGAGGCCGTT
>DASXIT010000115.1:0-2561 GCA_036497825.1 Candidatus Acidiferrum sp.
CAGAGAAGACAACGTCGAAGCCGAAGCGGAATAAGAGTTCACCTTCACTTCTCCCGACCGCCAAGTCTGAAATCGCGCGACTTTAATGGAGGATTCTTCTATGCATATTGCAAACCGTTGCATCAGCACGTTCTTACTGGCCGCGGCCCTTATCGCACCGGTGGCCATCGTCGCCTCACCCGCACCCAATGATGACGGAGTCCAAGTCCGCATTTACGATTCACACCACAAGGACTATCACAATTGGGATGATCGCGAGAACCATGCCTGGGGAGTCTACCTGACCAACAAACACAAAAAGGCTCACGAATATAAAGAGTCCAACAGGCGAGAGCAGGAAAATTACTGGAACTGGCGCCACTCTCACCCTGACCGCGATTAACAACGTGTTCAGCAAATTAGTTTTGAACGGCGGCTAACGGAACGAAATTCAACTTAGCTGAGAAGGAGATCGGAAATGCTCTGGACAATTTTTGCAGTTTTGCTCGTGTTATGGCTCCTGGGAATCGTTACATCGTACACGATGGGTGGCCTCATCCATATCTTGTTGGTACTGGCCATAGTTGCCTTCGTGATACAGATCATTCAGGGTCGCCGGCTTAGCTCCTGAATGGCGAAACGAGACTATTAAACTAACCGCATTCCAGGGCATTCTGCTCCCATTCTGGGGTAGTTTGCCCTTCTGTTTCAAAGATAGACTTTTACTCTCCAGCAATAAAGTCTTCACGTGGGCAAAATCAAAAGCCTATTCGGAATGATTTAGCCTGAAATTGTCTTGTATCTGCTGGCAAGAAATAATTGGAGGTTCGATATGTTTCGTAAATTGACTCTTGGTGCATGTATTTTCCTTATGGCAACGGCGGCGTTCGCTGCGAATAAGGAAGAACAACGTTTGGAAAATTCAGGAACCGTATTACAGGAAGTGATGAATGTGCCGGACAACATCCCGCAGAACTTGCTGGATAAAGCGGAATGCATCATCGTTTTCCCGTCCGTCTTGAAAGCCGCATTTGTAGTCGGCGGAAGTTACGGTCGCGGAGCGATGGTTTGCCGAACCGGTGAACATTTTACTGGCCCCTGGGGCGCTCCAGCCATGTATGCATTAGAAGCTGGCAGCGTAGGATTTCAACTCGGCGGCGAGGCCACAGACCTGGTTTTGCTTGTTATGAACCAGAGAGGTGCTTCTTCCATTCTGGACAGTAAAGTTAAGCTCGGCGCGGATGCATCCGTTGCGGCCGGCCCAAAAGGTCGCGACGCTTCGGCGGATACTGACGCCTACCTGCGTGCGGAAATCCTGAGTTACTCTCGAGCGCGTGGCTTGTTTGCAGGCGTTTCCCTGGAAGGTTCTACCCTCCGTCCAGATGATGACGCCAGCGCGGATGTCTATGGCCGAAAAATCACAGCTAGGGAAATCGTAATTGGCGGAAAAGCCTCAATTCCAAAATCAGGGCAGCTCCTTGTCCGCGTTTTGCAGAAGAACGCTCCGCACAACGATTCGCAAAAATCGTCTGACTGATGTTTCACTATCTCGAATAATTGTTCGTGATTGTAAATAATGGGACCTTGGGCGTATTTCGACGAGGTCCCGCACCATCCCAGAGGCAGAGCAATTGGACATGTTTTGAATCAAGCCCAACTTCGCAAACTTTCACTTCCACCATTGCTCATGCAAGGATTTATTTGCTTGATCCCGTGGAGACGTCAGATGGAGAAGCTTCATTCGCTGCAGCAGCGGGTGGCGCCGTATTTTTCAATTCGTCCAGCTCGGCCTCGACTTTATTCCAATCTTTCTTATTTTTTTTCATTGCGTATGGCGCGTCGTCATGCCCCAGGTATTCCAGAAGTTCCGTACGCATTTCCGAAGAGACCCCCGCAAACTTTTCCTTCGCGAGATCGTCGAGCAATTTAGCCTGCGCCTTGTCGGTCAATTTGTAGACGCCCGGCGCGGTAATCGAGCCCGTGTCGAAATTCTTGTTGGGCAAATCCAGCTTCCCCCCGCCCAGATCGCCCAATAAATGGCGGTAATTGTCCATGGTTGCATTAAAGCTTGTTTCAAATAACTTCTGCGCCTCGGGTGTGGGAGTCCTCAGTTGCAGAACTTTCAGAGGGCCAAATTTGGGCAGAATGCGAATCAATAATGCCAACATTTTTTCGCGAGGAGTGAGAGGCTGATACTCCTTGCCCCAATTCTTATGATAGCTCGCACGCGAAAGATTGTAGAGAAATCTCTTTTTTGTAATTCCCGGCTGATCCTTCTGAATGTCATCTTTCTTCAAACTCCACGCAATACGCGTAGCTTCCGGCAGAAGCTTGCTGACATCATGCCGGTAGGAGCCGATGACTTTATTCTCATTTGACAGAACTTCCTTCAGATCCAAGCCGTAGGTTTCTTGAAATGCCTGTTCCAGCAAGGGAACGGAAACTCCAAAACCTATGAAGTCATGATAATTATCCGGCGCGTAACGCCCTTTCGCCACCTCCAGAACATCGAACCCAAATTCCGTTTTCACATGGGCCAGGCGATCTTCCTCATATGTAATAGTGTCCCCGTATTTCGCTTT
>DASXIT010000116.1:0-7112 GCA_036497825.1 Candidatus Acidiferrum sp.
GCTTCATGTATGACCTCCTTAGGTCCGAGCTAGATCGTTCTACTAATTGATTCTTGTGTGCACCTGAATTTACTTGGATTGCAGGCCCTGGAAAATAACTTGGGGAGACAGTATGCTGCGTCGCGGCATAAGTCAATCTTCTTCTGGTAATGGCTGAGCCTATGCCAATTGAATTCATAATAGTTTCCAATATCAAAAGTCACGTGGTCATAGGAGAGGTTCGTCAGGGTATGCGCAATTAGCTCCAGAAAATGAGCGGACGCTCAGCGAACAACGGAACCAAATGGCAGGTGAACTCGTCTACTGGGGAGACGGCCTAAACCCGAAGTGAGGAGAACTACGTGAGAAATGTGTGGCGTGACCTCCAGTTCGGCTTGCGACTCCTTTGGAAAAATCCAGTGTTCACTTTGGTTGCGGTGCTGGCCCTAGCTCTGGGCATCGGCGCGAACACCGCGATCTTCAGCGTGGTTTATGCCACTTTGCTGGCTCCGCTGCCATACCACCAGCCCGACCGGATCGTGATGGTTTGGTCAAAGGTGCGGGACAACCGAAACGTCACCGCCGCCGGAACCTATCTGGAATGGAAACGTCAAAGCACCGCGTTTGAATCCATGGCGGCATGGACCGGTGGGCAGATGAGTTTGACGACCTCGGGCCAGCCGGAGCAGGTTCAGTCGGAGCCCGGCACCCCAGGTTTCCTCGAAGTCCTTGGCCAGCCTTTTCTTATGGGGCGCGATTTTTTGCCCGAGGAAGGGGAGGTCGGCAAAGATCACGAGGTAATCCTGACCTACCGGTTGTGGAAGAACAGATTTGGCGGTGATAGAGACATTATCGGGCGACAAGTCCGACTAAATTCAGAGCCTTACACCGTGGTCGGTGTGCTAGCCCCTGGAGCAACGGACCGGGTGCGAAGCGAGCTCTACGTTCCACTTTCGTTCAAACCGGAACAAATCAATCATGAGTTTCACTGGCTGCTGGTCATGGCGCGGCTGAAACCGGGCGTGACGTTGGCGCAAGCCAATGCCGACATGGATTCGGTGACCAAGCACATCGCCGAGGTGTTCCCAAATCGAACCAAGGCTGGAGCGCCAGTGTCGAACCCTTGCAGAACGACTTTCTGAGCCGCGATACCCAGCGGGCGCTGTGGATGCTGCTGGGGGCTGTGGGGTTTGTATTGTTGATTGCCTGCGTCAACGTCGCAAATCTTTTGCTTGCACGGGGCACGGTACGACAGAGAGAAATCGCGGTTCGCGCTTCTTTGGGCGCAACGCGAAGGCAACTCTTCAGCCAGTTTTTGGTGGAGAGCTTGGCGCTGGCGGCGATCGGGGGAGCGCTTGGCGTGGGACTAGCCTGGGGTCTGCTGCAAGTAATCACGGCATTGATGCCGCCTTACACGTTGCCTTCAGAAGCGGATGTCCGGCTCAACGTGCCGGTGCTTCTTTTTACCATTGGAGCAACGATGTTTGCTGGCGTACTGTTCGGCTGCGCGCCGGCACTGCAAGCAGTGCGGTTAAATTTGAATGAAACACTGAAAGAAGGTGGCCGAACAGGAATGAGTATCGGGCGGCATAGAGTGCGGCACGCTCTAGTGCTGGCCGAGTTTGTTCTGGCGTTGACGTTGTTAGCCGCCGCCGGACTGGCGGTGCGCAGTTTTTGGAACCTGACGCACGTCGACATGGGTTTCCGTACCGATCACATCCTCACGTTCCAATTGCCCATGCCGTCCGAGCGTCTGAAAACGCCTGAGGAGATCACATCGTTTTACGGGCAATTGAGTGAGCGGGTTCAAACTCTTCCGGGGATATCCGCAGTTTCGGTATCAACAGGAATGCCGGTGGAAGGCACAGGTTTTGGCATGCCTTTTGATATTGTGGGCAAGCCAGTGGCAGATCGTTCGCAACGCCCCGGTGCAGGCTTCAACATGGTGACGCCCGGATTCTTCTCCACATTCGGAATCCGCATTTCGCGAGGGAGGGCCTTCACGGAAGCCGATACGGCTGGAGGTCTTCCTGTTGCGGTCGTGAACTCGACGTTCGTGAAGCGCTATTTCCCGAACGTCGATCCCTTGACGCAGCAAATTTCCGTGGAGCAGCTTATTCCGGGAGTCACAAACCTGGGGCCACCGATCAATTGGCAGATTGTTGGCGTGTACGACAATGTGCGCAACGGTGGACCGAAGGGCGAAGGATTTCCCGAGATTGACGTGCCCTTTGCGCAGAGCCCTTGGCCGTCCGTATCCATGGCTGTGCGAACAGTGGTAATCCCAGACACCATGAGCAAGAGCATCGCCGCGGTCCTTCGTTCGGTCGATCCGGACTTGCCGATGGCGGACGTTAAGACTATGGACCGGCTTCTGGAGGAATCGGTGGGTGGAGACCGATTCAGCGCGGTTTTGTTTGGGGGCTTCGCGCTGATCGCGCTGTGCCTGGCTGCGTTTGGAATTTATGGTGTCATGTCCTTCGCGGTAGCGCAGCGTACCCATGAAATCGGATTACGCATGGCGCTGGGCGCTGGGCAGAGCGAAGTGCTGAAGCTGATTTTGCAGGAAGGAATAACGTTGGGATTGATTGGCTTGGTGATTGGCTTCGCCTGCTCTTACGGGATAGGGCGGGTGATGCGAGGAATGTGGTACGGCATTGGCTCGCTCGATCCAATCGCCTTCGGAGTTGTGGCAGCGGTGCTACTGTTGTCAGCCTTGCTGGCCTGCTACATTCCCGCGCGGCGAGCGACGCAGGTTGATCCGATGGCCGCGTTGCGCCAAGAGTGATGGTGGGACGGGCTGATCTCTTTCCAAATCATGACGGCGCAATAGAAGTTCCGTCAGGTTCTCCATTTCCCATCTTTCTCGATGCTCTCTTTCACGCGGAACGCGGTGATCTTGCGGATGAGCGGCAACGGCAGAGGCTTCTCCAGGGGAAACTGGATCGTGGTATTTGATGTGGTGTATTTCGCAAGATCATTGGCGAAGGCTTTCACGGCTGATGGAGTGGGATAGAAGCCGATGTGATGTTTGAAGGCAGCGAAGGTGACCAGTATCCGGTTATAGGAAAACGCAGGCATTCCCCACTTCAGACCTTCCTTGGCCCCCGGCGCCGATTTGCGAATGCACTCATGCATTTCACGCAATTTCTTCTGAGCATCTTTTGGGGCGGCGTCAATGTACTGGGCAATGGTTGTGGGGCGCGCTTTTTTTGTGACCATGAAATTTATTTTAACGATCCGCTCACTAGTGCTCAATTCGTTTTTGCTGGAAGAGACAAGATGCACGGGCCCCTTTGAGAGGGCTTGGATTCCACGTGGGGAATTACAGGATTCGCTCGATAGCGGGTTCCAGGCGTCCAGCTTCATGTTTTTTTGGGACTGTCTATCCAGCTCGTCGACCGAGCAGCGAGCGAATCTGAGCTCATCAGCGATTGTGAGATTCGCGAGAAAATTCAAGGTGAGAAAATCCCTGCGCGCAAATATTGCGCGGGTAGCCGAACGAAAGAACGGTCAGAATTCAACTCGAGAAAGTGCGGCATGCTTTAGTTTGGCGGACCGCCTCGGAAGGCGGTCCCTACACGTTGCTGAACATTATGCAGTTGAGGCATGTCCGTAACACTTAAGACTTGAGACTTAAAACTTCGGACTTCGGACTAAGAAAGACCCCACACGCTACAACGGCGTGTGGGGCACCCAACACCCGGAACCGCTGACAAGCGATCGTGTTGGTTTAGGCTACAGCGCCGGTTGTGTGGGGCGGGGTTTGGCCTCTACCCCATCGCGCTTCAGGTAGCGGTAGAGACTGGTGCGGCCAATGCCGAGAATCTGGGCGGCGCGAAGGCGATTGCCGTTGCACATTTGCAGAACTTTGCGGATATGCAATTTGCGGACTTCGTCGAGACACAGCGGGCGCCATTCCTCGTCATTGTTAAGTACCGGCGTGCGATGCTGCAGATTTTCCGGCAAGTCGGGGATGTCGATGAAATCGCCGGTGGCGGTGATACAGGCGGTAGAAATTACGTTTTCCAGTTCGCACACATTACCTGGCCAGGGATGCTGCAGCAGGATGGTTTGCGTGCGGCGGGTGAGCCCGGCAATGTTTTTGGCGTAAGCGTCGTTGTATTTCTTAAGGAAAAACTGGACGAGCAAGGGAATGTCTTCCAGGCGCTCCGCAAGTGATGGAATGCGGATCTGAATGGAATTCAAGCGGTAGAAAAGATCTTCGCGGAAACGCCCGGCGAGAACTTCAGCGCGAAGATCGCATTCACCTGCTTCACTTCCGGAGAGCCGACGCGCTGGATCTCGCGATTCTGAATGACGCGAAGCAACTTGGCCTGCATGGCAAGCGAAGTTTCCCCGACCTCATCGAGAAAAACGGTACCACCATTGGCGTATTCAAATAAGCCGGGACGGGTGTCGGTGGCTCCAGTGAAGGCGCCGCAAACGTGGCCAAAGAGCTGGCTTTCCAGCAGAGTATCGACCATTGCCGAACAGTTGCACACCGCGAGACGCTGCTGGCTGACGGGACTGAGTTGGTGGATGGCATGAGCGACGAGTTCCTTGCCCGAACCGGTCGGACCTACTAGAAGAACGTTGGTGTAATGGCGGGCAACTTTGCGAGCGAAATCGAAAACTTCCAGCATGGACGATCAGAGGCGCCGCGTCCGTGCTCTGGAAGAACAGCTTTTGAAGGATCTGGAATTTCACGGTATCGTCGGAAAAGGTCCGGCCCACCAGTAGGGAATTGGTTCATAGCCCATATCTGAGATGGTGGCGGTTAGGGCGTCGCGTTCTGACGGGTCGCCGTCAAAGATGCAGGGAGTCAAGGATGTGTGGAGCGTGGGAACTTCTACGGTTTTGAAAGATGCGTAGGCCATGATCGAAGACAAGGCAACAAGTGTGCCAAAGGTGATAAGAGATTCCGAAGCCGAAGAAAATTGAACGAAGAAGCGAAATCGGAATGAGAGGGTAGAGCTAAGTTGAGCAATCTTTTAGGAATAAAGGAGAAGCTGCGAGGGAGAAGAAAATGGGAGAGTGGTTGTGGGGTGAAACAAAGGAAGGAAAAGTAATGCCGAATTGGGCCATTGTATCGAAATGGAAGGGAAGAGTTTCTTAATTTATCGAGTAGGGGGATACGGGATAGCGGGGAAGCGCGGGCAAAAGGGCAAATTGATTGGAGCCGTGAAAATCGTAACCGATGAAATAGGCTTCGTAGGCGGCTGGAAGAGAAGAGTGAGAATCAGAACAGTGAAGAAGTCTTAAGAAAATAAGCGAGCCATCGGGAAGATCGTGCTGCAGGGTGATGTGTTTGCCGGCGAGATCATTCCAGACGAGTTGCGACGTTTCCACGAAGAAGAGTTTGTCCTCATCCCAGCCAGAGATTGGCGCAGAACGCGGAGGGAGCTTCGATCCGGCGGCCGTCGGGCATTTTGCGCAAGCAAACAAGTGGGCAGTGCAGGTTAGAAGAGCAGGTGCATGACGAAATATTGGACGTAAGGAAAGATTTGCCGAAAGACGACCAGACCGACGAGGAGGCCTGCAATGGCGAAGCTGTTTCCGCGGAGCCAGTCGAGATATTTCTGCGCGCCAGACTCGCTCATGAAAAGCATGATGGCGGTACTGCCATCGAGCGGAGGAACGGGAAGAAGATTAAAGGTGCCTAGAAGGAGATTCAGCATGAACATGGTGACGAGAGTGGTGAATAGAAAACTGGAACCTCCATTTGCCTGGCGATGAAACAGATCGATGGCGCGGCACGCTTTCAGAGCGAAGGCCGCCAGAAACATTAAAGTGAAATTGGCGGCCGGTCCGGCGAGGGCCATCCAGGCAGAGCGTTTGGGGTGGCGACGCTCCCACTCAGGATTAAACGGAGCGCTGGCCCAGCCAATCATTCCACCGGAAAAGAAAAAACTGAGAATTGGGACAAGCACCATGCCGAAGGGTTCGCGGCGAATGTGAGGGATGGGATTGAGAGAGACTTGTCCGCCGAGAGCGGCGGTGGTGTCGCCACCTCGTTTGGCGACAAGAGCATGGGCGGCCTCGTGGCAGGTGGTGGAAAACAGAAACACCATATAGGTGATAAAGGCGGTGACAAGAACTTCTGGGGTGAAGTCAGGCATAAGTCTGTCAGGTTATGGTTTTAGAGAAGGGAAAGCAAGTCGGGGAAAGAAGTGACGCAGAGGAGAGAGGGAGAAAATTGAAGGAAAAAGCGAGTGGGGCGAGGAATGACATGTTTGTTTTTCCGAGTTGTGAGGGAGGAAACAAATATGCGCGAGGAAGCGTCGGTGGAGATTAAACGGATTTTATGGGGGACGAGTTGTTTGCGGGCGGATTGGTGAGGAGATTTTTGTTTAGGAAATAGGCTCTTGTTTCGGGGAGGAGGAGATAGATAAGGACTACAACATTTAGGATCGCGAAAAGCGCGGAGAAGGGGCGAAGGTGAAGCGCTCGGGGGAGAAGGAAGAGGATTCCGAGAGCGGAAAAGACGATGGTCAAGATGCGAGCCCAGTTCTGAAGCAAAAGGAGGCCAATGCCGCAAATGATCTGTACCGCAGCGTAAATGAGCAGTGCCACACCAACAAAATGCCCGAGGCCTCCCAGCACGCGTTGGATGGTGTTGCCCTCGACGGCGAGAGCGGCGAGTCGAGAAGCCAAACCACCAACGAGGAAGATTCCTGCGGCGAAAAGGGCAACCATAGCACCGCGAAAGAATTGAAAGAGGGCGGAAAGAGTGACGCCAGTGGGGCGCATGGTGTACCTCAGGTGAGGATGTGAGCATAAGAGTATCGCAAGTCAGAAGGAGTGCAAGCCGAATTCCTCTCGGAAAGCAGAAACCCTTTTCGATCGGGAATGTTTGGGGTATTGTAAATGCACTACGTGTGTTGGCCGCCACTTTTGTTGTACGTTGCGAGCCATAATAGCAATTTGGTTGATCCTCGGATCGGAGGGGTCCGAGGATGCAGCTAGGACAGCACCGAAATATCTCGCCGATATAATCAGCAATTTCAGAATAATATCCGGATTAGACGTTGAATAATTTTTGCGATGCGGTTGGTTTGCGTGTGGCCGGCTCGCCCCGCCGGGCGGTGGTAGAAGGCAGGTCGCGGGTGGCGAGAGATTCGGTCACTTTG
>DASXIT010000117.1:0-4324 GCA_036497825.1 Candidatus Acidiferrum sp.
AGCTTAGGCAACATTTCTCGCGAATCCCCTACCAGGAGTTTCCAACGGGAACGGAGTTCTTTGGGGACGACCCATCCAAGCGATTTACCCTCTGGAAGAAATTCTTTGTCATCTAGTCCTATCGAATACAGCGTTCCCGATGAATTGGCCTCAAGAGCGAGTAGTAGATAGGCAGAAGAAACGCCATTAGCCACACCAGTTTCCACAACAATTCTAGGCCGAGCGGCTCGAACAGCCGCATATTGGAGTAGTACTTTCTTGGCATAAAGATCGGCACTCTCGATCTTTAAGGCTTGGAACGTATCCTTCGCCGAGCGGAGGCAATCAGAAAAATGTTGCGTATGAATGGGTTCGTCGTAGAAATCGCGGAGACGGCGCGTCGAAACATTCGTTATGGTATAAAGGAATCTTTCGTCAGCGGATGTGAGTTCACGGTACAGAGATCTTATGACATAACCCGGATTCTTCGCGGCGAAAACCGCCCGCTGCGGAAATTTCTGAAGGAACCAGTCCATAGTTTTCCATCCCGCTTTTCGCCAAACTCAATAAGCGGGATTTCCCTTCGGTAAGTTAAGTCCTCAGAGCCAACGCAGATTACAGGCCCGAAGACTATCTCAGAGTGAACCATAAAGTCATTGCAACCAAGGCCAAACCCAAAATTGCAAGTGAAACGATTCTAACAATTCGCGGCCATGTACGCGCAACGCCAACTTGGGATCGAGCGATATCGTGAGCTAGTTGCGCTTGAAATAGAACCTTACCGTTTTCAATGGGCCCAGTGTTCCGGTACGGCTCTTCGTAATACTTACCATGCCGTAAAATTATTCTTCCCATGCCCGTACGTCTCCAAGAGGTTCCTGAGAATGGCTCTGCGCGGTGACGAGGAAATGATATCCGTTTTGGCGAATTTCTGTTCACAAATCTGATAGAAAATCGAACGTGGCCATCGGTTCGTGCAAGTTAAGCGGGGCGCTAGGGAGGAACATCCTACTTCACCTGGTGCCCGTCCGAGAGCGCAACGGCAAGCTCTGGATGACTTGCAAGGGCCTAGAATTCTTGAAATCGGAGCCACGCCTTTGGGCGACCGCCGGAGCGCCCCCAACTAGCTGTTGTGGTTGTTGTAGTATCGAGCTTTGTTTTTGGGGATTTTCCTTGTAGTGCTCGCTTCACCGCGTCTTTTCGTACCATCGAGAGGACATGTAAGGCCCAGGACGATTCCTACCGTCGATGCAAGGACATATCGTTCGATCATCGCACCACTAATTCTCGTTGCATTGAGAGAGACTTTTGAATTTGGCGAAGGGCTTGATGCTTCCGGCTAAATTGTGAATGAATGCGGCTGCGGGCCCCTACCTTTCCACTTTTCCTTTAAAATAAACCATACTCCACAGCGCAATTTCTAAAGCTCCCAGTTCATACGGCTCGAAGCAGACTGGCTCAAAGAACTCGGAAAACAGTTCTCGCCATCTTTCCAACGGCCGGGGAAAGTCACCTCGATCGGAACGAGCGAGAAATCGAGGCACAGAAGCATTTTCCGGAAGCACGAGATCCAAGATGTGTACGTAACCATCCTCCGCCAACAAATTCCGCAGGTTCGCAAGAATGCCCTTCACAATATCGTCGTCCACATGGTGCAGGAAGCTGTTCACCAGCACGAAATCGAAACGCTCCTGTGGAGGCGCCACAAACTTGGCGGCATCCACCGCCATAAAACGCCTGCGCCCACTAGAATCTCCGTAACGCCGCTCGGCATCGCGAATATACTGGGGATTCAGATCGATCCCCAGATAATCCACGTCGGAAAAATAATTTGCGTTCGTACCTGGACCGCAACCCACGTCAAGCACGCGGCGTACACGCGACATGTCGTTGCGTGCAACAATCGGCGCAAACTTCTTTTTCGCGAAAGGCGCCATCCATAGCCGATAAACGATCGGCTGGCGCATGATGAAATCGAGAGTGCTCATTCGTTCAGTTTTGCTCTTCCCAAACGCAACGCTAAGACGATACTACTGACGCCCGTACCGATGAAACGCTCAGAAAACTCGCGTCCCGCTGTCACCTTCGCTTAAGGATTGCCATCACGGCAGTGCCTGCCAGATGTTGCGGGATAATCTCCAGTTTCGAAACAAATCTCATTGCGCCGTTCAGTAGCGCGCTCCGCGAGTCAAAGCCACTCGAGTATGCTTCGCTCGAGTCTTTTTTGCTTCCGGTTAACACCTTGCGAGCCACCAGAGCGGGCAGGAGCGGCAGTCCCCAGTAACTCCATTTTTCTACGTCTAAACGATTACGCGCCGCAGTCTTCTGCAGCGTTCCGAACGAATAGCGTCGAACATGCCCCGCTGCGCGGTCATAACCAGAGTAGATCCACTGCCCGGCGGGGACACTCACCAGCAATTTTCCGGCAGGCGCAAGGTGATACAGGATCGCCTCAATGAATCCATCTTCGTCGGTAATGTGCTCCAAAACGTCGAACAAAAGTATTGCGTCAAACTTGCCACGAAACTCTTCATTTTTTTGATAAATATCGTAGCAACACACCCGGCTTGCCCGGCTTACATTGTGTTTCAGTCCATATTCGTTCAAATCAAAGCCCGTCACCTGTTTGCCGAATTCATCTTCCACCTGCCGTTGTAGCAAGCCGTGACCGCATCCGATCTCCGCGATTTCCGCCGCCTCCTTCACAACATCGCCGGCAAGTTGCTGCAGCACCCGTAATCGCTTCTGCACCCAAAAATGATCGGTGCCCGCAATTTGAAAATACCCATCGGACATGCTCACGGAAGCAGGCGGCGATAGATACTCAATTTTTCTCGATGCGTTTGTTTCTGCGGATGGATTCACTGAGGACCTGGCTGCGGGCACACCGTGCTACCTCAGCGATTCTTTCTCTATAAATTGTTGTGCCGCAGCATCGTCGCGATTTGTATTCCCAGATGGCGCATTTTTACCAACTCTTTGCCAGATCACGTATTGCGGTCGAGCCTTTGTCTCTTCATAAATTCGCCCCACATACTCGCCAATGATGCCCAGAAAAAGCAGCATGATCCCCGACAATAGCGTTACCGCGACTAACAAGGCTGTGAACCCTTGCGGCGACTTGTGTTCAAAAACCTTCGCATACAGCGCGTACAAGACGAAAAGGGACGAAAGAAAAATCACAAACGCGCCCATCAACGCCGCCGCCCGGATCGGCACAATCGAGAACGCAAAAATCCCGTCGGTCGCCAGTTTTATCAGCCGCATCAGGCTGTATTTGCTTTTGCCCGAATGCCGCTCTGCCCGCTCCACCGGAATTCCCAGTTGCCGGAATCCCACCCAACTCCGCATCCCGCGCAAATATCGGTGATGTTCCGGCATGCGCCGCACTTGATCCACAACCCGCCGCGACATCAATCCAAAATCGCCCGAATCCAGCGGCAATCGTATGTCCGACAGGCTCGCCATCATGCGATAAAACAGAAAATAGCAAGCTCGCAACGGCCACGGCTCTTTGCGCCGAACCCGCCGCGCGTACACCACGTCGTAACCCTTTTCGAAACTTTCCACGAATTGCGGGATCACTTCCGGCACGTCCTGCAAATCTCCATCCATAACCACGACCGCGTCACCGCACACATGATCGAGCGCCGCCGTGATCGCCGCCTGGTGTCCGAAAGTCCGCGATAACGAAATCGCCACGATACTATCGTCTTTCGCCGCCGCCTCGCTCAGCATGGCGAAGGTCCTGTCCGTGCTTCCGTCATCTACAAAAACTACTTCGTGCGGGCCGCCCGGAAGCGCGTCCAGAACTCTCCGCAATCGCTGCAGCAGTTCGGGCAACACACTTTCTTCGTTGTGTACGGGAATCGCGACCGAAAGATGTACTCCCCTAGCCATTCCACCTCATCAACCTGCTGACTCTGACGAAACTCTCTATTTTCGAACACACCGTCGAGATTTCCTCACAACACCGATCTTTCGCAGAGCGTTTTAACCATACCCCGATTCGCGAACTGCGGCAAGAATGCTCGCTGCCCCTCTGAACTCGCTGGTTTCCCAGCCAAAATAAAGGCTATTTGGAATCGGCGGGTACAGTCACCAGGTAGACTTTCCGCAGCGGATCCGCTCGCAAGACTTGCATCTCGAACCCTGCCCCCGGCAGATACCTCGGCAGCCAGTTGAATTTGTCTTCGTCTTCCACATACAGCAGAAACTGCCGGTGCCGCGTCACAAATTCCGTAAATGGTTCCATCTGGAATGCCAGATACGGCTTCAGCAGTACAAGATTCCTGTCGACGGAATCCGTCCCCAAATACTGCAGCGATTTTTCCTCGTCCTGCAG
>DASXIT010000118.1:0-5577 GCA_036497825.1 Candidatus Acidiferrum sp.
ATCGTCCTAAGAATCGTAGCCAGCTTTTGCCCACTTGCAAGAACAGCTCCTTTGACCACCTTGGACCGCGACTGCGGTGCTTGCGCTGTTGGCGACGAGCCCATCTCTCTGCAGCTACCTCAAGATCGTAGTTGCTAATCGTCTTGCCAATTGTGACGTTGATATTCTTTGCGATTACCAGAAGTTCGTTGGCAGTTTGTCGCAGAGTGTTGCGTGCTGCACCTTCATTGGCGCGGTGGATCAAAAATCGTCGGCGCTCTTCGGCTGCGGGGCCTTCACTATGGCGGGCTAGAACATTCAGATACTTGAACAACGTTTCGAACATGTCAGATCTCCTTTTGAAACCGAGATCCGACAAGTATGGGAGTTCGTTATGTTTTGCTCACTGACGCTCGACGATTGGAAACTCGAGACTTACAGACTCAACGCCACATAAATACGGAGGCCACATAACGCACTAAATGTGTTCGGGCACATTTAGTGCGGGAAATCTGCATGCTCCGTTCGACGTGGCGGGGAATGGAAACCAGCTTACGGTCGATTAGTGAGGCACTCTCAGAGGAAACGGAGAGCAACGGATAGAACCGCACCTACGGAGCATGGCGCCATTCCTCGACCCTACCAGTACCTTGCTCACTCGCGTGCTTCCGATACAGCGGGAGCTATTACGATTTGAACGGTTTTGGCGGTGGAAAGCATTTGGAGAGCTCCGAAGTGTGCTCGGCGATTTTGGATTCGACGCGGAATATCCTGGTGCTGACTGCGGATGACCGGACGGATGAATTGCCGGTGGGATATAGCAAGAGGCTGCGTGAGAGGTTCGCGGCGGTAATGAAAGCGGGTGAAAGTTAGCAGTCGAGCGTTGGAAGTCCGAAATTCGAAGTTAGAACATTTGAAGAGGGCTGAGTGAATTCGGTGGAAGAAAGGAAGTGAATTACGTTGAGACGAGGATTTTTCGAGGACTTCTACAGCAGATTCGGTATCGCGGAGATGCGGCGGGTTGGGGTAAATGAGAAAGTGTGAGTGTGACGATGGCAACGAGTGGGCCACGCCAGCGACGGATTTCTCCAGAAGTACCGGTTAAGACAAAACGGTCGCGTTTGCTGCTTGGGGTGTTGGGACTTGTGCTGGTGGGAGGCATCGGCACGGTGTTGGCGCGGCAATTGGCCTTATTCCGAAGCGCAAGTGGTGCCGGGACTTCAAGACACATTCAAGACTACTGTGACCATCGGGCAATATCGACGATTTTATTTTCCACACCCTGGATGCGAGTTGGAGATGGTGCGTTTAGAACGTCCGACGAAGGTTGGGCGCGAGAAGCCACTGGCGACGGTGCAGAAAATCCGAATCACGGGACGCTATAGCGATTTGCTGTTCCGGCCATACCATTTGGGAAAAATCGAAGTGAATGGATTGCGCGTTCGAATACCGGCGCCGGGGGTGCCAAAGAACTGGAATGAAGTTACAGACGGGAACGACACAAGTTCGAGAGTTTCGGTGGGAAGGGTGATAACAGAGGGGGCGGTACTTGAGATTGAGAAAGAAAAAGGCGAAGTGCCGTTGAAATTTGAAATTCACAAGCTGCTATTGGATTCGATAGCGGCCCACGAGCCGATGGGCTATGAGGTAAGCATGGGTATTCCTGAGCCGCCGGGAGAGCTGGAATCGAAGGGAAAATTTGGGCCGTGGGAAGGCGGTGAAATTGGGAAGCTACCATTGAGTGGAAGTGTGAAGCTGAGCGAGGCAAAACTGAATAAATATTCGGGGCTGAGGGGCACGATCCAGTCGGAGGGACAATTCGGCGGGACACTGGAGCAGGTGGAGGTGACGGGGGAGGCGAGCGCATCGGATTTTGAGTTGGTGTCGGCGGGTCATAAGGTAGAGTTGCACACGCAATTTGACGTGACCGTGAATGCGGTAAAGGGCGAGGCGCAACTGAAAGCTGTTGTAGGCCGAGTGGGGCAAACCACGATTCACGTGCGGGGTGGGGTTGTGGAAAATGCGAAGAGCGACCACCGCGAGGCATCGCTGGATTTCTCGATCACGAATGGGCGGGCGGAGGATCTGCTTTGGGTGTTCAGCGGAGCCCGCAGGCCAGCGATGATTGGGCCTGCGGTTTGTTCGGGGCATGTGCGGATGCGGAAATTTGGTGACGGTTTTCTGGACGCGTTAGAGGCGAATGGGAAATTCGAAGTGAAGAACGGACATTTTCAGAAAACGGTGCAGGTGAAAATGAATGTGTTGAGCGCGCGAGCGCAGGGCAAGAAGATCAAGGCCGAAGGTGATGCGCCGGAAGTGGCAGTGGAGAATCTGTCGAGCGAGCTGAAGATTGGAAATGGAGTGGCTCACTTGACGAGCACCTATTTCCAAGTGCCCGGGGCGAGAGCACGCGCGGAAGGTACGTACAAAATCGAGAACGCCCAGGTGGATTTGCATGGGAATTTGTGGACGGATGCGTCGCTTTCAGACAATACCACCGGAATCAAAACCTTGTTGCTGGAACCGCTGGACCCACTGTTTCGGCGTAAGCACGCCGGATCGATGATGGGCGTGTCAATGGAAGGAGATATTCACCAGCCGCGGATTGGGACGGTGCTAACGAAGAAAAAGGCACCGTGGGGAAAGCAGCGACAAAATTCGAACATAGAAATTACAAAGTAAAATTGGAACGTCGTGAATTCGGCTCACTAGCAAACAGCGAGTCCTCCGGGAACTCCGCGACGAGCTCGGTAAATTGCGCGCGAGCAACTTCTGGTGTTTTCTCACGCAGTGCAGTTAGCGCCAGCAAAATCTTCGCGAACGGCCAAGGCGTAAGCTACGTGCTCCTGCACCTGCAATGGACAGCCAAAAAGGTTGGTAGCCCAGTTGAATTCATAAGCCACGTACACGTCTCCCGTCGCTGGGTCCACCGCCGGGTAAGGTCCTCGATCTCCGCGCAACTGGCGGAGGAAGCGATGACCATATAGTGGGAGGTTGCAGGGCCTGCTGCGTTACATACGGGTGCCGCCGGACTCCCACCGAGCGCCCCGTTGCCAATATCGCAGACGGAGAGCGAGATAGCGTCGCCGGTGGTGAAATCGGTGTAGGTAGCGTAAAGCAAGCCCCGTGCCGAGTCGCGCTTTTGGACGCAGTGGATTCATCGGCGCGCGCCCTACTACGAAACACAAAGGGCCCGAAAGTATAGGGCACCTTCGAGCCCCGTGTGGCCCTGCATCCCTCTCTGGAGGGAACCCCTTACGCCGCCGCGGCAGCACCCTCAATTACTGGACTCGGCTGAGTCTTCTCGTTGGGATAGTTTTTCTCGGCTGGGAACACCAGGTCAATGTCTCAATCTCACCATATCGTTGCCATTACCCTTAGCAACGAACCGCACCGATAAGACTACATGGAACGGATTTCATGTATCGGAGAAAGCCTGGCAGGAGTGCGATGGCCGCCGCAGCGGCCACGAGGACAAATAAGCTAACTACGACAATCCCAATAATTGCCATTAGGTGCATAGCGATACCTCCTTCACCTAGCAGCGTGCCAAAGCACTCTTCTGGTAGATAAGTTCATACCGGCGATAGGTGCCCTTAATCTTGCAGTGAGGGCAGATGCACTCGACACCCTGCGGCGGCAGTGTCGGCTTAGCCTCGGCAATGAAATCCGCGAGAGTCTCCGCGATCTTGGAGTAGGTGAAGACCCATTGGCGGTGCTTGCAGATGAAGGCTCAGGTTGCCATGCAAGATTGCGGCGACCGGTAAGCGGCGTGAGAATACACAAGTTCGTGTACCTTTTCGTGACGAGTGGTGGAGCGGATTCTGTTGCTGATGGCTATTTTTTGAGCTCAGTTGCCTCAGGGGCAGCTTCAATCGTGACGTCGACCGTTGCGCCTTTTTTCAGTGCGACTTCGTTTCCGGATTCATCCTGTAGAGTATTCTCGACGCGGATTTCTTTGTAAAGGTGTTCCGCGCCTTCCACGGAGATTTGCGCTTTCTCTGGCTGGTTGGGAGTAATTGGTGGGATGATTTTCTCCACGGTTCCGGAAAGAGTTACAGCCGCCTTCTCTTCTGGGCGGTCTTCATCCTTGTCGTTAGGTTTGTCGCTCATTTGGGTCTCTCCCTGTTGCAGGACGGGCCGAACTTTGAATCCACAATACTCCTAAAAGGTGTCGAGTTAAAGGCAGTTACGAAGTGAATCCTCAAAGACCTGTGTACAACAGTCAAGACAAGCGAAGGTTCTTCAGCGACGCGCGAGCGAGTCCCCCGCCGATATCCGGCTTGATGACCAATTCCAGCACAGTAACGTTTGACAGCTCCACCTGATATTCTTCGACTTCGCGGATCGTCCCAGGTGGGCTGAAATTCCACTGCTGACGCACAATTTCTTTGAACGAGTTCCCGCCATCCGGAGACCACCGCAGAACGAACTCTTGCGTGCGCCCGGTCTCGTTTTCCTCAAAAACCAGGGATATGCACCTGAGCTTTTGCGGCTGATCGAAGATTAGCCGAATCGTTTGGGTTCCCGGCGCTGCCGCGCGCCAACCCCGCGCATCTCCCGAAACGAAGGCCGCTTCGACCGGAAAGTCCTTATCTTCCGACGTCACCTCGACAACGGCTGCACGCTCGACATCTAACCAACCTTCGCCGCGAGTCCGAATATTTTCCGGAGTTGGGGTGATAAGGCGCTTTCGCATATGACCAGTCTACTCACGATTCAAATTTAGGGCATCAATTGTTCCAATTTCGTATACTTGCCCGGCGCACTGTGACTAACTGCGGCGGCGGGCTATATGACATCCAACAATGCTCAATCGGCGAGTACTACTGCACAGGAACTACAGCGGCACGTCAATGAGCGGTTTGGCGTGCTTCCGAACTTCTTCCGACTTTCGCCCGAGACTCCGGAGATCACCGAAAGACTGTGGGGATTTGCTCAAGCCGCCTATCTTGATAACCCCCTGCCATCTGTTTTCAAAGAACGACTTTTCGTCTATCTTTCTCGCTTTTGCGGAGTCCGCTACTGCATCGCCCGCCACACCGGTTTCTTGATTGGACTTGGTCGGCCGGCTGGCGATAAGAATGCCCGCGCTGAAAGCGTTGGGTTGTTGAAATGCCGACGGCCGACACCCAGATGGAAGATGGGCTTTTTTCTCTTGCCAGTCATGTATTCTTGCAGACGGCGGATGCCGCGGAATGCCTCGATGCACTGGAACGAATGCTAGGCATCGTTCGACTTCAGTACCTACTACTTTTCTTGGCGTTCGTTCGGGCAGCACACTACTGGACCAGGGTCCATCCTGAAATCCAGTTTGAGGACGACATCAAGCAGCTTCTTGCGACGCATGAAGCGCTAGCAAGTTGTATTATTGACGATCAGGAAGCCAGCACAGACAAGATCACTCAATCAATTTTGGACGAGCTTCCCGTACTGCGTCAGAAAGCCGATAAGGCAATCGGCTTACTTGCCTCAATCGTAGATTCTTCCGATGATGCGATTGTCAGCAAGACTTTAGAGGGCGTCATCACCAGCTGGAACGCAGGTGCCGAGCGACTCTTTGGATATACAGCCAAAGAAGCTATAGGCCAGCATATC
>DASXIT010000119.1:0-18859 GCA_036497825.1 Candidatus Acidiferrum sp.
GGCTCCGGAAAGCATGTAGACATTGCCCGACACTTTGCTGACCTGGACCGGCCCTGCAAGCTGTTTGCGGAGCTGGTCAAGCCGTTGCGCGTCGTCCTGAGCAAACAGAGAACGAGGCAGCGCAGATGAAACCGCGGCTGCACCCAGCAGCAAGGAGGAAGATTTAAGGAAATCACGACGAGTGCCCTGAGTATTCTGCGAAAGACTGTTCATTGGTGGATGGAGTTCCCTTCAAGGAGGATTTGACTGAGCATACGATGCAATGGCCCGAAGGTTGGGTACGTCGTTTAAGCGAATGGGATTGTAACATCGATTCGAGGGAAACAGACGTGGTTTGCTCGGCTTAGGATGGGTTTGCTAGACTAGAAACCTATGGCATCGCTTATTGGAGAAGTGGTCGAAACAATTGGTGCGCTGGTCAAGGGCTTTAGCGTCACATTCAAGAACATGCTTCGCAAAACGGTGACGGAGAATTATCCGCACCAGCCCGTCAATTTCCAACCACGCTACCGCGGCATTCACGTGCTCCATCGCGACGAGAGTAATCTCGAGAAATGCGTGGGGTGTTTTCTGTGCGCTGCGGCCTGCCCATCGAATTGTATTTACATCGAGGCGGCGGAAAATACCGAGGAGAGCCGTATCTCCGCAGGCGAGCGCTATGCCAAGGTTTACAACATCGACTATTCCCGCTGCATTTTTTGCGGCTATTGCGTGGAAGCGTGTCCCACGGATGCGATAACCCATGGCCACGGGTTTGAGTTGGCCACGTACGACATAAATTCTCTCATCTACCGCAAAGAGCAAATGTTAGAGGGCCCTGGCGGAAAGCTGCCACAAGGCGAAAAAGCGTAAGCGAACAACACTAAAAATTGATCAGAGTGCCGGGCGAACTTCCGAGTTCGCCTTTTTCATTCTTGCGTTCTATTTTCATGCTTCGGACAAAGCAAATCGAACGCGTGCGTCATAAGGCTCAGTCAGTATCGTTGTAGGGGCACGGCACTGCCGTGCCTGCATTGAATCTAGAAGATCTCGAAACGTTTCCAGCGACTCTGCGGTTCACTCTTTGAGTCCTTCAAATAATTATACATCTCCCTAGACAGAACTTCGGAAGGTGGCGTGTGAACAGTCGTGATGGCGAACTTGAGAACAACTTCCTCTGGGCGCACGGAATTGAGGCAGCGAAAGGGAAGAAGACCACGAGGTTCGCGCTGCTTGAAACTGCAAGTCTCCAAAACACACCTCTACGGTTACGGCTGGAGCCTGATTACCCAGCCGCTTCGGCTAATGCTCACGTGAAAATCAAAGAAACTCGTTGCCAAGTGGGCAAAAAATCAGCGCCGCCCGTTGCCGGAACGCGCCGGCGACACACGATCCGCCAAGAAATAGCGGCTAAATTTCGAGAGAATCTCCCGTGCGGAGAATTTTGCCGATTTCCGCGGAGGCTACGCGGGTGTTGGTGGAGAAGCGGTAGAAATGGTCGAAGCGCTCACGCGGTGACCAGTCGGGCAGCGTTTCCTCTCGCAATTGGTTGAAGCTCTTTTGGAAGCCCTCGATATTTTCACCGGTGAAGGGATTGCGCGGAGGTACCGGGCAGCGTGCGCAAGGATTGCTGCCTTCAAAATTCACGTGGCCGATCCGAAAGCGCACCACGTTGCGCTCATTTTCGCTGAACAACTGATCCTCCCAGAAGGGAGGCACTCCATCGATCTCAAGTGAGGCTCGAAAGCGCAATCGCGCTTCCTGCAGCGTAATCGCAGGGAACCATTCGCAGACTGTTTGGAGTGAAGCGGTGGAAACGATCGTGGGTCCATTCGCAATGGAATCGTCGGGAAAGCCTCCGGGATCGTAGCGAACAATAATCTGTTGCTCAAAGAACGTGCTGAACCACTCGGCGGCTTCTTCGTAGCCAGCAGGGAAGGCAAAAGTCCGCCCGGGAATCTGTCGGCTGTCGTTGCGGACAGACAGGGTAACTGAACCAAGATCAGGCGCGTAGGCCGCGCGTATCAGATGGATCGCGGAGGTCCGCTTCGCGTTCACCCATTTCCCATCGACCGAATAGAGCGCCCATGCGCGATCATTCTGAAGCCCACCCGAAGGACCGATGATGCTCTCTTTAACAGAAATCGGGTCGAGTGACTTTATCGGATGCACACGAATTTGCGAGAGACGCACGGATAAGCTGGGCGTGGTAGACACCGGAAAAGTTTAGCAGAAAACTGGCCCAGCTTAAGTGCCTGCCGTAGCCGCGACAGCGTACCTTCTTGAGTTGGTCGAATAAATGGGCTGCGGAGCCCGCGTATGAGCTTCAATCACTTCGCTGGCGGTAAGCAACAAAATGGTTTGGATGCTGGCAACTGCACCACCTTGTGCAAAGGCCGTGGCGATATCCGCGGGAGTAACTTCATTGGGAAATTCTGTAATGGCCAGGACATCAAAGCGACCAGTGGTGAAGAAAACGGAATGAAATTTTCCCCCGAGATTTTCGATGGTGGCTCGGATGGCTTCAAAACGGTCTTCGCGATTTTCCAACACTCTGTGCCAGGCTTCGGTTGTATAGCTCACTTGATGGCAGAAGTGTGACATGACGCCTCTCAGATTTCCGGAGGGCGGGGCTTCGGAGGATTTTCTGAGAGTGCGCCTCCGAATGCTACGTGTCAAGAAGAAAGTAAAACAATTCCAAACATAGTGTTGTCATATGCGGGAGAAAGCAAACCCTCTTCGGAAGAAAAGCAAAATAATTTATATTTACTCCTGACATAAGATAAAATAGGAGTATACTTAGATATAGAAAACTGTATTCAAGCCCCGAGCATCGCGTCCGGGGCTTTTCTTTTGGCGCACTCTGCTTTAGCGATCTTTGGTCTTCGCCAACCGGACTCTTCAAAAAGGATTTACAAAGGAGCTTTCCGCTATGCCAGTTTATGCATCTCTATCCGCCTGTCAGCATTTCGCAAGGCGACATGGCAATCGTCATGAACAACGAAAATCCGCAACCAGCGCTGCCATACAAGAGCGCTCAGGTTGCTTTGGCCAGCGGATTGCGGATGAACGCGCACGGCTTTCCGCAGAAGTTACCTTTGCCGCGGCCCCGGAGGCATTCAGCTTCCAAGTGCAAACTGCCGACACCGATGTGGATGCAAGCTATTCGGTGGAAGGCGCAGCGGTGACTACTGCAAACGCCACAAAAGTCGCCAGAGTGGAACTCATGTATCCTGGGCATTGCTGGCAGGGCTAAAAGCCCTGCACCTACACAAAGAAACCCAAAGAAATCCCTTGACGCGAAGTCCTATAAGATATATTATGTTAACTAAGAAATGTAACCCAACCAACCGCACAACTCGCAGCCTTTATCGCGCCTCTTGGCTCCGTTCCTTTGCTTGCTCTCCCCTGCCGCAGCACACTGAGCAACCTAAACCCAACGCAACTGTGAGAGTTTCCATTGGAATTACTGCTCGGCTTTGGTGGCACAGTCACTCTTGACTGTGGCTTTTCTTATGCATCCAGAACGACGAAGGTCTGCGCAGTTTGCGGGGCGCAGTCGAAGAATCCCTCCGCCGCCGCACTTCAGTTCAAAATCAAGCCCCTTTACTTCGCTTTCCCAGCCTTCAACTGCGCCAATTCATAATCAATGTATTGCTGCACAGCGTGCGGGTCAGCCCCGACAATCCGCCGTCCATTGACGAACACCGTCGGCGTACTCCGAACCTCCAGCAAATTCCCGTTCGCCACGCTGGCATCAATCGCCTGTGCCGCCTGTGGACTGCTGAGGCAAGCCTTAAACGCATCCTGGTTCAACCCTGCCTGACCCGCAAAATCCAGCATCTTGTCATACACGTTCCCAGCGGAAATCAGTTCCTGATTGTCGTAGATCAGGTCATAGATTTTCCAGAACGCTTTGGGGTCCTGCTGGTAGGCACATCGTCCCGCCAGTGCGGCTGTCCGTGCCCACGGATGCAATGTCTCCAGTGGAAAGTCCTTAAACACCACTTTCACTTGCGGATAGGTCGGCATCAACCCGCGCAGCGCGTCGTGCAAACTCCGACACACGGGGCATTGGAAGTCCGAGTATTCCACCAAAGTGATGGGCGCGCTTGGATTACCCCACATCGGTGCATCCGCAGTGATAATCTTCGCTCGCGTATCCGCCAGGGGATCGCTGGTCAAGTCAGACACCTCGCCGCGAATCAAATAGCGCCCATCCTTGGTGAGGAACATATTTACTTTCTCCGAGCCTTCCGGAGTCTTCACGTCCACCGGCGTTTCCATCAACCCTGATGTCCCAATTTCTTTCGGCGTGCCAACCGTGATCGTAATCTCCGGTCCCAGCGCGTAGTAGTGCCGCAGAAATGCCTCCACATTTTTCTGCACGGACGACTGCCCTTGCGCCGGCGCGGCTGTGGTAGCGGTCGAACCAGTCGCCGCAGCGGGTTGTTGTCCCGGTGTAATCGTCGCGCCGAGCAACGCGACCGTTACAGCCAAAATGGCAAACTTGGAATTGTCTTTCACGCGTTCCCTCTTCATTTATGGAATAAATCGTTGCGCAATCGGAAACGGCCGCCCAAATCCAAACGCCCTCGAGGTGATCTTCAGCCCGGGTGCGGCCTGCTTGCGTTTATATTCGTTGCGATCGACTCTTAGAACTATGTCGCACACCATTTTCTCATCGAATCCGTGGTGAACCGCGATGTCTTCCGGAGACCGCACGTCCTCAATGTAATCCTTCAAGATGACATCGAGAATCTCATAAGGCGGCAGGGAATCAGTGTCCTTCTGATCCGGGCGCAACTCCGCCGAAGGCGGCTTCTCGATCGTCGACCGGGGAATGACTTCCCTTTCGCGATTGATGTACCGCGCCAGCTCATACACCATCATTTTCGGCACATCAGAAATCACCGCAAGTCCGCCCGCCATATCTCCATACAGCGTGCAATAGCCCACCGCATTTTCCGATTTATTCCCCGTACTCAACACCATCGAACCGAATTTATTCGACAGCGCCATCAAATAATTTCCGCGTATGCGCGCCTGAATATTCTCTTCCGTCGCGTCCGGTTTGCGATCGCCAAAAATGGGCGACAGAACGTTGCCATAAGCCTCAAACACCTTGGCGATCGGAATCGTCAGGAACTCGATGCCCAGGTTTTGTGCCAGCGACTTCGCGTCGGTCTTGCTACCCTCCGATGAGTACGGTCCCGGCATCGACACACCCAGCACATTCGATGTTCCCAGCGCCCCCACCGCAATACTCGCCACCACCGCCGAGTCCACTCCTCCACTCAGCCCAACGATCGCCTTGCCGAACCGGCACTTTCGCACATAGTCCCGCGTCCCAATCACCAGCGCCTGATGAGCGTACGCAATTTCGTCCACGGGCTGCTCATGCAGGTCACCACGCCCGGTGATGGTATCAAACAGCACCAAATCTTCCTCAAACGCCTTTGCCTGGGCCGCAATCTCGCCCTCGGCAGTAATCGCCACGCTCGCGCCATCAAAAATCAACGAATCGTCCCCGCCCACCTGGTTCACATAAATCACCGGCCGGTTATGTCGTGTTGCGATAGATCGCAACATTTCATGCCGCAGGGTGCGTTTGTCTATGGTGTAAGGTGAAGCGGAAATATTGATCAGCACACTAGTTCCCTGCGCAACCAGTTCGCTAACGGGATCACGCGGATAAAGTTGTTTAGCCCAGAACGTCTTGTCATTCCACGCGTCTTCGCAAACCGTGATGCCCAGTTGCTCGCGTCCCAGTCCGTAAACGTAATGCTTATCGCCCGGCTGAAAATAACGCGATTCATCGAACACATCGTAGGTGGGTAGCAACATCTTGCTCTGTTCAAACACGACCCGGCCTTCGGAAATCAACGCGGCTTTATTGGCGATGGACTTCCCTGCTTGCCCTGAATCGATTCGCCCGGCATACCCAACAATGGCAGGCAATGGCATTTGCTCCGCAACTTCTTTCAATGTTTTCAGATTGCGTTCAATAAAGGCGGGACGTTCCAGAAGGTCCAGTGGCAGGTAACCACAAATGCAAAGTTCCGAGAAGACGGCAAGTTCGGCGCCACGCTGCTGGGCTTGCGCCGCCAGACTCAAGATTCGAGCCGCGTTTCCTTCAAAATCGCCTACGGTTGGATTAAATTGGGCGAGCGCTATTTTCATCAGGGCCGCAATTTAGAATACGGGTGCCCGCCACAGAATGCAAATGTGCTTGCCGGTTGTAGTAAACTCGCCGGCATGTTCTGCCCCGAATGCAAAGCGGAGTTCAGGCCAGGGTTTAGCCGGTGCTCAGACTGCTATGTGGATCTAGTGGAGACACTTGAGCAGTCAGCAGTTCCGGAAGACGAACAACTAAAGAGCGTTTACACAACAGACGACCAGAAAGATTGCGTTTCCGTCTGTCGAATGTTCATCGACGCGGATATCCCTTTCAAGGTAATCCAGAATAAACACCAGGATCTGAAGGGGATTATCGAGACCTTTGCGATTGGCGTCCCGCCTGGCTTGTGCGGGCAGGCAGAGCAATTGCTGCGCATTCGCAAATCGGACTTCGACGAGAACCAACCAGAGATGGAATTAGCAGATAACGAAGAATTGTTTACCCCCGAAATACGTATCAAAACTTGGAATCCGAATAATTGGTATTCAGAGGACGCAACGATAAATATTTGGTCTGAAAACGCCCCTGAGCACGCCTGGATGACCTGGATGATCGAAATGTGTCTCCGCGAGAACTTCATTCACGCTCGAACGGAAGTGCCCAAAGATGGCTCTACGATCATTTTTGTTTTACCTGAGGATGAATCCAGGGCGCGAGAAATCGTGCGCGAAATTGTAGATGGAACTCCTCCGACCTAGGAAATGTGCCTAGTCGCTGCCCGATCCCGCCGCGTTTCGTTGCACAAAGGCCGTGTCGTTGGTCAAGCCAAATGTCTCCAACATGCGCGCTTGAACTTCCGAGGAAACTTTGTTGATTTCATCGACACCTATATCTGTGGCACTGATGCGATAACGCAATTGCCGTTGTCTTGCGGGAGTTTCCACGATGCGTAATACGGCGTCGGCGACGTCTTGGGCATTTCCGCCAGAGGCTGACAGCGCTCCATTCATCTTTGCCGGCAAACCGCGAAGCGCGCCATACGTTGACGCGCGGCCTTCATCCGCGGCTGTGACCAGATTCCCGAACACTGCGGTCTGGTAAGCGCCTGGCTCGATAATCACCGAGTCAATCCCCTGTGCGGCCAACTCATAGTGATACGCTTCAGCCAGCGCCTCCAATGCAAACTTGCTTGCGCAGTACAAACTCATCGCCGGAATCACCAACCGCCCTGCACCGCTGCTCACGTACAGCAGCAGGCCGCTACCCTGGCGTCGCATTTGCGGGAGCACCGCGCGATTAACGCGAACGGAGCCCATAAAATTGGTATCCATAATTCTCTGAGCTTGTTCGGTGGTGACAGCTTCCGCCAGACCCAGCAAGCCGTACCCCGCATTGTTGATCGCCACGTCGATGCGTCCCGCCTCATCCACGGCGGTGCCCACTGCCAGATTTACGGAGTCTTCGTTCGTAACGTCGAGCTCCAATACTTGCAAAGGGATCGATTCCTTTTTCGCCAGCGTCCGAATCTGCACCGCATTAGCCGCGTTGCGCCCCGCGAGATCCCGCATCGTCGCGTATACCGTGTACCCCTTGCGCGCCAGTGTCTCCGCGAACAACCTGCCAAATCCCGTGCTCGCTCCGGTAATCAAAACCACCTGTTTTGAACTCATATTTAAGCCCTCGTGGATTTTTTCTTTCAGCCACATGTAGAGGCGGCTTTTAGGCCGCCCTCCTGGATCGGCTCTTATCGCGGCTGTTTCCCAATGTCAATTTTAGGGACTCGTATCTTGTCCCTTCCAACATCAGATGTAAAGCGCCGCGAAACGGTTGAAAAAAAAGAAAAGGCTCTCGAATTTTCGAGAGCCTTTTAAGCCTTTGTACCGGCCGCTTTTCTGAAGCAAGCGCCCTTTTTCGCCAAACCGATCTTACACGCTGAACGAACTGCCGCAGCCGCACGTGCTCTTCACGTTTGGGTTATTAAACTTGAACCCAGCGCCTTCGAGCGTCTCTACATAATCGATCTCGACGCCATCGAGGTACATGGAACTCATTTGATCCACGGCCACTTTCAAGCCGTTGAAATCGACCACTTCATCCGCTTCGCTGGTCTGATTCTCAAATGCCATGTGATACTGGAAACCAGAGCAGCCACCGCCCACCACGGCGACGCGCAACGCCACCGGAACTGGGTTTTGCATGCTCATGATTTCTTTGACCTTCGTTGCGGCGGTCGTTGTGAGGTTAATCATATTTTTATCGGCCTCCAGCTGCGAAATCCTCCACAGCAGTAATCTTCACTTAACAATTATAACACACCTGCGTAAAACGCAAATTTCCACGCTTCGTGAAGTGCACTTCCTGTGGCACAGTCACTCTTGACTGTGCTCCTCTTCCACTAATCGCATACGGGTTTCGACAAGATGCGCAGGTTCACCTAAAATAGGATGCATCTATGACCCACAAAGTGACATTGCTTCCTGGTGAAGGAATTGGCCCCGAAGTCTCCGCCGCAACTAAACAGATCCTGGATGCCTCCCGCGTTCAGATTCAATGGGAAGAACTCGGCGCACGCGCTGAACACACCGATAAAGCTACCACCGGCGCAGAGGTGCTCAACAACGCGGCCATCGAATCCGTCCGCAAAAATCGCGTCGCGCTGAAAGGCCCCATGGCCACCGCTATTGCCGGCGGCGCCCGCAGTGTGAACGTAGCCTTGCGCAAGAGTCTCGATTTGTACGCCAATTTACGCCCCGTGAAGAATGTGCCTGGGGTCAAATCGCATTTCGACAGCGTGGACGTCGTAATTGTGAGGGAGAACACCGAGGATTTGTACTCCGGCCTGGAACACGAAGTCGTTCCCGGTGTCGTTGAGAGCTTGAAAATCATTACCGAAAAGGCATCCACCAAGATTGCCAAATTTGCCTTTGAATATGCCCGGAAAAACGGCCGCAAGAAGATCCATGCTATTCACAAAGCCAACATCATGAAGTTGAGCGATGGACTGTTTCTGAAGTCGATTCGCGCGGTTGCAGAAAATTACGACGATATCGAGTACAAAGAACTAATTGTCGATAACGCCTGCATGCAGATCGTGATCGACCCCAAGCAATTTGATGTGCTCCTGCTCCCGAATCTCTATGGCGATGTGATGAGCGATCTGGCTGCCGGACTGGTTGGCGGCTTGGGCGTTGTCCCCAGCGGAAACATCGGTGACGAATGCGCTATCTTCGAGGCCGTTCACGGCACTGCCCCCGATATCGCGGGCAAAGGTTTGGCCAATCCCACCGCGTTGATTATGAGCGCCGTCCTGATGCTCAACTATCTAGGCGAGCGCGAAGCCGCTTCCCGAGTCGATACTGCCCTAATCAAGGTCTACCGCGAAGGAAAGCACACCACCAAAGACGTAGGCGGCAAAGCAGGCACCAAGGAATTCACCGACGCAGTAATCGCCGCCCTAGAGTAGCACCCCAGTAGCACAGGCTTCAGCCTGTGTTCCGCCTCCAGTAGCGCTGGCCTTTATGCCAGTCCCTCCAAGGAACGCTATTCTCCGGAATGGTGTTTTTGCCATGGCCCTTACTTAGTGAATTGATCTTCATCCACGCCCGATCAATTCACCCGCAGAAGCATCCCGTCGCCATTCCGCAATTTGAAATTCCGCATTTCCGACGCCAGCACAATCGTTCCTTCTGGCTGCGTTCGTCCAGCGTGAACGATCGTCAAATGCTCTATTCCGTAAGCTCCGCAAGCATCCGCCGAGAAAACCCACAAGGATTGCGGACTATCATTTCCGTTGATTGCTCCTCTGCACTTCGTGCCTTCTTTGGCCTTCACCCGCGCCAGAACACCCCCCGCCCCGACCGATTTTCCAACCACTTCCGAAGCGTCTTCCGCACTCATTACCGGGCCTGCCGCCCCGTACACCGTGTCACCTCCAATCTGTGTGGTCGGTAACCAGCTAAACGGAGTTCCCTCGCTGGGCGCTTCATACGGCGTATAGGCATTCAGCACGGCCGTAAATCCTGCGATCGCTCGCAAATTGGTTATTAGGGGAACCCATTGACCCTCCAAATACAATTTGTCGAACCGAATGGAGACCTTCGCGCCGTCGCTCGGAGATCCGGGCGTAACGTCGACGACGCGCCCCTCAATCATCGAACCTTTTTTAATTCTTGCGCCGTTCGGCAAGGACACGTCTTGCGCGATCTTCCCCCTCAAGGTCAGTCCTGGTTTGCAGTTGTCAAAAGAAAATGCGGTGCGCAGAACTACCGGCAGTATGGTGCCCGCCGGAATTGTGACCGCCTGAGCTTTGTTTTTAGGAGAGGGAGTGCCGGGATCTGCGTTTTTCTGTGCGAGAACCGGTAGAACTCCAAATAACAGAAGAAGTGTGGCGAGGGTGAGACAAACGCCCAGCCGGGTGGCTTTGGCACCGAATACCGAGCTTTGCATAATCGGAACCTCCTTACCGTTAACGCATTCTTGCCTCCGCCATCAACCTCCTCCTCAAAATAAACACCTGGATTCGCTCAATATACACCTGCGAACTGGTCATGACAATCGGGCCGAGTAGTGTGAGTAGTGTGCTGTCCCGGAAGTTCCCTGCGCTTTTCTTTAGGAGGCCGGGGCTTTTAGCCCCGGCGCAATGCCTGACCATTGAATTGGGCTTCAGCCCCTGAAGACTCCGAACTTACTTGTAATTTTTGCGCGACAGCCAGCTAGTAAATTACATATAAGAGGAAGTAAACGATCACGCCCGTTACTGAAACGTACATCCACAACGGAAATGTCCACCGCGCAATGATCCGGTGCTTATCAAATCTCTCCAGCCATGCTCTCCGCAGCGTCACCAGAATCAACGGCACAATCGTAACCGCCAGAATCGTATGCGAAATCAGCAACGTAAAATAAACCGGCCGAATCCATCCCTGTCCCTGAAATCTCACATGCCCAACTCGGTAGTGGTACACCAGATAGGAAATCAGAAAAATGGTCGAAACCGTAAACGCCGACAGCATGAATTTCTTGTGTATCGCAATCTTCCCGTTGCGAATCGCCGCATATCCACCCGCCAACAGCACCGCGCTCGTTCCATTCAAAGTAGCGTTCAACGCCGCATGTGAAAACATTCAGCACTCCCCTATTCGCATCTAGTAACTCGTGGGGACACGGCACTGCCGTGCCCGTCTTGGTCCCCAGCTTTATATCCACCCTGAGTCACGAAGGTCCCGGCGAGTGCCGCACCCTTCGCTTCTAAGGGTGCGGGTTTAAAGCAAAAACACACCGAAATCGTGTGCTGCTAACTGAGCCAATTTCAACGCGGAAGCTTGTCGTACATCATCAATCCAAGCAGGATCGGTATATGCATCACCGTCACATGCATCAACCACTTCGCCCGCACATTCGTTTTTGATGCCGCCGCCCACAAACAAAATTGGACGGAGGCGACGCAAGTAACCAGCGCTCCAAAGAAATACAGCACTCCAGTCAATCCCACCAGCGATGGCAGCAAACTCACCGCCACCAACGAAGCCGCATACAGAACAATTTGCCGGAACGTTCGACTGCCGTCTTTATCCACCACTGGCAGCATCTGTATTCCCGCTCGCGCATAATCTTCGCGGTACATCCAGGAAATCGCGTGAAAGTGTGGAAATTGCCAAAAAAACAGAATCGCGAATAGCAGCCACGCTCCGGTTCCTAATGACCCCGCCGCCGCAACCCATCCAATCATCGGCGGAATCGCGCCCGGAATCGCTCCGATAAACGTCGCCCAAATCGTTCGCTTCTTCAGCGGAGTATACGCCAGCAAATAGCTGACGCTGGTCACCACTCCCAGCAAGCACGCCAAATATCCCCCGCTGTAAAACAGATCAACCGCCCCGGCCAGGCACAACAGCACTCCAAATCGCAGCGCATCCTTTGGAGCCAATTGCCCCGTAGGCAGCGGCCGCGACGCCGTCCGCCGCATATACCGATCCGATTCCCTCTCGATGTAATGATTCAACGCCGAAGTTCCCGCTGCGATCAACATCGTCCCAAACACTACGTGCAGCAACTTCAGCCAAGGCACTGCGCCTTCCGCGCCCATGTAATATCCCGCGCCCGTCGTCATCAACACCAGAAACGATACGTCTGGCTTGGTGAGAGACACATAAGCGCTAAGCCTATTGGGCTGTGCGGCAAGCGTGGTGGCCTGGGCCGTGTTCATTGAGCCGGAACCTCTCCGCGTGTCGTCGCGAACAACACTTCCCTCTTACGCGGCACCAGACGGTAGCACAACAGCACCGCTACAATCGAAGTCGCAAACAGCAACGCACCAACTACCGTATGAATTACCGTAAACCACACCATCACCGGCATCGGCTGGGGATCGTCTGCCGTCGTAATCCGTGACCACAACGCGCCAATTCCCAACAGAATCTGTAGTCCCACAATCGCGTGCAGCATGATACGCACTCGGCTAATTTCTCTCACTTGATCAAACCGCCGCCGCAACACTGTCGCCGTCCAGATCACCACGCCCAGCACCAGAAATGCCCCAAAGATATGCGGCTTGACGGAACTGTACTTGTGCCGGAACGCCGCTCCAAACGCCACCTGCAGGAAAATGACCAGCGCATTCAGCGTAACGATTGTGTGGATTGCGGGCGAACCTTTATCTTCAAATTGCTTTTGATCTTCCATCCACCAGTGGCTGGTCATCAGCGCAATGCTCACCAACGTGCCAAACATGATTTGCGCCATGCAGGCATGCATCACCGGCAGCCAATAATGGAGCAGTTGTAGAACGGTGAGGCCGCCAAGAATTCCCTGCACAATCACGCCGCCAATTGCGGCCAAACCGAGATACCGCACCCACGGCCGCTCGTCTTTCTTCCACAGCATCGCGGCCAGAATGATGATCAGCAGCCCCAGAATCGCGGCAATAACTCGATGTCCATGCTCATAGAAAATTCCGCCCACCATCGGCGGATTGAGCGTTCCATAGGAGAGTGGCCAGTCCGGCACCGCCAACGCCGCATCATTGGAAGTGACCAGCGCACCCGCAGTCAGCAGGAAGACCGTCCAAGCTACAACGAATAATGAGAATTTGTGAACGAACGAATGATACGTGGCCTTCATAATTTCGGGCCCCATTCTAAAATTAGTGTCCCTAACTCTTCTGATTCGTTCATCTTACGCGACTCTCTTTTTCGAGTGTAGTCATTTTTGTAGTAACGCTCAACGCTTCCCAGCTGTCTGAATCGCGACGACTTGCTTCTCTCTCGCGCTACGGTATGCCCCCATGCTGCGCAGCGCTTTGCGCACGTCGTCTGTGTCGACGATGTTGTATCTCTTAAACATCGAGTCTGTCTTGTGCCCTGTGATCGCCATCGCGACGCTCTGCGGCGTTCCGCTTCGGGTAAGATCGCGAGCAGCAGTGCGCCGGAAATCGTGTATGAGTCTACCAGAATACTTCGTCGCCCTGCCGCAGTGCGACCACTTGATAGACTTCTCTCCGCACTTGCGGCAAACCATACACCCTTGTCCGGCTGCTAGGCAAGCAGCGATCCACGGACGCTGATAGATCGACTGCGTGATCGGCTGCCCGTCGCGGTCAAAGACGCGGGTCGAGATCACTGCGCCCGTCTTCTGCAGCTGCTTGCGGCGCGCCAGCAGCTCGGCTAGTTCCCCTTCGAGCGGCATCGCGAGCGGCTCACCGTTCTTCGTGAACTCACCCGGCAGGTTGATCTCGCCCTCTCTGAAGTCGACTGCGTCCCACTCTAAGTCTCGAATCGAACCGGCGCGCCAGCCGGTCAGATACGCAAACTGCACGTAGTCTCCCAGCCAGTCTTCTAGCTTTACGTGAACAGCGTAGAAGTCGTCGGGAGAGAAGAACCCTTTTCTGACGTTGTCTTTTTCAGACAGGTGCTCGCAGCGCGGTACCGGCAGCCCGGCATCGCGGTACGCACTGCGCACCAGGTCGGTGACTCGGTTTACCGTCGCGTTCGCTGCGCCCGCAGTCTTGCGGCGCCCGATGTACGCTGCGAACTTCTCTTCTGTCAGCGCGTCGGAATTGAGCTTGCCGAAGTCTTCTTTAGCGCGCTTGATCTGGCTCAGATGCGCTGCTGTAGCGGTGCCGTCTTTCTGATAGCTCGCTAGTTTTCTGTCAAGCAGCTCGCCGACCGTGAAACCACACGGGCGGTGCGCTTTGAAAAGAGTTTGCGGTCCAGGTGCTCTATCTATCCTCCGCTCCCTCATCACAATTGCAATCTTCATCGCGGCCGGGCGTTAGAAGGAAGGCATGGGTTTGTTGATTGACTATACCCGATCCTACGATTTGTCCTTGATTGTTAATTGCCCGAGCATCAAATAACATCCACCTTGAATCGCGTGGGATTAGATCGTTTAGGTCACGCATGCCCTTCTTCTCTTTGCTCCAGATGAACGCGTGTTCCCCGCTGCTGTAATTGTTGGCATACTGAGAATTACCAACTACGTCGCCCAGATCGTTAATTCCGAGGGCGAAACTATAATAGCCTCCAGACAGGACACCAAGGTCTTGCATCCCCACACCTTTGGACCACAGGAACGCATGTGGAACGACGCTTCCTTGGAAATCAGACGAGCCGACAACCAAATCGGAGAGATTTATCCCATTTGCTGCGCTGGTAGCTCCCCCAGGTAAGGTACCTAGATCCTGCATTCCTTGGTTATTCGTCCAAAGAAAAGCATGATAGCCGACGCATGGCGAACAACTCGAATAGCCAACTATCGTGCCAAAGAAGTTGATTGCCTCGCCAGTACTGGAACTTCCACCTGGAAGAGTTCCAAGGCTCTGGATAGTTCCGTCACTGCTCTTGAAGTAGGCAATGAACGCGCGGTATAGCCCCCCTCCCAGGCAAGGTGGGATAGTCGATATTCCGACTACTTCCGAGAAAAAATTGATTCCGGTTGCGCCAGTAATGTCCGGACATCCCAGAGTACCCAAGTCTTGCATGCCTGAGGATTTAGTCCAGACGAACGCGTGAGTATTACCGTCGAACGGCTGCGTAAAGGCAGAAGTCCCTGCTATCGTGCCTTCCAGATTTATACCGGATGCGTAACTGTAAGCGCCACCACCGGGTAGCGTGCCCAAGTCTTGCATCCCTCCTGAATCAGTCCAGAGAAACGCGTGCGTGCCTTCTGGGACTGATACGGCGCCAACGACTTGACCAAGATCATTTATTGCAAACGCTTGACTGCTCGTTCCACCTGGGAGGGTCCCAAGATCAATTATCTTGTACTTGTGATGTTGCGCTTGCGCTGTTGAGACAAACTCCAAAACCAATACTATCCCCAAGGTCACCTTGATTAGATTTTTCATGTGCCTCCTTCGGACACTTTCTAAAAGAATGTTGACATGCCCGCTGGAGTCACCTGCGAAGGCTTTCTACGAAGCAAACTCTCGCCGACTTTACCAGTTGAATCTATTCGTCCCAGAACGCCTGTGTCCTTAGCCCAACTAATTCTTGAATGAGTTACACGCGCTAAAGCTAAATTTGGTGCAATGTATTTTTCGCTGGGCGAACACTCGGGGCTAAACGGGCAACTGGAAGAGCAGAAAAAACGCAGAAACGTCGACCGGAAAGAGAGGGCATGGGGTTCTCCTTCACAATGCGTACACGGATGAAACGCCGTTGGCGTGTGTAAAGTAGTTCGGGCACAAATCATCGGCAATACAGGCCTTTACTTAGTCCCTTCCCTTGAACCTTACGCCCAAACCCCGCCCCGCTTTCGAAAGATCCGACTGACTCCCAAGTTCCTCACTCACTTGCCAGCGTGCGGAGATTGCCAAGCAGTCATTCGCTATTTAGATCGGCTGTCAGTGTTGCATCTGCTGGATTGGCGAAACGGAATTAAGTGATGAAAATCTCAACGTTTGAATGAGTCGTGCACTCTTTCACAGTCTCGGCAGTGATAAGACAAGGAAGCAAACGTTACCTGATTCACGTCGTCCGCTACATGGAACTGACGAGCCTTCGAAACTTTGGGAGAAAGGGTAAAGAGCTTACGCCAATAAAGAGTTGCTGACATCAAATAGGCGCCAACTTTTTACGTGCGCGCATGAGGACTTGATTTTCGTTCTGCCATGCTGCGTAAAACAACAACTCTTTGACTAGACTTTGTATGAAAAAGAGTCAGATCTGCGGCTATCGAAGCAAGCTGATTGTCACGGTTCTGATGATTTTGATAGCAGCTGATTGTTTATCTCATCTAAAGAATCTGCACTTTATCAGAACGACCGTCTATAACGTATCTGACGCAACGGTCTTCGAGGCTCCGGCACTGCCTGGCTTCATCCAGCAGAGTCCAGACGCGCCCAAGCTTCTTCAGTTTCGAGAACATATTACGCCGCTGATCGCTGAGGCTAACGATGAGACCGCCAAGATAGTGGCAATCCAGCGGTGGGTGAGAGGGCAGGAAGCGACGATCAGTTCTACTTTGCACGAGGCCCGATGATTGACAACACCGAAGAGCCGGAAAAGTACTTGGAACAACAACGGCGGGGTCTCCGCAGCGCTTGCCGGCGATTTTCGTACATTCTCTGTGGCACTTTGTTGTCGGCAGGGATCAACGCCAGAGTAGTTAGTCTGGGAAGCAGTTTGAATCCATCTACTGGAAAGACACACAATGTTGTTGAGGTTTGGGTCGAGAAGCGTCACAAGTGGATGCTGACAGACCCCACTATTGACGCCTTCGTCCTGGTGGATGGAAAACCGGCGTCACTGCTCGAGGCCTACGCTGCGGCACAACCCTGTTCACATGCACGCATTTCCTTCGATCAGCATGGCTCGCACTATCGTTTACCGCAACCAGATGAATACCGAGTTTATTTTCAACATCTGTTCGTAGCGAGGACCAATGCTATTTTCGACGGTTATCGCTACGGACTGCTCACCTTGAGGCGGATCGAGTTTGATCATTACACAGATTGGGATGAGAAGGCCGGTCTCCCGCGGGATGCGATACGCTCCCAATGTTCGACGTGCTCGAAGCACAATGAAAAGGAGACCGGCAATGCAGAAGATTAACACTATGCGGACGAGTCTGAAAAACATTTTCCAAGGACAGCTGACCATTGGGTTGGATCTGGGAGACCGCTCCAGTGCGTACTGCGTCTTGAATGAAGCAGGAGAAATTGTTTTGGAGCACAAACTGGCGACCACACCGGAAGCCATGAAGCAGGTATTCGGTAGCATGCCGCGGTGCCGCATGGCGATGGAGACGGGAACGCATTCTCCGTGGGTGAGCCGACTGTTGACCGCGCTGGGGCACGAAGTGATCGTGGCGCACGCCCAGAAGGTGCGTTTGATCACCAAGAGCCGGCGAAAAGATGATCGCATGGATGCGCGAACGCTGGCGCGACTGACGCGAATCGATCCCCAGCTGCTGAGCCCAGTGAAGCATCGCAGTGCGCAGGCGCAGTTGCACCTGACGGAGATCCGTGCACGAGCGGTACTCGTGAGCGCGCGAACTGCCCTGGTGAATGCCGCACGCGGATTAGTGAAGTCTTATGGCGAGCGGCTGCGCAAATGTGGCACGGAACAAGTCAGTCGAGAGACTACGAGTGGATTGAGCACAGGATTGCGCGAAGCGTTAGACCCGCTGTTGCAAGAGGTGGAATCGTTAAACGAACGGATCCACGAATATGATCGGCGGATCGAAAGCATGTCCAAGAAGACCTATCCGGAAACGGCGCTGCTTAGACAGATAAAGGGTGTGGGCGACCTCATCGCCACGACCTATGTGCTGACCATCGAGGATCCACATCGCTTCCGAAAGAGTCGTGACGCGGGTTGTTTCGTTGGGTTGCAACCTGGGCGGAGAAATTCGGGCGAGAGCGAACCACAGATGCATATCAGCAAAGAAGGTGACGAGTATCTACGGACCTTGCTGGTGCAAGGGGCACACTACATTTTGGGACCCTTCGGACAAGACAGTGACTTGCGTCGCTGGGGGCAGAAGCTCTCGGCGCGAGGAGGGAAAACCGCCAAAAAACGGGCGGTGGTGGCGGTAGCACGGAAGCTAGCGGTACTGCTGCATCGGCTGTGGGTGAGTGGAGAAGTGTACGAGCCGTTACGCAATAGCCAGAAGGCGATGACCGCAGCGGCATAGAGAAACCTGGCAGAGAAGAGTTTGCACCGAACAGCTGAGCTCGACCGCCGAGTTTAGGCGACTGCGGCCAAGTCCTGGGCCCAAACTTCCCTCGTAAAGAGAGAAGCAGAGGACGCTACACAGGTGGCAGCGCCTACTGAATCGAGAACACCCAACTTGCACCGAGCGAATATCGCTCACAAAGAGTGCGGATGGAAGGGTGGCGACAGAGGCGGCTTGGCTGAACGGGAAAAAGAGAGAGGAACTCATGGAAAGAGCAAAATACTCTTGACAGGGACCGGCCTTCTCATGGAAGGCCCAGGAATCGAGCCGTACCCCCAGCACAAGAAGGAGTTGCTGCTTGTTGGGTTCGCTTTAGCTGCCGGTATGGCAGCCTTCCTCATAATTCAATGTACCTTTATGGTGCTTCAATCGGCGTTCGCAGAAGGAAAGACCAGTCGTTATACTGCCATCGCTCACCATTCTTACTTCTGGTTTTTTTTCATCCACCACCCGAGGCACGCATTGGGAACAGAAATTTCGGACTCTAATCCCCTGGAGAGAAAATAAGATCCTCGTATAGCTGTTTCGGATTTTCGTTCCCAAACCGGAATAGCACCCTAACGTGCAGCACTCTGCAGCGTC
>DASXIT010000120.1:0-3670 GCA_036497825.1 Candidatus Acidiferrum sp.
CCTTAACAAAATTTGGTTGGACAAGAGTTTCGCTTGGAGTAAGCGCAAGAGTGGAAATCGGTTCAAGCGGTGGCTTATATGCTGCAAACCCATAGTAAAAACGTTTGTTGCACTCTCCCCGTACGGTCGCGCAGCCCTAACTAAAGACTTCGGATTTTCGCAATAGAGGACCCGCGCCCCTGCCAGTGCTAAGGCCACAGCCACACGCTCGGGGACATTGGCTGTTTCCCAGCTCCACCCAGAAACAATTATTGCGTCACGCCTCTCTCGTGTCTGAATTGTCATAAGCTAGGAATGAGGGACCATTCTAAGCGAATGGTTGAGCAAGCGCCAACGCTCAAGAGCTGAACAAACGGGCGATCCGTTGTATAAAGATTGAGCCTTTATAGTCGCCAAGTAATCTCCCTAGAGAGCAGAGTATGTACAGGTCTCGGGTGATCGGCCAGCAAAGCGACGGCGGATACTACGACGGCATTCGTAATCTCCAGCCTGTTGTGAATGCTGACCGTAGAGCTATGCAAAAAGTATTTTCCGATCAGGACAAGAGGTATTTCTAAATTGAGACTTGCTGTGGTTTCGCCCTTTCTCGATCGTCTTCATGGGACGGAGAACTGCATTATAGAGCAAATTGAACGACTGGCTTTCTCGGATGGCTGGGAAATTCACCTTTACAGTCAAAGGATCGACCAAATTCAACTTCATCCATCGAGACAGGAACTGGCGCAGGGCGGGCGGATCATCTGGCATCCGATTTCTAAGGTACCAGGGCCTCACATCCTGAACTATCTCTGGTGGATTTTTCTTAATCACATACGCCGTTGGTACGAAGAACGGTCCGGCAAAGATCAGGTTGACCTCACCTATTCCCCGGGCATCAACTGTCTTGATGCAGACGCGATTGTAGTTCATATGGTATTCCATGAGTTTTTTGCTCGGGTGGCTCCAGAATTGCGATTCGGCAAAATTCCTTTAAGGAATTGGTACCTCCTGCTTCATCGGAAGCTGTACTACAGATTGGTCATGTTCCTGGAAGCCCGCGTCTATCGAAATCCTGATGTGCAACTCGTAGGTGTCTCCAGCCTGGTCGCAAAACAATTGAAGGTGCACTTTGGGCGCTCGGATGTTGTAGTAATTCCGAATGGAGTTGACACAAAGCGTTTCTCGCCTGAGAAACGATTAGCCAGAAGGCCGACTGCAAGAAAGCGATTCGACTATTCTGAAAGCGATTTTGTTCTTCTCCTTATAGGAAATGATTGGAAGAAAAAGGGACTAGATTTCCTGTTGGGAGCAATAGCTCTCCTTAGTGATTTACCCATGCGCGTCCTTGTTGTCGGGTCCGACGATCCGACGATTTATAGGCAGTCTCTCCATGATCTGGGTCTCAATCAACAAGTGCGGTTTGAAAGCCTTTCAGGCGAGGTCCTCGCATTCTATGGCGCAGCAGACGTTTACGTGGGGCCGTCATTGGAAGACGCTTTTGGATTACCCATAGTTGAAGCAATGGCTTGTGGTCTACCCGTGGTCGCGAGCATTCATGCGGGCGCCAGCGAGTACGTTGATGATGCCAAAACAGGCTTTCTCTTATCTGAGCCGCGAGATTCCGCTGAGATTGCAAGAATTGTACGAAAGCTGTACATCGAAGATTCGGAGCGCGAAAAGATTGGCTTAGCAGCTGCCCAACATATGCGGGCAAACTGCGACTGGGATCAGAACGCAGCAAGAACCAGGAAGTTTCTGGAAGGGGTCTTTCGCGAGCGCAAATGTCGATTGTCGGGAGAATGATGTCGTACCTGAAGAGCGGGCTAATAGTTCTTACGGAAAATGAAAACGCTGTGATTGGCGGAGGAGGCCGGGCAAACCCTAGCAAAAATGGGATCGGTCCAAGCAGATAACGAGACGGTAAAACGGCGAATATGCCAGTATAGCCGCCGCACCTTGGGCGACCGGGAGTGGGCATCATCTTTTTGAATTAGGTCAACGTGATCGCCTCTCTGTCCAAACAACTTGCTTGCCCAATATACGAAGAACCGGTCCAGAAAAAAATACTCCTGACCAAAATGACTTTTCAACTTGGCTCCGCAACTTTCAACCTCTTCGATCCATGCCCTCGGACTATGAGGGAAAATGTGCGCGCCCTCTCCCCGCACAAGCTCTAGCAAGACCATCCATCCCCCGGGTCTTAGCACACGCACCATTTCGCGAAATGCCTTAGTCTGTAGTTCATAAGGGATGTGTTGTACGACGGTGATATCCGTTACACAGTCGAACGTGCTGTCTGGAAACGGCAGGTCGTAAGCCATACCAACAACCAGCGGGCAGACCGTTCCATGAGAATGTGCAATCCTAAGCATACCGAATGTTGCGTCGACTCCCACGGGAGAAAAACCAAGTTTGCCATAGCGTCGCAACCACCGCCCGGTGCCACAACCTACATCCAGGAACCGTGCTGCGGGCGAGATCAGAGCGAGTGCAAGTGCCCGTCGAACAGCCCGGTACTGCGACAGATCGATGATTTTGTTGTACCAATCGGGAGTCCTGGGATGAAGGATTGGGGCCAAACCGAAAGCATCTGCAGTATCATAGTTCTCGGCCAATGCAGACCAGTACTCCTTTGGTGAATACACAATTTCCTCGGTATACTGCGTCTAATGATTCTATCAACATCACTATCTATAGCAGTATTCGTCTTGATGTTGCGGAAGGATCAAATCACTGCTACTAAGTTCCACAATCTTGATTATCTGTTTCTTGGTTAAGGTGTTCCCCCGGTCACGCTACTACCTGCCGCGATTGCGTAAGCATCTGTCCCATTATTACTGACCACAAATCTTTGCGTGCTGATGCTCGACAGCGTGGAACTAACGGTCGAGCCGCCGTGAACGGCCGAAGGCCACGCCCACGTACACGCGCTCATTCCGTTCTGGACAAAGATAACGGTGAATTCCAAGCCTTTCATCAATCCTGAAATTGTAGGAGTGATTTTTGCGTTTGCCGATGTGCAGGCAAATTGTTGCACGGCTGCAAGCTTGAGATTGATTGCAGGAGTCGTGCTATATGGAATGACATTGACGGCTTGATGCACCAGAGGACCTATCGCATCGCACATCTGTCCCGGTGAGCAGTTGGGGCCATTGTACCCATTCAATGTTTGCAGATAATTTGCGGCTTCGCCATCGCTCCAGCCCGCGGAGTCAGGAATGTGCAGGAAAACAGGATTATATGCTTGGACGGTATGCTTTGAGTCAAAGGTGACAGCAAAACTCCAAAAGTCCGGTTGCGAAGTGACACTCGCAACACGAAAAGCGATAGAGACCCATTCCCACTCTCCATCGCCCGAATTTACTGCTTGATGGGTCAACATCCATCTGGCCGTATACACGGCGGCATGGGGACTGCAAACCAACGGACTGGTAGGACTGCCAGAATAACCACCTCCCGTTGCCAACGATCGTACCCATGCGCCGCAAATAAAGATGTCCCCAACACTGATCGTACCCGCTCCGGGAGAGCCAGGGCCGCAACCCAATCCACTCTGATTGCAACCCATGTACAAGTTCTGCTGACTGCTACCACCCGAGCCTTGCGCGGCATTTGTTCCACCGTCCGGATCAGTTACGCCTGTTGTAAGTTTTCCGCCAGATACTCGCCAGCTTGACGTGTTCGTAGTGGC
>DASXIT010000121.1:0-4314 GCA_036497825.1 Candidatus Acidiferrum sp.
CGTCAGCAACCAAACAAGCAGTCCAGAAGGCCGTTGGAGCTGCAGGAACGGCAGCCAAGGCTGGAGCCGCGGTCGCTGGAGAGAAGCTTGCCAAGGACGACTGGGCGCTTTTCAAATCGTCAGACGGACAAATCTACAGAGTACATCCCGAAGATCTAGCTGAAGCGCAGAAGCGTGATCCGAAAGGGAAGGTAATCCAATAAGCGAACTCAAACGGGGCAAGACTCGAAAAAGGGCATTGCCCCGTTCCTCTTTCACGGGTACATGGTGAGGCGGCATCTTGAATTAATAGCCGGGCCTCTTCAACTCTCGGGCCTGAGAAAATAGGTCTTTGCCGAAAGCTGTGGCGGTTCAATCCGACACCTAGAATGAAGCATAGTTCATAACGCTTTACAAGGTACCCTGGCGAGGGTACAAGATTACTTCTGTGGCCAGAGAGAAACGAGATGTGCTCTTGATGGAAACTGTTCGGGAGATCGGAATCCTCCTGTTCGTCTTCGGGCCTCTGGATACGATATTTAAGAGTGGGCAAGGAACTCGGATTGATTGGGTCAAAGCGGGTGTAATCGCAATATTGGGATTGGTACTCATTGGTGTGGCTGTCATTTGGGGGTCAGAAGAATGATTTACTTTCCTTGGATAGTGTTCCTAATCGGCATAATGCTGATGATTTGGCAGGCCTACAAAGCCAGAACAACATATCTGCGCAAAAGGAAGGAATCGGATCAACGCTTGAAGGTATTGAGAACCGAGGCCGCTCAAACTAATTTTGGACAACAAGGAAGGGGACAGGACCAGAAGCAAAATCCTGCTGAGGCCTTGGTCGGCAGTGCGCACGGGCAGAGGGTAAATTGATGGAACTAGCGGCCATTCATCAAGCCAGGGCATTGGCGTTTGTGGAGCCAATTGACTTCAATCCACAGGGCAAGGCCTTCTATCCTGATTTGGTCGAAGCAATAGCGGGCCGATACAGCTTTCAGAAATTTCCCCAAAAGCCCGAGGAATTGGATGAGTCGAAGGGGATCGCTTTTGCCCTTGGAAAACTCGGTGGCACTGCAATAGAGGAGTTGATAATCTACACTCACGGACTTTTGTTGGGTACGAGAGTCTCAACACAAGAGTCGAGACGTTTGCTGGAAGAGGCTATTCAGTGGGGAGTCAAAGACCTTGGGCTAGTAAGTAGACCAATTTCCCGATGGCAGTATGCTAGCCAGCTTACGTTCTACAGTAAATTTTCGCTCACAACCATTCACCCAGCGGTGGAAAGACTGGCTGATAGCACCGCTAAAGTCGTGAATGAAATTGTGGGTGAGAACCTGACGTACGAATTGACTGGCATCTTGATTGACTACGATCAACTGAAGAGAAAGCATCCGCTGGGACGCTTTTCCATCCAACGTCGAGACAACACACCATTTTCGGAGAACAAATACTTTTCGGATGCTCCCCTCCCAACGGATGTTCATATAAAGCTATTGGAGGAGTTTGAAGCTACCATTTCAAGAAAGTAAGAGCCGCTTCCGCAAATTCTGGGGCTCAGGGCAACTCGCTCTTATTATCAGTTGGCTATCCATGAATTGCAGCTTGTTTGCTTTCATATATTTTGCATGCCATCTTGCGCATTACGCGAGCCCAACCAAGAAATTCTAACTTTCACCGGGCGAGATCCTTCGGGATTTCGCCCCTATTTTTTTGTCCGCTTTTCGGACGGCCGCACGGGAGAGTAGTTTGGCATTAATCCCGTGAACGCCCGACTAGGGCGCCTTACGGCCGAGGTTAGGGCCCTGACAACATTTCTTCTCGATTTCACCAACGGACAATGCTGTTCACGTCTGGGAACATCCGCTGCAACGCCGCACTGCACGCTTGGAGTTCCGTAAGCAGATGCTGATTGGGCTTGGCATCTGGCTTCCCGTGGTGGTGACCACGGATAAGCAGTCCCAACAGGTAGTCATCGGTTTTAATCGGAATGTCCGATCTGAGGTGACGAATCAAGTCCCAAAACAAAGGAATATCCTCACTGGTGAAGCCGTTTCCATGTTCTTGACGTGTCCAGGGATAACGCGCAACCTGGTCGAACTCTGAAAAACGCTCCAGCCTTTTCACTATTTCTGTCTTCCCGTAATAGGGAAATTGAGCAGCGCACCGTTTTGCCAGGGCGGCGAGGACGTGATTGTGCAGCCAACGCTTGTTCAATGCCGTCTCTGTTTTCCCATCCGGGTCGATAATGGCTAGCGTCAAAGCCTTCAGATATTTCTCAATCGCCTGGGTTGCATGATAGTAACCCGGCACGCGCAGGCTCCCAGAATAGAGCCACGCAAACGACAGAAGGTCTAGGTCGGCATAGGCGACGTAGTTTCCCCAAAGAGGCGGATTCGGTGGCATCGTATTGGCTTCCTTTCGCCGTATTATACAAGATTCAATTTGCAGTTCCCGTTTGGCGCCTCTACGCGATTCGATTCGCTTGCTTAGTTTCCTGGCAACCTTCCGCATACACTCACAGGGCTAGTCCACAAGAAATGTGCAAGAAGGCATTCTGTCTACAGTGCCTTCGAAGAAAACTGTCAGCCATAAAGGCGACGATGGTGACCAAGCGGGGGACGTAATCGACAATTTGTATTGCATTGGAAATACGCGCTGTTTGGACACGTACTGCGCGCTCCCGCCAGTCGTTGTCATGAACACTACGCCCATATCAGCTATCGGGAAGTCACATTTTGCGGTCAGATCGACAGGAGTTCGTATCTTACCTGTACTCAGAACGTATTCCATTTTAGGAGTTCCCGGTCGTTGATCGTGTGAAACTGGGTAGATTCTGATCCCAGGTGACTCGTAAGCCTTCAGAGTTTTCTTGAGTTCCGCAATTTGGTCATCTCTACTTTTGGGGTCAACTAACTGCGAACTCTTGTTGATGAGTTCACCATTCTTTTGCGTTAGCTCTTGATTGTGTACCACGAGTGATTGATGGTCGCTATAGACAGTTACGATTAAACTCCATTGATAAAGCACGAACCATCCAGCTAATACAGAGAAAACGCCGATGGCAATGCTCTGTTGCCATTGACGCTTCATGTAGCTCTTTCCCCTGAAGATTAAATTGAGGAATTGAGATAGGAGGAAGATGCCGACGGCCATGAGAACGGCGGCCCAGTTGCTCGAAACGAGCGTCGGCATTGTGGCGAGGGCGCGACCGAGTAGATGGAGGAAATGCACCAGCATGTTGGTGACATGCTAACTGAATCCTCTATGTGCGCCTAGTCCAGTGGTCGGTGCCCTGAGCGATGCAAGATTAGGAATGAATCCAGCACCAGTGAACGAACAAACGCGACCGCGGAGTGCTAGAATCCCGGCCGTCGCCCCAATGCCCGGTTTATTTACACGGTCAAATCAATGCGATAGACTCGGCGCCCCCTACAGCCCCGAGGGAGTTCCCAGCCCGGAGGGTGAAATGATTGAACAATTTGATATTTTCCACCGTGATGCGGATGGCGGGTTGGCTTGGAGGTGGCTGCAAGTCGCGACCACCATCGAAGATGCGAAAGAACAAGTCCGAAAACTGTCGGTCGTCAAACCCGGCGAATACATGATTTTCGATCAGGCCAGGGAAATAAAAACCTTCATCAATGCGAGAGCCAAGGCGCACACCACGTCCGGATCAGATTGTCTAAGCTAGGCTAGACCCCCTCTTCACTTTGCGAACGAGCCGGGAACTCCCTAATTGACGAAATCTAGTTATTGGGGTGGTTGCGTTTCCTGTTTTTCGAGCGCAGACGTGACTGTGGTGGTCTCGCCCGGAGTGATTGTCAAAGTTCGCTCCCAGGTCTTATATCCGGACTTTTCAAATTTAATAGAGTGGTCTCCTACCGGAAGATGCAAAGTCGTGGGAGCATTGCCCACATATTTGCCATCAACGCTAATTTCGGCACCGTCTGGATTTGATTTTAGCTCAATGGTCGAAGCTAGACCCTCAGCAGTGGGAATGGCGGGAGATGCCGGATCCTCCATTTTTCCAGAATCCTGTGTCTGAAACTTTTTGGGGTCGAGGGGGATGTCTCCACTGATGTAAGCAGTGATCTCGGTGCCTTTTGGAATCGTAATGTCTTTTCCCTTCATCAGCAGAAAGAGCGGGGCAGCGGGGAAAAACACTATGCTTGTAGCTACGATGGCTCCAGTCATTGCCCCGACATGGCTGCCGCCTTTGACTTCCTTCACCGCCCGGAGCGGCACTTTCTCTCCATCAACGAGCTTGACGTTATCTATATTTATGTTCAACTTCCCGGCCCGGCCCATGCGCCGTTTTGACTGAGCTTCAGT
>DASXIT010000122.1:0-4833 GCA_036497825.1 Candidatus Acidiferrum sp.
CCCTGCTTCTTCCAGGTCCATTATTCCGTGGTCCGATTGCTCGGCGCCGGGACTGTCGACCCTGGATTCCACAAGCGCTTGATATGAGTTCGCCTTGTTATCCACAGTACTGCTCAACATCTCGAGCAGAACTTGTAATCGCTCCCACCTTCAATCCCCCAAACGGACCGTAATCCGTCCAGAGTTATCGGCGGGAACGTGCCAACCTTTCAGTTGTCAAAGAACGTGTATCCCCGATCCCATCAGGGGTCCCGACTAGGTCGGAACGCCCTCCTTCCGGAGGGCTCTTTATGGACTCTCCCTGGCTAGTTACCGCCAAAAAAGACTCCATAAAATACGAAACCCGGCGTCGAGCGCCGGGCACAGCCGCTTGGTATTAGCGGCTTCGCGCGAAGCTCAACATAGATTACCCTGTGCTAATAAGGCGCCTCACTATAGGATCTGTTCTTTGGAGTGCTTCATACCCGACTGTGAATCCCCTGCACGGTGCGACACTTTTAGGAAGTGCCGAACCATTTGTAATCTTACTATAAGAGGGAAATATGTCAAGTGGGGCCAAACACTTTTTTTCGGAGCTTTCCACACCCCTGTGGACGCTGTGCAAAACGCCAAAAAACCCAACAAAAACGCGTCTTTTTAACACACCACTGCTAAAGAAAAAGGGGGCAAGGCATTCGAGCCAAGACCCCTTTGTTTTCGCGCGCGTTCCGCGAACACAAACGACGCTCTAATCCGGTTTCAAATTTCAGCTTACTCCGCTGCTGCCGCGGCCTTGGGATTCTTCTTTTCCGCTTCGGCGGTCCATGGCGGTGTGATGCTGTTCATTCGGGCGTACGCGATGGATTGTCCCAGGTGCTCGTGGGTGTGCACGACCATCAGATATACCACATCGCCGTCGTTCGCGTCGGGCCCGAGTTTCTTCTCCGGCTTTGCAAAATCCGCGTTGGACATATTGCTTACCGCGGCGATTGCGTAAGTGAACGATTTGTTCAACTGTTCGACGATTTTTGCCTTGTCGGTGGTCGATTTTTCAAAGCCCTTGCCCTCGAACCCCGGCGCCGGAGTTACTCCACTCATCATGGTCGGGATATTGTAGTTGGCGGCCGCAATATGCAGGAACAATTCGCTGATCGAGCGCGTGCCGGGCTCCGGACGCCAAGTGTATTTGTCCGCCGGGATCGCTTCCGCCAGACCCACAATCTTTTTTTGCAAACCCTCCAAATCGAGCGCGGCTTGCGCCTTCATGTCATAGCTGGGCGCTGTTTTATCTGCTGATGATGGCGCTGCCTGGGTGGCGGCATAAGCGGCGGGCGCGAATCCCGCAAGTCCGGCCAGCAACAACACTCCCAATGAAATGGCCAAAAGTTTTTTCAAGTTGGTTCTCCTTTGCGGACGAGTAGCCCAGAAGCGCGACACACTAATCCGTGCGCCGGATTCGGTCGGCTTCAGAAAATTGCTGCGCCCACATCCCGGTGGGAACCTTAAGTTAGACGCGCCACTAGCAATTCCGCTTCAGAAAGAAAAAGGGCCTCGCGAAAGGCCCTTTGGTCTTCGATCATTGATTTAGATTGTTCGTTGGCGACTGTTACCGCGTTGTGGCATCGGCTGCCGAAGTGTTCTGCGCCGAGTTTTGCGCGATTTCCAGACTGTAGGTTTTTCCGCCGAAGTAGATCGCAGACAAAACACGGGTGCCGTCTTGCTGCGTCGTCGCGCCGAAGGAGTCAACCGCGGTCTTCTTCTGCCCTTGCACCAGCCGTGCCGGCGCAGTGGCTACTGTTTCTTTTCCCTTCAGTATCTTCACTTCAACGTTCGGACCTGCTCCCTGCCACTCAACCTTGTAGTCGCCCGGCGGGAGTTGCTTGCCTTCGACGGTAATCGTCTCTGGCACGGATAGTTTTCCCTTGTTCTCGTTCTGCGCAAAAGCGCTGGTTGTGAAGAACAATGCTGCACCAACAATTGCTAACGGAAGTCTCGACATTTTCATGTATTGCTCCTTTTTATTCTTTACCGGCTAAGGAGCCAACCACAAAGCATCCTGCGCGCGGAAAGTTTTTCTCTTTGTTATGTATTTAGACGAAATCAAGGGTGGGGAAGTTTCTTCGCGATCCCGCTTTCAACGCTCAATTAATCGATGTTGCCGAGCAAATATTTCCATGTAACTTCTACCTCGCGACGCGTAACGTAACGACTGGTAACAGTTACGGTTTTTACGATTTCTTAATATCCCACGCAGCGTTTTTACACCACGCGCGTGCTTGCTTTCTAATGTTCTAATTATTTGCTGCCGATTGTTTCTTCAGTTCAGCGCGAAAGGCCTGCTCCCTGTCTGCCACGTAGCTCTTGTAGCCGGCCGGATCAACGAAGGGGTTGGGCCCACCTTGCTTCAGGCGCGCGAACTTCGCTTCCATATCGTAGTAGCTGCCATGTGCTCCCAGAAATACATCGCATGGCAAGGCATTCAACACGCGAAAGGTGCGTTCGAAGTCGAGAGCAATGCTGGGATACGCGGCATTGTGAATCAACTGGTATCCGGGGTTCACGTTCGGGCTGCCTACGATCACCACATCAAGAATTTTCTCGCCATCCCGCACCTTCATCGTCCACGTCGTCGTGCCTTTTGTGTGTCCTGGCGTAAGATGCGCGACCAGCACCGTGTTTCCCAACCTGACTTGGTCGCCATCGTGTAGCACGCGATCGACTTTTGCCGGTGGGTACCACGAGTTCTTCGACCCTCCATACTGGAAATCCTTTTTCCCTCCGGACTCGACCACCGGAACGTCCGCATCCATCACCATGTAGCTGGCACCGGTCAATTCCTTGAGTTTTGCGCTGCCGGCGCAGTGATCGAAATGCGCATGGCTGATCAACAGAATTTTGACATCGCTGAAATGGAATCCGAGTTTTTCGATGCTGGCCTTAATCTGCGGCACCGACTCCTGCAGATTGCTGTTGATCAGGATGTGTCCTTGCGGCGTGGTGATCAGAAAAGCCGCCAGACCTTTGCTGCCGACGTAGTAGATGTTTGCGGCCACATTGTGCGGCGGAAACGGCTGCGTCCACTCGGCGGGGTTTTGCGCCCGCAGCGTGCCGCCGGCGAGCAGGACGAACATGCTCAACAAAAAAGCCAGAACCAATTTCTTGCGATTCCGATTCATTTCGCTACTCTCCCCACGATCAACTGCATGGCTCTTCGATTTTATCCTCAAACTCATAACCTACAGGATGCCGCGGCCGATAAGAGGGGTGCATTGCAGCTACGTCTGGACGTAAAGTGAGTGTATAGATCGGGTATCTTTGTAACCTTGAGAAGTAACGCGCCGTCCAAAAAGTAAGAGTCGTTGCTCGTCGCTCCACATGAACGTGACACCTGCAAGTGCGGGAGAAGCCAGCCGCATGCTCATCCATTTGCGAAGCGTTTTGCTAGTGCCCAAAACTTGCAACTCCTTGTTCTCAACTCGATGTGCGTTGCGGGCATCTTCGCGCAAGCGCCGAATAGCACGTCACCACCAAAGCCCGCGGTGGCATCGGCGGAAACCGGCACGACCATCAAATTGCGCGTAAACCTGGTGCAGGTACGTGTGGTGGTGCGCGACTCGAAAGGGAATCCCGTGCCCGGTTTGACGCGCGAAGATTTTCAGCTCTCGGATAACGGTAAATCGCAAGTGATCACTAATTTTTCCGTCGAAACGCCCGAATCGCGCCTGGAACGTTCGGAAGCCGCGGCGAAAACTCAGATCCGCTCGCCTGAACTGGCGAACGTGCCGCCTCCCATTCTGCCCGATCGTTTCGTCATGTTGGTTATCGATACCGGCCAGATGGAAGTCGGAGACTTGATTCGGAGCCGCGAAGCCGCTGCAAAGTTCATGAATACGCTGGCGCCGACGGACCGCGTGGCTTTGTACAGTACTTTCAAAGGGGAGTTCACCAGCAACTTCACGGGCAATCCCGAAAAGGTGCGAGCGGCATTGGCGGGAATATCGGCGGTTCCTGACAAGGAAACGTCGCACATAGTGAATGGCCTGGGACAACCAGAGAAAACTCCAGGCGGCCAGGCAAGCGTTCAGGACCTTGAGAGTGCTGCTGCTCCGGGTCTGAACTTCCAGTACGTACTCGACGCGATGCGCATCCTGTCTCGGATGCCCGGCGAACGCGTTCTTGTACTGATCTCTCCCGGATTCCGTGGCGGGTTGGACATGTTGGACACGACTGACGAGAGGAGACTCATCGAGAAGGCGAGCAATTCCGCGATCGTGATCAACACCCTGGACGTTCGCGGACTCTACGTCCCCGACATCCACGGCTCGTATACGGAAACAATGGGGACCAAAGAGAACAAACGGAATCAGTCAGAGCTTGGCCAGAATTTGATAGCGCAGAGAGAGCAGACTCTCGGTTTGCTGACTTTGGCCAATGAGACTGGCGGAACCTGTTTCCGCGATTCAAACGACTTGGACGCCGGCCTGAAGCGCCTTGGCGACGCTCCCGAGGTCTCTTACCTCCTTGGTTTCACGCCTCAGAACGTGAAGATGGATGGCTCCTACCACAAGTTGAAAATCACCGTCACGCGTCTGAATCGATTCGGCGACCCGCTCTACGACACGCAAGCCCGCCGCGGCTATTACGCTCCAATGGAAGGAGGCGACCCGAAAAAAGAATCCCACGATGAACTTGAGAACGCCCTTTTTTCGCAGGACGAAATCCGGGATTTTCCGTTCGTGCTGCAGACGCAATACGTAAAGAAGGATGGTGGAGCAGGGCAACTCGACATCCTTTCGCACTTACAGATGAAAGAAGTGCTGTTCCGGCTTGTCGATGGCAGGCATGTGGACAGCG
>DASXIT010000123.1:0-4898 GCA_036497825.1 Candidatus Acidiferrum sp.
ATCTTCAGCGAACTCAAGGAGTTTACCGAGGCGGGCACGATCGAGAAGATGCTCCTCAATGTGCATGAAGCGATCGTTGCTAATTTGCCCGAGCACGCTTCGAAAATCCATGTTTCAGCCCACATTTTTGCAGATGATTCTGACGATCAAGACAAGGATATTCCTGCCAACCCAACGTTCTATCCCGACCTTCAGCATCGCGATGATTCAAAGAAGTTCGAACTTCATCTCAAGCGAGTGATGGATGTTGTCGGAAGCATTCTCGCACTGATACTTTTTTCGCCGCTGTTTATTGCTATTGCTGCCATCATCAAGTTGACTTCCGAAGGCCCCATCTTTTTCACCCAGGAGAGGCTTGGGCAATTCGGAAGCATTTTCACCTGCCTGAAGTTCCGTACGATGTACGCCAATAATGACCCCAAGATTCATCAGGAGTTCATGAAGAAGGTCATTAAGGGCCAGCACGACGGAAAAGCGACAGATGGAAGCAAGCCCGTTTATAAGATGACGGACGATCCACGTATCACTCGGATTGGCCGTTTCATTCGCAAGACTAGTCTCGACGAGTTGCCGCAATTCATTAATGTTCTGTGCGGTGAGATGTCTCTCGTTGGCCCACGCCCTCCCCTAGCCTACGAATTCGAAGAGTACGATATTTGGCACCGTCGTCGCGTTCTAGAGGTAAAGCCGGGAATTACCGGTCTCTGGCAGGTAAAGGGTCGCAGCCGGGTTTGCTTTGAAGATATGGTTCGCCTGGACCTCAAATATGCCCGCGGATGGTCTCTCTGGATGGACCTCCAGATCATTCTGGAGACACCTGGAGCCGTTCTGTTCGGCAATGACGCCTACTAGAGTTTGAGTCCCTTCCCAATCTCCGTATGAAGTTCAAAAGAAAGGGAGTTCTAAGTATTTGAATTAGTTCAGGTTGTAGGTACAGTAATGTCTCCTGCTCCTAATCTGTACCCCAGAACAGTAACAACAGTGCGTTCGCTTCTCCATAATGCAAAGTGGGATTAAACTTGCATGGGGGAAGTTCGATGAATTACTTAAAACACTCCGTTCTTTTGCTCTTCATTCTTAGTTTCTTGGCTGGATCCGCTTCTGCGACTTCTTATTATGTTGCGGCAAATGGCTCGGATTCCAATGATGGCAAATCACAAAGTACACCTTGGTTGCACGCGCCGGGTATGCCTGCTTTCACGGGCTCGTATTCCGCTTCAGCGGGTGACCAGATTATTTTCCGTGGCGGAGACACTTGGCATTTTGGGAACAGCAGCCAGTCCCCTTATGTGGGCGGAACGAGTTGGACATTCTCTCATAGCGGAGCGTCCGGAAATCCCATTTACATCGGTACAGACCATAATTGGTATGCCGGGAGTTCCTACGCTCGCCCAATCTTCAATGGCGACGATCCCGTGACAACAAGCACAGTTTCCTCCTGCAAGTACGACTACAACAACGTCAACGTAGTTCTGCTCGGGGGGGACAGTCACATCCGTTTTGACGATATCGAGTTCACAGGTTTTTGCTACTCGGGAACCTCTGACCCCAATGCGGGATTCGTCAATTTTGGAGGAACGGACGCCATCATTGAGCACTGCTATTTTCATGGATTTACCATCCAATCGAATCTCCAGTACGACGAGCAGGTTGCCATTCACGGCAGTGGCACGGGGTTTAAAGGCGACTCGACAAATCAGTGCCTTTACAACGTATTTGACAACTCCGACGGCTCCTACGGAACAACCGGAACCTATCCGAATGGCAAAGCTACTTTAGAGGCAATCCAGAACGCCTGCGGAATTGTCGCATACAATGTTTTCCGGAGAGTGTCGAATGGGGTGGTCGGAACGTCGATCAGCCTCCACGATAATCTCTTTGTGGATTTATATGAGCCGCAAGGCTCTGTTCACGGCAACATTTGGAACTCAAATAACGATGGCCTGGTGAACGTAGGCAGCCAGAGTTTTTACAACAACGTCTTCCACGATATCAACGAGGGTGTGAGCGTTTGGTTGATGCCCACTCCAGTGGGATATATCTTTAATAACATTGAGTGGAACAACTCGAACTCCGTCAATTGCTACGTGATCGGTGGTTCGTCTTCCGCGACGATATATTTTTACAATAATACCAGCGATGCGCCTTGTGCCCTTCGCGCGCTTAACAATGGTAGTGATCCAGTGTGGAGGGGTACAGTCCATTTGGCGAATAATCACTATATAGGTTATTCCTCCGCCTCACTTCCCAACACCTATATATGTGACTCGGGAGCGACCTGCAGTTGGGTAGATGATGATCCCACCAGTGAAATTTTTCAGTCCGAATCCGTGGCCAACTCACAAGGCTATTCGCGATCTAATATGTATGCTCCGACCTCGGGTAGCGGAGCCACAGTTGGAATTGCCGGGAATTATGCCAATCTCTGCGGTAATTTTTCGCCTGATTCCGCATTGTGCAAGGGAACTTCGCAAAGCGTTAGCGAACAGTCCGATGAAGGCGGCAAGGTGGCGGTTTCTCCGGCGATCACGATGGTATCCAGGGCTGCAAGCGGAGCTGGCGCTTGGAACTCTGGGGCTTACTATTTCGGTGGTGTGAGTAGCTCAAACCCCAATCCACCGACAAGTCTCTCCGCCACTGTCCAGTAGCTAATGGGTAGCTGGAGTTTTTTCAAGATGCGCCAGAAATTATCTGGCCTCTTTGCCACAGGGCTTAACCCCCGATAAGCGATCGACTCACGGAATGGCCTCAACGTGCTAGTTGGGGAACCAGGGACAACGGTCAAGGTCTGAAGAAAATGCTCCCCTCGTGCATCTATCCGAGGTAGAATTCTCGCGTCATTCATCGATAATCTTTAGTTAAGTTAAAGAAAAATATCGCCAATGGGCCTCAAAACTAACGCGGAATGGGTCGAGTGGGGCCGTCGGGATCCTCTTTTCGGAGTAGCGAACTGGAAAGGCAAGAGTCTCGATGGGGCTACCCCTTGGACTGACGGTGAATTCTATGCGTTGGGCGAGTCAGATTGGGGCGATTTTGAGATGCGTTGGCGAAAATACGGGTACACGCCTGGAATTTTTGTCGAAATAGGCTGCGGCGCTGGGCGCATTACAAAGCAGCTCTCCTTGGCATTCGAGCGGGGAATAGCCCTCGATGTTTCAGAGGATATGATCCGATATGCTTCCGTGCATGTGCCAGCCAAAAATATAGATTGGCGCGTCACCCAAGGGCTGACGGTTCCGGTCGCGGATAACAGCGTCGATGCTATTTTTTCTTGTCATGTGTTTCAACATCTGGCATCCACTTCGGCGGGGTACACCTACTTTGCCGAGTTCCTGCGCGCCTTGAAACCTGGGGGCGCGCTCATGATCCATTTGCCGATCCATATGTTCCCCTACATGGTCAGTCAAAAATTTGCGGGTCTATGCAGTTTCCTTTACCGGTGGGTGCTGAAAGCAGAAGATGTGAAGTCGGCTTATAAGCGATATCGCATGGGGCGCGGTGCCGCTCCGCCAATGCACGGCATGAGCTATGACCAAGTCACTCTCCACCGCACCTTGACTGAGATGGGGTTTGTGCGCGTTGAATTCGCAACGTTCCCGCTTACTAGCAACGATGTCCTACACGGATTCGTAATGGCGACAAAGCCCCCGCCAAGCTCCAAGGAGCAGCACTAAGCCTAAGTTTGGGTCTGTAGAGACCGAGGAGAGATTTCCGAGATCGCTATGAGCTCAATGGGAGTTCGGTGCACGCATCACGAGGAAACAATACGAGTGTACAATCGTTTTCGAGGTTAAAAGGAAACCCGTGTTTAAGGACAAGCTAAAGCAGATCGTAGGTCGACGAGGAAGGCTTCTCGTGCGTCGGATTCGCGCCGGACGCTGGCCGATAACTAAAGTCTATCGAGACTATCTGTCTGGAATGCGAGCCCTGGAAATAGGTGGCCCGAGCGATGTTCTCGGATTCGGGGGACCTTTTCCCATTTATTCCTGCTTGGGCGTTGTACACAATTGTAACTACGCTTCGCAGACTATCTGGCAAAGTGAGGCCGTAAGCTACCCTAAAACCTTTGTCTGCGAGGGAACCACACTGCCGGTCGAATCTGGGAGCTATGAATGCATCATAGCGTCGCACTGCTTGGAACACATGGCTAATCCCATCAAAGCACTTCTAGAATGGAAACGCGTTCTTCGAGGCAATGGGGTTCTCCTACTCATACTTCCGCATCGGGACTTTACTTTTGACTGGCGACGGCCCGTTACAACGGTTGAACACATGCGCGAGGACTTTCAGCTCGGAACGCCCGAGACTGACCTCACTCATTTGGCTGAAGTTCTCTCACTGCACGACCTATCTCGCGATTTGGCTGCTGGCACTCCGGAACACTTCCGAGAAAGATGCCTCAAGAATGTCGAGTTCAGAGCTATACATCATCACGTGTTTGTTCCCACGAACACATCCGAACTGTTAAACGAAGTTGGCTTCTCTGTCGTCCGCCAGGATGTGCAAAAAGGCAATATCGTGACTCTTGCAAAGAGCCCTAACCCAGCCCATGCCTAAGGGGTTCAAAACGAACAATAACTCTACATTCTGGCGGGTTGATAGCATTGAGTAAATAAGAGCGCCACGGGCAGGATCACGAGCATCGTTTGGCCGGCGCTAAAGTCGAAAAAAAGCAGAGCTTCGACCCACTCGAGGTTTGAGCTATGCAAATGGCGGTTCAGTCCCGAGTCTCTGAAAACACAGAGGAAAATACGTTAAATGCCGACAGTCTTAGACATAGGTGACAAAACCGCCAACTCCTCAAATGGATTAATCGGGGGCGATAACCTGAAAGCGCTGGTCTTTCAAGGGGTTGCTTGGCTAGGATCCGGTAGCGCGTTAGAGCAATCATCACGATT
>DASXIT010000124.1:0-11087 GCA_036497825.1 Candidatus Acidiferrum sp.
ATGTCCCACCCAGATATCCACACCAGCAAATACTTTTTTGGCTTTCGAGTAGATAGTATTTCGTAGATGACGTATCATTCTGATTCTAGGCACTCACTCTTGACGTTCCATCAGTACGGTTTTCCACCGGTTTTCGGAAAACTGTGCGGATATTTCGCGAGACATTTTTGACACAAAACTTTGACAATGTGGAAACAAAAATAAATGAAATCTGGAAGCAACTCTCTATAGTCTAACTAGCATATGAATAATAGAAGCATTCACCATCCGTTGACATTGGGGGATTTAGAGATTCTGCAGAATACGTTTAAGTCATACGGCTATGTTGCAACTTGTTCTACCGCATTTTTGGTACTGGGGTTGGGGTAGATATGCTCTATAAGTGGATTTGTGGGGAGCCGACATTGTCGCGCACACTGTTACAATATCTTACATCCCAATGGTGGCCGGGTATTCCAGCCGTAGTTTGAAAAATAAACAGGAGGCATTTTGCGAGTGACGTTGGGGGAAAGTTACGCCAATCAGGGAAGGATTAGGAAGGGTTGTCGCGGAAGGAAAAATACTCAGAAATGTTTGCCTCTCCTTCTCGTGCTCCTCGGTATGGTCTCCCTGGTCTCTGCGCAACAGCAGGCACAAACCCAGAAAAAGCCTGCTCCTCCCCCCGATATTCCTGTTGCTTCTCAACAAGTCATCTCCGAACTGGCCAAAGATAATTACGATCGTGTTGCTGCTTCTCCTGGGCAGTTGAAAACAGTATTTGTCCAAGACACTGGTCTGCTTGTCGAACTTAAGCGCTGGATCGCTAAAGAGGCTAGTGACAATGGCCAGGTCGTCTCCGACGAGGATTTAACCGATGCCGCCGTTTTTCAACGCCTCAGCAACGATGTCAAGTTTCGTGCCGTAGCAACCCGCCTGGTACAGAAATACGGCTATCTTAGACCCACAGTTAATCCCGATTCGGAGATGGGAAAGCAACAGGCTCTCGTTCTCCAAGAACGCGCCAAAAAAATTGTTCAAATCCAGGCAGAAGAAGATGCGGAAGAAGCTGCAATAAAAAAGCAGCAACGACAAAATATACGTCTCGTCCCTTGCCCATTGGATGAAGATGAAATTCCTACCGATAATCTTGATTGTTTTGATTACTTCGGAACGTCGCGCACCAGAGGCGGTGCCAACCAGCCAGGCACCACGAATCCCAGGGACTTTCAGCAACAGTATCCTCCTTCCGACCAAAGCTATCCACCTTATCCGAGTTCCCCAATCCTTCGTGCACAAAATGACGGCACGGGGTCTGATTTGGGTGTTTCCGGTCAGGATTCTTCTGTCTCTCAACGCCTTGCCGATCTAATGATGTCTGGCGGACTGACTGGCGACACTTCTTCGCTGGTCGGTGGTATGGGTGGTGGCGTGGGTGGCGGCATGGGTGCTGGCACGGGCACGGACCAACTGGATCTCACTTCGATGGATCCGCGTCGTCTGCAAGCGCTACAAACTTTGCAGAACGGTGGAGCATCGCAGCAAGATCTTTCCGCGCTGAATGCCGGCCGTTCGGATATATACCCTGGAGCTGTGGATCCTTATCAACCCAGGCGTCCTCGCAGCAGGGAAGTTGTACGGCCTGAGGTTGTCCACGAACCGAATCCCTATAACGATATTCCTTCGCTCTACGATTTATATGTGCAAGCTCCATCCAGAAATGGCACGCCTCAGCGTTTTGGCGCACAAGTTTTTCGCGATGGCCTTAGAAATTCGCGTGCCGTTCCCATGGACCTTCCTGTTGGTCCCGACTATGTTGTTGGCCCCGGCGACAGCCTATCCATTGATATGTGGGGTGGTGTATCCAATCGTCTGGTAAGAATCGTCGACCGTGAAGGCCGCGTCGCGCTTCCGGAAGCCGGCCCGGTGGAAGTAAGTGGTAAGACGCTAGGTGAAGTCCAACAACTCGTCCAGAAAGCGCTCTCTTCCCAATATCGTGATACTTCCGCGGAAGTTTCCGTGGCACGCCTTCGAACTGTCCGTGTCTACGTCGTTGGTGAAGTTACAGAGCCGGGTGCGTATGACATCAGTTCGCTCTCCACTCCCCTCAATGCGCTAGTCGCTTCAGGTGGCATCAGTCAAAAGGGCTCATTGCGTTTGCTCAAGCATTTTCGCGGTCGTCAGTTGGTAGAGACTGTTGACGCCTATGACCTGCTGCTGCGCGGCGTTACCCCCGATGCAAAAAAATTGGACAATGGCGACACCTTATTGGTTCCTCCTGTTGGGCCTCAAGTCACGATCACTGGAATGGTTCGTCGCCCTGCGATTTATGAACTGCGCGACGAAAAAACTCTCGCCGACGCTCTCGAATTGGCAGGCGGCATTCTTCCGGCTGCAACCCTGAAGCACGTGGAAGTGCAGCGCCTGGAAGCTCACGAGAAACGCACCATGCTTAGCCTCGACCTCTCTCCTGACAATGGCAAAGAGCCGGAGCTTACTGCCTTCAATATTAAGGATGGCGACGAAATCCACATTTTCCCCATTGCGCCCTATAACCAGGACATGATTTACCTCCAAGGTCACGTTCTTCGTCCCGGAAAATATTCTTTTACCGAGGGCATGAAGCTCACCGACATCATTACTTCCTATAACGATTTGCTTCCCGAACCAGCAGCACACTACGGAGAAATCATCCGTCTCAATCCACCGGATTTTCATCCAACAGTAGTGAGTTTCGATTTGGCAACCGCGATGAAAGATCCCGCGACGGCTCCCCCATTGCAGCCGTTGGACACGCTTCGTATCTTTAGCCGTTTTGACTTTGAACCGGCCCCAATCGTTTCCATCAGCGGCGAAGTTCGATCACCCGGTACGTACAAAACTTCCGGGCAGTCTTCTCTGCGTGATGCTGTGTTTATCGCCGGAGGTCTGACGCCCAACGCTTCGCTCGACAATGCCCAAGTCTTCCGCATCAATCCAGATGGTACATCGAAAATATTCAGTGTGAACTTGCGCGCGGCTCTCGACGGAAATGCTTCGGACAACATCCTGTTGCAGCCTCGGGACCGTCTATTGATTCATCGCAACTCATTCCGCGTCGACGCCAGCACCGTCGAAATTACCGGTGAAGTTGCCAAACCAGGCCGGTATCCTTACACCGGCAATATGCACGCCGAAGATTTAATTCAAGCAGCGGGCGGCCTAAAGCGTAGTGCCGATGGCAACCTCGCGGATCTCACCCGCTACTCAGCTTCAGGTGGCGTTTCCGAGCATCTGGAAATTTCCCTTGCCTCGATAGCCAATGGCAATCCCACCGAAGACGTACCTTTGAAGAGCGGCGACGTTCTGGCCATTCGGCAAGTTCCCGGCTGGAAAGATATCGGAGCGTCTGTGAAAGTCGGCGGCGAAGTGATGCATCCCTCGACCTACGGCTTAAAGCCTGGCGAAAAGCTAAGTTCGGTTCTCGCTCGCGCCGGGGGGTATACCAAGAGGGCTTATCCCTACGGGGCGCTACTCATGCGCAGAGACGTTCGCGAGATGGAACGCAAAAATCAAACTGATTTGATCGCTCGTATCAAGCTGGAAAAAGTACAGTTGAAAGCGTTGCCTGAAAACGATACCGATCAGCGCAACGCCAAGCTGACCGCTATTGCGGAAACCGACACCACTCTTGGGGAGCTTTCCACTCACGAACCCGTCGGCCGCGTCGTCATCCATATTCAGAAAGATATCAACTATTGGAGGGGCACTGATGCTGACGTGACCCTCCATGATGGTGATGAACTCTACATTCCAAAGAATCCCAACACCATCCTCGTTACAGGTCAGGTATTCAACCCGACAGCCATCAGTCTCCAATCGGGGCGTTCGGCAAAGTGGTATCTTAGTCAGGCAGGCGGTCTGACACCTATGGCGGATAAGAAGGGGGTCTTTGTCATACGGGCAGACGGTTCCGTCATTTCGGCAAAGAACAATAGCAATGGATGGTGGGGCGGTGATCCCCTTAGTGCTTCCTTGCGACCAGGAGACACCGTCATAGTTCCGGAAAGGACGCCAAAAATTGGCGGACCAAACTGGCCACTGATCATGCAGGCTGCCCAGCTAGCTTCCGCAATTGCTCTGACTGTTGCTTACATTCACCCATGATTTCAAAGTCGCATTGGGGCCTAGGGTCGAGTTTAGTCGTACTGGCGATATTGCTGCTTGTTGCGGGAATTGCTTTAGGGCAAGAGCAAGATCCCATTGCAACCGGCAAGAATACCAATATGAATGCGCCGCAACAAAAAAATGATCAGGAGCCTCAAACGGAATCCCCTTCGTCGAATGCTGTGCCCGTGGCGAAACGCAATTGGGCGGTCCAACTCATGAAGGATTTTGGTGGCGACCAGGTGAGCATTTGGACCAGTCCCAAAAATCTTCGGTTTTCCGATGCTTCCTGGCTGATTCCTGTGGGCGGTATCACTTCTGCCTTGATCGTTACCGACGCGACTTACAGTAACCACATCTCACACAATCCTTCCACGATGTCGCACTACAACACGCTCTCCACCGCGGGCGTCGCCGCCTTAGCTGGGGGCGCCGGTGCTATGTGGGTTCTCAGCTACAAAAATCACAATTCGCACTGGCGAGAGACCGGTTTTCTCGCCGGAGAAGCTGCCATCAACACTTTTGTTGTTACCGAAGCAGTGAAATACGGGTTCTCCCGTGACCGTCCTATCCAAGGGAATGGCAACGGCGATTTTTTCGCCAACGGTGTTTCCTTTCCATCAGAGCACTCATCAGTGGCTTGGGCTATAGCCGGAGTTGTGGCCCACGAATATCCCGGTCCGATACCCAAAATTCTCGCGTACGGACTCGCGGGCCTGGTCAGTTATTCACGGCTCAGAGCCAGACAACACTTTCCTTCGGATGTCTTTGTCGGTGGCATAATTGGCGACATGATTGCCCAGAATGTTTACAGCCGTCACCATGATCCTGAACTGGGTGGCGAGGAATGGCAATCCATTAGTCAGTACTTTCGAAATCATCTACATCCCTCGGCAGGGAGCGCTGGAACGCCCTTCGTTCCACTTGATAGTTGGGTCTATCCGGCAATCGAACGTCTCGCAGCGCGTGGCTTAGTCCATTCCGAATTTCTCGGCTTAAGGCCTTGGACTCGCATCGCCTGCGCAAACTTCACGAACGAAGCGGCTGAAAGTCTAGAAGAACGTCCCGACACCACGCAAATGGACGGCATCGTTGCTGATCTTCGCGCCGAATTTGCTGCGGAATTCGCTGCTTACGAAAATGGGCCAGAGAATATCGCGAAAGTGGAATCCGTTTACACCCGCGTGATGGGCATTAGCGGAACTCCGCTGACCGATAGTTACCATTTCGGACAAACCATTACGAACGATAATGGCCGACCGTATCAAGAAGGCATCAACAATGTCACCGGCTTTTCCGCTTACACCAACTTCAGCCGTTTCTCGATTTTTGTAGATGGCGAATACCAACATGCTCCATCTGCTGCTGGATATCCACTTTCTGTTCGGCAAGTCATTGCTAACGTTGACCAAAATCCACTGCAGCCTTATCAACCCGTCGCCACCACAAATCAGTTCGTCATTCAGCAGGCCTATCTCAGCACCAATATCGAAAGTTGGAATTTCAGTTTTGGCAGGCAACAACTGTATTGGGGCCCGGATTATGGCAGTGCTTTTCTATTCAGTGATAACGCTCTGCCCATCTATACATTTCGCCTCAGCAAAATCACTCCGTTCTACCTTCCTTGGATTATGAAGTACCTGGGGCCGATGAGCATTGATCTTTTCTTCGGACGTACGCAGGGAAATGAGTTTCCTCCTCGTCCTTTAATGCATGGAGAGAAAATCTCCTTTAAACCGACCGAGAATGTGACCTTGGGCTTCAGCCGTACCACCACATTTGGTGGGGAGGGCCGCGCCATGACCCCTTCCGCCATATTCCATAGCTACTTCAGTTTCACTTCCTCTTTCAACTACGCCTCTTGGGACAATCCTGGAAAGCGCAATGGCGGTTTTGAATTTTCCTATCGCCTCCCCTTCGTAAGGAACTGGCTTACTCTGTATGCGGATTCCATGACCCCTGACGATCCATCCCCTATTGATGCACCGCGCCGCGCTGCCGTAAATCCAGGCATCTACCTAAGCAAATTCCCCCACTTCAATAAACTCGATTTTCGCGTCGAGGGTATTTACACCGACATCTCCACTTCCCGCAGCAACGGCGGCCAATACATCTATTGGGAGACTTTCTATCACGACCTTTACACCAACCTCGGATACATCATGGGTAGCTGGGTTGGCCGCGAAGGGAAGGGAATCCAGGCATGGTCTACCTATTGGTTCAACCCGAAAAGTAGCCTCCAATTTGCCTATCGGAATCAAAGAGTTTCCAGTGACTTTATTCCCAAAGGGGAAACAATTCATGACGGTTCTGTGAATTTGAACTATTGGTTAAATAAAGAGTGGAATGTTTCTACCCTAGTGCAATATGAGCAATGGAATGCTCCGGTCCTCGCAACTGGGCTCCAGAAGAACTGGACTTCCTCTGTTGAAGTCCAGTATTGGCCAAAAAACTGGAAGAAATAATGCAACCCTTGGCTTTAGATGGAGTTGAATAGGTAAGGGTAGTTCGCTCTCGAAAGGACGATGCGGAAGTTGGGTCAAAAAGACTATAACCCGGAATCAATCATCTTCCAACGCTTGCAAGACGAAGAAGCCCTCGATGAACTCCAGCGCAAGGAAGCCAGGCTTCGATTTGCTCGCAATGTGCGCACCATCTGGGGCGAACGCACTTTCCTCGTCCGGCTTGCTCTATTTGGCTTCATCCTGGCTCTGATTATTTCCTTTCTTATCCCGACTCGCTTTAGCTCCACAACAAAGCTTATGCCTCCCGACAATCAATCCGGCTCGTCCCTCGCCATGGCTGCTATGTCCATGGCCTCATCCAGAGCTGGTGCTGGCGGTGTTGGTGGCGGCCTTGGCGAAATAGCTGGTGATCTACTGGGTCTCAAAAGTACGAGCGATATGTTTGTCGGTATTCTCGGCAGCCGCACTGTTCAAGACGAACTGATTCAACAGTTTGACCTTCGACGTGTTTACGGCTACCGCAAAATGGAAACGACTCGTAAAGAATTGGCCAGCCGTACTGGAATCTCCGTCGACCGCAAGAGCCAGATCATCACCATTACCGTATCGGATCACAGTCCAGAACGCGCTGCGGGAATGGCCAAGGCGTATGTTGACCAGCTCAATCGTCTTGTCGCTGAACTGAGTACTTCGTCCGCTCGACGCGAACGCATATTTCTGGAAGGTCGCCTGGTTCAGGTCAACCAGGATTTAGAGAACGCGGAGAAAGACTTCAGTCAATATTCCAGCAAGAACGGGGCAATCGATATTAAAGAGCAAGGTAAGGCTATGGTCGAAGCCGCTGCAACTCTTCAGGGCCGCCTCATCTTTGCGCAATCCGAACTCGAGGGCCTCCGCCAGATCTATTCCGATTCCAATGTGCGCGTTCGCGCTGTGAAGGCGCGTATCGAAGAATTGCAAGCGCAATTGAATAAGATTGGTGGCAAGGGTCAATCTACTACGCTTGGTCCTGATTCCGGTGCGGCGGATTTATACCCTTCCATTCGCAAACTCCCACTGTTGGGCGTTGAATACGCAGATCTCTATCGCCGCAGCAAAGTTCAGGAAGCTGTGTACGAAGCTCTCACCCAGGAATATGAGCTCGCTAAAGTCCAGGAAGTCAAAGAAATTCCCACTGTCAAAGTTCTCGACGCAGCCGATGTTCCTGAATCGAAGAACTTCCCCCCACGCACCTTGATTGCTTTTTCAGGAATGTTCCTTGCTTTCGTTGGCGGCGTGATGTTCTTGCTCGGATCCAAGAGCTGGAACGAAAAAGATCCGCGTGATTTGGGCAAAGCCATTGCCACCGAAATCTGGATCGATTTAAAAGAGAAACGGCTTTTGAATCCTGTGAATGGCTCTGGTCGCGAGGTTCAGGACGACAACCCGGATCCACAACCGAAGAAACGCAGCTTTTTGTCTTTCTTGGGATTAAAGAATGGCTCTGGTCAATCACAAAAGGACGTGACTGAAGAGGGACATTCCAGGAAAGAATCATAATTCGGAATTTTGCTGTGACTCCCTTATCCTTTAAGATAAGGTATTAAAAAATAATGGGTTAGGTCACAAACGCCCTGTAAGTGACGGGGCGAAGCTGTAGGAGAAGCAGATCCAAGGGTGTTCTATGCAGTCAGTCGCTGTCGAAAAAGGAATTTTGCCGGTCTCGCAAGTTCCCCTTCTTGTCTCTCAACAGGAATTGCACTGGTATGCGGTGCAAACTTCCGCCAGGCACGAGAAACGCGTATACCAACGATTTGTGGAACGTTCCGTGGAATCTTTTCTTCCGCTCTACGAAACCATCAACCGCTGGAAGGACCGCAAAGTCCGCGTACAACTTCCGCTTTTCCCCGGCTATCTTTTTGTCCATCTCGACTTGGCCGATCGATTGAATGTATTACAAGTCGCCGGCGTCGCCCGTTTTGTGAATTTTGGCGGCGTTGCCATCCCAGTCCCTGCTGCCGATATTGAATCACTGCGCGCGGGGCTAATCGGTGGGTTGCGCGTCGCGCCTCATCCTTATCTAAGAGTGGGCCGCCACGCTCGCGTCAAATCCGGCCCTCTCCAGGGAATGATCGGCATTCTCCTGCGAAAGAAGAATCTCGAGCGCTTCGTCATTTCGGTAGACATGATCCAGCGCTCCATCTCCGTAGAAATCGACGCAGCGCAACTTGAACCTGTGACCGAAACACAAGCGGCGCGGATTAGAAAATAATCGACCTGTTTTTTGAATAGTGAGACATTACATTTCTTTACCTGCCATTTCCATGATAAGCGCTGCAGGCTGAAAACTTTCGGAGGTTTTTGTGGGACGTTTTTTAGAATCAATTGTTATTCCTAGGTCGATTCAGCAAGTGGGTGTTGTGCGGTGGCTTAAGCGTTTTCGCCCGCTAGTCCGTTCTATTCAAGAGTGCCAAAAAGCTCTTGGTCTCCTTATGAGGCCATACTTGGTTTCTAGTTATCTGAGATCACATTCTGTTCGCAAGCTCCAGCTCGGGGCGAACGTCATCCTTCTCCCCGAATGGCTAAATACGGATTTGTATCCACAATCCCCAGGGTCAATCACCCTTGATGCCACACGTCCCTTTCCGTTCCCGGATGCTTCGTTCGATTACGTCTTTAGCGAACATCAGATGGAGCATATTCCGTTCGAGGGCGCACTGAACATGATTCGTGAGTCATTTCGCATTTTGCGTTCCGGAGGGAGAATACGAATTGCGCTGCCGTCGGTGAATCCTTTACTGGATCTGTTCGCCGCAAATAGGACGGATCAGCAGAACCGATATATAGATAACAGAACGAAGCTCTGTTACCCGAATGCATTAGCCTCTGGTCCCTGCTATGCCGTGAACGCCGCTTTTATGAATTGGGGACATAGATTTTTATATGACCGCGAAACACTAGGCCAAATTCTCCTAAGTATTGGTTTTACTGAAGTGCGATTCTTCGTGCCAGGTAAAAGCGATGACGCAAATCTCACGGGGATCGAATGCCGTATATCGGACATCGACATCTACGAAACTATGGTGATCCAGGCTACTCGCCCTTAGTTTACTTTTCCCACACTTTGGACCCAAGCGGCAAAATGAATCGACAAGAAAAATTAACTCTTCTTAAGAACGCTACGGCTAACGTAGTTCGCGGTGGCGCCGCCGCTTTGGTCGCCTTAGCCCTCCCTCCGTTTCTAGTCCGCTTGCTATCCCAAGATGCCTTTGGTGTTTGGTCCTTGGTTCTGCAACTAAGCATGTTTGTGGGTTATCTTGATTTCGGCATCCAGACCGCAGTCGGTCGGTTTGTTGCCCACGCAAATGCGAAGGGTGACTCGGAATACCGAGATCGCATCACCAGTACCGCCTTCGCTGCCCTCACCGCGGCTGGAACGCTTGCAATTGTTGGCACCATAGGCATCGCCGCTTTACTTCCGCACATCTTCAAACAGATGCCGGGCGCCCTCATCGGCGACGCCCGGGTTGCCCTGCTTTTGGTCGCGGGCTCGCTAGCCTCCGGTCTTCCAGCCTCTGTCTTCAATGGCATCTTCGTCGGGATTCAACGCTATGAATTGCCCGCGATGGTTATTGGGAGTTCCAGACTCGTCAGCGCCTTCACTGTGATCCTTGTCCTCCGCGCCGGCGGCGGCCTGGTTTCCATGGCTTCAGCAGTAGCCCTCTGCAACCTAGCTTCATATTTAATTCAGTATCTGCTTTACCGCAGAATAGTTCCTGAGGCCCGAACTTCAATACGACTTGCTTCGACCAGCGCTGGTAGGGAATTATTCCACTATTGTTTCAGCCTCAGCATTTGGGCTCTGGGAATGTTGCTTGTTACCGGCCTGGATCTTACCCTCGTTGGCTATTTCCAATTTAGTGCCGTTGCCTATTACGCCGTCGCTGCAAGTCTGGTGACGTTTATCGGCGGTCTTCAAAATGCCGTCTTCAACGTCATGATTCCCTCAACTGCGGTTCTGCAGGCTCGTGGAGCGTCTCAGGAATTAGGCCGTGTTATGGTAACAGCCACGCGGTACGGCACTTTCCTTCTCCTCTTCACGGGCCTTCCACTGATTATATCCGCCAGATACATTCTGAATTTTTGGGTTGGCCCCGTTTATTCTCTTCACGGCGCCAGGATTTTGCAGGTGTTGGTCGCCGCCAATATTATTCGGCTCTCTGCTACGCCCTATGCCATGACACTTATCGGTACCGCTCAACAGCGTTTCGCGACAGTCACTGTGATTGCTGAGGGGGTCGCAAACCTCTTGGCTAGCATCATTGCGGGTTATCTGTTTGGTGCTATTGGCGTGGCCTTCGGGACGTTTATTGGTTCCCTTGTTGGCATCGGCGGAAATTTTTTCTACAACATGCGCCGGGTCACCGCCATTGATTTTCGGATCTCCGATTACATCCGCGATGGTCTGCTTCGCCCCACTGCATGCACCATGCCGCTGATTGTTTTTGCTGGCATGATTAC
>DASXIT010000125.1:0-5967 GCA_036497825.1 Candidatus Acidiferrum sp.
GTCCGACCGGAGATGCCGATTGCTTCGCGCACCGGCTTGGGTAGCACCATCCGCCCCACCTCATCCACTGTCACGGTTGTTTTCACATTAAAGTAGCTTACCATTTGGCAACCATTTGGCAAGCGAGGACGAAAAGGGAACCCCCGAACCGTCAGTTATCAGACAGCCGCGCTCAAACCCCGAGGAAATAGAGCTCGAGGAATCGCATAGTGTTCGCACGCGCCAAGCTGACAGCAAAACCACTTCATACGACCACCGCAATGGAGACTGGCGCAATTGTTCCGCGCGAATTTTAGGTGGCTTGATTCAGGGGGCGGGCAACGTGGCTCCTTTTCTTCGACTCCTCAACCAAGCATGAATTCTTTTCTCAGCCTTTGCGTGATGAATCTTGTCCTTCGAATGCTCCCAAGCAACCAGCGCAAAGAATGGATATGATAGCCCCTCTGAGTTATACTCTGCGGATTTCGGAGCCGGTAAACAGCTGCTCTGAACGGCACTGTAGCAAGTTGATGACCTAAATATCTGAACTGCGCTTCGGCCCGCGGGTGATCATCATTCAACAGCAGTGAGCCTATACCCGCCCCTGGAGCGACTGATCGATTGTCGGTGGCTTCAATTCGCTTGCCCGTTTCATCAAGTATAATTCCGTGCACGGTACTCAGAAATGGTCCTTTGCTATCCGCAAGATCACTTCTGATAATCAAACACGTGCCACAGACTAGATCGAATGATTCAGAACACCTTATGATATAGCGCGACCCCGAGTTCCACACCCAGCCATTCTTGACGCAGTAACCTGCCGCTTGCTTTGCGGTATTGAGCCAATCTACTAACCTTGAGCTGACAAGGTCATCCCAATCAACCTTCATCACGTATTCGGGATTCCATGCTAATTTTGCGTAGTTCCAAGCCCGTCCCAATTTGATCGTCTTATCTTTAATTGCCGCAACCCAAGGCCCATTCTCTTGAGATGGCAAAGGATGATCAAGTGATAAAAACTTGAATCTTGAATCCGTGGGCAAATCAAAATCGGGAGCTTCATGTCCGGCTGCCACGACCGCAAAATTCTTGTGGGTTGAATTAAAGATCGAGTCCAGCGTTTGTCGGAAATACGCACAGGCCAGGTGCCAGTCTTTGACTGATCGCGCGGAATGCATTGGAATCAAAAAGACAATTGTTGGTCTCTGGTTAATGGTAACAGGACTCCGGTTCGCTGCCGATGCCTTCAGAATTCACCAGTTGTTTTCGATTTCGGCTGGTGCACTCACGAGACGAAAATAACTTTTTTGCTCCTGCTCTCAAGCAAAAAGCTTATGAGAATTCAAAAACGGAAAGCCACTCTTTATGGCAACGTAAGCCAGCGTTTATAACCTGCCCATGAAACAGGCGTGCGCTTTTGAAGACAATACGGGATTCCAGCCAACGCCTGCCACCACCAAGCGGGTTCGCGAATTACCCAGGGCCACCCGCGTTTGCAGGCATAACGAAACTGCGAGAAAAGGCGCCAAGCAGCTATTCCGACTGCAAACGGAAAAGGACATCGCATCAGAGTGCTCCAGAATTCGTTGCGGGCGTGACGATGATGAATGCGGATTTCATCGCGTGCCTGGCCGGAGTAATGGTGACGGATAGTGATAACCGGAGAGAAAAGCACGTCATAACACGCCGCCACACATTGCAGGCCGTAGTCCGGCTCTTCATACATGTGGAAGAATCGCTGCTCGAATCCGGGCAGTTGGAGATACGTGGATCGGCGCAAAACCGCCCCGGAGTTAGCAAACGAACGCGTCAAATGTTCCGGGCCGGATTCGGTTTGCGAAAGCGTTTCGGGATATTCATCGCTTCGCTGTGGAAAGTGAAGAACTGCCAATTGTGGTTTTTTCTCAAAAAAGCGACTGACGAGCGCGATGCAATCCATCTGCTCCGGGTAGCTGTCGTCATCGAGGGCGAACACAAGATCCGCCCTCGCCTGCCGCATCATAACATCCCGACAGGCAACAGAGCCGCGCGCGTTCTTGTTTATGATCACTGTTGCGCGTGGAACGTGCTTTCGGATGACGTTCATCGTGTTATCTGCGCAACGGCCGTCGGCTGTGATCAACACTTCAATTGGTGGAGGATTGAGCGCGGCAATTATTTCACAAGTACGCTGCAAATCCTCTGCGCGATTGCGCGTTGTGATCATGATTGAAATAGTCAATTGTTCGCTTCAATTTTGTTGGATTTTACCAAAGACTCCTTCAACGCGAACGTGTCCTGGTCGCTTTCGATCCACCAGTACCCCGTGGCGTTCAATAACTGACGTGATGCCAGGCGTTCGGCTTTGCTCAGATGTAGCGACTCAAAGTTGAGCACGTCAGGCTCAATACCGGCGTCAAAAAACCACTTCAGTATCTGATAATCCATGCCCTCTGTGTCCAGCTGAAGCAGATGGAGGCGTTCACCATGAAACCTCTTCACCAGGGAAGCAACCGAAACAGAAGATACTTCGATCTCGCGAACTTCCTTCGCATCAGATCCAAATCGGCGGTGATGTTGAGCGATAAGGCTTGCCTTCGGCGAGGCGGCCGAATCAGGCACATAAAGCTTTACTACACCATCGTGCTCTGCGACCGCGGAATTGATTAGACAGACTCTTGGATTGTTTGCATAACGCGCTATCAAACGCTCGTACGGAATTTTTTGCGGTTCCACCAACATGGCAGAAACGTTTTCGTTTTGAAGAATCTCCACAAGTGGATCACAAGCGTGTCCGTCAAATGCCCCAATTTGGAGGACATGAATTGTTCCCTTTCGCCTTGCCCGTAAGAGACCGAATCCTAAGACGAGAAGATTTCCGTGGACCTCTGGCCATCGATATTCGCGCGCTACTCTATAGCCGCACTTTCGAAACAAGCGCCCGAGTTGGTATCTGAGGTTAATAGACATTTTGGTCTCTTAATTTGGCACTTACTATCTGATGGAGCTTCGGAAACACTTTTTGGTCGTCAGTATCCGCCAAAATTCCCGAGTCAAGCCAGGCGTCGTTAACGGAGCGGAACTTCGTTTGGTCCTGATCCATGGCAAATTCTATAGTGCGGCGCGACGAAAACCCGAACTCAGCGGGATCGATCCATCTGGCACCAGAGAGAAACCTGTCTTTCACGGTGGCGTGGGCATGATATACGGGGATGCATCCTGCTCGCACGGCATCAACGAATTTTTCAGTAAAGTAGTAGGCTTCGGTGCAGTTCTCCAGACATACAGCAACCTTGTAGCCGGACAAAAACTGGATGTTCTTATCGTCGTAGACACCGGTGCCGGGAGACGCTTGCCCCGCATAGTTATCTGGCGGTCTCTGAATCCAAAGCTTCGGAAAATGGCGGAAGTTCGCCCATGCGTCGGGCCTTCCGAACAGCTCGACGCGCCGATCTAATATCATCCGATTCCGGGTTCGGAAGTGAGACTTAAGGAACCAGAGGCGTCCACCGAAATTGTTGACGGTGGCAACTGCGGCATGTCTTACCGAAGGCACTCGTGGCCGCGACAAGGTTCCACTGTATGTAGGATGCGGAACGCGATACGTTGCATCCGGATGCCCGTAAAAAGCCCGTTCCGAAGCGTCGAGCTCTCGAACAAGTCGCTTCCCAACGGGGTGGCCGTGAAAGTGGTAATGCCAGGAAGGTTCAATCGTGAACCAGAGTTTCGGGCCGGTGAACCTGAGCAGTTCGTCACTTGGGTCATACAGCACAAGTAAAGCATCCGCTTTCTCAAGGGGCACGCGCGGGGAATACAGGATGGCGCCGATCCGGAAATCATCCCATGAATCGGCACTGAACTGCTGCGAGACAATTCTACAGCCGTATTCCGTCTCCGTATTCAGGATCGCCCCGCCTCCGTATCGAGTAACATGACAATGCCAGATGTCAGGGTTGTTAGATCGGTAAAGACTACCTGGATGTCGCTACTGCTATTTCACCCCGCGTGGTCCAGTAGTATTCGCGGTATCGGGCTCCTAGCCAATCATAAGTGTCAAAATTGTCTTCAATGAAATACACGAATTGTTTGGCCAAAAATGGGCGGATTTGTTGAAACGTTATTTCAATCGCTTCCTTGGAGTGGCAGCCATCATCGATTGCAATATCAATACGATTCTCACCTAGCGTATCTCTTAGTACCTCGCCTGCCTTGATGGGATTCAACTGATCGAACAAGTACACCTCTGGCGCATTTGTTTTGAAGGCTCCCGAGTTCTCAAGGTTTTTGCGGTTTGCTTGAAAATTCGAAAGATCAATGTCGAACCCAAGCACGCGCGCTTCTGGAAACAAATCACACCAAATTGCCAATCCGCTTCCATTGAGGATGCCAACCTCTACCAGTGTCAATTGACTGCGAGCAGTCGCAGAAACGAACGGCTCGAGGAACTCTTCGTAGCATCGTCCGTAACTATGATAATATGGTGACATGCGGTCCCCGCCTCTTTGCGTCTTTGAATTTACACCACCCTGAAGCCCACCGTATAACGCTTCTGTTAGCGCTAGCCATTCCATGGTCCCAACCGGATACGCTTCGCGTTTTTGTTGAAAAAAAGCCGCGTCTATTCCAAACCACCTTTCTTTGGCCTTTTGCAGATAAAAGCGAGGGCTTCTTATCCAAGAGCGAACGCGACGCTTTGTATATTTCACAGCTTTAGTTGGTGCTTCGCGGTATCAATGTGAATGAGATCTATCACAAGGCCGTTGCGTAACGGGTGACGCGGCCCTTCACTTTGCCCAGGAGAACTGGTGCCTCCTCATTCAGAATCGCCAGCCAAGCTCCGAGATTAGAGCGCCGATGCCGATGATGCTCCAGGCGGGCTATGGTGAAAGGTCGCGAATAAGCCTGCCAGTCAAACAGGAACGGCTTGCGCCCGCAAAAGTGGGCTACTCGCGGACGCCGGATTGTTTTGGGGAAATGCCAATTGCTATCCGCACAATCCTGTTTCAGTTCCTCCATGCCATGATGTCCCAAGATGTGCTGCAAGTTGGACATGGTACTCTTGATTTCGCCGTGTTGCGTCATCGACTGAACAAAATAATTCAGGAGCGGCTGGTCGGCGAAATCACCAAACAACCCAGGGGTTTCCTTGCCCCACAACTCCGCCTCGATCCATTTTTCAAAGGAGATAACATCCCGTTTGCATGCGAAGACGCCGGCAGAAAAGTAGGCTTTTCCTCGCCAATCAAATTCAGGATCAAAGTGTCGCAGCTTTTGCGGATCAAAATAAAAATGCGGTAGCCAGGGTGGAATTTCAGCGGCATCTGCTGGGATTGAAATGTCGCTCCAAAAGATTTGAAAATCGACGTCGGTGCGGACCTGCGAAGTAAAGTCTCCCCAGACAATCGCGTCCGAATCCAGCCACACGTAAAATTCAAAAGGCCCTCCCCACATCGCGGCGTGTTTAACGCGGGGACTCCCGCTGATGAGCTTGCGCATTTCCTTCGAAGGCAGTTCTGAAACACGGAGAACAATCAGGCCATATTCGCTTTCCAAATCCGAAACATCAAAACTCCCGTCCACCACTAGACAAATAGGAATTCCAGGACAAAAATGCCTCATGCTGGCAAGCGTCGCTTGGACCATGAATTTGTCTCCTGCATGGCAGCCGGTCACAAAACCAAATGGCGCCTGCACTTTCACGGTACGAAAGCTGATTGTCGGCGTCGCAGACCTCCGCCCTCCGTTGAACACAGAAAAATTTTCACAGAAGGCACCAAAGAACGCGAAGACTATTGGTCATATGATTCAACAAAATCCTTTGTGATCTTTGTTTCCTTCTGTTCATCCTCATCCTGGAGGGAGGAGCTGCGCGAGCCCTGCCCTGCAGAGGGCGTTCTGGCCCCGTCAAGGCATTCTTCGTAAAGCCGCGCAAACGCCGTTGCGAACCGGGTCTTGCTATTCCGACTGGCAACCAGCTTGCTGGCTGCGTTCCCAAGTTGATTTCGAAAC
>DASXIT010000126.1:0-120681 GCA_036497825.1 Candidatus Acidiferrum sp.
TTCGCGCCTGGTCTATCGAGCCATTGGCCGGGAGCATCTTCGCAATCGGCGCGAGCACTCCGTCGAGCACATGCGCACGAAGCTGGCGATTCTGGATTTTGTCCTTGGGCATCTCGATTACCGGTATCTCGAGACTGAGGATGAGAAGGTCGCTTACTTCTGCAAAGACCTGGGCATCGCAAGATTTTCGTTGCCCACAAAACACTATGCCGGAGCAATTCGGGAGCGAACAACCGCCCGGCATTTCGTAGATAAATTCCCGATGTTCTTCTCGCCCGAATCTTCTTCCTCACCTGTGGTCACCTTCAGTTTTGTGGACCCCGGACTTCTGAGTCTGGCGAGTTTTGATACGCATCTCTTTGCATACAGCAGCTTGTTTTCGGCTCTCCCGCAGGTGCAGTTTGTTTACATTGCAACGCGCCAGACGCACTTTGAGGCAGCACGTGAATTGTTTGAATTGACGGCCCCTCGGGTTACGAATCCCGATCCTGGTGTGGAAGGATTGCGGTACTTCACCTACCGCCGTCACTGGGAGAACAAGGAATACGGAAAGCTGAACGCGGAACAAGTCGAATTTCTGAAGGATGCAACAGACCGGTATCAAGACCCAAGGATTGAGGCGCTTTATCGACCGTGGCTTCTCGGACAGATTCCTGTGAATGCCGTCACGGAAGAGTTTCGAAGGTTGGCACCGAGACGGAACGTGTCATTCCTAACCGAACTTGTCGATGGTCAAACCGCTCTTTTCGAGCCCAGTCCGACAAATCCAAAACCGCAGAAAGAAATCACTCCAATGAAGAAGGGGCTCCAACCAACTTTCAACCCAGCTTTCAGATTCGCGTTCACCAATGCGCAGCAGGAAACACCGGAGGAATAAGGAGATGCAAGAAGGAGCATGGCAAGAATGCACGCGGGCAAAACACTCAGAAGGCCGGGAGCGACCCCACCCTGGACGGCCTTCAGCCGCCCAAACCCCGGTGGGGTCGCTCCCGGCCTGTCACCACAGAATGGTGACCGTGTTTTGCCCGCGTGCATACGGAGATGTAAGTAATTCGGAATGCAGAGAAGAAGCAATTTCAAATACGGAGAGGAGAGCATCTCGATGGCAGTCCTGAAAGCGCCACCCAAACAGCCCAAAACTACGGTCGTTCAATTACGGCTTGAGGAGGAAGCAAGACTGAAGCTCGCTAAGTACGCTGAGTTCCTCGACTGCTCACCTTCCTACGTCGTGACCGAAGCCCTGAAACTTGTCTATAGCAAGGACAAAGAATTTCAATCCTGGCTCTCAGGCCAACACTCGAACAAGCTCGAAGCAAGTGCGAAAGGAGAATCCTTCCAACTGGAATTGAAATAGAAAACCATGCACCACCGCCTCCAATTCGACATGCCTGAGAACCCAGCGTCGGATAGACGTCATGGCTCAGGCTTAGCAGTAGAGAGTACCGGGAATCGAAACCGACGCAACAAGGAGAATCAGGTGGCGCGGGAGCCTTCACGCAATCACCAATATCCACTCGATGGGAGCGTTGGCTTACGGCATGCCGCTCAACCCCATGCGGCCACAGAAGGGAAGAAAGACAATGCCGATGACCATTCCTCTGTCCCTATACCGGATGCAGGACAGTCCGAAGAAAAACCGCATCCCTTCGAACCCCTAATTGGAAGTTGTGAGGCAGCAAAATTACTTGGCAACATTCACGTCAAAACTCTTCAGCGCTATGCACGGCAAGGCAACGTTCCTGGATATCAAATTGGAGGTCACTGGTATTTTCGAGCATCAGAGCTGGACTCGTGGTTGCGATCTCGGATAAATTCAACATGCCACCCGTGCCGCTCGAATTAGGAGCGAAACATATGTTCAAGCGGACACGGTATCAGTTCGGTTGGTTGGAATTACGAAAGAGAAGGAAAGGGCCAGCGGTTTGGCTCTGGCGCTACCGAGGCAATGGTGGCGAGAAAAGGAGGGGGAAGGAGTCGGTGTTGATTGGGAGCGTAAATCAGTACCCTACGAGGCAAATGGCGTGGAGAGCTACTGAAGGACTTCGTCTTACGGCAAATCAGGGCAATCCTGGTTTCGATGTGACCTTTGGCGGCCTAGCAGACAGATACATGCTAGAAAAACTTCCAAGGCGGTATTCGACAGCAAGTAAGTATTGTTCTTGGATAACTCACCACATAAAACCCCGTTGGGGCGACTACCCAATTGCAAAGGTCAAGCCACTACCAGTTGAAGAATGGATCGAGCAACTCAAGTTGGCTCCGAAGAGTAAGGGACACGTCAGAACCATGATGCACATTCTCTTCCGGTGGGCGATGAAGTGGGAGTTGATTGAGGTGCAGATCAATCCCATGAGCCTCGTTCACGTGGAGGGAAGTTCGAAGCGGGTGCGGGAACCAATCACACTCACGGTGGAACAGTTTCACAAAGTGTTGGAGTTTGTGAAGGAACCGTTCCGCACCATGTGTATTGTGGCCATGTGTCTTGGGCTTCGCGCCAGTGAGTTAGTTGGTTTGCAGTGGAACGACTTCGACTGGGAGAAACTCCACGTGGCGATTCAACGCGGTGTCGTGATTGGAAGGGTGGACGAAGTGAAAACACGCCATTCCAAGCGAGCGCTGCCGTTGGATCCCGTCCTAGCATCACTATTGGCGTCTTACCGACGACAATCGACTCCCGGCCAGTGGGTGTTTCCGAGTTCCCGTACGGGGAGACCGTGGTGGCCCTGGGTGATCCAGCGGACTCACTTGGCTCCAGCAGGTGTTAAGGCGGGACTGGGACGAATCGGCTGGCACACCTTCCGGCATACGTACTCAACTATGCTGCACGCTTTAAAGGTTGATGTGAAAGTGCAGCAGGAATTGCTTCGTCACTCGGACATTCGGACGACACTGAACATCTACACACAAGCTGTCCCGGATGCCTTGCGGCAAGCCAATAGCAAGGTGGTTGAGATGGTGCTGCCGGAGAGGAAGACTGCATGAAGAAATCTGTGGGCAACTGGTGGGCAATAAGGGTGCCTTTGGGTTTCTTTCAGCTACTTTCGATGTCGTGTGATTACCTGTAACCCCTTATAATTCTGTAGAAACGTAAATTCGACTTCCACACGCCTCCGCCACTTATTTGCTGTGTTTTTGATGTATTTTACAAAATTGTGCCTTTTTTGTGCCGCCGATTCATGATTGCAGCACACTTTCGACGGCCTTATCGAGCGCATCTTGCCGGGTTTTGACCCACGGGTTGTAGTGCTTTTCAGTGACGCGAATGCTCTGGTGGCCTAGCAGGACGCTCAGGGTCTCGATGCCGGCGCCACCCTCTAGAAGGCTTACTGCAAACGTATCGCGGAACTGATGTGTATGCCCCGCTACCTTAGCCAGCCGGAACACCTCGGCAATGCGCTCCCGCCAGAATCCTGTCACCGTCGACGTTTTTGATTCCCCGACCAAAAGAAGAACTTGGAGTTGGTGCGCGGGGTGTCGTGCAAAGCGTCGGCGACGTTCTTAGGCAACAACACTGATACAGGCTCGCCTGTCTTCGCTTGATAGAGTTTCAGGCGATTGTGACTAAGGCTGTCGACCGCTAAACGCGCGACATCTGAGATCCGCAAACCAGAATGCCGCATGGTTAGAATAAAGGCCTTCACCCGTGGGTCCACGTCGTTGTGTTCCGCCGCTGCCAAAATTCTCTTCATTTCTTCCGCCGAGAAGGGAAGTGTAGGATTCGCTTTCACCTTCGGCCCCGCCAGATTCAAAGCGTAGTTCTCATCTACCATCTTTCGTTGTAGGGCAAACTTGTAAATGCTGCGCAGTCTTTCCAACTTCTTCGTTGCGGTCAGCGCGCCAATCTTCCATTGAGCGCGGAAATCCGTCAGCGCGGTCAGGTCCAATTCATCAGCAAATTTGATTCCTCGATGCTTGGCGAACGCTATCAATTGCCGGAACAGTAGGCGATACAGTTTCAAAGTTCCGTCAGATAGTTTCCTCCCGGTTTCCGCATCTTTGACAAATTGATCGCGCCATTCCTCAATCGTCGCTCTATGCTTTCGCTCTGGTTTCTTGCCTTCGACATCCCACTCACGAACCAGTTCCTGGGCGCGATTCCAGTCCCGCAGTTTCAACGATTCACGAATTCGTCGACCGTCTTTGACTCCCTCAACCCATATGGGACATTTGCAACGATATTCGGTTCGAGACGTGAACCTACACTTGGTGGGATTGTGGCGACGATATGCGTTCATCTACTCTGACAACCTCTTATGAACGCGCACTGCAACACTCTCTGGAATACGCAACGTCAGGTACATCCGCCTGCCCCGCGGATTCTTTTCGCCAATCTTCAGGACAAGTGGTTCGTCCCTGAAAATATTTCGAATGGTCTCGACGGAAACCCATCGGTCACGAAATTCTCGGATGTCGGCTCGTTCAGTCAGCCAGTCCCTAGCCCGGCTTCGCGTTTCATCGCTTACATACAGTGCTTGGAGGTCCAACGACCTAGGCGCAAGACTATCATCGTTGCGATAACTTGTTCTCCATATCGGTCACAAGTATCGCGTTCGGTGGCAGAAATATTGTGCGCAATCCTGACGCCAACAAGTTTGTAGAATCGCATCCTAGCAGATTTGTATATCCAAGTAACCCAGTTTGACATGTTGACGAAATACTATCAGAAAGTAGAATCATTCTCCTGTGACTCCCAAACACCCCAATATTGACTCGAATCGCAATCCGACCCTGTTTGAAATGGAAAGAATAGATCACCTCCACAGCAAACCATACTGCTCTATATTCTGTCGCCGTGTAATCTGAACCCTCAACCGCATGCCCGACGATAATCTTTGGGCAATGGCTCAACCGGGCCAGTGCGAAGTATTTCAACACTGCTGTCGCCTGGCTCTCCGTTTCGAACTATATCGATTTCGAAAGCGAAAAACTCCAATGTGTTTTTGCAGCCGGGACACGCGATGAAAACCTTGGCGCAAGCCGGCAGGTTCGGGATGGGACAGTTTCGCAGGCGGAAATTTTGAATGCAGTGGTGACACGGGAAGAAACCGAAGGATGGCATAACAAACCTCGTGGATTGAATTTGGTGGGAGGAGAGGGGAAGTTTAATTTATCAGATTGATGAGCGATGGCCAACGGAAACGGGCACGTGAAGTATTGGGCCGAACTTCCGATTATCCGTGCCAGTTCAGACGGTCGATGCAACACCATGCAGTCAGTTGATCCGACAATACTTCACCTAGAGAACCGATCTGCGTGCCTGTACTCGGTGCGCCACGGATTCTGGCGTTCCACTTTGATGCGGGGAATTTCTTCCCTGCTTCCAGCGGTCCGGTGGCGGTCCAGCACAGCGGCTACTCGTCGTTATTACGCATCAGGACACTGGGGCGCGCCAATGTAAAATTCGGAGCCAGCGCTTAGTTCGTCTTCGAGCGCCCGAACAAGGCCAACGCTGCGAGCCCCGTAACGAACAGAATTAAGGTCGAAGGCTCGGGAGTCGTCGCACCACCAATGGAACAGCCCGGCCCGCAAGACAGGCGGGCAACCTGCTCGTTCTGCGAAAGGAACAAAGTACCGTTACTCGTGTCCGGCGAGACAAAGTCGCCCCGTGTTCCGCCATTGGCTATGATTACGAACTGGTTTGGATCGCCATTGGCCTTGGTGGGATCCAGCAGTCCTACGGTGCCGTCGTTGTTGTTGACGATGACGTCCCCACTTAATTTGCCGCCGGAAATCACGCCTGTGCCGTCCGGGCTGTGTCCGGTGACGAAAGTCTTGATCAGTGCTCCGGTGGCAATGCTGTAGGACTGGACCTGGCCTCCGACTGCTACGTAGGCGATAGTGCCGTCCGGGGAAACCGTTACGCCGTCTGGGAAGAGCCCAGCATTGATCACACGGAAGGTGCCATTCAACGGGTTGATGTCAACCAGCCCGTGATTGCTGGCGGAGATGATGTGGCCGTTGACCGGGTCGCCCCACATACCAAGGGAACTGAAAAGACCGTCCGCCTGCAGATTAGCGATCGGGCTAAACGAACCATTGTTGGCAAAGTGTTCATAAACACCGCCAAATGCTTGGGCGCCGTAGACCTGCCCCCCTGCTGTCGCCATCGCGAAATTACAGTTGCCGGTTGTGCATGCGTACGGGGTCGAAGCAAAAGCAGTAGTCAGCGTCTGGCCATTGACGTCCCTGAAGACAAAGATTTGGTTGTTAAACTCGCTGCCTGTGATCACATTGCCGTTCGGCGCTATTCCCTGAGCGAGCGGACCATATTGAGCGTCGTACCCACTGACGAAAGTGGTAAGGGTGAAACCGTCGTTTACACCCGCTACAGTGAGAGTCAGGTGCGTTTGTGCGGGCGTTACCACTGCAAACAACACAACCGCAGCGAAAGCTAACAATGCAATCGATGATGGCTTGCGATGAGTGAAAAAAACCAGTAGGATGCGTTGCATTACTCACCTCCTAATTCATTCCATGGCGACCAGGTCGAGGCCGAATTCGAGGCGGAGATCAGAAATGTACCCCCAAAAACTTGGCACGTCAAGCACCAGAGAACGGGACACAGTCCGCTGTGGTGTTTGTTATGTATATTCCCGCTATTCGCCTTCGTGCTGCTCTGGGATTCTCGCATTTAAGCATTGGCCCATAGACGACAAGCCGGTTCGGGAAAATAGCTCCTCGGCTTTCATTTGTGTTTTAGTAACTCGTGCCTTCCTTCCGCCCTTGAATATTTCGGATTCTTAATTCAACCCATCTTTCCCGTCGTCCCTGTAAATTCCGTTCTTCGGCTTCGCAATTATTCCTTCCAAATCCCGCGCACAAATTTCCTTGAACAACCCTATGCCTTTGCCCACTATGTGGTGCGCGTAGAGAATCTCCCTGCACTTTGCTTTCTTGAACAACCTCTCCAACTCCTGCTTGCGTTCTAACAATGGCAACCAACCGTCGCAAGTCTCTATCGTCAAGCCAGAGTAAATCGAAAGCAGAAGGTCGAGAATCATGCGGGAGACAAACATGATGTACGGCACGGGCCTCTACCGCCAGCCCATCCACCCTGCGCGCAGGCCTGTACCAAAGGCCAAGTAAATCTTGCGGCACGCAAGATGGGCCATATTTTGCGACGGCCATTGTGAACCGTTATTGTTAAATGAACCCCTCAATCGCCAAGGAGAGAAGAATGAAGTCAGTAAAATGGATGCTCGGCGGCATACTCGCGCTCGGTTTGGTTTCCGGCCAGTACGCAATGACCCAAGGCAACAGTCAGGGCCACGGTAACGGAAAAGGACACAACAAGCATGACGATGACGACCGCGATGACGATCACGGCTACTATTACGGGCACGACAAGCAAATCCATGGCTGGTATTCCGATCACGGCGGCAATCTTCCCCCGGGCCTCGCGAAGAAGGATCAATTGCCTCCGGGCCTCGAGAAACAATTGGTGCGACGCGGCACCCTGCCTCCTGGTTTGCAAAAGCGGCTTGAGCCCTGCCCGCACGAACTGGAACACTACCTACCTCCTCCGCCGCCAGATTGTGCGAACGTCCTGATTGGCGGCCACATTGTATTGCTAAATCGCAAAACCAACGTGGTGGTGGATTTCGTCCACTTGGAGTTGTTCTAGCCGAGTGTGGACGAGGATCCACGGAACCGCATCTGGACACGACGTTTGGCTAAGGGGAACGCCTGCGCTTAGGCAATTACGATCTGCCGTTGTCTACGGAAACAATTTAAGTATTCCTAGGAGTTGTGCCATGAGAAAAACTGGTGTTTTTGTTGTCGCCATCTCGCTTGCGTGTCCCATATTCGCAGCCAATGAAACCAGGGAACAAAAGCGACTCGAAGCGTGCGGTCAAGTGTTCAAGGAGATTATGGACATCCCCGACGGGATTCCGAAGGACCTGCTCAACAAGGCCGAATGCATCATTGTGATCCCATCCGTCCTGAAGTTTGCGTTCGGCATCGGAGGTGATTTCGGGAGGGGTGCGATCACCTGTCGCACAGGCGAACATTTCACCGGCCGCTGGAGCGCTCCTGCACTGTTCGCGCTCGAAGGCGCAAACATCGGGTTTCAGATAGGTGGAGAGGCCACGGACTTCGTTCTTCTCGTCATGAACCCCAGAGGAGCGAACTCCATTTTGAGCAGCAAAGTGAAGCTCGGTGCCGATGCCTCAGCAGCAGCTGGACCGAAGGGGCGCACAGCGGCGGCAGATACCGACATCGTGATGAGGGCGGAAGTACTTAGCTATTCCCGCTCACGTGGACTGTTCGCCGGTATCTCTCTCGAGGGTTCGACACTTCGGTCTGACGGCAGTGCTAACAAGAAACTGTATGGCCGCGACCTCAGTGCTAAGGAAATCGTCCGCCAAGGCAAGGCCAGCATCCCTACCTCTGGCCGTGAATTAATCTCCTTGTTGGACAAGCGGTCGCCTAAGAACGAATCCGATCCCGTATCGCTCAAGGAATAGGCCGCCAAGCAAGCCGCGAGTCGCGAACTATCTCAGGAATAGAATTAGTCACTAGGAGGTACGAATGCCCGAAGCTAAGGGAATGTGGGAAGGCTTGATGGATTTTTCGTTCCGCGTATATGCCACCCCGAGGATGCTGAAATTTCTGTACGCGATGCACCTACTTGTGGGACTTATCGCCGCAGTCGCGTGGGTCGTGCTGTCTTTTCAGCAGGCCCCGGTACAAGGCTTACTTGCCCTGCTCGGCGCTTTGGCGGGGTATTTTTTCTGGATTCTCTACTGTCGCGTCGTCCTCGAAGTACTTGCGGCTCTGTTTCGCATGGCCGAGGCGATAGCTCCTGACCGCGGGAATTCCCAACAACAATAGCCGCGCAGTCGCACAGCTTGCATTTGTCATCTTCTATATGAGCGATTGCGCGGAACCCGTCGTGTTTCAATCGAAGATGTAGTTGGGATTATCGAAAGGTTTGGCAACGCGCTGGAGGCGCATCGGTTTTATGCTGGGGAGCAAGCAAGGACCTCGTGGCGGGATACTATCACGGCTCTCGCTTCCACCAACGGAAACCTAGCACGGCGGTAGGGTGTTCGCTTTGCGTACTCTGCGTACTGGGTGGTTTAGGTATACAGCCAAGTGCTGATTGTTCCTTGTAGCGATTCACGGGGAATTACTCACAATGCAGACTTAGGAATGGACGAATGCTCATCATCCATTTCCTCCGCGATATCTAGCAACCTACGAAAAGAGCCTTTTAAGGCGTTAACATAAACTACTCCGGCCTTGTCTGTCAGGATTTCAGATGATTCTTTCGTGAAATATCTTCTGAGTTCAGAAAGCGGGTGTTCTATTTCTTGATAAAGATATTTAATCGAGTCGTAGGAGTCTACGGTGAATCCACGCTCCTTCAAGAGATTCTCAAACTGGTTGAGCGAGATTTGCAATTGATTGACCGCCTGCTTAGCAAGTGCGAGTTTCGAGTCGCCGCGAACTTCCCCAAGTATTTTCTCAAAAGAATAGGAAACTTGGTCGAACGCTTTCTTAAGCGTTCCTTCGTGGAATTGTGCTTGAGGGAAATGTTCTTGCGCCGTTAGATCCATACGCCACCATACCAAAAAGATTTCTGCAAGACTGTGCGAAACTGAACGGTCCTGACCTGCGTACAGGGCGACCGCGGGGAGCCGCTATCGATACGGGCAGTACTATTCCCACCGGCCGGCTTGTTCGTGATAATGCGCTATACGCGGAACCCAGTTGCTCCAATGAAATCACGAACCGGGATGACAAAATGCTCAACTATGAATCTAGATGTTTCGCGGTAACTCTTCAGGACGGCGACCGTACCTGGGTTGCAAAAGTTTGGGCGACAGATCAAGCACACGCACGTGACACTATTTACAGAACCGAAGAGGGCACTACTAGCATCGTCAAAATTGAAGACACTGGTGAGACGCGCACCGAGGAATACCCATTGTTCTGGTCGAGTTATCGAAAACGCTACATTTGAAACACAAAGCCTGCGGTGACCCGATGGACAATCAAGTACCCGACGGCGAGAGAAACTGCGAACCCGACCCAATACCAGACGTTGTAGATTGTATAGGCTTGCAAGACACTAAGCCCGGTGCCTCTGTTTTGGCCTGACTGGGGCAGAGTAAATGCTCCAAGCCTGAGTATCAAATATACGATCGTGCCGATAAAAAACATTCCCAGTCCGAGAGCAAGCGATTTGATAATCATCATGTTCATCTCCCAAAAGAAATCGAACGTCCCTCAGCTTTTGATGCGGATACTATCATTAGTCACCCGCGTCACTAAACTCGAAAGCAATTATTACCGAAGGTTGTTGACAAAACTCTAAAGCCTACTATATAAGTTTCGCAATCCCACCAGTGATCGGCAGGTAAAACGCCACAAAGGCCGGTTTCGCTTCTACGGTCCGTGGATTCGTGTCTGGAGGCTGGATGTCCCCGATTCGGGCATTGGTGCGAGTTCTCATTTCATTCCCATTGATCTTATACTCTGCTGCTTCGCTGTCCCCTCGAATAAGTCAGCCGTAAGACCTGCGGAGCGATGCTCGACGCCTCGGTCCGTTCCGGAGAAAGATAAATGAAACGTGGTAGAAAGACGATCCGTTGTTTTGGCAAGTCTGCTCTGTTCATTGTTCTAGTGTGCCTGGTGGGATGCGGCGGAAGCTCGGGCGGTGGAGGGCAGCAATCCTCACCGGATTTTAGTTTGTCGTTGTCTTCCAATAGCCTCAGTCTAACGGGGGGGACTTCGGCACCGGTTACAGTATCCGTGAATGGTACAAATGGCTTCGCTTCCGCGGTGACGCTTCAGATTTCGGGGCTTCCGACAGGGGTCACGTATTCCCCGTCGACACCCCAAGTGAATCCGGGTTCGCCCGTGCAAGTCACGATTACGGCCGCAGCAGGTTCGGCGGCATCCCAGGAAAATGTGACGGTGACTGGCATATCTGGAAACCTCAGCCATGCAGCGCCGCTGAACCTCACCGTGACGGCAAGCTCCAACGCGTCCGCACCGGTTCTCTACCAGGTATCGCCTTCGAGCGTGATGGTCGGAGTATCCCAAGCGATACTCCAGTTAGCCGGCATGAATTTCACGTCATCGAGCATTGTGTTGTTCGACGGAGCACCCGCAAACACAACGATGGGAAGTTCCACAGCGATTGAGGTCATCCTGGATTCCAGTATTTTTGGAATCGCGAAATTGCACACCGTGCAGGTTTCTGATCCTACAAACGGCAATTCGAATGTGCTCACGTATGACGTCTATTCTCCGCAAGTTGGACCTTTGCCGTTCGTGGGCCAACAGACTCTCCCCTTGGACCAGAGCGCCACGGATACCGCAACGCTCGTGGACGTTAACGGAGATGGGCGAAGCGACCTCGTTACTTTTGATACCGCATACGGAACCAATTCCGCGCAGATGTCGATTCGCTTCGGCCAGCAAGACGGGACCCTTTCTGGGCCGGTGGTGAACAATGTCCCACTAGCATATGGAATACCTGCGCAAGTTCTCGCGGGAGACCTGACCGTATCCGGGCACATTGATCTGATTCTGATTTACTCGACCACAAGCCAGGTCAAGGACTCATACCAGGTATTGCTGAATGATGGGTCGGCAAACTTCACTGCCGCTGGTTCAGGGACCCTCCCCGGAGGCAATTGGGGAAGGGGCGCAGTCGGAGATTTCAATGGAGACGGAAAACTAGACTTCGTCATCGATACTGGAGGACTTCCGCCGCTTGCGGTGCTGTTCGGTAACGGCGATGGCACCTTCGGAACTCCAGTCCAGTTGGGGAGCGGGGTTAATAAGGCAGCGCGAGTACAAGCCGTTGACCTAAACGGGGACGGAATCACTGACATCGTCTATGCGACTTATACCCTGGATAGCAGCGACAACCTAGATATGCACACACTGTTGTTCCATCCGGGCGGCACTTCCACGGACAATCTCACGGTTGGGGTGACGGGACCAAGTTGGTCCTTCGTGGTTGGAGACTTCAACAATGACCGAATCCCGGACTTGTTTGTAGTAGACGCGGGAGGGACGGGGCAGGCATACCTGGGTAAAGGTGACGGGACGTTCGCGGCAGGGGGAAACCCGATCGCTGCGTCGGATGGCTTTCTCGTCACTCCGCCGTTCGTCGCCGGCGACTTCGATCACGACGGCAACATGGACATCGTCACCCGACTGACGACGGTTGGGCCGGACGTACTCCTGGTGATGTGGGGTGACGGTCACGCGAACTTCAGCAGTCAGATCATCGCGTCTGACAACTCGTTCAAATTGTCCACCGGAGACGTAAACGGCGATAGCATTCCGGACATACTTGCCAGTGACGGATTCGGATATGTGGCCGTGACGTTAGGACGAAACGATCGTAACTTCCCTTCGTCCAAATTGCTGCTCAACGCTCCATCGGGGGCGCTGTCATCGGGCAATGTATTCAACGACGGATATCACGACATACTCGTGTCAGGCACGGGAGACTGTATCACGGTCGCGGGAACACCTGGCACTATCTACCATATTCAACCCGATGGAGCTCCGATCGCTAAAGGCACTGCGCCTGCCTGCCCATCAGTTTTGGTTGACCTAGATGGCGACGGGATCGCCGATTTGGTAGGTATTTCTCAGAACGTTATTTATATCTGGAAGGGTGATGGAACGGGAATGTTCCAAGGCCCTGTTGCAGAGATCCCGGGTATCAGCTCACAAAGTATTCAGGACTTGGTTTTTCGAGACATGGACGGAGATGGTCACACGGATATTGTTGTCAGCGGTGCGATTCTCTACGGCATGGGGAATCTGCAATTCAGTTCCGTTTTATTACAAGTCGCGCCTAACCAGAGATTCCTCGTCGGAGACTTTGACGGAGATGGAATACCCGACATTGTAACTCCCGGGGGCGTCTTATTTGGGCGGGGTAACCGTAGTTTTACGGCGGCCATGGGATCAGTCCCGGCGTGCTGGTCCGGATACCTGCAAAGTCCGGTGGTAGGAGATCTGAACGGGGACGGCAAGGACGACATCGTATGTGGCACGACCTCGGCTGCTTCGGTAGAGATTTACAGCGGTGCGGGCAGGTCAGGATTCACTCAGAATCAGGAGCTGGCAATTCCTGGGATCTCCACCGTGAATACCGTCAGTATTGGTGATTTCAATGGGGACGGACGGCTCGACCTTGCCGTAGGAACTCTTGGGGGCGATGACGTAGTGCTCTTCACGAACAACGGAAATGGGGAATACCAAATATCCAGCTACGCGATCGGCGTGTCTCCGGTTCAATCCATTGTCGGAGATTTCAACAACGATGGAACTCCGGACCTCGCATTCGTGAACTACGGGTACGATTACAAGCCGCCAGCGGTTGAGGTGCTGTTGCATAAGTAGGACTGCCCAGCTTGCTGATATTGACGATGCGGATCGAACCGGTATCCCCACACTTCAAAGTCTCATCGAAAGAAGACGTTACCAGCCGCGCCCCGTCGCGCTCGGCGTTCGAGTTTGGTCACATTGATGCACGCGCCAACCAGCGACCGTTGCGGTTAATGAGAGGAATCCAGGGAGGAAGATTTTTAACATGACGTGTCTCGCTTCTCAAATCTCGATCTACTGATACCGCGGCGCCGACCTGGTTTAATTCCACAACAGATTGTTCGGACCGCTGATATGAACCCAACGGATCCCCAAGAATCAACAGACACCGCGGACGTTCCGGAATGCGCGCCAAATCTTTTTTGCTTACCGGTTTGGTCTTTATAAATTTCAATAGATGCTTGTCGTTGAATCTCCCATTGATCAATTCTTGGGGAGAGAAGGCTGCTTGCTGCACTCCGGTTGCATCATCGAACTTGCATCGATTACGTTTGCCCCCGAATTCCGTATCGAAGAAGTCCGCACCATCCACCTGGGCCTGCGACAAATCCGCTCCAGACAAATCACAATATTGAACGATAGCTCCGCGAAGATCACATCCGCGCATTGAGGCATTATTGAATTTGCTCCCGGTGAAATCCGTTCCACGGCAGTCGCAGTATTCCATCCGGACGTTACGCAGGTCGACGTTGTGCAGGACGACGTCGGAAAGATTTCTCGAATATAAATCGGACCATGGTGCAACAAAGATCACGTTGCCGTTCAAGTCCTTGATCTCAAAACGCGGAAGTGGTTTTGGAGAAGAGAACCAATTGAACAAGCCCATCAACGCGCCTCCGCTACGGGAGTTGAGTCGAAGATGGAAGGTAAATCGTCGTCGGTGGCTTTGTACGTACTCGTGTACGGGTCCGGTTCAATTGTGACTGCTTTGAATGTGTCTAGTAGCTTCGGCTTTATAGTCGATTTGGTCTTGGTGATTGGCGGCGCTGGGGGCCTCCCCGATTCAAATGTTGGCAAATCAAATCCAATGCCCACTCGATTGGACCAGCTCTGGCGCTACACTTGTCATCTGCTGATTTATCGTAGCGCGCTGTGATGTCGTTGCCATTCGCCGAATGTCCGATCCAGCTTTTCAACAAAGAATCCGGGGTCCCGATGGATTTCAGGTACGAAACGCGCCATCGGCGGAGACTATGAAAACCTGGAATGCCGAGGGGCACCAACGCGTACTTGCGCAATGTTGTGGGACTGAGTGGCGTACCGTTACGGGTCGAAAACAAATAATCACCGGGCTGCTTGTTTGTCCGTTTGGAGTATTCCGCGAGCATCGCGTTGACGGCGTTGCCTGACGCAATTGCGGACTCGATTCCGTCCAACACCTGCTCGAGCCATTTTGGCGCAATTTTGGTCAACAGGATCGCCTGATGAATTCAGTTTACCAATCAGGTCTTTCACTTCTAGGTAGGTCATCATTGCGGTACTCCGGTCGATTCTGCACTTGCGCCACATGATCCTCGCGCCGAGCAACCAACACGTACTTTGCTCAATGGTTCAGTGGGAGCCGGGGAGCGGCTGCGTGCGTGGCGCTGTTTCCGTGAAAACTTGCTTGGCGGCGGGAGGAAGATCGTTCATGTGGCTGAGAAATGTCACCGTCTGCCAAATCTGCTGAACAGTCAAGACGTTTTTCCAGCCGGGCATGGCGGTCCAGCGAATGCCGTGCTCCAGGATGTAAAAACTCTGATTCTCCGGCATGTCGGTCATGTCATCCATGAACTGTGGCGGAGGGGGATTGAGCGAATCGGCGAGTGGCGATTTGGGATGCGCCGGATCGCCGTGACACAGCGTGCAGTGTTCGCGATAGAGACGAGCACCGGCAACCAAGCTCGCTTCGTCTGCTGCGACAGGATTCGTCAGTTTGGGGGCAGCACGCGCAACGCTCGCGTCCATTGCATGCCCGGCGAGAATGCTCTCCATCTTCGAAGGAGGATTGTCCGCACCCATGTTGACGAAACCCATCAGTGCGAATACGAGTCCGAGCACAAGAACGAGAATCATCGTCACGATACCACCGATGAATCCTTTCATCGCGCTCTCCTTTCGTGAACGGGCTAGGCAGATGTCAGGTCAGGGTTCGCCCTATCACTCGCTCCGTTCCATGGGAACAATGACAGATTCGTTACGCCGAAGTCTCGAGCCTGATTGAGGCAAGCGCGACTACAGCTAGAGCATCGTAACTTTCATAACGTGGATCTGGCCCTTGTCTTTGTACACGTGAGCGCTCCGATAGACGTGATGCCCTACGTGATCCTGCAGAGTCTCAGGATTGATGACATCCCAGGATCTTCCGCCCTCGTCGGCGACAAACGTAATGTTGTCACCGTCCGCTTTCACCGTACCCGTGATATTTATTAGCACCGACTTTTTGTCATCCTGGTTCGTTTCCTGAGGTGTTTCGTCTGCGAGGACCGGAATCCCGAGTGTTGCTACCGGAAGTGCCAACGCTAGAATGGATAGCTTTTTCATCTTGCGGCCTCTTGATTTTTCTAGGTCGTGGACTAACTTCTAATTTGATTACGCCGTGACAGAAGAAACAGATCTATTGTCGGGCTGTTTCTCGTTCCGGCCTTCAATCATGGATCGACGATGAGTTGGCCTTCCATTCCACCGTGACCCAATCCGCAGCGGACGCAACACTTGAAGGAGTAGGTGCCTGCCGCTTGCGCGACAAATTCAATGGTTGCCGATTGACCTTTCTCGATCTTCCAGCAGTCTTGGGGTGAAGTGAAAGCGAGACCCGGGCTTCCGTTTTTATCGGAGCCATCCGAAAATGCTCCTATCTTGAAGCCATGTGTATGGTCAGTCGCAGTGATTCTAAGCTGGACCTTCGTACCCTGTTTGACGTGGATTGACGATGGATTGTACTCATACTTCTTCGCACTCACCTCAATGACCTTGACATCTTGCGTCAAAGCTTGAGCCGGGTTGGCGCGCCGTGAAACGGTGCCGCTGATGAGAAACAGAATCGCAGCCAAGGATAGCGGGGCGAGAAGCAGAGATCTCATCAACATTTCTCCTGGAGAAGTACGTTCCCTACAAGAGACACCTTAGCAGTCTATTACCGCCGCGGCGGGACTTATGTCGCGCGACTGTAAACTTCCTGCAAACTTATTAGGGTTATTAAGTGGGTTTTCCGACCGTATGATGACCGAGAAATTACCCTCCGCGGACGCGGCTATGACACTTCTTGTTTTCTTTCCACTACATTCGCAAAAGATCGCTGGAGTGTCCGCCCACTCTCTGGTTTCTTCACAACTGATCAATCTAAATTTTGGGGAGAAACGCAAATGACAAATTCTGTTCCTCGAAGCAACACGACGGGATCCAATCGACGTTCGTTTCTTAAGAGAGGCGCCTTCGCGGCAGGTGCCGCGACAGTGGGCGCAAGTCTTTTCGAAAGAGGGCTATCCGCGTCCGATCATGATGAAGGCGAAGACCGGAGTGGAAGGCTTACCCGGGGAGACGCTGCACTGCTGAGGTTTGCAGCCGCGGCGGAAATCCTGGAGACTGACTTTTGGGTGCAATACAACGAGTTGGGAGGAGTGCAAGACAGTGAGGTTCCGGGTGGGACCGGCAACGTTGCCTATACGAACGCGATATCCGTGCTTGACGCGGATATGGCTACCTACATACACGATAATACCGATGATGAATTCACTCATCAGAACTTCCTGAATGCATATCTGGTCTCGAAAGGGGCGGCCCCGATCAGCCTCGAGAAGTTCCGCACGTTGCCGGGGAGTTCTGCCAGCGGGTCGAGCGGGAAATTGCGTCTGACGAATCTGATGCAACTTACGCTGGATACCAGTTGGTGGACGCGGTACCGAAGCGACAGCAAGAACCCCGATTTCGGTGACACTTTTCCGCAGGCGGTTCCAAGTTTAGCGGTTGGGCAACATACAGCGATCCCGAGGACGGACAGTGACACGAGTGATCCGAATTTCCTGCAAGCGATTGCGAATACTGCTGGGTTCCATTTCCCAACGATCGAACAGGGTGGAAACAGCCTGTACCCATCGATGGCGCAAAGGGCCAGTAGCGTGGAAGTACTGCGAATTCTAATCAGCATTGGCCCCACGGAGACAATGCACTTTCAAACCTGGTCGGACAAGGCCGGGAATGCACCTCCTTTGACTGCCGTCGATCCAGTGACTAAGGTCTCGGTGACTTTTCCAGATCTAAGTTCCGCCGGGGAGGATCTAAAGGCGAACCTAATCATGCCCGAACCCTGCCCATTTCTAAGCCGAGACCTGCCCGTGTGTTCGATCATCCGACCGACCGAAACCAAGGGCATTGCCATGGGCGTGGTCAAGTTCTTGACGGACATGGGACTGTTTATAGGTCAGTCAAAAGAGTTCTTTGCGGTGATGACGGATCTGGCACAAGATGCGGATAGGGCGCGCCGAAATCTAGATCGCGACTAAATCCGCTTTTTATTTTCCGGCGATGGAGTGGTGGGAGGGCAGGGTAAACCTCAGGCCGTGCCCCCCACCTACGCATGATTCGGTTCGAAGGGATGAATCAACAGGCGGCAATTAAGAACTGGGACGTAATCTACGAGCGGGTATGGAGATTCCAAAATTTTAAGGCATTTAACCTAAGCCTCCGGGAACAAATTTGTAGCCCACACCCCGCATTGTCAAAAAATATCTTGGAGCGGCGGGGTCCGGTTCAAGCTTCTGCCGCAGTCGGAGCACGTGATTGTCCACGGTGCGTGTAGAAGGATAATTCTCATAGCTCCAAACTTTATTGAGAAGCTCTTCTCGAGAGACGACCCGTTCCCGCGAGGCTTATAAATATTTTAGTAAACTAAATTCGGTGGTAGTAAGAGTAACTGGCTTTCCCTCTAATGACGCTTCCATCTGTGTGAAATCGATGTGTGCATTCCCGAATGTTAATACTTCATGATTAAGAGACTTTACAGCGATATGCGTGACTGGGCTCGCAACAAACTCAGTTCGTCTCATAGCACGCCTAACACGTGCCAGCAGTTCTTTAGGACTAAACGGTTTCGTTACGTAATCATCCGCACCTAGCTCCAATAATAAAACCTTGTCTTGCACAGCGGAGTTTGCCCTCACGACCACGATTGGCACCGAAGCTGCCAGCGCTTTGAATTCACGGCACAGTTGCTGGCCAGACATTACGGGAAGTCTCAAATCAAGCACCACAGCAGACGGAAGTTGCTCGCGAAAGAGCGTCAAACCGCTAAGCCCATCAGCGGCAATTTGCACCTGCAATGAGTCCAATTCAAATAAACGTCGCAGCGTGCGTTGCATCAAATGATTGTCTTCCACTATTAGGATGGTATCCATCGTTATTGCGATCTCGGGCTCAGTGCGAAATTGCCTTCCGACTGAATGAACGGCCCCTGTCGATGGATCAATGGGTCTAGTGGTTGATAGCAGGCGTGTCCTGCACTGAGCTACTTTAAATTACAAACACGGTAGTTTTCAGTTGCTACGTGGAAGTCATTTCGGAGTCATCTTCCTGTCCTCAAACGATCTGTTCCAATTGGCAAATAGAGAGAGTAAACGCACGCAGGATGGTACAACGACGCAAGTGTTCAAGAACCCAGATTGGGCGACGGCGAAGAATGCGAATTAGTTGTGATATCGTCTGAATTATCATGCCAGCCAAGGAAATCGAGGACCTAAGTAATCGACTGCCTCGCAGAGCGTGGTCAGCGTGCCCAAACTGTTATTCGGACCTAGCGGTGTATCCCAGAGGGTCCAAACCTCCAATCTACAAGTGCCCGTTTTGTGGCGCTGCCATTTCTCCGATTTGGTGGCAGCGTTATTTAGTCTCTGCAGTTGCCCTCGTGCTGGCGTATGGCATTCCTGCAGCTTTGGGAATACGAGACATTATGGGGATGTTGATTGTCGGACTGATTTGCATATTTCCGGCCATCGTATGTGCTTACATTCTAGTTTTCAAAACTATCCCGCCCAAATACGACTGGACGAATGGCGCTGTGATGAACCTTTTTCAACGTTAGTTCAAACGCCGATGCCAGTACGGGTTGGCATAAGCCATAAGCATTGTGGTCTGTGGATCCGAGCGGAGCGGTAACGAATGTGTTCTCGGATCCGGATTGGATGAAGAAATAATAGGTACTGGAAGTAGCTTTTCCGGTTAGCGTGCGCAATAGCAATCACTGACACCGCTCGCTTCGAATGCTACACTGCGCGGCATGGTTCCTTGGAATTCTCATTAGGGATTAGAAAACATGAAAATGAAAATCGCGGTATTGCTGATTCTCTTGATACTGTGTTTTGTTGGTGGTTATCGCTCGGCAATCGTTCATGCAGAGTCAGGCCCGACAGTAGTGAACGTTCCCAAAGAATTCGGAACGTTCAAAGGAATATCCTACGCGGGACTCTTACTCTTTGAAGACAGCAAGGGAACAGTGCGAGGAGTGGACCCGAGCGAGAGTGGGAAGGTTACCCTTCAAATAGATCGCAAGTAAGAATTTGTCTCTCCTAGAATTGTAGCGCAAGCTCCCAACCCAAGAAGTCCCGCTTTGCTGCGTCAAGTCTTGATTAGTGCGATGCCAGTACGGGTCGGCGCTTTTGGTTTTAAAAACCGATTCGTCTAAATAAGGCTGTGAATCAGTCACTGTTTAAGTTTGATTGGCCAGTAGCCACGGTCTTTGCCGTCCAGAGAACGTAACAGTCCGTAGCAACCTCACCCAACCGCTAAGGAACCAACGCTCAGGAGAACCTGTGTAAAGGTACGCAGTGGCACCACCCAAGAAATCATGAGTGCAATTGCGGCAAGCACGTTTATGACTTTCAGAAGGGTTCGCTTTACCATGCGCGGCTGGGAACCTCTAGTTTGCCAACAATATCACAGCCGATGCCAGTATGGGTTGTATCGCGAAGTCGGTTGTGGTCTGTGGACCCAAGCGGCAACGTAATGAACCTGTTCAGCGACCCGGAGTGGATGAAGAAGTAATTGAGAACAAATCCGGCCCGGTCGGCGATAGTGGCCGGATAAGGTTGTCTCCTAAAGTTGCCTTTAGGGTTAATATAAACTATTCTTTCAACATGGCTATCAGCAAGATAAGAAAATACCTGGACAATCTTGGAATTCGAGCCGACGGTCCTCTGGGACGAGATATTCCTGTCACGAATATTCCGAAGACGCTTGAGACGGCAGCGATCTTGCAGGCCGAACTTGAGTGGAAGAACAGACGCGAAGGGTTGAACGCGAAACGGCACGGCCTTTTCGAGCAGTTCGAACTTACGCCGAATAATGTTCGTTTGGGACAAGAAATCAAAACGCTTGACGATCAGATCGCTGACTGCACGGAGCACATGAAGTTAAAGAAATGACGGATTATTTACATCGGCCACCGATCCAACTTCTTTGCAAGCTCGCTATCGAAATGACTCTCAACATCATCATGACTCAGCGGATTTTTGGCGTGGGTTAGTACCACCGAATAGACAACTTCATTTCCCGCAATCTGAGCGGTGATAAATGCCCCGGATTCGGCCAGTTTCAGGTAGGTGAATTTTACCTTCCTGCCGTCTTCGAGATTCTTTATCCATTCTTCGTCTTGCATATTTTCTAGCCCATCAGCTAGGCCAAGGGTATATTCTGAAATTCGCGTATTGTCTAGGTTCCGTTCCGCTATTCTGGTCGACTTGGCCATGCGCGGCTTTGCCATTTCCTTCTTGACGTTGGCAAGCGTCGGGCAGTCGAGCAGCCCTTTCTGCTCTCTCTTAGTCGGCATCTTTGTAAGATGACATCGAGATGGAAAACATGCAGTCCCATTCCGCACAGTTGCGGGATTTAGCAGTGGCCACTATCTCGATAAGCCGCGTTTCCGGGCAAGTGAAGTTCCGGTACTCAACTGCCCATTTTGGTATTGTTCGTTTTAGCCCTTCTGCGCAGCTGACAGCTGTGACGTGCGCCACGCTCACCAGCGCGCAGCAGGCGTAACTGTCGCGCACTTACCGGGAGCCGACCAACTGACTCTTTAGAAAATTGAAGTTGACAACTGTTGTGGGTATTTCGATGTGTCGTCTTGGGCTACCACCCGCGACGAACAGCCAGCCATGCCGTTCGAAAAGAGAATCTATCTCGTTCAGACGTATCTCAATGCGGGGCGATGCTGGGTCTTCGTGTGTTTTAACTATCATGCCGTCAGCGATTTCGAATCGCAACTTCCGCATCATGTTCCAGGTGCTCTCCTTGCCAGCCAAAAAAGCCGAGCCCACGATTACCGTCAACACTATCGCAACCGCCAGCCATCCAATCCCGTGTGTCACTGAATCGCCGATTGCCGGCACGAAGATAGAAAGAAGCAGTACACCGAAAAGCAAGCTGATTGAACCCCAGCCGAGAAGGCGGAACGAATTGCGGTAAGGGCTAGTAGAAGAGACCGTGTACAAAGTCATATCGCGAGTATAGCTGGGGGTACGAAGGACAACCAACAAGTGCTCGTTAATACTTTAACCGGACACCCCACGGGGTGAAGACGCATGCAACCCGATTCAAACAAGGAGAAGAAATGAAGACCATCAAAAATATATCAGAGAACTTAGGCCAGCCATCAGCTGCCCCATCGCACGTGTACGATCCTCAGACAAAGAAGATCTGGACCGCAGAGAACCACGGGCATCTGCGAGCGGTTCGCAGGGATATGGCGGCGGGGAAGATGATGATTCCTCGCAAGAAGATTTGAACGCGGAGAGGAAATTAACGGGCCCAGCAACTTTTTGCCATTGGCAGTCGGTGAGCCCGTTTTCCCGTTTGTTCTACCGATTTAAAGATAAGCGAACAAAAAGCGAAAGTCAATAGGGGCGTGAAACCGAGTCCTGCGTTTGTTCACGAAGAGAGGAAAGAAGGCATCCGGTGATCAGCACTACGGAGCGAACATCAACAACAGGATAACTACTGCAAGCGCAAACAGCACAGCGATGATCAGATTGGCGTTTCCAATCGAAGACTTCAATGCTGACTTAATTTGCATAAACTAATCCGCATGACCGTGGAAAATGGGTACGAGCGCATTCTCACTATCGTTCTTCCAACCGTGGAGTGGGGCCGATTGGCGCAGCTTATCACGAGGACGAATTCCTTGCCATCATCGAAGCCTTTATGTAGCATCGGCTCGTCGAAGGCTCCCCTGACGGCTAGTCTTTGACAGATCAGGTCGGGCCTTCGAGGTCGGTTGCCCTGGCTGGGCGGTAGTAAGACGAGACCTGACTATCGTCCAGCCGGGTGAGCCTCGTTCCACTGATAACCTTCACTGCCTTCATTGACGCTCCCTTTCTCCTCCACCGGAAGGTGGATTCATGGCAATCCGACACTAACCGGTGCCCTTCGTGGGGTTCCGGTGAATTTTGTGTTTCTGTCCCTGAAGCGAAATCACAATTGTGCCCAAATTGTACCGAGACCTTCCGTTTTGTCCATTCTATCCGTTTTGTCCCTTAATAGAATCAGTAACTTACGTGTTTTCAATAACTGCTGCGCGTTCGACTTCCACACGCCTCCGCCAAGATTCAAAGATTAAAAAGAAGATCTGATCACCCTTTGCGAGAACTAAACCCGCAAAGGGTGGCCGCCACGGTAAGGCTGGCGGAAGAAGCTTTGAAAAAGACTCGTTGCGGACAGGCGGGTAACTCATTCTCCTTTCGTCCGAAGGCAACAAAGCATGTAACTGATCGGAATCAAAATGAGAGCGACTGGCGTGATTAGATGGGGCGTGAGCTGCTGATTATAAGCGGCGAATGCTATTAGCAGATGCAAGACGCCAGCCACGACGATGATGGCACTTAGCCTTCGCGATTCTTGCCGATTCATTGCCAAGGCTGCCTCCCTTGGCCGGGTCTTAGATTCTACTCTGTTGATGATGTTTGCTCTTCTTGGTCTTCTTCGATTTAGGCTTCTTTTTGAGTTGTTCGTTCTCCTGCTTAAGCGTAGCGTTCTCCTGAGTTAGGGCGTCGACTTGATTACCCAGGTCGCCACTTTCTTTCACCAACTCCGCCACACGCGCCTTTAGTTGTTCATTTTCTTGCCGCGCTTTTGTATCCTCGCATCCTATCAGCGACAGACCCAGTGCTACCGCGAATAGCAAACCAACCATGGTGTTTTTGCGCATTCTTTCTCCTCTGGGAGGGCCGTCATTGCAAAACGAGTCTCAGTGTAGCAGCTAAGTGCGGTCTCATTGGATGTGTAGCGATGTTGGCTACGGTACCCGAGTCCTCAGTTAGTCAACCAGATATTCCTGTTATCTCCGCATTTCGTAGCCGTTCTAGCCCTTCTGCGGCCTGCTAATCGGCCTGCTTCCAAGCTTGGGCTCTCCAGAAAGGATAGCCGGAGAGAAAAGCAGATGCGGTGAAGAAGAGCAGCGCGAGAACTGCTACTCCAGGGACAATCAGCCAACGGCCTTCGACAGCATCTATAACACCATCAAGCAACTGAATAAGGGCGATTAGTAGCAACAGGCTGTTCAGCATACGTTTCGCGCCGAGACCAACCGCCGCGAGCAGCATGATGGCCAGCGACAAGTTGCGAGACGCAACGTACCCCGCGTAGATGTGGACCGCTCCATTGATTTCGTCTTGTGGAGAAACCAGCATCACCGGATGGAAAAGGGCAATGATCGCTCCCGTGCCAAGTAGTAGTGCGCCGAGAATCGCAATCGCTTTAGGCCACCAGTGAATCGCAGAGTTCTTGCCAAACGAAAGGGGATTTGCTTCGACACTCTTGTTTCCTAATCCGTATTCAGACATCGGTACCCTCCGATCCCTCAAAGTGGTGCGCGCTCGTCGAGTCAAGTGCGTGATTACAAATGAGTACGTAATGATGATGAATTAAGCTACGCGATGTCTTGACGATTAGCGTGGATCACCTTTCCCGTTACCGTCGCTCGAGCAGTGCGTTCTTTCTCGGTGTCGATGACTGGTTAGAAGAAGGGTGAAAAGGGTATAACGTGCAGGATCTCAGCGGTTCCCTAAGCGTTCAAATCCTAACTTTTCGCCACGGACGCAGCGTGCTCTGTTCCTGCAGCAGCGAGACGAGCGCGAATCTGCGCGAACAGCTCAAAGGAACGCAAACGCGCTGGATGATCAAAGATGTGCGCGGTGGCGATGATTTCGTCGGGTTGTGTGAGCTCCAGAAAACTAAGCAGTCGGCGTTCGACAATTTCCGGAGAACCAATCACGGAGCACAACAGTGTCTGGCTGGCGGAGGCTTTTTCCGCAGGCGACCAATAAGAATCAATGTCATCGATGGGCGGAGGAATCTGGCCCGGCGTGCCGCGACGAAGATTTGTGAAGGATTGTTGCACCGACGTGAAAAGGTAGCGAGCTTCATCGTCTGTTTCTGCCACTACCGCGTTCAATCCGACCATCGTGTAGGGACGATCGAGCTGCCGGGATGGCTTGAAGTAGGTGCGATAAAGGTGGAGAGCCTGCATCACGTCCGCGGGTGCGAAATGCGAGGCGAACGCAAAGGGCAAGCCAAGCTCGGCTGCAAGTTGCGCGCTGAAGAGGCTGGAGCCGAGCAACCAAATAGGTACGCGTAACCCTGCACCGGGAATGGCGCGAATTTTTTGATTCGGCGTCACCGGCTCAAAATAGGACTGCAACTCCTCGACATCTTGCGGGAACCTGTCGCCGCCCGCAGCCATGTCGCGGCGCAGTGCGTGCGCGGTGAGGACATCCGTTCCCGGGGCGCGGCCGAGGCCGAGATCGATGCGATCCGGATAGAGTGATGCGAGCGTGCCGAATTGCTCGGCGATCACCAGCGGGGAATGATTCGGCAGCATGATGCCTCCCGATCCGACGCGGATCATCTTGGTTCCCCCAGCTACATAGCCAATCACGACCGACGTTGCGGCACTGGCGATGCCGGGCATATTGTGATGTTCCGCGAGCCAGATGCGATGGTAGCCCCAGGATTCTGCGTGTTGCGCAAGATCGAGTGAACTGCGCAAGGCGCTGGCGGCCGAAGCGCCTTGAGGAATCGGCGAAAGATCGAGAATTGAAAAGGGAATCATGCCCATTGGATGAAGCGGCCTAAGCCCCGGTTGCGGCCGGGAAACTTGCAGGTTGGGTGGCGCGGATGGAAAATCGCACGATACTTGTGACCAATTATATCGAGCATCATCAAATCTAACTTGATGCACAGATGTTGATTGCAAACTCTTCACAGGAGCAAGCAGCTTATGGCAAACGGTGAATTTGGATTCGCCCAAAGCGTACCAAGAAGCGTAGAGCAGCAATGGGCTACGGTGTTGCCAGATGGCTTGAAAGTCGTTTATACGAAGGCTCGTTGGGGCGAAGCCTTCATTTACAGTTGCCGCTGCATAATTGGCGATACGATTAGAGAAACGAGTTGGGAGAGTCCCGATGATTTGCCACAACTGGATATTGAAAGACTTCCAAGGTTTGTGGATTTTCTAGCTGGCGTAATTTAGTGCACGAAAATGCACAATAAAAGGCGCCTCTCCGCGAACTCATTAAGCAGGTAGCAATTTCTAAACCCCTCGCAAAGGGAATTTTCTATCCAGCTTGACTCCAGGTAACCCTGAACAGCAAGACTCAAATTAGAGAATTTGCTGTATTCCTTTCCGAATCCTCTGTAGAACAAACTGCATGGTGCCCTTTCATACAGAAGCTCGTATTAGAGATCTTTGCACCGAAGCTCTCGGCGCGAAGACAAAAGCCGATATAGAACGGGTTGTCACAGAACTCCGCATTGCCCTCGAGGAGCACATTCATCTCGCCAAAGAGTCACTGGAAGTTCAAGTTGGCAATTTCCCCCTTCTCACTAAAGTAGCTCGTAAAAGTTCCTCCAGAAAATGACGCGCCGGCCTGAGGCACACTACGATCCTTGCCACAGTCGGATTTCGGAAATTTCTTTGGCCTCACGTTGCCGTGGCCCACTCGCTGCCGAGTGGGTATTCTCAGTGGCAAGCGCTTGCTGCGTCGCGCGAATATAGTTCGTCAGGTACTCCCGTGGGATGGAACGAAGATATGGATTGACGAGCCAGGCAAACATCAAGGGCACGGTCCGGCTCAGCGCCACAAATTCAATCTCCATGTACACACCGCCGTCTCTCTCCTGGTATCGCGTGTACAGGTTGAGCCGCCACAAGTACCCATGGTCATTTCCGACTGGTAATTCCTTCTCGTCCGGCTTCCCCGGATTTTGCACTTCGGCGATACGAACGGAGCGGGCAAAGCTGTAGCCTCGCGACGCGTCGGGCAGAAAATAATCCACGCTGAATTCTGTGTTGTAGATGGCAGTAACAATCGCATGGCGGTAGAAGCGGTAGTACACCGAAAAATGCTCATTGCTATGAGAGAGCACCTGGGCCTGCTGCACATCGGGGGCATAAAGTTTCGCTTGGCGGGGATAGTCCTGGGCCAGCACTACAACTTGATCGCGCGTCACGCCGGGAATAAATCCAATTGCCAGCCAGTGGTGTACGAGCCCATTGGGCACGTGGATTTCTTTTCCATTGTCATGCGTGCGCATTGGCTCGATCAGAATGTGCCCGTCGTGAAGCTCTGCGAGCATTGTGTTTTTCTGCTTTTCGGGAAGGGAATCGAAATAAAGAAATTTCTCGGGGTCAGCCAACTCACCTTGCATGCGAGCTTCCGTCCGCTGCACATATCCCTCGAATGCCTCGGCTGTAGGCTGTGTCAACTCGCTCGCGGGCACCGGAGAAGGGAGGGCCACACGGAGAGCCAGAAGAAATGTGAGAGCACGTCTCCCTGTGCTCAGTAAAGTTGCATCCCGTGTTGTGGGCGTCCTCATAGGCTCCCAGCAATTTTACAATGCCACGCGGCCACTCTAGTCCCGCAACATTATTTATGCATATACGCCTGTATGTTTGCGCGCGAGACAATCCCCCACCTTATCTCCATCTGTTGTGTGAATTCCTCCCGTCGCGACTGCGTGCTTCACTCTGCAGAGAAAAAATTCCGCTTCACTGGGAGAAAGTTCTCGGCAGCATTGCGTTTCCCTTTCCACTAGCAACGAAACAGCCATCATAAATTCCTGAGGATCCAAGGCCTTAGCGAATATGCGCAAACTTTTCGCTTGAATGGAGAAGTTCGTGCTCACAATGAACGACCTGCCCGCAACCTACCTAGGAGGCTCTTCCTTCATGATTCGAAAACTTCTCTATTCTATTTCTCTTGCTAGCCTGCTCGTGATTGGCGCGCAATTGAGCGCCCAGCCCAGTCACACGCAGTCGGACTCGGGAAAACAATCTAAGCCAGCGACCAAGTCCGTGTCCGGCAAAGTAACATCCATCGGCAATTCGGGAACGTCCTTCGAAGTGCAAGTCGAAGGCAGCAGCAATCAGACCATGGAATTTGTGGTGAATAACAAAACGCAGGTCCAGGGCAAAGTGTCGGTTGGCACGTTGGTGGCTGTGGACTATCAGCCCATAGAGGGCGGCCAAAATCTAGCAGTCAGTATCGCCGTACGAAGCTGACGACGCGAAGTCGTTTTGATCGAATCACTGTCCAATAACGGGTCCGCGTTGAGAATCAAAATTCTCTCGCGGACCCGCTGTTTGGTTCCAGCACTTCTTTTTTCTCCCGCCTGCAGTCCGTGTCGTACCTGACGCATGGTGGCCGGACTTGCGCGAAATAAAAACGAAAGTTAGAACGCGATCTTGCTGGGTTATCCGCCGTCCCACTGTCATTTGTACTTGCGGACTTTCGTGTATTGCGGCCCGCTGTGCATGGCCCGAAAGTAACAGGTGAACAATTCCGTTGGCTGGACGGAGAATTTGCCCTCACAAGCTATTTGTCTAGCCGCATGAAGTGGGCCGGGCTAATTTTCATCTCCGTGGGACTCTGCCCGGCCCTTTGCTTATTCTGCCCTTCCCGTTTCACTAGCTGCGCATTTGCTTTGCATCACTGAAAATGTAATGACTCGATCTTTTCTTGCTCCAAAAACAAACAAAAAAGTGACCCAGAAATGACACCGGGCTGACAATCGATTTCTGCCCCTCACTTACCATCCCACCGGCACGAGGTAGTTGCTCGTGCCCTTTTGTGGTCTCCACAAAATCTTTCCCAAGCACAAGTGCAGTACCAATCGATTGATCAACATGAAAGAGGAGGATCTCCAATGACTCGCAAATCGTTCGAGTTGTTCCTCTGTGCTGTGGCACTCCTTTGCGTGAGCCCGGCCCAGGGTCAAGAAGCGCAAAGGCAGAACGTGCCGAGACTGAAGGCTTATGTCACCGTAAAACCAGCCGCCAATCTCGACATGGAAAAAATGAAGAGCGAACTGGCAGCGACAGGCGCGACTTCCAGCTCTATGTTGCCGCTATTTACCTTCAACGTCGAAGCATCGCGCGACCAGCATGACTATACCGGCGTAATGGTGGGCGCAAACCCCTTCACCGCTAGCGGAAACAAGGATGTGTCGGTGCTGACCCATGTCGTGCCCATCATCATCATCACGGAGACCGTGGGCGTAAGCGTGAGCAGCACGGGCACTATCTCGACCCGTCCCGGCACAACTACCTTCGATCCGACTGCCCCAGACGATTTCTGCATGAACGCTCCGAACAATGTTCCGCTGAAAGTATTCGAACAGTCTCCGCTCTTCAATCCGGCTACCTTCGACTTCGGCGGCACAATCGTGGGCACTACCCAATACAGCGATGCATTTCAGCGCGGTAACTTCTGGCAGGTTCTTGGCGAAAACGGGACACGTGGCACTTACCACACGCTCGTCAGCCCCCTGAGAACGCTGAAGCCGATCGTGCTTAGGATTCCAGCAAAATTTGGAACCACGCTGCCTCTGGCTGATTTTCCATCCTGCGGTCCCCTGGGGATTATCGACATCAACTATTTCGATTTCCTTGTGACCACGCAAATTATTCCCAATCTTCCGGGCGTCAATCCCGGAAACCTTCCAATCTTCCTCCTCTACAACACTGTCATGGCTTCGCCTGTCACTGACCTGAATTCCTGCTGCATTCTCGGCTACCACGGCACCACCGGTTTCCCGATTCAGACCTACTCGCCCGGGGAGTTCGACACTACTGGTCTCTTCGGATCAGCAGTATCAGACACCGCCATCTTCTCTCACGAAATTGATGAATGGATGGACGATCCTTTCGGCAGCAATTCAACACCAGCCTGGGGAGGAACTGGCCAGGTAGTCGGTGCCTGTCAGGGTAATCTGGAAGTTGGTGACCCACTCTCGGGCACCGACGCTCCCCCTATCGTGATGTCCAACGGATTCACATACCACCTCCAGGAGCTGGCATTCTTCTCCTGGTTCTTTGGAGGCCCATCAATTGGCATTCACGGTTGGTTCTCCAACAACGGCACATTCCTGACGGATGCCGGCCCAGTCTGCCAGAGCGCGTCCATGGCCGGTGGCCTAATCCCGCCGAAGTAAAATCCAGTGCGCAAGAGCGCGCATCCTAACATTCTCCGGGTGGCCTTCACTCCTAGCGAAGGCCACACGCCTCTTTCTTCCGTTTCTTCTCGCGTTTCTTTCTTGCGTTTCCTTCTTACGTTTTTCCCTTGTGTTTCTTTCTTACGTTGTCATCCCGAGCCGACTTTGCGAGGGATCTGCTTTTCTCTCAGAGTGACATCCTCCCGCGCTCCTTCTATACTTCCCGCGATGGCATCGACTGCCATCGCGAAGGAGAGCCCCATGCCACCAGTCTATCGGAATGATCCGATTGTAAGTTTTCAGTTTTGGGGAGAAAAGGTTGAAAGTTCAAAGTTGAAAGGATGGAGCAAGAAATCTGGAATACTGGTTTGGAAACGCTGTTCAGTAGGAACCTACCCCTCCACCCCACCTGTTTTGCGTAAGAGTGGCATGTAAAGGACTTACGCGAGGGGTGGTTCGTAAGAGTGACAAAGCAAAGGAGTTAGTAGCTTCGTTGTGTTGCTATTCTGAATCATTTCACCCGGAGGGCGGTAATCACTCCTGGCCGGTGGACCAGCTTGCCAGGCCGATTTTGCGGTAAATTTCCAGGTTGTGACGGATGGTATTCGAGAGCTTTTGGCGTTGCGCGTCCTGATAGGTAATGCGGGTGGTGATTTGCGTTGGTTGCTTGCTGCGAAAATAGGAAGAACTGCTATCGAGAAACGTGCTGATCTCTTTGCCACCGGGAAGGAATTCAAGCCCGCTGAAAAGGGTTAAAGCGGAAACTTCGACTGCCTTCAACGCCCATGAGCTTGTGACTGAACTCGACGCGCACGCTGAAGGCGAACCGGGAGCCGATGTTCCTAATCGCAATGAACAGCAACCCTCGATCAAAAACAAAATCCACGATTACGTAGGGGTCGGCGTCGGCGTCGAACTTTCGTTTTGTGCGGGCTTTGGAAGGCATGGGCAATTGCAATGCAGTCTCAGTTCTGGCCCTCAATCATCATGCCTTCGTGGCAAATTTCCAGAGTCTCTATAGCGACTTCATTGCCTTTGGCATTGAACGTCGTACCCTCCCACTTGCAGGGCCATGCGAGGGTGAAATGCCATTGCATTACCGGGTTGCGATTCTCATCAAGCAACGTGATGGTCATATCGGCGCGTTGCACCAAGCCATTCATGGCGGTCACAATCCAATTCCAAAAGGTCAAGTCGCCGGTGATTCCCCGCTTCAGTTTGATGTTTTTGAACTTCTTCAAGCCGGGAAGCTTGCGCACTCTGATGTCTTCGCTGCCATTACGATACTCGATGACATTCATTTCGGTTTCCAAGCCTGACACTTCACTGAACGAACCTTTCACGGCTTTCCCGTCGTCACAGATTCCGGTGACCTGAACTTCAAAATTGTAACAGGGATAAGGAGTTCACCGAGAACTCCCGCCGACAACTGTGAACGGAAAACCCTCATCTCGAGCTATCCTGGTCAGGCGGCAGCGCGGCAAGAGCCGCCTGCCCAGAGGACAATGATGGTCACACGACGAGAATTTCTCGATTCACTGGCGGTGGGCGCGGCGGGACTGGCCGTGGCGAGCACGGCAAAAAGTTATGGTCGAATTCTCGGTTCCAACGATCGACTCAATTTTGCCGTGATCGGCCTGAACGGCCGCGGCTACGCTCATCTCGATTCGCTCAAGGCCAACAAAAGCGCTGCCCGCATTTCGCATGTCTGCGATGTCGACAGCAATATTCTGAAGAAGTTTGCTGCCGCCACCCAGCAGGAGATGGGCGAGCCCGTCGCCACCGAAAAAGACTTCCGCAAAATTCTAGAACTAAAAGATGTGGACGCCATCACGATTGCCACTCCCGACCATTGGCACACCCCGATGGCCATCGCGGGATTGCAGGCAGCCAAACACGTTTACCTGGAAAAGCCCTGCAGCCACAATCCGGCCGAGGGAGAAATGCTGCTGCAGGCAGTGCAGAAATATGGAAAGCAAGTGCAGATGGGCACGCAGCAGCGCTCTTCGCCGCACACCATTGAGATCGTCGAAAAAATCCACGCCGGCATTATCGGCAGACCCTACTTCGCGAAAGCCTGGTACAGCAATACCAGAAAGTCTATCGGTACCGGCAAAGTAGTGCCCGTCCCCGCGGAGCTGGATTGGGAGTTGTTTCAAGGCCCGGCGCCACGCTGTCCCTACAAGGACAACGTGCAGCCGTATAACTGGCACTGGTTCCGAATCTATGGCACTGGCGAAACGCTGAATAATGGCACGCACGAAATCGATGTCTGCCGCTGGGCGCTTGGCGTCGATTATCCAAAGCGAGTTACAGCCTCTGGCGGTCGATATCAGTTCAAAGACGATTGGGAATTTTACGACACGCTGGTGACCAGCTTCGAGTACGAAGACAGCATGATGACCTGGGAAGGGAAGAGCTGCCAGGGGATGAAATATCACGGGCGCGATCGTGGTTCGACCATCATGGGCACCACCGGCGCGGTGCTCATCGACCGTGATGGCTACGAGATTTACGACCTGAATGGGAACAAGACCAGCGAATTCAAAGTAGGCAGTACGACCTCATCTTCAGACACCGTCGGCCGCGATTCCATGACCGATGTGCACTTCGCCAACTTCATCGCGGCAATCCGCAAAGGTGAGAAGCTCAACGCTCCAATCTCGGTCGGCAATGTTGCTGTCACGATGCTGCAGCTTTCCAACATCGCATGGGAAGTGAACCGTGAGTTGCATCTGGACACCAAAGACGGCCGCATTCAGGGCGACGCCGAAGCAATGAAACTGTGGGGGCGCGAATACGAAAAAGGTTGGGCGCCGCATGTCTAACCTCTCGGACGGCCGTAGGCTGGACACTGTCAAAAGAGACAATAGACAGGTTCCCTGCAAAGAAAGAGACTTTGTGTCATGCGACTGACCATCCTCTTTCTATCTATCTCAGCATTGTTTCCTGTCCTGACCGACGACAAAATCCCCGTTTTCGCCATCACGCCCGTAGAGAGCACAGTTGTGTTCTCCGTAAAGGCTTCAGTGGCGATTGTCGGAAAATTCGACAAGTGGGACGCAACCGTGACGTTTCCTTCTACCGACGCCACTTCAGGCGTTCTGGACATCAAGATTTATGCCGACTCCGTGAATACCGGAAGTGGCATGAAAGACGACAAGTTACGCAGCAAAGACTTCTTCAATGCCAAGGATGATCCCTATATTACATTTCATTCAAACAAGATTGTTCAGACCGGTCCCAACACGCTTGACGTCCCGGGGACATTTACTATCCGTGGAGTGTCCAAACCGGAGACCCTGAGTTTCGCGATCACCGGTAAGGGTACGGGAGCCGGCGAGATCAAAGGCACCATGGCCTTTGATCGCAAAGAATTTGGCATGAACAGCGGTATTCCGTTCATCAAGATTGCCGACCGCGTCGAAGTGACGGTGGACCTGAAGGGCAAGCGCGTCAGCGGCCCACCATTGGTTTTCAAGGAATAGCCAACTCAAAAACAATACAAATTACGTGACATAAGGCCGCTCCCGTTACCCCCGAGCGGCCTTTGCTTTTGATAGATGACGCAAGACCCTGGTCCTCAAATGAAAAAGGCCGCCCAGGAATAATATTGAGCGGCCTTCATCGCTAGATGAATACGTATAATCTTCTCGAGAAACGAAAAGTGTAGTATTACCGCTTGGCGCGGGGATCGATGGGCAAGTCCATGAATTCTTCTAGGATTTGCGGGGCGTCAAGGACTTGCAATTCGTCCAGGCCTTCGTTTGAAGGGCCCTTTTCGCCTTCATTTAATTTTTTCTGGGCGCGGCGTTCGAGCTTCATCTTCTGTTTTTCCTGCCGCTTCATTTCCTTTTGGCGTTTTTGAAAAGTTGTTGGCATAAAGCCTCCTTAGATTGAATTGCCGCGAGGAGCAGCGGCGTGCCACTAACTATCTAAACTTACCAGCGAGGTTCACGCGGTTGCCGCGCAGCTTCGCGATAGTCTTCATTTGAAAAACGTTCTTTATCTCTGCCGCGGCCACCACCGCCACCGCTCGGGCGTCCACCACCTCCGCCGGGACGACCTCCACCACCACCGCCGTAGGGACGATTGCCGCCTCCTCCGCCGGGACGAAAACCACCTGCTTCTTTCGGGCGAGCTTCGTTCACTTTGATATTGCGTCCACCGACGGCTGCGCCGTCGAGAGCCGCGATCGCTTTGCTGGCTTCTTCGTCATTCGGCATTTCCACGAAGGCGAAGCCGCGTGCACGGCCGGTTTCGCGATCCATCACCACTCGAACGCGAGTAATCTGGCCGAACGGCTTGAACAGTTCGGTCAGCTCGCTTTCCGTCGTTTGAAAGCTCATGTTGCCTACAAATAGATTCTTCATGCTACGTCTCCTGGCAAACTTTTCGCAAAAAACCTGAAACCGCCTGACTATTTTACATCGAACCTTCAAGGAATATGCGGAAGCGCCGCGAACGCGACGGATGGCGCAGCTTTCTGAGAGCCTTTGCTTCAATCTGGCGAATACGTTCGCGCGTGACAGCAAAAGTTTGGCCGACTTCTTCCAGTGTATGCTCGCTGCCATCGTCCAGGCCAAAACGCATTTTGATGATGCGTTCTTCGCGAGGAGTCAGGGTGCGAAGCATCGAAGCGATTTGTTCCTTCAAATTGAGATTGATGACCGCCTCGGAAGGAAGCACAACCGTTTTGTCTTCGATGAAGTCGCCAAGATGGGTCTCTTCTTCTTCCCCAATCGGTGTTTCAAATGATACGGGTTGCTGGGCAATTTTCTTGGCTTTGCGCACCAGGTCGACGGGAATATCCATGCGCTTAGCAATTTCGTCGGCGGTCGGTTCGCGGCCAAGTTCCTGTACCATTTGACGGCTGGTGCGAACTTGTTTGTTGATGGTTTCAATCATGTGGACCGGCACGCGAATGGTGCGAGCTTGGTCGGCGATGGCGCGAGTGATGGCCTGGCGAATCCACCAGGTTGCATAGGTCGAAAATTTGTAGCCGCGGCGCCATTCAAATTTGTCCGCGCCACGCATCAGGCCGATGTTGCCCTCTTGAATTAAGTCAAGAAACTGCAGGCCGCGATTGGTGTATTTCTTGGCTATGGAGACGACCAGGCGAAGATTGGCTTCGGTCAGTTCGCGTTTGGCCTGCTCGGCATCGGCTTCACCGCGAAGGATTACGGTAAGAGTGCGCTTCAGGCTGCTGGAAGTAACTTCGTTGGATTTCTCGAGATCGACGCGCTGTTGGCGTCGGGCGCGCAAATCTTTGCGGGCGACAACGGCAGAGGAGCCGCGAGAAGTATTGGCGCGGCGCTCCAATTGGATAATTTCACGATCCAAAGAGTGCAGGCGTTCCACAGTATGACGCATGATTTCGATCAAGCGCTTTTTCTCGCGCTCGTTGAATTCGATGGTGCGTACAAGGCGGGACATCTCCACACGCGTGCGCGAGAGTTTGTACTTGGCGCGGAGATACACGCGCTTGTTCGAGCGCGGCACGGTCTCCAGGTGAACAGCCTGCTTCAGGCCGATGGCATAGAGATTTTCAATCTTGTCGATGATCTTCAGGGTTTGCTTGGTCTTGTCTTCGATCTTGTCTTCGGTAAGCTCTTCATCATCGAAGTGAATGATTTTTTTGATGGCCTGTCCGCCATTGCGGAGTTCCACGGCGACAGAGAAAAGTTCTTTCAGAACCAGAGGAGAGCGAGAGATGGCCTTCAATACGCGAAGATGGCCGCGCTCGATTCGCTTGGCAATTGCCACTTCATGCTCGCGAGTCAGCAGCGGCACGACGCCCATTTCGCGCAAATAAACGCGAACGGGATCGTTGGTCTTTTCCGCGGGCCTCGGCGTGTGATCTGCTTCGACTTCTTCTTCACGTTCGCGGAGAACTGGCTCGACATGGACTTCGACCGCTTCGGTAACTTCCATGGCAGCCACGCCGGCTTCGGCCGCGGCGATATCTTCGTAGACATCAATTCCATCGCGCTGAATGGTGGAAAAAAGATTATCGATTTCTTCCGGAGTATGTTCATCGGCGGGAAGAAGTTCATTTACTTCATCAAAAAGCAAATAGCCGCGCTCCTTACCTAAAGTAAGCAGCGAACGAAACTGATCGAATTTATCCTGTAGCAGCAGTGACAAAGTTCCCCTCACAAACCATCGCCGGAATTTACCGGAAATTCAAACCACCATGATGACGCAAGAAAACACCTAAACGCTTTGGTGCAGAAGCGAGAGATGTTTTACAGAATGGAGCCGAGCGATGGCCTCGGACAAACTGTTGTTATTCGACTACGGTTTATCCGATCCCCTCAGCCAGCCTGTCTAAGTTGGACTACCACTATCATACACCACGTGTCCAATATCTGAGTCTGTGCAAGACTGAGGAAAAGATTGAAAAACGTTCATTCCGGGTAGTTCCGGGGCAAGTTGATGAAGAACGAACCCCAAGACGGGCACGGTATGCCGTGCCCCTATGGTGGTTAGCCTTCCAGTTGAACTTGGAGAACTTCGCCGGGAAGTTGGACCATTCTTCCCGCGTGTCTTGCGGCGTTTTTGGCTGCGGAGTGCTCGGCACTCACAAATCCACGGCCTTTTCCGGCGTTAGAATGCCTTTCGTTGCCATGGCCAGGAGTGCCAGGAGCGTGAGCAGTGCCGTCTGGACGCATTCTCTCGATTTTGATCCCGAGAGTGCGTTCCAGTTGGAATAGCTCGGTGCGCTGTTCTTTGATGATAAGCGTGGAAGCGGAACCGTGTCCGCCGGCACGTCCGGTGCGGCCTACGCGGTGAATAAAGCTCTCGGCGACTTCCGGCAGATCGTAATTGATGACGTGAGCGATGTTTTGTACGTGAATGCCGCGGGAAGCGACGTCGGTGGCAACCAGCACGCGGAAGCGGCCTTGCTGAAAAGCTGCAAGTGCAGCGGTGCGTTGCGATTGCGAGCGATCGCCGTGAATCATCGTGGCTTGAATACCCTGGCGAATCAGGTTCTTGGTGATACGTTCTGTGCCACGCTTAGTGCGGGAAAAGACCAGCGTGCGGCCAGTTTCCTTGGTGAGCAGACGGTGCAGCATGTCTGCCTTGCCATCGGCGGTAACCTCATATGCGTGCAGTCGGATATTTTCGGCAGGCTTGAGAGTGGAACCGAACGAGAGGCGCACAGCGTTCCTGGTGTAGTCCTTCACGAGGTTGGCCACAGAGCCTTCCAGTGTCGCGGAGAAGCACAGCGTTTGGCGATCCTTAGGGATCATGTTTGCAATCTTGCGGATTGCGGGAAGAAAACCCATGTCTAGCATACGGTCAGCTTCGTCTAAGATTAGCGTTTTCACGGTACTGAGATTGATGTGCTTGCGGTCGATGAAGTCCTGCAAACGGCCTGGAGTGGCCACGACCATACGCGCGCCCTTGCGGATGGCGTTGATCTGAGCGCCCTCGGCTAACCCACCTACGACCAAGGCCGCAGGGGAGAGTTGCTTGCCGCGAAGGACGTTGTAAACCTCGAGGACCTGCATCGCAAGTTCGCGAGTCGGCACGAGCACCAGAGCTTTCACTCCAGGCGTGTTCTCCTTCAAGAGCTTTTCGATGACCGGGACCAAAAAGGCCAGGGTCTTGCCGGTGCCGGTTTGCGCTGTGGCAAGCACATCCTTGCCGTCGAGGGCTTGTGGGATGGCCGCAGCCTGAACCGGAGTAGGCGTCGAAAAACCTGAAGAGGAGAGCTGTTCCTTCATGTACGGAGAAATCGGTAATTCTGAAAAATTTTGCATTTTACTTTCTTGCTGGAGCAGTCCCTACGCGCACACATAGTGATGAGCAGTCGTGGGACTAGCGAAGCCAGTCTTAGTTGAAATTACGCTGAAAACATACGGAGGGAACTGATGGCGGGTATTCTCTTTGAAGCTGAGGGACCGCACAACACAACCGCGGGATTAAGCGCAAAAACAGTATAGCACAGCTGTGGAAAAAGGGTTGGTTATTTGGAGGGAGAAAGGGAAAGCGCTGTGGTTTGTATGAGATGAGAGGAAAGGAAAGAAGTACGTGAGGAAAGCGGGAAGAAATGGTGATGTACGTCACGGGCAGTGTGGTTATGCGACACGCTTGAGTGTGATGTTTATCACTATTGTAAGATATCTAATTGGTTCCTATTATTGTTCTGCCTCCCAATCCACAGTTTACTCGACACATAAAGCAATCGATGCCTTGTTCTTCTGAGTCTGGGTCGATTCGCAACGTTTGAGTTTCTTCTTTTCAACTAGGGGAAAATGCGGCGGGATTCGCTGCAGGGGTCCATGACTTGTGGAGTGCGCCAACGAAGCGTTAGGGATGGGCTCCATACCGGCGTTTCCGTTGCTTTTTGCGTCGTTCTTGCTGGGTTTTCTGGGTTGATTACCCCCCGTTTGGCGGCTTCTCAAGCTCCGGCAGCGATATCCTCGGACATCATTTTCGTTCAAGCTACACAGATTACCGAAGACGCCAATGGCCTTAGCTTTCCTGAGGGGAGCCGAATCGTTCGGCTTGCTGGCAATCGGAAGCTGACTAGCGGCCAGCCGGTAAGTCTTACCGAAGGCTTTTTTGCGGCGGCAGATCCGCAGATTAGTTTTGATGCGTCGAAGGTGCTGTTTTCGGGAAAGAAAAATGGTTCCGAGCCTTGGCAAATTTGGGAGATGCAGGCGGACGGGAATGGCAAGCGCCAGATTACCAATTGCACTGAGGATTGTCGGCTAGCGGCTTACCTACCCGGCGAAGAGATTATTTTTACTGTCAGCGGAGACCGGGCGAAAGGCGAATCTTCTTATCTGGCGGTTGCCAAGATGGATGGCTCGCAAATTCGACGAGTTACGTTTGGGCCGGGCGATTGGCGATTGGAAACAGTACTTCGCGACGGGCGGATCGTGGCTTCGGCGTCGTGGCCTTTGACGGTAAGCAACGAACCTTCAAAGAACCGGCTGCTGTATACGTTGCGGCCGGATGGCTCGGCTCTGGATGCGCTGCGCTGCGACCACCAGGGAACGGCGATGCGGGGAGAAGCGGCGGAATTGCAGGATGGCACGATTGTTTATGTAAAGAATTCGAGCGCTACGCGGATTAATGGCCGGCTAACGGAAATTCAAAAAGGGGAAGTGCACGAGCGCTCGGTAGGATTTGTCAGTGGGGGACTGAGATTTCCTCACGAGCTAGCTGATGGTCGACTGATCGTGGCCCATCGTGGAATAGCGGCGGGTGGCAATGAAAAATTCGATCTGTACGTCTTCGATCTTCAAAAAAATATTATCGGCGAGAAAATTTATAGCGACGCACATCTGAATAGCCTGCAAGCGATACCAGTTCTCGCACATGTGGTGCCGAAGAAATTCTGGAGCACGCTGAGCGCGGAATCGAAGTCAGGGTACTTCATCGCGTTGGACAGTTACGCGTCGGGCGAAGAAGCGAGTGGTCGCATCGACATTCCCATTGCCAGCGTGCGCGTCTGGACATTGCCAGTTGGTTCTACGAAAGAAGAAATTCTGGGCGAAGCGCCGGTAGAAAAAGATGGTTCGTTTTACGTGGAAGTGGCTGCCAATCAGCCCGTGCGATTTGAGTTGCTGAACGCCAACGGAAGCGTCATACGTTCGGAACATAGTTGGATCTGGTCGCGTCCAGGAGAACAGCGCGGGTGCGCAGGTTGCCATAGTGATAAGGCAGTGGCACCGGAAAATCGCTGGCCGATGACGCTGAAGCGGTTTGATACGCCGACACGTTTTGGGCAAAACCAGCGCGCCTCACGAGATGTCCATGCCGATTAACCAACAAAAGAGGCTATGCAAAGTTGCGGCGATTGTGTTTGTTTCAATTATTGCTTTCTCGCTAAACGCATTTGCCCAGAAGGCGCCGGGCACCGCAAGTGCGAAGGGATCTGCAGCCGCGCACTTTCCTGCGTTTGAGGACGTAACTGAGAAATCGAAAATACAGTTTCATCATTCTTTCGGAGAACAAAAACTCAGTTCAGTTCTGGAAGCGACGGGTTCGGGTTGCGTGTGGTTTGACTACAACAATGATGGATTGCTGGATCTGTACGTTTTGAGCGGCCGGTACATCGATGGAGCGACCGATCATTCCAAGGCCGATGGGAAAGACGCCACGAACCATCTCTACCGGAACAATGGCGACGGGACTTTTACGGACGTAACGGAACAAGCGGGCGTAGGAGGAAAAGGTTTCGCGATGGGCGTGACCGTCGGCGATTACGACAATGACGGCTTCGAAGACATTTACGTTACAAACTGGAATTCCGCGATCTTGTATCACAACAACGGTGACGGCACGTTTACCGATGTGACCGAAAAAGCTGGCGTGCAAAACAATCACTTTGGCGTGGGCGCGGCGTTTTTGGATTACGACCGCGATGGCCGGCTCGATCTGTTCGTCGGCAATTATCTGAAATTTGATCCACTGGCGAAAAAACCGTTTTATCCGGCGGAGGCATTTGCCGGGCCTCTGGACTACGAAGGCGATTCGAATCGACTGTTCCACAACAATGGAGACGGCACATTTACCGACGTTTCCGAGCGAGCGGGTATTGCGAATACTGCTGGTCGCGCGATGGGAGTGACAGTCGGCGATTTTGATAACGACGGCTGGCCGGACATCTACGTGGCCAACGACCAGATGGAAAGCTATCTCTACCGCAACAATCATGACGGAACATTTACGAATGTGGCGATCGACCAGAACGTCGCCTACGGAACAAATGGGGATACGCCGTCGGCGATGGGGCCGGTGTTCGCGGATTACGACAATGACGGGGCGTTGGATATTTTTGTTTCCGATATGCGCTATCACCGAATGTTTCGGAATTCGCTGAAGGAGGGGTTCTTCACGGATACAACGTCGGAATCAGGAATCGCGCGAATGGCAGGACAGTATGTTGGTTGGGGAGATGCGATTTTTGATTTTGATAATGATGGATGGAAAGACCTGTTCGTTGTGAATGGCGGATTGCATTGGCTGGTACCGATGGAAGACACGCTGCTGCGAAATAATGGCAATGGAACATTCACGGATGTTTCCAGCGAAGCGGGAAGTTATTTCAAATCGAAAAAAGTGGGGCGTGGCGCTTGTTTTGGGGATTACGACAACGACGGCTACATCGACGCGTTCATCGTAGTGCTAGGTGGACAGGGAATTCTGCTCCATGCCAACCCTCCGGCAGGAAATGCGAAAAATCATTGGCTGACGATTCATCTGGTGGGCACGAAGAGCAATCGCGATGGGTTTGGTGCACGAATCGAAGCCAACGCCGGCGAACTCCAGCAGATGGTGGAGAACGTGCCTCAGTCCGGGTATCTCTCGCAGAACGACCCGAGGCCGCATTTTGGACTTGGAGCGCTTGCGGAAGTGGATCGGCTGACGATTCGTTGGCCGAGTGGGGCGGTTCAGACGTTGCAGCACGTGAAGGCCGATCAGATTTTGACAGTGACGGAGCCGGGAGAGCGTGTGCCGGTGGCCGCTGTAAAGAGCGGGGAGAAATGAGCGCTCACTCCAAAGGTTTGCTCTTCAAGAACGGCGCTATTTTGTTTTGGTTCGTACTGATTGCAAGCATTGCGCTGGCGCTGTATACGCCGGCAATCAAAGCGCGGCCAAAAGAGCCGGCGGATATCCCCGCGAATGGCTCCGGGAATTACCTCACTCCTGTTGAGGCAAAGTTTTCGCGCGACGGCTCACGGCTTTACGTGGTTTGCGAAGACGATGATTCGCTGCTGGCGGTGGATTTGCGCACGCAAAAAGTGGTTGCGCGCGTCAAGGTAGGGCACAAACCGAAGGATGTCGCAGTCTCTCCGGATGGCAAGACGGCATACGTTTCGAATGAGTGGAGCGACACAGTCAGCGAAATCGATGTGAGTAATTTCCAAGTACGGCGGACGCTGGCGACTGGTTGGGGACCGATTGGAGTGACCACCGATCGGGCAGGAAGAATTCTGTACGTAGCCAACAGTATCAGCAACGACGTTTCGGTTTTGGATCTTGCAACAGGCGTGGAACAGAAGCGGCTGGCGTCTTGGCGCTCACCACATAATGTTGTGCTATCGCGGGACGGCCGCCACGTCTACGTCGCTAATCTGTTGGGGCATTTAGGGCTGCCGAATGAGGCGCCAGTTTCCGAATTGACCGTTATCGATACAGGAACGCAGACGGTCACGCGACGCATCGCGGTGCCAGGTGTTCTGGAATTGCGGCACATTGCGGAAGCACCACAAGCACAAGGCGGATATTTTCTGGTGCCGTTCATGCGTCCAAAAAATCTGAATCCTCTGATTCAGGTGACGGATGGCTGGATTCTGACGCATGGCATTTTGGTGGTGCAGCCGGAGAGGTCAGCACGAGCAGAGACTCGAACTACGCAGGTGCTCCTTGACGACATCGATTCCTACTACGCGGGAACAAACGGAGTAGCGTTTACGCCGGATGGCAGGCATGCGCTGGTCACTTCATCAGAAGCAGACATTGTCACGCTGATCGACACGGCGAGATTTAATGTGCGCCTGAAACAAATGCCTGCGGATCAGCTTGCCAATCGATTGGATTCGGCGCAGACATTTGTGGAGCGGCGCTTGTCTACGGGAGCGAATCCTACGTCAGTGGTGGTTGCGCCAGATGGGCAACGGGCTTATGTCGTCAATCGTCTTGACGACAGTCTCACTGTTCTCGATATTCCAGGCGCACGCGTTCAAGGAAAAATTGAACTTGGCGGCCCGAAAGAAGCCTCGCAATTGCGGCGCGGCGAACGGTTGTTTCATGCGGCGCGATTCTGTTTTCAGGGGCAGTTTGCATGCATCACTTGCCACCCCGACAACCATATTGATGGCGTGGCATGGAATCTGGAAACACCGCAACTGGGCCGAGACCGAGTAGCGAATCGCACGTTGCGAGGCGTGGCCGAGACTGGCCCATTCAAGTGGAACGGGCGTAATCCGGATCTTGAGACGCAATGCGGACCGCGGATTGCAAAATTTCTGTTCCATTCCGAAGGATTCAATTCTGTAGAGCTGGCGGATTTAGTTGCATTCATCAAAGCGATTCCGCTCTCTCCGAATCGGCATCTTGCAGCCGATGGGCAATTGAGCGCGTCGCAAGAACATGGCAAGGCCATTTTTTTCGCGAAGAACTGTGACACCTGCCACCCGCCAGCGACGCACTACACGGCGAAAACGAGTTTTGACGTGGGCACTGCGAACAAGTACGACACGTCTGGTCTGTTGGATGTCCCGCAACTGGATCGAATCTACGAGCGGCCGCCGTACCTGCACAGCGGAGAGGCGCTCTCCTTGGAAGAAATCTGGACCAAATTCAACGCCAGCGACAAGCACGGCGTGACTTCGAATATGTCCAAAGAAGATTTGAATGATTTGGTGGAGTTTTTAAAAACGCTATGAGGAAAATCATAAGTTTGATGGCAGCGTTAGCTTTCCTGTCTGGTGTTTCCACAGTGCGGGGGCAAGAACCCGGCCTGTACACCCGCTGGGAAAATTTCACGGCCAGCAATGGAATGCCAGACGACAAAGTGTTCAGTGTGGCTGTTGATGGCGAAAATGTATGGGCGGGCACGGAAAACGGGTTGGTGCTGATCAACCATGGCAGGATTCAAAAGATTTACAGGCAAGAAGACGGATTGGCCAATCGCGTGGTAACCGGAATTGCTATCGACAAAAGCACTGGCGACGTATGGTTGGCCACATTCGGCGGATTGAGCCGCCTCTCTGGTGGGCAATTCAAGAACTACACCAACCTCTCCAGCGGCCTGGCGAACGATGTGGTTTACGGCGTTGCGGTTCAGGGCGAATTTGTGTGGGCCGCAACTACGGCAGGCATCAGCCGCTTTAATACGCGCACGGGCGAGTGGACCATCTTCAGCGAGAAGAACGCGCCGATGCACGAGCCGTGGTCTTACGGAATCGCGGTCAGCGAAAAGAAAATCTACGCCGCGGTTTGGGGCGGCGGGGTACTGGAATACGACCTCGCCAGTGGGCTGTGGAAGCCGTACAACGATCCCGACGGCGAAATGGAAATCGTATTGTTCCAGAACCAGGGATTGATTCACGACATCGTCAGCAGCGTGGCTTACAACTCCGACACCAAGATGATGTGGGCCTCTACATATTTTGGCTTGAGCGGTTACGACGGACATAGCTGGCACAACTATCTCTCGACGGATAGCGGACTCGCTTCTGACTTCATCAATGCGACGCAATCGCGCGGCGATGAAATTTGGGCATGCACCGATAAGGGTCTCAGCACTTTGAATTTTAAGAGCAATACCTGGGTGACTTACCGGCCAGTGCAAGAAGGATCGGGCGGCGAAGTGCTGATTACCGGCGTCGACAAAAAAGTGACCAGAAAAGCGACGCAGACTTCGCTGGCCCACAACTATGTTTTGAACCTTGCCTTTCAAGGCGAGGACATTTGGGTGGCTACGGCCAAAGGCTTGAGCCACGGAATTCGTGAAACTCAAAAGAGAGAAGGGAAAAAGAATGAGCCCAACGCTAACAGCCGTTGAACCAGTTGTACCTGTAAAGAAGGAAGCGGTCCGCAAGAAAGCGATTGTCGCACCACAAGTTCTGAACGAAGCGTACGTGTATCCGAAACCGTCTTCGTTTTCGCGCGGACTGCGCCTGGATATCAAGGGCGTAACGATCTTGATGATTTCGGGGACCGCCAGCATCGATGAAAACGGTTTGACCGTTCATGAAGGCGATTTCCGCAAACAAACACTGCGTACCTATCACAACATCACGGCCCTGCTGGCCGCGGAAGGCGCTACTTGGAAGGATGTGGTCCGCACCACCTGCTATCTGCGCGATATCGAGCGCGACTATGCCGCGTTCAACGAGATTCGCACGGAGTTTTTCAAGCAGCAGGGACTCGATCCATTGCCAGCGTCGACAGGAATCCAGGCGATTCTTTGCCGACCCGATTTGCTGGTGGAGATGGAAGCTATGGCCATCTTTGACGCTACGAAAAAGCAATAAGACTGGGCGTTCAAAGCGCTTCGCTCCAAGGAAGGATGAATATGGCAATCGCAGGAGCAACAGCCTCAGCCGACTTCGCAAAGATTTGCCCGCTGGTTAGCAGGCGAACAAATTCGCGCGATTACGGCGCGGCGGAAAGTTACAAAGTCCAAGTGAGGTACGTGACGTTTGGCGACGACCGCCCGGTGATTATCGCCGGCCCGTGTTCGGTGGAAAGCTACGAGCAGACTCTGGAACTTGCGCAGGCGGTAAAGGCTTGCGGTGGAGACATGTTGCGTGGAGGCGCGTTCAAGCCACGCACATCGCCGCACGATTTTCAGGGGCTGGGCCTGGAGGGGTTGCAGATTTTGCACGAAGTCGGAAGGCAGACCGGTTTACCGATTGTTACGGAAGTGATGGACCCGCGGCTGGTGGAGCAAGTCGGCGAATATGCGGACATGCTGCAAATCGGCTCGCGCAATATGCAGAATTATCCGCTGTTGGTGGAAGTCGGACGCTTCGGCAAACCAGTGCTTTTGAAACGTGGAATGGCGGCAAGCCTTTGCGAGTGGTTGGGCGCCGCGGAATATATGGCGAAAGAGGGAAATTTCAGCATCGTTCTGTGCGAACGCGGAATCAAGGCCTACCCTTCGGGTGAATACTCGCGATTTATTCTTGATTTGAATGTGCTTCCTGCGATCCGCCAGGAAACATTTCTGCCGGTGATTGTCGATCCTAGCCACGCTACTGGGGTGGCTTCCATTGTGGAACCTGCTAGCCGCGCGGCGATTGAGTCTGGCGCGCAAGGATTGCTCATCGAGATAGCCAGCGATCGAAAAGATGCGCAGAAGCCGAAGTGTGATGCAGCACAGGCCATCAGCCCCGCCGCGTTGAACAGGATTGTGGAATTCGTTCGTGCACGGGAAGCGCATAGAATCGGAGCAATCGCTTATGCGTGATCTGAGAAATTACGCGCTGCCATTTGTTTTGTTGCTTGCGGTGCCCGCGTTTCCGCAAACGCCTGAAGCGTCGAACTCCGAGGCGCAGCAGTCGTCCGCGACGCGATACGCCAATATGCCGGATGAAGCGGTGCCCTATCGCAAATTCGCGAAACCCTATAAGGAATGGTATTTGAACGAGGACACGTTGGCTTATAACGGCGCGGCACGAGACCGGAGCATGGAGAAATTCGCCGACTCGCCCACTATCCGGATCGGTTTTCTCGGCCCGCTCGAGAACAATCCTGAGGCGCCCTATGGTCGAGCAATGCTACAAGGCGCGCAACTGGCCCTGGACGAAGCGAATGCGAGGGGCGGGTTCAAGGGTGCAGGTGTGGTCGCAGGAAAACCCTACGAACTCAAGATTCACGATGATGCAGCACAGTGGGGAGCCGCGTCGGCCGAGGTGGTAAAAATGGCCTTGGACGAAAATGTTGTGGCGGTGTTGGGATCCATTGATGGCGCGTCAACGCACATTATGTTGCGCGTCAGCCTGAAGCTGGAATTTCCGATTGTCGATACTGGCACGACGGATCCGACGGTTACAGAAACACGTATTCCCTGGTTGATTCACAATTTTCCTGACGACCGGCAGCAGGGATACGCGTTGGCAGACTACATTTTCAAGCAAAGGAAATTGAAACGAATTGGCGTGATCCGCACGCAATCGCGGTATGCGCGCGTCGGAGTGCAGAAATTCTTTGACGAAGCCAAGCGATTGGGCCGTGTTCCGGTGCTGGAAGTGAAATTCATGCGTGGCGACCAGGATTTTTCAGAGCAGATTCGCATGCTGCAGAATGCGCATATCGACGGGCTGGTCATCTGGGGCGAAGCAACTGAAGGCGCGCTAATCCTGAAGCAAATGCGCGCTCTGGAGATGAAGCAGCCCGCATTCGGGGCGAGCCGTCTGGACGATCCAAGTTTGCCGGAAATGGCCGGTTCCGCAGCGGAGGGATTGATCACGACGAGCGCGGTTGATCCTTCACGGGCAGACGCGAAGTGGCAGGATTTCCGGGCGAAATATCGCGAAGCGTATCGCGCCGAACCCGATGCTTATGCGGCTTATGCGTACGACGGGATGAACATGCTGGTGGGAGCTATCGAGAGCGCCGGGCTGAATCGCGGGAAAATCATGGACGCACTGCGACTGTATCAGCAGCAGAGCTACACTGGCGTAGCTGAGCAAGAGAAGTTCGATCACACGTTGAATAACATTGCGCCGGTTTCGCTGGCGCGCGTCGAAAACGGGAAATTCATTTATTGGACTCCGCAAAAAGAGAAGCCACTGGATGGTCAGGCCAAAGGGGCGCTGTAGTGCTGGCATTCGTCAAAATCGTGTGGCGAATTTCGTTGACGATGATTTTGGCGGGCATATTTCCGCTCATGGTTCTTGCCCAGATTGAGCCCAGTATTCAGCCTTACGCAGCCATGGATCGCGAAAAAGTGTCTTTCCAAGGCCCTGGCAGAGATACGGGAAGCGACATTCACAATTCGCCGGTGGGGATTGGTTTGGTTCTACCGCTGCAAGGAGCGCGAGCCATACACGGGAAACTGTTGTTGCAGGCCGCGCAGATGGCAGTGGATGAAGAGAACGCGAATGCGGCAAGTGCCGGCAGCCCAAGATTTGCGCTGGCGGTGCGAAATGAGAGCGAACAGTGGGGGCAGGCCAGCAACGCCATGGTCCAACTGATTACGCAGGATCAGGTGGTGGCAATCATTACTTCATCTGACGGAAGGATTGCGCACCAGGCAGAGCAAATCGTCAACAAACTAGGGGCTCCAGTTTTGACACTGTCGAGCGACCCGACGACGACGCAGATCAACATTCCGTGGATTTTCCGTGTAGGGCTGAGTGACTCGGACCAGGCCCGCGCCATCGTTAACGACATTTTGCGAACGGGAAAATCGCGCAAAATTCTGCTGATCGCGGAAGCGGACTATGACGGCCGAATAGGAGGCGATGAATTTGCGAAAACCTCTTCTCAAGCGCGTGAACCTCTTCCTGATCGAATCGACGTGGACACCGAGAAATTGTCACTGGCGGATCTTTTGCAGCAGATCGATTCCAGAAGACCGCACGTGATTGTGCTGTGGAGCGGGTCTGAACTGGCTGAACGGTTAGCCAGTGCCTTATCCCAGAGGGATTCGTCCATAGAGCTTTATTTGTCGCAGAAGAGTGCGGCGTTCTTCTCTCTGATTGCAGAACGGCAATCTGGCGTGCAGATCAGCGTCGCCAGCTCAGGCATGAAGAATGAAGGATTTGCAAACTTGTATGCGGCTAGAACCGGTTTGGAGCCTAGTATGGCCGCCCAACAGATCTACATCGCGATACGCACCGCGATACGGGCCATCCAGGCCGTCGGCGCGAACCGAGCCAGAGTCCGTGACTACCTAGCTAGCGGCAGAAAAATTGGATCTGAGTGGAGCGTCATTTGCTTTGATCCGGCGGGGAATTCACTGGGCGAGGTCAGCTTGAAAAGCCTAAATATGACTCCGAATAGAGAGATGCAAATCGGCGCAAAATAGGCGTAGTTTATTGGTGCTTGGGCCTCCTTCGCAGCATACCCCCTGTCAAAAGACCGTGTTGCCCAACTACGCTCACTCGTAGTAGTGTCCCCGCATGGCCAAGAAGCCGATGAAACGTAAGAAGGGGGTCCGTACTGCCATGCCAGCCGATAATGAGGAAAAAAACGCCGTCAACGGTGAGTTGCGGGAGGGCGCCAATGTCGACAAAATCCGCGACATCCTGTTTGGTTCCAATATGCGCGAATACGAGAAGCGCTTTGCGCGTCTTGAGGAGCGCCTGACAAAATCTTCCGATGCCTTGCGAGATGACTTAAAGAAGCGATTCGATACGCTGGAGTCCTATGTTCGAGAGGAAATGGACTCAAATAATCAGCGCCTGAAAGCAGAGAAAGCCGAACGCAATGAAGGCTTGAAAGAGTTGACGCGGGAGACTCGCGACAATACCAAAACTTTGGAGAAAAAGCTTTCACAACTGGAAGAGCAACTTACCAGCGCGCAGGCCGATCTTCGTGCGCGAATTCTGGATCAATCCAAGTCGCTGAGCAACCAGATCCAGAAAGTGAAAGACGAAATTGAAGCCGCCTTGGAGAGAGAGGCGGAAACTTTGCGGAATGACAAGACAGATCGGGCGCAGTTAGCCGATCTTTTTGCGGAACTCTCATTGCGGCTCAAGGACGAGCTGGAGCTTCCGGGCAAATAGCTGCCTGGTTTCAAATCGGGCTGCTGCCTCTGCCAGCCCGCAGAGTTAGCCACAAGCCAAACAGCGATGGCTGATACGCCTACAACTCGAGTTCCTCGCGATTCGCCGGATGATCCGTCCGCCAACGGGACGCGTCCGCTGGAAGAGTTGCGCCATCTGATTCTTGCGCCGGAACAGGAGGCGCTGGAGCGGCTGCACAATCGGATGAGCAATCCAGAGGCGCGCACCGAGGATGTCAGTTCCGTTGTAGCTGAGGCGATTCAACGGCGCCGCGATCAGGGCGGAGTTGAAGCGCTGAGCGATGCGCTGGCTCCCACGATTGAAACGGCGTTGCGAGAATCGGTGCGCAAAGATCCGGGCACTCTGGCGGATGCGTTATTTCCGGTGATGGGGCCGGCGATCCGGCGCTCGATTCTGGAAACGTTGCGATCCTTCCTGGATTCGTTCAATCAAATCATGGACCAGAGTCTTTCGTGGCAAGGTCTCCAATGGCGCGTGGAAAGCCTGCGCACCGGACGATCCTTCACGGAAGTTGTGCTACTCCATAGTCTGGTTTTTCGCGTAGAACAAGTTTTTCTGATCCACAAGAAGACGGGACTTTCGCTGGGGCACGCCGCTGCGCCTTCGGTGGCGATGCAGGATCCCAGCCTGGTTTCCGGCATGCTTTCCGCGATTCAGGATTTTGTGCGCGATTCGTTCAACGCTTCGCAAGGGCAGGGAGTGGAGCGAATGAACGTGGGAGACCTGGACGTCTGGGTTGAGGATGGGCCTTACGCCATTCTTGCCACTGTCATTCGCGGAGTGGCTCCACGCGCGTTGCGAGATCGCATGGCGGAGGTGCTGGAAAACATTCACCGGGAATATTCTGCGCAACTCGATCGATTTAATGGCGATGCCGCACCGTTTGTTCATGTGAATAAAGAGCTGTCGCGCTGCCTGGAACTTCAGTACAGGGAAGAGCCGAAAAAAAAGGGTCGAGGATACGTGTGGGCCGCGGCGGGGTTGCTGGTGCTTCTGTTTGGGATCTGGATTGGTTGGCGAGAGTGGCAGCTTCATCGTTGGGAGCAGTTGGTTGAAACGCTTAGAGAGCAGCCGGGCTTGGTGCTTACTTCTCTGGCAAGGGAACGTGGCCGATTTGTGATTCGCGGGCTGCGGGATCCGCTGGCGGCTGATCCGGCGCAATTTGTTAAGGCGGCGGCTCTTGATCCGGCAAAGGCGGAATTTCACTGGTCTCCGTATTACGCGTTAGATGATGCCATTGTGCAGCAACGTGCTGCGCAACTACTCTCTCCGCCGCTCGGCGTTGCGCTGCATGTAAACGACGGAATATTGCGATTGGAAGGATCCGCGCCGCTAGCGTGGATAAAGGATTTGCGCCAGCGCGCTTTACTTATACCGGGGATTCGTAGTGTGGATCTTTCCGGACCGAATAGTCCCGAGCAGATTGTGTTGAACGTGGCGAAAAATGAGATTCAGTCCACAATCATCAAATTTCCCATTGCGAGCGCCACTCTCTCGTCGGATGAGCGCGAAGTGCTGAGAACCATGGTGAGCAAACTTAAGGATGTGTTGGCCGCCCACGGTGGCTTTCAGTCGGCCTTGGTAATCAGCGTGATTGGGCATTCGGATAGCACCGGAGCCGAAGCGACGAACCAGACACTCAGCCAGCGCCGGGCCGACCGCGTCACGGCAGAAATGCTGCAGCTTGGCATTGCGCACAAAAATGTGAAAGCAACCGGAGTGGCCACCGCGGAACCTTTGCGGAATGAAGACACGGAAGAAAACCGCCAGTACAATCGCAGCGTAACCTTTCGCTTAAGTTCGGTATCGCCCTGACCCTCATGATACAGAAAAAAATCTGCATGATAGGTTCCTTCGCCGTGGGCAAGACCAGCCTTGTGCGTCGCTTTGTATACAGTATTTATAGCGACATTTATCAAACCACTCTCGGCGTGAAAGTGGACAAGAAAGTTCTGCGGGTCGATTCCACTGATGTGGAACTGATGTTGTGGGATATTTACGGCGAAGACGATTTTCAAAAGATGCGTTGGTCGTACGTGCGGGGCTCATCAGGATATTTGCTGGTCGCCGACGGCACGCGGAGGGCTACGCTGGAGAAAGCTCTAGCACTGGAACAAAAGGCGCGCGAAGAAGTTGGGAAAATTCCCTTCATTTTGTTGATTAATAAAAGCGATCTGGTCCAGGAGTGGGATTTAGATGCGGTGCTCGAATCGCATTTTAATGCGAAGAAGTGGACGGTTTTGCGGTCCAGCGCCAAGACCGGGGAAAACGTGGAAGAAGCGTTTACTCAATTAGCAAAGAAAATGCTTTCTCAGCCATGAACACTTTGCTCGGCAACTTTCTTAGGCAATCCGGATTTGTTCTTTTGGAGCGCCACGAAGATGGTTCGTTCGGGTTGCTTTCGAAGGCGCCGGAATGGTTTGTGCAGTTTTGGCCGGCGGCTCTTTGCGACGACAAATTCTCGATTCAAGAGAATTCCCCCTTTCTGGAAAATTTTCTTGTGGATGCAGAAATATTCTGGAACAGCGGAAAAGCTGGGTTGTGTGAGTCTGGCACTTGGATCGAAACAAACGCCGCTGGAGAACAGATTGCTCTTGAAGCCAGAGCGATGCATCTTGACGGCAAGCAGGTGTTGGCGATTTTCTCGCCCGATACTCAATACCAGGAAAAAGCGCGGGTGCTGCAAACGGCAAGGAACTCTCAACTGCAGCACGAAAGGCTTCTGCGGGAAATTCAGAAAAAGGAAATTCTGCTGCATTGCATCGTGCATGATTTATCACAACCGTTGAGTGCCATCCGCGGATCATTTGATTGTCTCGCGCTGGGAAACGATCCGGAAAGCGCCGCGAAATTTATTGAACTTGGCAAGCACGCCAGCGAGCAGCAGGAATCGATGATCCGCGAAATTCTCAGCGCGTTCGCGGCGGATTTACAGGCCGATCTCAATGCCGAACGAAACATAAATTCCGCGCCGGATCTTCTTTCGACTGCGAAAGAAGCAGCATCTATGATCTCGCCGGCCTTTTCGGCAAAAGGCGTTCGCTTGTCGGTGATTGACAACAATTCAGGGCAAACCAACTGGCGGGTTAGAGGAGAAGAGACGCGGCTGCGGCGGATCTTTACCAACCTCCTGGAAAACGCTCTTCGCTATACTCCGGCAAATTCCAGCGTTACTATCGGTGTCGAAGACGAAGGCGTTTCTCTGAAGGCTTACGTCGATGATGAAGGCCCGGGTCTCCCCGCTGATCTTCGGCCTGCAGAAATTTTCGCTCTATTTGGAAAAGAAAAGAAAAACGGCGGAAAAGCCGGACTCGGCCTCTACTTTTGCCGAGTCACCGTCGAGCGCTGGGGTGGCTCCATCGGCTGCGCTTCACTTGCGGAAATAGGTTCGCGATTTTGGTTCCGTCTGCCCAAAGCTCCATTGAACGGGATAGATTCGGCGGTGAAAAAGGCGGAGCAATCTAAGGATGATCGTAAGCGAATGAAACAAGAAAACCGGCGGCGACTGCGCATTTTGCTGGCCGACGACCAGGAAGACATTCGCGTGTTGACCACTCATCAGCTACAACGCGGCGGCCACGAGGTTGTAGTGGTTGGGGACGGGCAGGCAGCTTACGAAGCGGTGCAGACAGGAAACTTCGATATTATTTTTCTCGATGAAGAAATGCCGGTGCTGACCGGCGTGGAAACTGTCCGGGCGATCCGGGATTTTCAAAAAGGGAAGGGCGTCAGCAATATCATTGTCGCCTTTACCGGAAATAATACGCCCGAAGACCGGGTTCGCTTGATGGGTGCAGGTTTCGATGCGGTGGTGGGAAAACCGTTTCGGCTGGAATCTTTGGATGCCTTTCTGAATGACCCCACTGACATAAAATCTCTCGGGTCTCCTCCCGATGAGCGGTCCCGTAAATCAGGTGCAAGCCTGGAAGCGTTGCTGCAACGTGTGGGTGGCGATGAAAAGTTACTGCGTCAAATGATGCGCACCTTCCTGCGCGACACGCCGGAACGATTAGAGATTATAAGCAAAGCACTGAAACGGAAAAACGGCACCGATCTCGCCTACTATGCGCACGCGCTGAAAGGGTCATTAGGAATTTTCGGCGCAGGCGAGGCGGTGCGGCACTCGCAATCACTTCAGGACCTGGGTCGTGTCGGTGATTTTGAAGAGTCAGGGCGAGTGTTTGGACTCCTACAGGAAGAGATTGCGAAATTACAACAAAACCTGAGAGGATACGCGAAAGAAGCGAAGGCCGAATCCTCTGCGGTTGGCAAAGAGGTGCAGTCCAAGGCCAAAAAAGCCAAAAAGCGCAAGCGTTGAAAGTAGGGCTGCGCCAGCGTTCATACCAATGTGCGGAGTGGTTCGATGGCTCATATCCTGGTTACCGATGATGATGCGACAACGCGGCAGATGATCAGCGGAGTCCTGAAAAAGAAGGGCTATAAAGTTTCTACCGCGTCCGACGGGCTCAGCGCTTTGCGCGCCATCCAGAAGAATAAATTCGATTTAGTGCTGCTGGATATCTGGATGCCAAAGCTCACGGGACTTGGACTCCTTGGAAAGCTACAAACAGAAAAGGCAATTCCCAAAATCATCGTAATGACCACGGATAAGACTTCCGAGACGGTGCTCTCGGCTCTGCGTGGGCGCGTATATCAATTCCTAACGAAACCATTGGAAGCAGACAGTTTGTTGCTGACTGTAGATAGCGCCCTGTCTGCCGAGCCAAGTGCGCCCCCGATTGAAATTATTTCCGCCAAGGCGGAATGGATTGAACTGCTGGTGCCGTGCGAGCAGTCGATGGTGGGGCGGGTGCAAAGTTTTCTTCAGCACATGGAAAATGATTTGCCGCGCGAAATTATCGAAAAGGTGGGCTACGCGTTTCGCGAACTCTTAAACAACGCGATTGAGTGGGGCGGACGCCTGGACCCAAATCTTAAGGTGCGGATTTCTTACGTTCGAACGAAAAAAATGTTGATGTATCGCATGGATGATCCGGGGCCGGGTTTTAAAATTGAGGGATTGAAGCACGCTGCGGTAAACAACCCTGAAGAGGATCCGATTGCCCACATCAAGGCTCGCGAAGAGAAAGGCTTGCGCCCCGGCGGACTTGGTTTGCTGTTGACGCAACAGATGGTGGATGAACTGGTGTACAACGAAACGCGCAATTCGGTGGTGCTGGTCAAATATCTGTGACGGTCTTTTCATCAAGATTCAATCCGCAAGTCGATTGACGGCGATTTAGATTGCCGTTTCTCAAACGTTCTCTAGTACACTGTCTCGAATCTGTTCGCACTTATTTTCCGTTAAGGAGCACGTCTTATGGCATCTGGCACCCTAAGTGGAGCCGAATTTAAGAAGCAATTGCAGGATGGCGTACCCAAGATTGGCCTCTTTCTGAACGCACATTCACCTACAGTTGCTGAGCAATTGGCGCACAGCGGCTATGATTGGTTGCTCGTCGATTCTCAGCATGGGCCAATGGGTTACGAAAAACTCTCCGCTATGCTGTCGGGGATTTCCAACGGTGGAGCAAAGTCGCTTGTGCGTGTTGGCGGATACACCGATAGGCCAGGGATTCAGCAATCTCTGGACATGGGCGCGGATGGCGTTCTGGTTCCGTACATCAATACGGCAGAGGAAGCACGTACAGCTGTAAGTTGCACGAAATATCCGACAGCCGGAACTCGCTCCGTTTATTTCCCACAGCGCAGCATGAATAAGGAAGGCTTGCTTGGCTATGCCGGCGGGGCTAACAAGAATTTGATCGTTGCGCTGCAGGTGGAGACGGCGGATTGCATCAAGAACATGGATGAAATTGCCGCGGTGCCTGGTGTCGACATTCTGTTCCTGGGGCAAAACGATTTGTGCATGTCCATGGGCTTGTACGAGAAATATGAGTTTCCGCACATGTACACTTCGCCCGAGCTGGGTGCGGCGACTGACAAGCTGATTGCAGCCGCGCGAAAGAACAAAGTTACGCTGGGGCTTTTTCTGTTTGGCACGACGCGCGTTGGGGAATTTCTGGAGAAGGGTTTTCCATTCATCAGCCTCGGCAATGATTTACACCATGTGCTGACGCAAACCGGAGCATATGTAAAAGACGTCGAAGAAGTATCTAAGGCAAAAGGGAAGAACTGGACGCGTAGACCAACTTCACTTTTCTAGATTAGCCCGCGCGCCGAGTTGCAAAGAAGAAAGGCCTCATTCATCTGATTTGGCTTTATTTTTGCGGCCTGCAAGGACAATTTTGGCTGTGGTAACAGCTTGGCCGACGTGTCGCTGAGTGTGATCGGCGATGTGAACCAACAGGCCGCCCAATGTCGTCGGCATCTTTTTGCTGCCGACTTCGCGTTTCTCTGCAAGGTCCGAATCAGCCAGAACGCGAATTCGTTGCGCACTTCGCTCGAGCGCGCTTGCCAAATGCTCAAACATTGATTCTCGTTCGGAGTGGGCCTCAAGTTCACTTTTCAAAGACGCGATCTGTTCCGAGCTGAGCTGCCGCCCTTCCGCATAAGTCAACAAGCGGTCTAAGCTTCCGGCGATGTGCCGCACGTGGAAAGCGACAGAAGCAAGCTCAAAAGGCCGTTGATTCAACTCACCATCGGATAGTTCACCGGCCCAACGATGGAGATCCTCATTAGCAAGTTGTAATGCGTGAAGAGTTCCGCGCGGGACAACAGGCACTTCGGTTAGTGTTCCGCGCAGCCACGGCTCGGGTTCCTTAACTTGGTTTATCTTATTCATATAATTTTTGGCCGCGTAGCTCCTGACTTTAGGATATCGCTTTAGCATCGCGAAAGCTGTACACCGCTTTGCACGATTGATGCTCGATTGCATCTAATATATGCATTTCCTGAGCGAAAACATGGGACGTAAATCTGAACAGAAAAATTGGGGCAATCGGCCGTGGGTCATCGATTTCGTAGCTCGCAAACATATTTTGCCACAGACCGTGGACTACGCTGTTGTCGGCGGCGGATTCACCGGACTATCCGCCGCAGCACGATTGAAGTTCTTTGCACCTGAAGCGTCTGTGGCCCTTTTCGAGATGCATGAACTCGGCTCTGGCTCGAGCGGACACACCGGTGGAATGGCACTCGCGGAGAGCGCGGCAGGAGATTTGCCAGGGCTTGGCGACGTTCTCGGCGGCTATCAAAAGATCATTCATGAGCTTGAAGTGGATGGCGATGTTGTTCTTCCCGGTGTTTACGAATTGGGAAGAAGTTCGCCTTTAGCAAATTCAGCGATTCATTGGAATGATTCCGGCGAGCTGGCAGCGGTGAAGTTGGTTGAAGGCGGATCTGTGAATCCGGGGAAAGTCATCAGCGGTTTGGGCCGGGCAGCGGAACGGGCAGGGGTGCGGTTATTTGAAAATTGTCCGGTGATGTACGCAAAGTTTGGAAATCACATTGAACTCCAAACTAAACAAGGATTAACAGTCGCAAAAAAAGTCCTATTTGCGACTAACGTGTTTTCGTTCGAATTGACTGGTCTAGGCAATCGCGCCGAGTCCGTGTTTACTTTGGCCGTTGCGACGCAGGAATTGTCCGACGAAGTTATCGGTGCAATCGGCTTGGAAGAGCGAATGCCTTTCTACACCGTCGACATGCCCTACTTGTGGGGACGATTGCTTGGAAACGCCATTATTTTTGGCAGCGGACTTCTTCACCTGGATGATTGGCGCGACCTGGTGAAACTCGACATCCACCAGTCCGAGGCGGCGCAAATGTTTAGCCGCTTGGAGAGCCGCATACGCGGCCTGCATCCACGCCTGGCAAATGTTTCTTTCACTCACCGCTGGGGTGGCCCCATCTGCATCGCGGACGAATGGAAGCCGGTCTTTGAGCAGCACCCTGAATCGCAAAACGCGATTGTACTCGGTGCTTTTTCTGGCCACGGCGTAGCGCAATCCGTCTATCTGGGCAGTTGGGCCGCTGAAGTTTTGTTGGGAAGACGCGCGCTGCCCAAGTGGCGTGGGTAAGCTTGTAGAAAATTAGTGCTTGAAAACTAGAAGTGTCTTTAGCAGCGCGGAAAATCCGTTCCACATAATTTGAAAGCCAATGCAAACCAGTAGGAACGATGACAAGCGCATGATGATGGTCATACCCGTTGTGCCCAATATTCTTGCCAAGCGATCGGAGAAGGCGTAACAAAGGTAGACGCTAAGCGCGATTAACGCCATACCGATGACCGCGCCGATAATCGAAAGCAAAATATTTTCTTTCGGTTCGTTCGCGCCCAATGTAACGGCGATGGAAATGGAACCGGGGCCAACAGTCAATGGCAGGGTTAGTGGATAGAAAGCTTTGCTGAAGAGGTCGCGAAGGTCCACGTTGCGGTGTACGTTGTTGCGCGTTTCATCGTCATCATTCTGATTCAACAATTTCCATCCGGCTGACATGACCACCAGGCCGCCACCGACCTGCACCACCGGGATGGAAATGCCGAAGAACGTAAGTATGTGCGTCCCAATAAAAAAAGAACCGACCAAGAGCAGCAAACTGTCAATTGCGATGCGCCTGGAGAGGAGCTTTCGCTGGTCAGTGGAATAATAATTTGTCAGGGAAAGAAAGATTGGCGCACCGCCCAGCGGATTCACGATGGGGAAGAGTGCGGAAACGACCCAAAATATGGCCTTCGCGACCAGGAACATATTTGTCGAGAGAAAGTATAACCGAGAAGCCAAGTGAAAATGCTAGTTGGTAGTCGATTGATGCGATTGAATTGACACTGCTAACTGAAGGACTTAGGATGGAAAATCTTGTTTGACCAGGGAAACCGACACAGAACGCCAAGGATTTCCCGATGAAAGTTGGTCCCGCAATCTTGCGCACTTTAGGGGTGTTTCTACTCGCAGGAATTCCCGTGGCCATCGCCGGGTTCTATCTTCCGGGTCGCTTAGTGCTACATGCCCAATCGAAAGCAGCGGCGACGAATCAGGTTCTGCTCCCTGAGGAGCAGAAGCATCTGAAAAATGCCCCGCAACTTACCTTCGGTGGACAAAATGCCGAAGCTTATTTCTCAGCCGATGACAAGCAATTGATTTTTCAGCACCAGGGTGAGGGCGTTCCTTGCGATCAAATTTATACCATGCCAGTAGATACTCCTGACGGCCAAGCCGCTACGGCAAAGCTAGTCAGCAGCGGTAAGGGGCGTACAACTTGCAGCTATATTTTTCCGTCCGGCGATAGAATTTTGTTTTCTTCCACGCATGCTTCCAGCCCGGATTGCCCGCCGAAACCGGACTATTCACGTGGCTACGTTTGGCCGATTTACAACACGTACCAGATTTATACGGCCAATCCCGATGGTTCCGATGCACAACAACTGACCCATTCCGTGGGTTACAACGCCGAAGCGACCATTACACGCGATGGAAAGCACATCGTATTCACTTCGACGCGCAATGGCGACCTTGATATCTACACGATGGATGCGGATGGATCCAACGTGAAACAATTGACCCACGAACTGGGCTACGACGGCGGCCCATTCTGGTCTTACGACGGCATTAAGATTGTCTACCGCGCGCAGCATCCAAAAACTGCCAAGGAAGAAAAGGACTACAAGAATCTTCTCGCGCAAGGCTTGATCCGCCCGGGCAATCTGGAAATATGGGTGATGAATGCAGACGGCTCTAATAAACATCAAGTGACGCACAATGGCGCGGCGAACTTTGGTCCCTATTGGCTGCCCGACGGCAAGCGCATTATTTTTGCTTCCAATCAAGCTGATCCGAAAAATGGGCGCGATTTCGATCGTTACGTCATCAAAGAAGACGGTACGGGCCAGGAGCGCATTACGTATCATCCTGACTTCGACGGTTTCCCGATGTTCAGCTCGAATGGCAAGCGGCTGGTTTGGGCCTCCAATCGCAATGGTAAAGCGCCGCACGAGACCAATGTTTTTATTGCCGATTGGGTGGAATAAGGCGGCAAGGAGCAAATACACTTGGCACAAAAGGCGAAAAGGATTAAGAAGCAGATCCGGCGAACCCGCGAGAAGCCCGGCTATCGCCCGGGCGAATCTCTTCACGTGTTGATTTCCGATGCCCGACTCCATCGCCGCATCCGCGAGCTTGCTCGTGAAATCCGCCGCGACTTTCCAAAGGACGAACTCCACCTTGTAGGCGTTCTCAAAGGCTCGGTGTTTTTTCTATCTGATCTTGCGCGCGAATTGGGGGGAGAAGTTTCCTTCGATTTTATCGGGGTATCGAGTTATGGAAGCGGTACGGATTCTACCGGTGAAGTACGGCTTACGAAGGATTTGGACGTAAGCATCGAATCGAGAACAGTCATTCTCGTTGAGGACATTCTCGATACCGGCCTTACTCTGAAATATCTTCTTCACGTTTTCGAAGAGCGGAAGCCGAAACATCTGCGCACAATTGTTTTATTGGATAAAGTTGAGCGGCGTATCGCGGACGTGAAAGCCGACTATACCGGTTTTGCAATCCCGAATGAATTTGTCGTGGGTTATGGCCTGGATTTTGACCAGCGCTATCGCAACTTACCAACGGTGTGCATTCTACACCTGCCAACAGCTAAGAAGGCCAAATCTAAGTAACAACAGCCATAAGAGTTGGTAGACGCCTGCTATAATAGATAGACTTCATGGAATCGACAGAGCCGAAAACAACAATAAACCTTACCAATAGCGAACTCGAAGTTCCGGCCGAAGTGCTAGTCACTCTTGCCGAGATCGGCGAAGAGGTAAACGCCTCTCTGAACCTCGACGAAGTTCTTGCGCATACAGCTGTGCTTATCAAGCGGCACATCGACTACGAGCTTTTTGGCGTTCTCCTGGTTGATGTCGACGGACTTTACCTGCAGCACCGTTTCGCGATTGGGTATCCGCCGGGCCTTGCTGAGAATCTGCGCGTTCCCATCGGGCAGGGCATTACGGGCACTGCCGCTGCAACTGGGCATTCTGTTCGAGTCAGCGATGTTTCAGCCGATCCGCGTTACATCAACGCGATCGAGTCTGTGCGTTCTGAACTTGCCGTGCCGCTTATGCTTCGGGGCAAATGTGTCGGTGTGCTGGATATTCAGAGCCAGCAGCCTGATTACTTCACCAAGGACCAGCAAAGTATTCTTACCATGCTGGCCAGCCGTTTGGCGGTTGCGATTGAAAATGCCCGATTGTTCCAGCAGGTCAGCAATCAGGCTGAGACGCTCTTGGTATTGAACGAAGTTAGCCGCGAGATGAGCTCCATCCTGGATGTTGAGGAGTTACTGCGCCGCGCTGCTGAAGTGGTGAAGCGTGTCATCGATTATCAGATTTTGAGCCTGCTGCTGTATGACGAAGAGCAGAAGATTTTTCGTCATCGCATCGATGTGAAACATGGGCAACGCGTTCAAGGGAAGCTGCGGGTTGCCGCCACAGAAGGAATTGTCGGCGCAGCAGCTACGCTGCGAGAACCTGTAATTGTTCCGGACGTGACGGCCGATCCGCGCTATCTGATGGTAAATCCGGAAACGCGTTCGGAGCTTTCGATTCCCATGATTCACAAGGGCAAAGTGATCGGCGTGCTTGACCTGGAGAGTCCGCAAATTAATTACTTCACCAACGATCACGTGCAAACGCTTTCGATTCTGGCGGCAAATCTGGCGGTTTCCCTGGAAAATGCTCGCCTCTACGAGCAGGTTGCCAAGGATGAAGCACGGCTCGACCGGGATCTGCAAGCTGCCAAGCGAATCCAGGGCGCGCTGCTGAGGCCGGTTCCTACGGACGATTATGGGTTGGATGTTGCCGCTCGCTATCTATCGGCGCGTGAAGTATGCGGCGATTTGTATGAATTCCTGCGTTATGGTCCACAGCAATTGGGAATTGCGCTCGGTGATGTTAGCGGAAAGGGAACTGCTGCGGCCCTCTATGGAGCAGTCGCGATTGGAATTATGCGCAGTCTGGCGCCGCAGAAACTGCAGCCCGCGGAGATGCTGAAGCAGATGAATCACCTGGTCAGCGAGCGCCGGATTGAAGGGCGCTTCATGACGGCTTGTTACGCTACCTGGCAAAAAGGTCGCATGAAGCTTCGCGTAGCCAACGCGGGCCAATCTCAACCGCTGCTTTATAAGGATGGCCACTGCGACAAGATTGAGTTGACGGGTTTTCCTCTAGGGATTTTTGACGAAGTACAATATGACGAATGGGGCGTAACTCTGGATGTCGGAAATATCCTGGTGTTCCATTCTGACGGACTCGCCGAAACTGCCAATAACGAAGGTCAATTGTTTGGCAATGAACGACTGCGCGTATTAATTGAAAAAAATCACGAGCGGAATGCCGCGGAACTTGCGGACGTACTGTTGAACGAAGTGGATTGGTTCTCGCAGAACGCTCCGCTCTCCGACGATCGCACCTTGGTTATTGTTAAAGTGAAATGAGCAGCCACACCAGAGCACGCAGAAATCTCGAGTATATTGATCCAGCCGAGTTCACCCCACATTTTTCCTGGAAGAAAGCGGGAGCGAGTTCTGCTCGGAACGTCTACTGCGAGGGAGTCGCCTTACCAGCGATTGCCAAGCGTTTCGGAACCCCCGTTTATGTCTACAGTCGGAAGGCTATCGAAGAGTCGCTTGCAGAACTAGAATCCGGGCTTGGCAATTTACCCCACCGAATTTGCTTCGCGGTCAAGGCGAATGGCAATCTGACGATTTTAAAGTTGCTCGCTCGGCGCGGTTGCGGATTTGACATTGTTTCTGGCGGCGAACTGGATCATCTGGGCCACATTGGTGTTTCCGGCGATCGCATCGTGTTTTCCGGTGTAGGCAAAACGCGGGAAGAGATTCGGCACGCCTTGCGTTACAAGACTGGCCAGAAATCAAATTCAGGCATTCTGCAATTCAATATTGAGTCTGAAGCTGAGTTGGAAATCCTTTTGCAGGAAGCGGGGAAGGTCGCTTCAAACGCCGGAAATATTACCGCAGTTTCCATTCGCGTGAATCCAGATGTCAAGGCGGGCGGACATCCCCATATTTCTACCGGCCTCCACGAGCACAAGTTTGGTTTGGATTGGCCAGCGGCAAGAAAACTTTATCTTGCACATCGCGATTCGAAACTCATCAAGTGGCAGGGGATCAGCGCACATATCGGTTCGCAGATTGTCTCTCTCAATCCGTTTCACCAAGCACTCAAGCGGCTTGCCAGCTATTTATTGGAATTGCGAAAGAACGGCGTGGAACTCAAATATTTAGACTTTGGCGGAGGGTTGGCCGTTCGATACACCAAGGAGCGGCCGGCTTCACGCAAAGATTATGCCCGGATGATTGCTGATGTCGTGCGGCCGCTTGGCGTGCACCTGCTGCTGGAACCTGGCCGCTCGATTATCGCTCCTGCGGGAGTTTTACTTTCTCGAGTTATTTATTCGAAGCGCAACTCGCGGAAGGCATTCGTCATCATCGACGCGGCCATGAACGACATGATGCGTCCCGTTCTCTATGATGCGCCGCACCCAATTACGCAAATTCAGGAAACTGCCGAATCGAAAGCGGCCGCTAGCAAAGAGCGCGTCGACATTGTTGGCCAGGTTTGTGAATCGGGGGATTGCTTCTTGCAAGGTTGGCCGCTCGGTGAACTTCAGTCCGACGAATTGGTCGCAATCTGGGCAGCTGGAGCTTACGGCATGGCACAAGCTTCCAACTACAATGCGCGTTGCCGTCCGGCGGAAGTGTTGGTTCATGGAACAAGCGCAAATTTAATTCGGCGCCGCGAGAGTTTCCGCGATCTGTTGCGCTCGGATGTTCTAGCCTGATCCTCAGGCTTCTCCCCACTTTAATTTATTTCGCAGAATCTCAAAATAGGTTTTGTTCGGCGAGTGAATCAACTTCAACCGTTCCGGGGCCCGGGTAATGCGAATGCGGTCTCCAATCTGCGTCGGCGAGCCAGTTTGCCCATCGAGCGTCAAAAATATCGAGTCCGAGCTCTCGCACAAACGCAATTCGATTTTGGCGGTATCAGGCACGACTACGGGACGATCGCTCAACGTGTGCGGGCAGATCGGTGTAATCAAAATTGATTCCACCGCAGGGTGCACGATCGGTCCACCTGCGGACATGGAATAAGCCGTTGAGCCCGTTGGCGTGGCGATAATCAGGCCATCGGCGCGGTAGCGGCAAACGAATCCGCCATCAATGCGCAATTCCAACTCGATCATGCGCGCGAGTGTGCCTTTGTGAACTACGGCATCATTTAACACGCGTTGATGCGTCAATACTTGATCACGATTGATGCGTTCCACCAGCAACAACACGCGTTCTTCAATCGAATACTGCCCAAAGAGTGTCGCTTCCAGCGAGGGATACAACTCTTCCACCGTAAAGTTGGTGAGGAAACCCAGGCTTCCCATATTGATCGGCAGGATCGGAATTCCTTTTGCCGATGCCTCGCGAGAAGCGGCCAGCAGCGTGCCATCTCCGCCGAGCACCAGAAATAAGTCAGCTTGTTCGGCGATTTGGTGTCGGGTATTGCCAACGCCGTCGCCCTTCAGGCAACTGGCTGTTTCTGCATCGTAAACCGCGTTGACGCCGCGCTTCTTCAGCCAATCAAGCAAGCCAGGTACAACTTCGGCGAGATTGGCTCGCCGAGGACGGGAAATAATACCGATGGTCTTGAACGCTGGTGTGGTTCGCATGGACTATCGGGATTCTATCGCACTAATTTTTCTGGCGTGAAGAAAATACTCCTGATTGCCCTCAACTCCCATCAATTTGCTTGGCAGGACACCAATACAGTCTAGCTCAAGCCTATTTGCGGCTTGCCGGACGCTTTCAATGGCCTTCTGATGGAGCTCAGCCTCACGCACGATGCCACCTTTTCCCACTTCGTCGCGTTCCAATTCAAACTGCGGCTTAATCAGGATCAGAAACTCGGCAGCATGTTTTGCGCATTGCACTGCGCCGGGAAGCACTTTTTTTACCGCAATAAACGACACGTCCGCCACGACAAGATCGACGGCTTCGGGTAAATCTGCGGCCGCAAGCTCGCGGGCATTTTTCTTGATGGCCACAACGCGGCCGTCCTCGCGCAGTTTCCAGGCTAACTGATCGGTGTTGACATCCACGGCGTAGACCTTCACTGCACCATGCTGCAGCAGGCAGTCCGTGAAGCCTCCGTTCGACGCGCCGACATCAAGGCAAACTTTGCCCGCGGCGGAAACATGAAAATCTTCCAGTGCGCCTTCCAACTTGAAACCGCCGCGGCTCGCATATTTCTGCAGCCTACTGTGGACTTCGACGTGCGCATCTACTGGCGTATTCGCTCCGGCCTTATCAGTGCGCTTCCCATCGATTTCGACTTCGCCGGCAAGGATCATCGCCTGGGCTTTTTGACGCGACTCCGCCAACCCCCGCTCAACGAGTAAGATATCCAGCCGCTTGCGTGCCGCCTTGGCATTCATTTGTAAGGAAGATTCTACGCTCGTCGCAAGACTAGAAACTCGGCGATTTGCCGCAACCGGTCGGCCTTCTCGCCATAAACAGTGACCTGGTCGATTGCTTTCGTTGCCAAATCTTTGGCGAATTGATGCGATCGCTCCAACCCAAAAACCGCAGGATAAGTGGCTTTCTGCTGGGCAATATCTTTGCCCGCGGTTTTCCCCAATGCCGCGGAAGATTCTTCGACATCCAGAATATCGTCCGTCACCTGAAACGCCCAACCAATCATTTCACCGAAAATCCGCAACCGCGCTACATCATCAGCCGGCGCACCAGCGGAAATCGCGCCGGCAGTGATCGACGCGCGAATCAAAGCCGCCGTTTTCGACCGGTGAATGTACTCCAACATTTCCGGCCCAACTTTCGCACCTTCGGCTTCGATGTCGGCAACCTGTCCGCCAACCATGCCATTTACCGTTCCCGCGGCACCGGAAATTTCCATCAACATGGCGACTTGGCGTTCTGCCGAGACCGAAGACTTGCCAATCGTTTCAAACGCCAATGTGAGCAGGGCATCACCAGCGAGAATCGCGATCGCGTCACCAAATTTCTTGTGGCAAGTTGGTTTTCCGCGCCGCAGATCATCGTTGTCCAGTGCGGGCAGATCATCGTGAATCAACGAGTAGGTATGAATGAATTCGATGGCGCAAGCAGGGAACTGTGCGTGGGCTACATCCTGGCCAAAGATTCGCGCTGTCTCCAGGCACAGGATTGGTCGAATGCGCTTACCACCCGCAAACACGGAATACCTCATCGCGGTGTGAATGGAAACGGGCGGCGCGGTTTCCGGCGGCATCAGGCGTTCCAGCTCGGCGTCCACTGCGATGCGGTCTTCTTCAAAAAATTCGGGTAGTTTCATCGGCTGAGAGGGGAACAGCGTTCTGGTAAACGAGGATTATTCATTGGCCTCGCCTTCGGCCTCGAATGGTTCCGCGACCATTTTTCCGTCTGCTTTTTTCAGCAGGATTTCCACGCGGCCTTCCGCTTCTTCCAATTGCTTCTGGCATTCCTTGGAGAGGCCGACGCCTTCTTCGAACAGCTTCATGGCTTCGTCCAAAGAAAGTTGCGGGCTTTCCAGTTTGCGCACTACTTCTTCCAGCCGTGCCAAGGACTTCTCAAAATCAGGTTTTTTCGGTGGTTCCATTTTTTTCGGTGCAGGTAAATTCACTCTATCCGCCTAATCTTTTCAGCCGTTACGGTCACTGCCCCTGAAACGCAACGCTCAAATCTGGCACTGCAAACAGCAATAAGTGGAGCGGCCCCATTGTTTAATGCGTTGGACCGGTTCTCCGCAGCGACGGCACGGCAATCCAACCCGTTGATAGACGCGCAGAATCCGTTCCAGCCCCTGAAACCACCAATGCGGATCACGAAAGTCGGGCGATGGTTCCAAACAGCATTCTAAAGCACGCCGGAGAACCGACACAATCGCTTTGTGAAGTTTTCGGGCCTCGGCGCGCTCTAACGAATCCGCCCTGCGACACGGGTCCAGCCGCGCATGCCACAATGCTTCGCAGGAATAAATGTTTCCGATACCCGCGAACTCTGTTTGGTCTAGCAGAAAATCTTTCAAAGGTCGCTTGTACCTCGAAAGCTTTAGATAAAGAGCTTCCGCGGTAAAGTCTTTCGAGAGCGCATCTACGCCGAGGGCTTTTAGTGGCCGGCACTCTTCTTCTGAATTCCAGACGTGCACGCGCCCCAAGTGCCGTTGGTCAACAATTCCCAATACTCCCTTGTCCAGTTCGAAGGCTACATCTACGTGGACGCCAACTTTCTTGGCGTTGGCTCTGGCCAGCAACTCTCGTGCATTGGCAAACAGCAACAATTGGCCGTCAAAGCGAAAGTGCATTTCGATTAGGCCGCGATCCAGTCTTAAAAAGAGATATTTTCCGACGCGCTGCACTTCCTTAATCTTCGCTCCCTGGGCTATCCGGATGCACTCAGCAACTGATTGCGGCCTGAGTAGCACAGAATGAAAAACATGCACGCAACGGATTCGCCGCTCACGGACGAGGGGCCGCAAAGTTCTCGCTATGGCTTCAACTTCGGGAAGTTCCGGCATTTCTATTTATTAGTTAGAGGGTTTCAGCACCAGAGTGTGCTTCTTTGTTTTGGCTTCGGCTGAATCGGTAAATGGCCCATAAATGGGCATTCCGTCAAACCAATACGGATACTGGTCGGTGTAATGCTCGCTGCCAGGCTGGCCCGACTGGCCAGCCGGAATCAAGATGATCGACTGGTCCCAATCCGCCAGATTGGCCACGAATCGTTCGGAAGGCCCGTGATGCCGCGAAGCCGCCCGCGGACTGAACAGGGTGCCGGACTGCGGCTCGTCGGACAAGCTCAGCAGTTTTTTCAAAATTCCTTCGCGTCCGATTGGATGGAGCATGTCCAGATAATTAAATCGCTTCCAGGTCCAATCTTCAGGATTCGGATCCTTGGTTCTTTCTTCCAGCCCTTTTACGGCGCGATCCGCCGCGGCCGATAGCAGCTCGTCATAGTTTTTATATCCGGCAGGCAGCCAGCGAGCGGGCCTTTCCGTCAAGATTCGCTGCAGAAAGGCAATTTTTCGCCAATCATACAAATCGGTTTCTTTCCCGAGCGATGGCTCCAACATCAGGTCGAGTGTTCCGTGCATTGTCGCGTTCAGGAAAGACACCACTGTGGAGTTAGCATCGGCAATGCCATTCCACTGTTTCGCTTCATCAATCAATTTTTTGGTCCGCGCATCTTTCGGAGGAGCCACATTCAGGGCCGCTACTAATTGTTCCGCGATGAAAACGTGCGGATAGCTATACGTGTCGGTCTGCACCTTCAACATATCTTCTGGCCGCAGGTCGTGCTTGTCGTGCAGCAAATCGTAAATGCGCGCCGTTCTGTATGGTTCTTCCCAGTCATCCGTTAAATAGGGCTTGTAGTCCGGTCCAGTCACCCGCGCATTTGCCGTTACAATCAATCCGCTATCGGGATTGAAGCTTTGCGGCATTTGTTCGAAGGGGATATAGCCCGTCCATTCGTAGTCGTCGGTGTCACCCGGAACGGGGACCGTGCCATGGCTTTTTTTGCGAATGGGCACGCGGGCCGCAACGGTATAACCAATGTTCCCGTCCACGTCCGCGTAAACTACGTTTTGTCCCGGGCCCCAGACATGGCTCAATATTTCGCGAAATTCTCTCCAATTTTGTGCTTTGCCTAGCCAGCTGTAGGAATTCATCAAGCCGCCCGGTTCCAGCGCCGTCCAGCGCATCGCGTAAACCTTGTCTCCATCGCGATGAACTACCGGGCCGTGCCGTGTTACTACCACCTTGAACTGCTCGTCCGGCGCGCCCTTCACGTGAATCACTTCGACATACACATCGGCTTTGCGCCATTGGCCGTTGACCTTGTACTCATCCGGGTTGGCTGGATTGAACGTCTCGATATACAAATCCAGCACGTCCGCGCCATTGTTCGTAAATCCCCACGCGATGCGATCGTTGTGGCCGATTACCACCATCGGCGCCCCGGGCAAAGTGAAACCCTTCACATTCCATCCTGGCGCCGTCAAATGAATCTCATACCAAATGGGAGGAATGCTCAGTTCAAGGTGCGTGTCGTTTGCCAGCAATGGCTTGCCTGTGGCGGTGTGCGCTCCACTTACGACCCAATTGTTGCTGCCCATCATCCGGCGGACGTCACGCTCTCCATCGCCGAGCCAGTCTCGAACGCGAACCGCTAGAGCGCTCGTGACATCCGGCTCGTCGGTCATGGATGCGACTGACGAGTCGTGAAGATTGCGGCTGGCCTTCAGTACATCGTCGTAATCCATCTCATCGTCGTCATCATCGTCTGAATCGCCTTGCGAAATAACGTGAGGATTCTTGTCCACGCTCGGGTCGCCGACCACAAAATGATCCATCGCTGCTTCGTCGCTGTATAAGTCTTTCGCCAATTCGGGGCTGACTTTCGCCATCACCTCGGCACGATGCAATTCCGTGTGCCGAGTATCCGTCAAGGTGCGGTACATGTACGCCGAAATCACCAGGGTGTCGGAAACCGTCCAAGGCTCAGGCTTGTATTTCAATAGCGTGAATTCCAGCGGCAACTTCGAGATGTGCTGCTCGATGAAGCGATTGACCCCTCGCGCGTAGGCATCCATGATCTTGCGCGATCCGGGATCCATCTGCTGAGCTTCCCGCTCAGCCGTCCGCGAAAAATTCATGGTGCGAAAATCCTTATCAATATCCAGAGTTGCAGGGCCCAGGATTTCCGACAATTGCCCGCGGCCCACTCTCCGGAGTAAATCCATCTGCCAAAGGCGGTCTTGGGCTACTACATAGCCTTGGGCCTCGGCCATGTCTTCCACGGAAGACGCGCGAATGTGCGGGACGCCCCACTTGTCCCGCTCAACGGTGACCTGGCTCTGCAGGCCGGAAACTACGAGGGTGCCATCAAGCTGCGGCAAAGGGCGGTAGACAAGCCACCACACTGTGGCTCCAAAGGCCACCACGATAATTCCAACTATCCAGAGAATGGCACGCAGCAAGGTGCGCAATATTCACCCGCCCTCAAGCAGGAGATAAAAGTCTAGTGGACCCAGTCTGCCCACGCAACTGACCGGAAGGCTAGCCATACCTGCCGAGCGACGACCATTCCTGGTTCCTGGCGACTCCACATCTATTCGATGCGCAGACATGCCTTCGCCGATATACAAATCCCCAACGAGCCTCTTTTTCGGTTCCGCTGCTGCTACAATTCAAATTGAGGACGACGCAACCGCATGTTCCTGCTCCGACTGATCGGTGTGCTCTTGCTGGTCGCACTGAACGGGTTCTTTGCCGCGGTGGAATTTTCACTGGTTGCGGTACGGATGTCGCGTGTGCGCCAGTTGGTAGCCAAAGGCAACCCCCAAGCCAAAATCGTTGAAGTACTTTTAGGTGACCTACACCGCGTGGTTTCCGGTGTGCAGGTGGGAATCACGCTGGCCAGCCTGGCGCTCGGTGCACTTGGCGAATCCACTCTAGTTATCCTGGTCCAGCAGGTGATGCCCGCTAATGGCAGCCCGCGAACATTACTTGCTGTTCATGCTGTCGCGTTGACGATTGCCTTCCTGCTGTTGAGCGCGCTCCACGTCACCTTTGGCGAGCTAGTTCCCAAAAGCATCAGCCTGGTTCGGGCGGAGCGCGTTGCCCTGATGGTGGCGCGCCCCTTTTTGTGGTTCCTAAGCACGTTTCGCTGGGCGATTGACCTGCTCGACGGCATTTCCGGTGTGATCGTGAAGGCGCTCGGTTTGGCGGCTCCTGTCAGTCACGGGCAAGCACACACCACGGAGGAGTTGCAGATTCAAATCCAGCAGGCGCGCGAAAGAGGCTTGCTTGCGGTGGGGGAAGAGAAGTTCATTCTCAGCGCCATCGAACTTGGTCAATTGCAAGTCCGCGAGATTATGGTTTCGCGCCCGGACATGTACATGCTTCCCGTTGAAGCGACTCTCGATCAGGTGATGAGCGTTTTCGCTACCACGCAGCGTTCGCGTATACCGGTGTATCGTGGGAATGAAGATCACATCCTGGGTTTTGTTCACGTTAAAGACATGATGTGGGTGCTGCTTGACGCGGAGCGCCGCCTGCACGAGAAGCTACCGGCGCCACCTCCTTTTGATCTTCGCCGCGTACTTCGCGAAATTTTGATTGTTCCAGAAACCAAGCCTGCAAGTGAACTTCTGTCGGAGTTGCGCGCCCGACATGTGGGGATGGCCATCGTCGTCGATGAATTTGGCAGCGTACTCGGGCTAGTCACCATGGAGGACCTGATCGAGCAGCTTATCGGGGAAATTCACGATGAGTTTGATGTGGTGGAAAAGCCGCTCACACTCTCGGATGGTGCGGTGATTTTCGATGCAGCGTTGAACGTGCGGGATTTGGATACCCAATACAATATCGTCCTGCCGGAAGACCCGGCGTATGCCACGGTTGGTGGGTTCGTCCTCGACCAACTCGGTTTCATCCCGCGTGGTGGGGAAAGCTTTGAATTTGGCGGCTATCGCTTTACAGTGGTCGAAATGGATGGAAGGCGCGTGGCACGTGTAAAAATCCAACGCTTGCGCGCGGCCGCGGGTGAGCCTTCGCCGGACTTGATCGCAGAGCAGGGAAGCAGTGGCCCGGTCCATGAAAAGCAAAATATGGAAATCGCGAAGGCCGCGGAAAAGGAGCAACGAACGCGCTAAGCATGGCCCGCCACATACTTCATCGCTTTCTGCTTACCTTGCCCGCCGTTTGGCTCGTGCTCACTCTGGTTTTTCTTCTGATTCACATTGTTCCCGGCGACCCCGTGGAACAGATGCTTGGCGAAGGCGCGGCTCCTGGACAAATCGAACAACTCCGCCACACGCTTGGCCTCGATCAACCTATCCTCGTTCAATATGGACACTATCTTTCGCAAACGTTGCGCGGAGATTTTGGCCAGTCGTTCAAGTACCAAGCGCCCGTTCGGCGACTGATTTTTGAACGCTACCCAGCGACGCTGCAGTTGGCGTTTCTCGCTCTGCTGGTCTGCGCAGCGATCGGTATTCCCGCTGGGGTCTTCGCTGCATATCACCGCGGCTACGCCCCTGACCGTGCGATCAGTGTGCTCACGCTTTTTGGCCTTGCCATGCCGAATTTTGCGCTTGGCCCTTTGCTGATTACATTCTTCTCGATAAAACTCGGCTGGTTGCCCGTTTCCGGGCGCGGTGGCGCGCTAAATTACATTCTCCCCGCGGCCACATTAGGGGCAGCCCTTGCCGCGATTCTCACCCGTATGGTGCGCGGCGCCATGCTCGAAGAGCTTTCCAGCGATTATGTGCGCACCGCTCGGGCCAAGGGACTGTCCACGTTTTCAGTCCTGACGCATCACGCGCTGCGCAATGCGTTGATCCCCATCATCACGATCCTAGGGCTGCAATTCGGCACACTGCTTGCCGGCACCATCGTTACGGAGACTATTTTTTCCTGGCCAGGGATCGGTCGCCTGACGGTGCAAGCAATTTCCTCGCGCGATTACCCCTTGCTTCAGGGCTGCATCCTGGTCATTGCGCTTTCCTACGTGCTGGTGAATTTGCTCACTGACCTTCTGTACGCGTTCATCGATCCCCGGGTGCGTGTTTCGTGAAAGGCAAGAATGCACTTTCAGGGTTTCTAAGTCGTAGCGTCCTGGCGCAAATTGGTTTCACGATTGCCTTTGTGCTGATTTTCCTAGCGATCTTTGCGCCTTGGATTGCACCAGCAGATCCAGCCGCGCAAAATCTCGCCGTTCGACTGCAGCCCCCTTCGCAATCTCATTGGATGGGAACCGATGAACTAGGCCGCGACATCCTTTCCCGCACAATTTATGGTGCGCGCATTTCGCTGCTCGTTTCGATTTGCGTTGTTCTGGGTTGTGGCAGCATTGGCCTGACGATTGGGATGCTGGCAGGCTATTTCGGTGGCGCATTCGATCGCGTTGTAAATCTGCTGCTCATCAACGCGTTTCTTTCTTTTCCGGGAATCCTTCTGGCCATTGCGTTCGCAGCTTTTTTTGGCCCGGGCATTGGGAAGGTTATTCTTGCGCTGATCATTACTGGTTGGGCCGGCTATGCACGTCTGGCACGAGCTCAAGTCTTGAAGGCGAAAGAACTGGAATTTGTTTTGGCGGCGCGTTCCTTAGGCGCTACTTCTCCGCGCATCCTAGTTCGCCATCTGCTGCCGAATATTCTTCAGCCTGTGTTGATCCAGGCCACTATCGGTATGGCGGGAGCAATTCTTGCTGAAGCTACGCTAAGTTTTCTGGGATTGGGCGTTCTCGCACCGTTGCCCAGTTGGGGAGCCATGTTGAACGACGCGCGCAATCATCTTTTCGACTCTCCGCATATGGTGATTTTCCCGGCGTTGGCGGTGATTCTTGCCGTTCTTGCGTTCAACTTGTTGGGAGATGCATGGCGAGACTGGTTAGACCCGCGCGCGCGTTCGCAAATGGCCGCTTTAGAGCATTCGCGCTGACCATGTACAGATTTTGTTGCGGCCGCCTTCTGAGTCGGGGTGTATTTCTCTCGCATCGCGAATACCGAACTAACCCTGTTCTTTCTTGTTTGCCAGCAATACTGGCGTTCCGCGTCCAATCCCCAGTGTCTTCGACGCACTTCCTTTATTCACCGCTACTTCCAAATATCCACTTGAGCCAATATATGCAACCGCTTCCCCCGCGTTTCCATGCGCAAAAGTGCCCACCAATCGCGTTACCGGATGATTCCCGACCTGCAAACTGACTTCACCCTTTTCCAAGGATTCCGGTGTCAGATCTTCCGCCCTGAAATTGGTAATCAAATTTCCAAAGACATCGACCTTCAACACCACGCCCTTCAGCAGACCATCGGTTTCCTTCGGTTTCGGCATGGCAAAACGCTTATAGTCGGTGATTTCTTCACCCATACTTCCGGGCTGCCAGCTTTTGGACAGCCACGCAGCCACCGGCGCAAACACATCTCTGCCGTGAAACGTCTTGCTGACCGGTTGGGCAAAATAGTGTTCGCTGGTGATGTTGCGCACGAGCACCGGATGTTCTTTCTCATACACGCCGGAGAGCACGCCATTATCCGGCGCCAGAAAATATTGGTTTTGCCCACTCACCAACAACGGCCGCCGTTCCGTTCCGACTCCCGGATCGACCACCACAACGTGAATGGTGCGAGGAGGGAAGTAAGGATACGCGGACGCAATGGCCAGCGCGCCTTCCAGCAAATCGAATGGTGCAACCTGGTGAGTGATGTCGATGATTTGGGCGTCAGGATTGATCTTTAAGATCGCACCCTTCATCACGCCCACAAGATGATCGTTGATTCCGTAATCGGTCGTCAGCGTAATAATCGGATTCGTCACAGCACTCTCCCCCCAAGATAAGTGAACTGGCTCAGTGACGGAATGGAGAGGCACTCCGTCCATTTGACGCTATCCAAGTGTGTGACGGGAAACAAGGGCAGCGGCAGAGAACGCTGCGCAAGCGCCAATGCTATTTCGGAGGACAACTTCGAAATAGTGGATGCATGCGCGCAGTCAAGGTGACTGTGCCACCGGTATTCGCCGATCACTTTCTTCTATTGTGTCCCCGCTCATTGACTGCCTTCTATGCCTATGTTAGAAACGCACTAAGCGATCGTCACTGGCTGCAGGTCGCGGATGAGTTTGTCCGCCTTCACCGGGGTTTGCGCGTTCTCCCGCTCCTCCTCTCGCGCAACCTAATTTTGTTTTTGCGGCGTTCTCAGTTTGGATGTAATTCAGGATTGTTTACGAAATCTGTGAGCATTTGATGCAGCCCAATGGTCGGGTCCATGGCAGACGAGTCCAAGGTACCCCAATCGCCCGATAGTTCGAAGCCGGAGGCTACCGGAGCTTCACCCGCGCCACCCACTGCGGCGAAAAACGCAGTCGCTCCCGCGTCCCCCGATGCTAAGCCAGCGCCTCCGCCGCCCAAACCACCTGTAGTTCTGCAAACTCCGCTGGATAATGAGCTCACGAAGCGTTATCGCGAACGTTTTGGCGCGGCTATTCTGGATGCGCTTGAGGATCGCAAGCAGCCCTATCTCATCGTTGACTCTGCTCATCTTCTAGAAGTTGCGCGATATTCCCGCGATATCGAAAAATTCGATTTTCTGGAAGACTACACGGCAGTCGATTGGCCGCGGCGTGAAAAGCGCTTCGACCTCGTCGCCGTTCTCTACTCGTTTCCGCACAATTTACGCTTGCGGCTGAAGATTCCCCTTGCCGCAACCGAAGAGGGGGCCAGCCTTGTGGAGCTTTGGCCGGTCGCGAATTGGCTGGAGCGTGAAATTTTCGACATGTTCGGCATCGTGTTTAAAGGTCATCCGGACATGAAGCGGATTCTTCTGCCCGAAGAGTGGCAAGGACATCCGCTGCGCAAGGATTACGACATTTTGAAGCAGGACACGGTCTGGGTCCGCGAGAATCTTGGCATTGAGAGCGGACAATAGGCGTTGAAAACTTGAGCGACAATTTGTTCGACGACACGACGCAAAAAACGAAGACGCTGTTTGGCGCCGATGAGCTGGTCATCAACATGGGCCCGCAGCACCCGTCTACACACGGCGTTCTCCGCGTCAAACTCAAACTCGATGGTGAACGTGTTACGGGCTCTGAATGTGTCATCGGCTACCTGCATCGCGGAGTGGAAAAGATTGCGGAGAACCGCTCTTACCAGCAATTTGCTCCGTACGTCGATCGGATGGATTACGTTGCTGCGGTCAGCAACGGCCTGGGCTACTGCGAGGCGGTTGAAAAATTATTGATGGTCGAAGCGCCGCCGCGCGCAAGAGTGATTCGGACGATTCTAACCGAGCTGCAGCGAATCGCCAGCCATCTTCTCTGGCTGGGCACGCATGGACTGGATATTGGTGCGCTTACACCGCTTTTTTATTGCATGCGGGAACGCGAAGAAATTTTGAAAATTTTCGAGAAATATTGTGGCGCGCGCCTTACTACGCATGCTTTTCGTATCGGCGGCTTGCAATACGAGGCCTACGACACGTTTGAAAAAGATGTCGAGCGCTTCTGCGTGGACTTTGTTCGCCACCTGAAGGAATACGAAGACCTGCTCACCGGCAACAGCATTTGGATCGGCCGTACACGCAATGTGGGAGTTCTTTCCGCGGAAGATGCCATCGCTCTTGGGGCCAGCGGACCGGTGTTACGTGCTAGCGGGGTGCGCTGGGATTTGCGCAAAGCCATGCCGTATGCGGCCTACGATCAGTACAAATTTGAAATTCCCATCGGTACCAATGGCGACACGTATGACCGGTATATGGTGCGCATGGAAGAAATGCGGCAGTCGCGACTCATTTGCCTGCAAGCCATCGAAAATATTCCGGGTGGGCCTATCCTCGGCAAAGTGGGCAAAGTTCTGAAGCCGCCTCCGGGAGAAATTTATCACTCGATCGAGGCACCCAAGGGGATTCTCGGCTACTACATCGTCAGTGATGGCACTACGCAGCCCTATCGCGTGCGCATCCGTCCGCCATCATTCGTCAATCTGCAGGCGTTCGACAAAATGGTGCGCGGGCATCTGGTTGCCGACGTCGTGGCTATCATCGGCACGCTGGACATCGTGTTGGGCGAGGTGGATCGATGAGCCCCGCTTTGCAAGGCCTTCTCGCGTTTCTGCAAACCTGGTGGGTCGAACTTGTCTGCGGCGTGGTGATCGTCGCCGTCGTTCCTCTCATTGCAGGTTATGTCGTTCTCATGGAACGGAAGTTGATGGCTGACATGCAGGCCCGCCTCGGCCCTATGCGCGTTGGCCCTCACGGTTTGCTGCAGCCCATCGCCGACGCCGTGAAACTGCTCATCAAGGAAGACCTCATTCCGGAAGACGCCGACCAATTTGTTTTCTGGCTGGCACCGGTCGTTTCAATGACCGCTGCGCTTACTGCCATGGGCGCAATTTATTTTGGGCCGTCTTTTCACGTGGCGCGCGACATTAATGTTGGCCTGCTGTTCGTTTTAGGCGTCAGCTCGCTCGGCCTCTTCGGGATCGTCCTCGGCGGATGGGCCTCCAACAGCCACTACTCGATCATCGGAGCCATTCGTAGCACTGCGCAGCTCGTCAGCTACGAAACTGCGGCGGGGTTGGCGCTGGTCAGTGGAGTTCTTCTCGCCGGAACTCTCAGAATTCACGCCATCGTCGATGCACAAAAGACCGACGGGGTCTGGTATATCTTCCTCGCCCCGATCGCGTTCTTCATTTATGTTGTTGCGTCCATCGCGGAAACCAATCGCGCGCCCTTCGATCTTCCCGAAGCGGAATCCGAGTTGGTTGCTGGATATATGACCGAGTACAGCGGCTTTCGCTGGGCGCTCTATTTTCTTGGCGAATACGCCAATATGATCGTCGTGGGATCCGTGGCCACCACACTTTTTCTTGGTGGGTGGCTGCGCCCATTTCCCAATGTCCACTGGCTGAATTTCCTGGATTTACTTCCACCACTGATGGTGACTGCCGTTGGTGCGTATTCGATTTCACGGGCAGGGAAGCAGCCGGTGCGCGTGCAAAAACAATTTATGTGGGGGGTAGGTCTGGCCTGTTTTGCCGTGGCACTGATTCTCGCTGTACCTCTTTTACCCGGCCCATTGCGGATTCTTTTGCCCGGGCTGCATGGCGCATTCTGGTTTCTGCTGAAAGTGACCGGCTACATCTATCTTTTTATGTGGCTGCGCTTCACTCTGCCGCGCTATCGCTTCGATCAGCTTATGCACCTTGGGTGGTACATTTTGATTCCCCTGGCCATTGTGAATGTATTCGCGGTTGGTATCGCCATGGTTTTGCAATCGGAGTATCACTGGAATCGCTGGATCGCTTTGGTGATCACCACATTCGTTACATTGGCGAGCGCTCTGTTCTTATTGCATTTGCACGATAAGCGTGTTGAAGCAGCTTCCACCGCTTCGCCCGCCACAACGGATTCTTATGCTGGATAGCATCATCTTCTACTTCTTTGCTTCGGTCGCCATTCTTAGCGCGGCCTTAATGGTTACGCGCCGCAACGCCATTCACAGCGCGATCTTCTTGATCACCACGCTGCTGGCCACTGCGGGAATTTTCCTGCAACTCCGCGCCGAATTTATTTTTATTGCCCAGATTATTCTTTACGTCGGCGGTATTATGGTGCTGTTCGTTTTCGTGATTATGCTCGTCCGGCTGGATGTTGCACTGCATCAGATCCAATTTGCCAAACAGAAATGGGTATCGCTGATTGTGGCGCTTGTTCTCTTCATGCAAGTCACCGTGATGCTCTGGGCTTCGCGCCGCTTGCCTGGCGCAGGACTTCCGGAAGCCGCGCCGGTCGATAAACTTCAGCCCAACTCAGAAGCTTTGGCCCATAGTCTTTTCGGGGCATATCTGTTGCCATTTGAAATTGCCAGCGTTCTGTTATTGGTCGCGATGGTTGGCGCCGTGGTCATGGCCAAGAAAAGGACTGAACCCAAATGATGCCCATCGGCCACTACCTGTTCCTTAGCCTTGCGCTTTTTCTGATCGGCACTATCGGTGTCATTACCCGGCGCAACGTCATCATTGTTCTCATGTCCATTGAGCTGATCCTCAACGCGGTCAATATCAATCTCGTTGCGTTCTCCCGCATCTTTGGGGATGTAGCCGGACAAGTCTTCGCTCTCTTCATTATTGCCGATGCTGCCGCAGAAGCTGCCGTCGGCCTCGGCATCATCATTGCCTTTTTCCGTAACCGCGAAACAATTCTGGCTGACGAAATGGACCTCCTGAAATGGTAGCGCCCCTACCGTCAGTTCGACCGGTGTGCCAGCGCAGTTTGCTGGCGCGTAATGGAGCAATTCCTCTTCGATCTTTCGCAACGCCAAAGCCACAACCGCGTGAGGCGTGCCCATGATGCCTTCCGGCTATTTCCTCTCGCATCTTTGGCTGATCCCTCTTTTCCCGCTGATCACCGCGGCACTCATGCTCTTCATCGGCCGCCACATTCCCAAATCCGCGGTCAGTTTTCTTTGCGTCGGCAGCGTGTTCTTTTCCTTTATTCATGCTGCAGGTGCCGTTATGCAACTCCTTGCGGCGCAGCCTGATCAGCGCTTCTATCAAATCATTCTTTTCGAATGGGTCACACCTGGCGCCATGCCTGCCAACGGCGGCCTCGTCAATTTCGTTGCCGATTGGGGCTATCTCCTCGATCCGCTTTCCTGCGTGATGGTGCTCGTGGTAACCGGCGTCGGCTTTCTCATCCATGTGTATTCCATCGGTTACATGAGCCATGAGGGCGGCTACTACCGCTTCTTCGGATATCTCAATCTGTTTATGTTTTCGATGCTGACCTTGGTCCTCGCCAACAATCTCCTTCTTCTATTTGTCGGATGGGAAGGCGTGGGCTTGTGCAGCTATCTTCTGATTGGTTTCTATTTTCTGAAAAGATCTGCTGCAGACGCGGGCAAGAAAGCTTTCATCGTCAATCGAATCGGCGATACTGGATTTCTGCTGGGGATTTTTCTGATCTCCGCCACTTTTGGCACAATTCGTTTCACTTCGAATGGACTTGCCGATCCTCACGCCTTCCCAGGTATTGTGCAGGCGCTGGCGACATTGGTTGAGCAATATGCTCTCGCCGTCGGCGCTCCGATCCTCACCGCGATCGCGTTACTTCTCTTCGTTGGAGCAACAGGAAAGTCCGCGCAAATTCCTCTGTACGTCTGGCTGCCTGATGCGATGGAAGGCCCCACGCCGGTCAGCGCTTTGATCCACGCGGCGACCATGGTGACCGCAGGTGTTTACATGGTTGCGCGCATGAATGCGATTTATCAGCTTGCGCCATTTGCCATGGACGTCATCGCCGTAGTCGGCGCCTTGACCGCCATCTATGCCGCGTCCATGGCACTGGTGCAAACCGACATCAAGAAAGTTCTCGCTTATTCCACCATCAGTCAGCTTGGCTACATGTTCCTCGCGCTCGGCGTTGGCGCATTTGGCGCCGGCATTTTTCATTTGATGACTCACGCATTTTTCAAAGCTCTGCTCTTCCTCGGAGCAGGCAGTGTCATCCACTCGCTTTCGGGCGAGCAAGATATGCGCAAGATGGGTGGGCTGTGGCGAGCCATTCCGGCGACCTACTATCCCTTCCTGATCGCCACGCTGGCCATCTCAGGCATGCCGCCGCTCGCCGGATTTTTCAGCAAAGACGAAATCCTGGGCCATACCTTTCATCGCTCCGCCGAAATCGATCGGTATCTTTTCCTGTGGATTGTGGGCCTCATCACCGCGTGTTTAACCGCCTACTATATGTTCCGTTTGTTCTTCCTGACATTTCGTGGTTTGTCTCGCGTCCCTCCGGAACTGGAAAATCACATTCACGAGTCGCCACAAACGATGACCGTGCCGCTGACGATTCTCGCGTTTCTGTCCATCGTAGGTGGCTGGTTCGCCCTGCCGGTCTTGTGGGGAGAAAAAAGCACATTCGGTGAATTTCTTGAGCCTGTGCTGAAAGGCGTCATCCCGGAAACTACTTCGGTTGAACTCGGACGTCACACCCTGCTCAAGGAATATTTCTTGATGTCGGCGTCCGTGATTGTCGCGGGCTTAGGCATCTGGCTGGCCTACCAAATGTTCATTATCAAGCCGAAACTGCACGAAAAAATTGCTGCGGCTTGGCCGCGCCTTCACAGCCTGCTGCTGCACAAATACTACGTCGACGAAATTTACGATGCGCTTTTCGTCAACCGCATCAAGGATCTCAGCATTGCTCTGGGCTTGCTCGACGCAAAGGTGATTGATGGCGTGGCGGTGAACGGCGCGGGCTGGCTCACGCGCTTCCTCTCCAAATTTTCGATGTGGTGGGACAAGTGGGTCATCGACGGCATCGTCAACTTCGTTGGCAAATTTACCCGTTCGCTCAGCGTCCCCATTCGCATGCTGCAGACCGGCGTTTTTTCTTCCTACGCCATGTGGATGCTTCTCGGTCTGGCAATTTTACTTGGCTATTACGGCCATCACATGCAGGTTTGGGTGCGCAATCTGCGCTGAAAGGCATAACGCATTATGCAGCACTTGTTTGACGGTCATTTACTCAGCGTGATCCTGTTCACGCCGCTCGTGGGTGCGCTGCTACTTATTTTCGTCCCGCGCAATTCGCCAGAACTCCACCGAATCCTCGGCAATCTATTCGGCGTGCTCGGCTTCGTTGTCTCCATTCCGCTGGTTCTGCGCTTTCCGGTTGGCAGCGAAGGATACAATTTCCGCGAATCCGCCAACTGGATTCCATACCTGGGCGCAAAATATTCGCTCGGAATCGATGGCATCAGCTTTCTGCTCATTATGCTGACCACGTTCCTCGGTATGCTGGCCATCCTTTCCTCATGGAACGCTATTCAGCAGCGCACCAAGGAGTACTACATTCTTTTGCTGCTCCTGCAAACCGGAATGCTTGGCGTATTCATGTCGCTCGACTTCTTCCTCTTTTACGTTTTCTGGGAAGTCATGCTGGTGCCAATGTATTTCCTGATCGGCGTTTGGGGCAGCGATCGCCGTCTGTACGCTGCCATCAAGTTTTTCCTATATACCTTGGCGGGTTCGGTCTTGATGCTGCTGGCGATCCTGGCGCTGTACTTTAACGCCACAAAACTTTCCGGCGTGCAGACCTTCGACATTCCCACGCTCCTGGCTGCTGCGCAGCAATTTCCCGACTCACTTAAAGCTTGGCTCTTCTGGGGATTCTTCTTTGCGTTTGCCATCAAAGTTCCCATGTTCCCGTTCCATACTTGGCTTCCCGATGCCCACACGGAAGCCCCCACGGCCGGGTCCGTCATCCTTGCTGGTGTTCTCTTGAAAATGGGAACGTACGGCTTTTTGCGGCTTTCCTTGCCGCTGCTTCCCGTAGACCCGCACCTGCGGAGCAAGATCATCCACATCCTCATTGTTCTTTCGCTGGTCGGCATCATCTATGGCGCAATTGTCTGCCTGATGCAGAAAGACATGAAGCGTCTCATCGCTTACAGTTCCGTAAGCCATCTCGGCTTCTGCACACTCGGCATTTTTGCGCTGACGCCGCAAGGCCTCTCAGGCAGCGTTTTGCAGCAGATCAACCACGGCATCTCCACTGGCGCACTCTTCCTGCTCGTTGGCTTTCTCTACGAGCGCCGCCACACGCGGCTTATTTCCGAATTTGGCGGCCTGGCTACGCCGATGCCGAATTTCGCGGCCATCTACCTCATCATCAGCCTCAGCTCACTTGGCATGCCACTGCTCAACGGCTTCATCGGAGAATTCACGATTCTTCAAGGTGCATTCGTGGTGAATAAGTCCTGGGCTGCCTGGGGCACGCTCGGCATCGTTCTTGGCGCTGCCTATCTTTTGTGGCTGTATCAACGCACCATGTTTGGCGCAATCACTCACGAAGTGAACAAAACCTTGTGCGACCTTAGCATTCGTGAATATGTGGTTATCCTTCCTCTGGTCGTGATCGCGTTTTGGATCGGCATCTACCCGAAGCCATTTTTTGCCTACATCGAAAAGCCGGTGCAGAAAATTGTTCAACAAGTGAACCCGCATTTTTATGAGCAAGCGAATCAAGCCCTGCCCGCCACTGTTCCGCCAAGTGCGCCCACCCAATCGGAGGTCAAATAGGGAATGGGGACAATCATTCCCATCATCAGTCCGCTTGTCGAATATATTCGCTCGTTCTTCGAGTGGATCGGGCGCTATCTCGCGCCCTTTCTTGACCCAATTCTTAATTATATCCACGGTGATGGACTGGTCATCCTGCCGCAAATGGAGCTTCTCCTGTTCGCGTTGGGAATTCTCATCTTCGATTTTCTGCTGGATAAACGAGAGAAGCACTTCAACGCTTACCTCGCCCTCTTGGGAGTAGCCGCGGGCGGTCTCGGCTTGTTCATGCAATACAAAAGATTAGCCTCTGCGATGGGAAGCCCCATGGGTGCTGGGCCGGTTCTTGGCTTTCAGAACAGCGTGATCGTCGACGGCTTCTCTCTCATTTTCGGCGTGATTTTCCTGGCCGCAACCGCCCTGGTGATTCTGTTGTCGATCCGCTATCTCGAAATCGAGCAGGAAATCGAAGGCGAGTATTACGCCCTTATGCTTCTTGCTGCGATTGGCATGATGTTCATGGCCTCGGGAATGGACGTTGTGGTTTTGTTCCTCGGCCTGGAAACGATGGCGCTCTCCTTCTATGTGCTGGTCGGTTTCCTGCGCCGTGAAAAGCGTTCTAATGAAGCTGCGCTAAAGTATCTTCTTCTCGGCGCGTTCAGCACCGGCATTCTGACCTACGGATTTTCTTTTCTTTATGGCATCAGCGGCTCTACGAATCTAGCCAATATTTCTTCGGCCCTCGATCATCGCAATGGCCTGGCGCATGCGATCGCCGTCAGCCAGCAAGCTGGCCCTGCTGGTGAACAGATGCGCCAATTGCTGGCCGCGCGCCTGCCTATGGCTCTGCATCTCGATCCGTACCTGGTGCAAGTTCTTCCTTTGCTGGCTTTCGTTTTGGTCGCCGCTGGCATGTTCTTCAAAATTGCGGCCGTGCCGTTTCACCAGTGGGCACCGGACGTGTACGAAGGGGCGCCCACTCCGATTTCCGCATACGTCAGCGTTGCTTCGAAGACCGCCAGCTTCGCCATGTTCCTTCGATTGTTACTGTTCATTTTTAACCCCGTAAACAACGATCCCGCATGGGTCTATCTGATCGCTGGCGTTGCCATTGCATCGCTCACCTGGGGAAACCTCGCTGCACTGACGCAAACTAACATCAAGCGGCTTCTGGCCTATTCTTCGATCTCTCACGTTGGCTACATTCTGCTGGGCATCGTTGCGTGGAATGAGACTGGCCTCATCGGCATTTTCTATTATTTGGTTGCTTACGCGTTCATGACTATCGGAGCCTTCGCCATCGTCATCGTTCTGCACCAGCGGGGCTTGATCGGCGATGAACTATCAGATCTCGACGGCCTCTATCAGCGCAGCCCAGGCGCCGCTCTCCTACTCCTGATATTCATGCTGTCACTGGCGGGTATTCCGCCCACAGCTGGTTTTATGGGCAAGTACTTCATCTTCCAGGCGCTCATTCAGTCGCATCACCCGATTCTCGCCGTCTTTGCGGCGCTCTACATTGTGCCCGCGGTTTTTTATTATTTTCGCGTCATCGTGCACGCCTGGCTGAAGAAACCCGGAGAGAATATCTCTGTGCCGCTGCTGACGACCGCGCAATTATTCGCTCTGATTGTCACGGTATTTGTAACTCTAGCCGCCGGCCTGTATCCTGAACCCTTCACGCACCTGGCTCGCTATGCCCTTGGACAATAATGATTCGCGCGACCCGAATCTTCCTCCCTCCGTGGAGAAGACCAAGAATTTCTCGCAGCAGTTTGCCATGGCTACGGAACTTCCGTTCATCCTCGTTGGCACGATTGCGGTGGGCGGCCTGCTGGGCTATTTCGTTGATGGCTGGCTGCACACCAAACCAATCTTCATGATTGTACTGGGCTTTCTAGGTTTCTTCGGCGGCCTTCGCGAAGTCCTTCGCCGGCTTCCCAAGTAACATGCAGCGGCACTCGAACACTCGCCTCTGTTCTGTTCTCCGTGGCACAGTCACTCTTGCCTGCCCTGAGTTCCGAAGGGACTGTGCTCTTGGGGTTTCTCTCCATTAGTGCCGACCATGTCCTCCCCACCACCCGTAACTCGCTACCTCAAATCCGAAACGCGGATTGCTCAACTGACCTTGCTGCTAGGCGCTATCGCCGCAATTCCCGTTGCGTACTTCCACGGCTGGCGCTGGGGCCTCGGGATCTTCATTGGAGCCGTTTTTGCCTGGCTCAACTTTCGGTGGCTCCAGAAGGGCCTGGACGCTCTTGCAACGTCTGCCACAGCGCAATCCACGCAACAAACGGTCAACGTTCCGTTTGGCACTTATTTCCGCGCCGCGTTCCGCTACCTGTTGATAGCGCTCGCCGTCTATGTTATTTTTAAAGTTCTAAACGTTCCCGTTCTAAGCATGATTTTTGGCCTGTGCGCCCTGGGAGCGGCTACTTTTACGGTTAGTGTGCACGAAATCCTGCATTCCCCGGACTGACGAATGGAAGAACAGATAAAGCCGATAACGGAGTGGTTCAATCACATCTTCGCGCCCCTTGTCTTGCGGTTGCTGCACGCTTTGCACATGCAGGCCACCGATTACGAGCGCCCCATTCCCGAATACCTGGTCATGTGCATCATCACCCTGATCATTGGCACGCTTTTGGCCCTTTTGGTTCGTTCGCGGCTTTCCGTTGACCGTCCTGGCGCCGTCCAACAGGTCGCCGAACTGCTTCTCACGAATCCGCTGGGATTTGGAATTAAAGATCTTCTGGAAGAAAACGCGGGTCCTCACTCTTCGCAATTCATTGCGTTTACCGGTTCGATCTCCATTTTCATTTTGCTGGCAAACCTCTTGGGCCTGCTCCCGACATTCATCTCACCGACGAGCAGCTACATTGTCACCTTAGGCTGTGCCACTCTGACTTTTCTTTATTTCAACTGGCAGGGTTTGCGTCATCACGGGCCGCTTGGATATCTAAAGACATTTACCGGTCCGGTCTGGTGGTTATCGTGGCTGATTGGCCCGGTCGAAATGATCAGCGCCACGGCCCGTGTGCTCTCGCTGACTGTTCGTCTCTGGGCTAACATTTTTGCCAGCGACCTCATCTACATGATCTTTCTCGGGCTGCTCGTTACCCCTGTACAGTGGGGCTGGGGCAAACACCCGTTGATTGGCATTGCGCTTGCCATATTCCCGGCTTTCATCCCAATCATTTTTATCGGCTTGCACATTTTCGTTTCGATTATCCAGGCCTATGTTTTTACAGTGCTCCCCTCGATCTACATCGGCCAAGCCGTAGCCGAAGAGCACTAATTTGTAGGGCACGGCACTGCCGTGCGCGTCTTGGGTCAACTCTTGGGGTTCGTAAACACGGCCCATTCGATTTCACCGCAAAGCGTGAGACCGGTTGTTCTACGCAGGGCCGGGAACCACCCACTGGCGGTAATTCAAGGAGGAAGTAAATGAAGAAGTCAGCGATGATTCTGTCTGCTTTAACCGCACTCGTTCTGTTCGCACCCGCCGCTTTCGCTCAGGAAGCCGCGAGTTCGCCAAAATCGGGAGCAGGAACTCTCGCCATCGCAGCGGCGTTCGGTATGGCGCTCGCGGCATTCGGCGGCGCGCTCGGTCAGAGCAAGGTCGCGGCATCCGCTTGCGAAGGCATGGCCCGCAATCCCGGCGCATCTGCCAATATCCGCACAGCCATGATTCTCGGCTTGGTCTTCATCGAGACCTTGGCCCTGTTCACCCTGGCTATCATTTTCGCTAAAGTTTAATCACCGAAAAATTTCAGAATTGCCGCCCGCCTCAATCCACCGAGGCGGGTTTTTTTCCGCTCCTAATGTAGGGACCGCCTTATGAGGCGCCGCTAGCCCCATGTCATCCATGAGAGCGAATCGCAAAACCGCTCAATCATAGACTTCCTTGCTGTCAAGAGCGGAACTCTGCTGGAAGAGGCGCGCCTTGTGTAGCGGCCGCTTTCCGAACCGGGCGTCTTTGGTTCGATTATGGGGAAGAGCGGACTGCCTCAGAAGGCAGTCCCTATAACGACGGACAACTTAATAAGAGAAGTCTAACGTGCCGAGAGCATTAAATTCTGCGACAACACAATCCCGATAATGTGGCTTGGTGCAAGGCCCAGATACAGCGTAGCCAGCACTGCCACCGTAACCACCATTGCCGTCGTCACGCTCAAACTCGCGGGAGCATCCGCAGGCACCGCGCCCTTGTGATCGTGCATATACATCACCACGATGATCCGCAAATAGTAATACGAGCCAATGATGCTGTTAATGGCCATCAGGACCGCCAGCCAAATCAGATGCGATTTGATGGCCGCCGTGAAGATGTACAGCTTTCCAAAGAATCCCGCGGTAATCGGCAATCCCAAAAAGGAAAGCAGAAACAGGCTCAACGCCGCCGCTGCAAATGGCTGCCGAGTTCCCAATCCGGCAAAATCGTCCACATTCAGGTGACGCTCTCCGTGCCCGCCCAAATCTGAAATGATCGTGAACGCTCCAACGGAAACCAGCGCGTAGCTCAACAAATAGAACAGCACCGCCGCATACGCCCGCGAAGCCCCACCATCCACGTCCGACTTCGCAAATGTCACCGCCGCCAGTGCCACCAGAATATAACCTGCATGCGCGATCGAGCTGTACGCCAGAACGCGCTTGATATTCGATTGCACCATTGCGCCCAGGTTGCCCACGAACATCGTCAGCGCCGCCAAGATCCAGAATGCCCAGAACCAATACGTAGTGGCCGCGTCGATCGTGGCGAAAATCCGCAGCAACAGCGCGAACGCAGCCGCCTTTGGCCCCGCGGAAAACAGCGCCGTCACGGGAGTGGGCGCGCCCTCATACACGTCCGGCGTCCAAATCTGGAACGGGGCAATCGCTACTTTGAAGCCCAGGCCAACCAGAATCAGTGTCAGTCCGAGGCGCAACATGGTGCTGTGCGAATCCGCCGTGGCCAATGTTGCTAGATTCGTCGAGCCGGTTACTCCATACACCATCGCAATTCCGTAGAGGAAAAACGCGGTCGCGAACGAGCCCAGCAGGAAATACTTCATGGCCGATTCGCTGGACTTGATTGAATCTCGCCGGTAACCAGCAAGCACATAACTGGAGATCGAGGACATTTCCAGGCCGATGAACGCCGTCAGCAATTCCTGCGCGGAGGCCAGCACGCCCATTCCCACAGTCGCGAACAAGATCAGCGCGTAAAATTCCGCGGCTTCCAGGTTTTCCCGCTCCAGATACGTATCCGAAGCGAGTATCACCAGGAACCCGACCAAGCCCACCAGCCAGTGGAAGAACAAGCTGAAAGTGTCAAACTGAATCAGCCCGGAGAATCCGCTGCCCCAAATTCCGAAAAAGGTGCTGAGCGTTCCGAGCGCCACGCCAACCATCGCAAAGAAAGTCAGCGCCTGCCGGTTCTTCAAAAACGGTTGCAACAGCATTAACAACACGCCGAACCCACACCAGATAATTTCTGGTAGTACTTTAAGAATGTCTCCCGTTTGCGGAATCATTAGCGGACGGCCAACCTTTCCGTCGATAATTTAGCCACGCTTGCGGCGGGTATGCCCGTCGCTGCTGGTGCAGGCTTTGCGCTGGGCGCAGCAGCCTCGTGCATCTGATAGCCATTGCTTTGCTCCACTACCTTTCGGCTGGAAGCAGCGATACGGCGCGTGAAGAACGGCGATTGCACTCCCATCCACAGCGTAACCACCGCCATGGCCACCAGCAGCCACTTTTCCCGCGATGATGTATCCGGCAATTCGCGATTCTTTTCATGGGTCACAGCGCCAAAAAATACACGTTGATACGCCCACAGCAGGTAGCAAGCGGAAAGAATCACGCCCGTCGCGGCCCAAGCGACCCACTTCCAATTCACTTGATACGTTCCCAGCAGGATCAGGAACTCGCCAACGAAGCCATTCAGCAACGGCAAGCCCATCGACGCCAGCGAGATGAACAAGAAAAACGCGGCCAGCCGCGGCATCGGCGTCGACAATCCGCCATACTCCGAAATTTCAAACGTGTGCCGCCGGTCGTACAACATGCCAACCAGCAAAAACAACGCGCCAGTCGAAATTCCATGTGCCAACATCTGGTAGACAGCGCCCTGCATAGCAATATTCTGGAACGCGAAAATTCCCAGCACCACAAATCCCAAGTGGCTGACCGAGGAGTACGCCACCAGTTTCTTCAAGTTCGGCTGCACCAGAGCGACGAGCGCTCCGTAAATAATTCCAACAATGGCCAGCGCTCCCACGTACGGCGCGGCTTTGTGTGAGGCATCGGGGAATAGTGGCAAGCAGAAGCGAATCATGCCGTACGTGCCCATCTTCAGCAGCACGCCCGCCAGAATGATCGAGCCGGCCGTGGGCGCTTCCACGTGCGCATCCGGCAGCCAGGTGTGAAGAGGGAAGAGCGGCACCTTGATCGCAAACGCGACGAAGAACGCCAGGAAGAGCAGCATTTCCGTTCGTGCCGGCAACACCAGCAGGCCCGACTGCAGCATATGCTGAATCGTCGGCAAATCGAACGTGCCCGTCGTGTTATACAGCCAGACGATTCCCACCAGCATCAGAATCGAGCCGGCCATCGTATACAGCACAAATTTAATCGCGGCATAAATCCGCCGGTCGTGGCCCCAGATGCCGATCAAAAACGCCATGGGAATCAACATGATTTCCCAGAACACGAAGAACAAGAACAAGTCGAGCGAAAGGAACACGCCAATTACGCCCACTTCTAGCAGCAGCAACATCACGTGGAATTCCTTCAGGCGGAAATGCACGCCTTTCCACGAAGCCAGCACGCTGATCGGCATGAGGAATGTTGTCAGGATCACCAGGAACATGCTGATGCCGTCAACTCCAAGGTGATAGTTAATCGGCGGCGCCACGATCCACCGCTTGAACTCCTCCAACGAATAACCGGCCGCACCGATGGGAACAAGCCACAATAGAATCAGGGAGAAAAGAAATTCGACCAATGAAATGGCAAAGGTTATTTGGCGAACGAACCGCTCATCGTCGTTGCGTAGCAACAACAGCGCAAGCGCGCCAACTGCAGGAAAGAAAATTAATACGGAAAGGAGATGCCCGCTGGCTACCATTAGCGCACCCCTCCCAAAACTGTTCCGTTGAAAACCGGCCGCAGAATCGGCCAGAAAATAATTCCGAAGACCACAATTGCTCCGATCACTACCCACACCGCATAGCTGCGCGTATTCCCGGATTGTGTGCGCCGCACGGTGTCTCCGACCGCTTGCGTGCCATGTGCAATTCCGTTCACCGTGCCGTCAATCACGCCGACATCCACGACCTTCCAGAGAATGTTTCGCGAGAGCCACATTAGCGGCCCGACAATCGCGGCCTGGTAAAGTTCATCCACGTAGTATTTGTTGTATAGAACCTTGTGGAGCCCGGTGGATGTGCCTTGTCTCGCGCCCTTTGAATACATCTTCCAGGCCACGATCAAGCCGATTAAAGCCGCCGCAACTGCGACACCGGAGAGAATCAGTTCCAAAGAATGTGCCGCCGCCGCATCCATGCCTGCAACTTCTTCGGCGCCGAAGATAGGAGCCAGGAAATCTGCAAAGTAATTCTTGCGGCCCCAGAAAGCAGGGAGTGCCAACCATCCGCCAATCAACGAAAGTAGGGCCAGAATCATCAGAGGTACCGTCATGCTGCGGGGCGATTCGTGCACATGCACCTTGTGCTTGTCGTAACGCTCCGGTCCCCAAAACGTCAGATAAATCAACCGGAACATGTAGAACGAGGTCAAGATGGCTGCGAACAAGCCAACGCCATAGAGGATTTTCCCACCCGGCTCTGAGTTGTAGGCGCTAAACAGAATCGCGTCTTTCGAGAAGAATCCGGCGAATGGTGGAAAGCCCGCAATCGCAATTGTGCCCGCCAGCATGCAGGCAAACGTAACTTTGATCTTGGATCTGAGGCCTCCCATCTTCCACATATCCTGCTCGCCGCCCATTGCGTGAATCACGCTTCCGGCAGAAAGGAAGAGCAAGGCCTTGAAGAATGCGTGGGTCATCAAGTGGAAAATGCCTGCGCCGAACGCACCTACGCCGCACGCCAGGAACATATAGCCGAGCTGGCTGACTGTCGAATAGGCAAGAACTTTCTTGATGTCAGACTGCACCAAGCCAATCGTCGCGGCGAAAAATGCCGTCGCGCAGCCGATAATCGCCACCACATACATCGCCGTTGGCGCGTGGGTGAACAAAATGTGCGAGCGCGCCACAACGTAAACGCCAGCAGTCACCATTGTTGCCGCGTGAATCAATGCGCTGACCGGCGTGGGACCTTCCATCGCGTCTGGCAGCCACACGTACAAGGGAATCTGAGCTGATTTGCCCGTCGCGCCCATGAACAGCAGCAAGCACGCAATTGTCAAAACACCGAACTGACCCATCGGCTCAACAGCCACTCCTGCTTTCGAAGCAGCCGCAAATAAGGTCTGAAAATCCAGCGAGTGGAACGTCCGGAATAATAAGAACATTCCTAACATAAAACCAAAGTCGCCGATGCGATTAACGATGAACGCCTTTTTGCCCGCATCCGCGGCCGACTTCTTCAAAAAGTAGAACCCAATCAACAAGTAGCTGCACAGGCCCACGCCTTCCCATCCCACAAACAGCAGTGTGTAGTTGGCGGCCAACACCAGAATCAACATGAAGAACATGAACAAATTGAGATAGGAAAAAAACCGGTAGTAACCGCCTTCATGCGACATGTATCCAGTCGAATAGATGTGAATCAGGAAACCGACGCCGGTCACTACCAACAGCATCACCACAGTAAGTTGGTCGAGTTGAAGGTCGAAGCCAATCCGCAGATCGTTGTAGGCCACGATCCAGTCAAAAAATTCCTTGCGGAACAACTGTTGGCCGCTGGCAAAGAATTCCCGCACCGCTTCCAGGGCGCACAGGAACGACAGCCCCGTTGTGCCCAGCGCGACCGCGTTCACGACTTTGTTGGGCCATTTCGAACCCAACAAACCATTGATGGCTGAGCCGACCAGCGGCAGCAGCGGAATGATCCAGAGATATTCGAGTATCGGATTTAGAGGCATTAGAGTTTGAGAAGATTCACGCGTTCCACGTTGAGCGATCGGCGGTTGCGCGCTGTCAGAATGATGATTCCAAGTCCCACAGCCGCTTCCGCGGCCGCCACCACAATCACAAACAAAACGAACACTTCACCATCCGGTTTTCCCAGGGCCCGGCTGAATGCTACGAACGCCAGATTGACCGCATTTAGCATCAACTCAATCGCCATGAAAATCGTGATGATGTTGCGCTTAAAAACAAAAGCAACGATCCCCAAGCCAAAAAGAATCGCGCTCAAAATAATGTAATAGTTCGTCGGGACCATGCTCAGTTCTCCCGCTGGGCCAGCACGATGGCGCCCAGAATCGCTACCAGAATCAAAAAGGACGTTAGCTCAAAGGGATACACGAAATCCGTAAATATCAACATGGAAAGAGTTTTAGTCGAGGTCAGCGATCCGTTTGCCGTCGCAGCCGGAAGATCGCCACTGGAATGGGCGATTGCTGCCGCAATGAAACCTGCGATGGCGACTGCCAGGGGGATTCCACCGAAAGTTGCCAGCTTCGAAAAATGTGTACGTTCCTCTTCACCGTCATTCAAAAGCATAATTACGAAGATGAACAGCACCATGATCGCGCCGCCATAAACAATGATCTGCACCGCAGCCACAAATTCCGAACCAAGCAACAAGTACAAACCGGCCAGCGCGACCATCACCACAATCAGCGAAAGCGCGCTATGAATCGGGTGACGCTGCAAAATCAAACTCACCGCGCCAAAAACGGCCAGGGCAGCAAGCACGAAAAAAATCAGTATAGCGGGAGTCATTAGCGCGTTCTCCAGAGAATCACGGCGCTGGTGAGAATTACATTGACGATCGAGACTGGCAGCAGAAATTTCCAGCCGAAGCTCATTAACTGGTCATACCGGAAACGGGGAAGCGTGCCGCGCATCCAGATGTAGACGAACAGGAAAATGAAAACCTTGGCGAAGAACCAGAAGGGGCCCTGAATAATCCCGTTTACCAGGGGCGAGGCCACCAAGGCAAATCCCAGTAAGGCAAACACCGCGCCAACGCTCGGAAGCACGATGCGGCCAAAAATGTTTTCGTAACGGAGGCCGTCGTAAATCACCCACAAGCCAAACGGAATCAAAATCACCGAGGGCAGGTAGTGCGTGAATGTCCAGGAAGCAGGGAAGGGTGAGAGCCAGCCGCCAAAAAAGAGAATCGTCGCCAGGCACGATACCGCAATCATGCTGGTATATTCAGCGATGAAGAACATTGCAAACTTCATACTGGCGTATTCCGTATGGAATCCCGCGACCAACTCAGATTCTGCTTCGGGCAGGTCGAACGGCACGCGATTGGTTTCCGCAATCGCCGAAATAAAGAAGCACGTAAACCCAATAATCTGCGGGAAAATATTCCACGTAAGCAATCCCTGGCCAGAAGTTCCTTGCTGCTCCACGATATTCCGCAAGCTAAAATCGCCGGCGATCAGCAACACGCCCACAACGGAAAGCGTCAGCGAAAGTTCATAACTGATCATCTGTGCGGAACTGCGCAATCCACCAAGCAACGAATACTTGCTGTTGGAGCCCCACCCGGCCAATGCAATTCCATACACGCTCAGTGCGGTGATCGCAAACAGGACCAACAAACTAATGTTGACGTCCGCAATTCCCACCGTCGTCTCATAGCCCCATATTGTAAATTTCTGAGGCCCGAAGGGGATTACCGCCAGCGAAGTCAGCGCCAGCATCAAGGTAATAAATGGCGCAAGGATGTATGCCACCTTATCCACGTTGGCGGGCATTGGATCTTCTTTGAAAATAAATTTCACGCCGTCGGCAAGTGGTTGCAGCAAACCGTGCGGGCCAACGCGATGCGGGCCCCAACGTGCCTGGATGTGAGCAATTACCTTGCGTTCCAGCCAGGTCAGATACGCATCGACTGTCAGTACCAGGAAAACGAGAATCGCGATCTTGATGATCGGGATGATGAGGAAAGCGTACTGGGTCAGAAATTCGTTCACGGCTTCGCTTCAGCCTCCGGCAGAGATTGCATCATCGTGCAAAAGCGGCCGAGCGTGCCGCTGGTGAAAAGGGTGTCGTTCGCCGATTGGATCAGTTGGACCGGCACGTCATAAGGGGCGTGCCCATTCTTCGAAAAAGTCAAATTGGTCGGTTCTGCGCCACCGGTCAACAATGCAGCCGGCGGTACATGGTAGCCCGACACGGTCTTGCGAATTTCCTCGAACACTGCCGCGGGATTCTTGTAATGGAACGACTTGCCAAGTCCCAAGCGTTCCAATTGATGGGAAAGGATGCGCAGCAAATCAAAGTCCGAGCGCGCCCCCATGGTTTCGCCCGCTTTACGCAGCAACTGAATTTCCCCGGACGTATTTGTCACCGTGCCGTCTTTTTCATATGCCGATGCCGCAGGGAATACGATGTCGGCCAGCTGCGCGGTCTCCGTCAAGAACATTTCATGCACGATCAGCAGCGGCAACTTGCCTCTGCCTTCGCGTGCCTTGCCAAAGTGTTTAAAGGGATTCGCGCCCACCACGTAAAGCGCTTGCAGCTTGCCTGATTGCGCGGCTTCAATCATTTGTGGCGCTGTTAAACCAACCTTCGTTGGAATCTTGCCGCCCCAATGATTGACCAGCGAACCTGAAGCTATGGTGTTATCGAGATACGCATAGCCCGGCAAACGATCTGGCAACAGTCCCATGTCCGCTGCGCCGCGCGAATTCGCATAATCACCCAGCGCCATATAGCGAACGTGCCCTTGCAGCCTAGATCCGAATGTCACCAAATCTGCGATGGCCGCTCCAGTAATCTCAGACCCGAACACAATCGCGATGTCGCTTTCCACTTCTAATGCCTGCTTCAGCGCACCTAACTTTTCAGCAACCCCTTCTGTCAATTGTCCTTCGCCGGTTGCTAGCCAACGCGCCGCCGCGGCTTCCTGCCCGGCGGGAACCTGTACAAATTGTGAAGCCTTGCGCTCCAGCTTGATGTCTCGCGAATTCAAAATATAAAGTCTGCTACCGTGGTGGCGAATGCCCGAGCGGATCTGCCAAGCCACCAGTGGATTCTGATTCGACGGATCGTTGCCAATCACGAAAACTGTTTTGGCATCGTAAAGCTGTGCCATGGTCAGCGTGGCATCGGCCGCTCGATCGCCCAACGCTGTCACTAAGCCGGTGTAATCGGCAGTCCGGTGATGATCAATGTTATTGGTGCCAAACGTAGAGCGAGCCAACCGCTGCAGTAAGTAATTCTCTTCGTTCGAAGTGCGATTCGACCCGATAAATCCAATCGCATCGGCTCCGCCCGAGGCATGCGCTTCCTTCAACTTACTGGCTGCGGCCTGCGCAGCCTCCTCCCAGGAAACGGGAAACAGCTTATCGCCCTTGCGCAGCAGAGGCTGCTTGATACGTTCCGGATGGCGCGTGAAATCAAATCCAAAGCGTCCCTTCACGCACAGAAAGTCCTTGTTAATCCCCGACAAATCGCGATTATTCGCACGCAGAATCTCGTGATTCCGAACGCTCAGTGTCGTCTTGCAGCCATTCGAGCAGTGGGTGCAAATTGTCGACACATACTGCATTTCCCACGGCCGCGTCTTGTACCGGTAAGTTCCGCTGGTCAGGGCGCCCACGGGACAAATATCGATGCACATCCCGCATTCTTCACAATCCAGATGATCGCCACCATTCGGGATGATGATCGAATTGGCTCCACGCATTCCCACGCCGAGCGCCTTCACATCCATGCCCTCGTCGCAAACCCGCACGCAACGGAAACACAAGATGCAGCGCGGCGCGTCGTAATAAACCAGGTCCGACCACTTTTCTTCCGGCCGGTGAATTTTTTCTTCCACAAAGCGGCTGGTATCCGCGCCATAGCGGAAAACCATATCCTGCAGTTCGCACTCGCCGCCCTTATCGCAAACGGGGCAATCCAGCGGGTGATTCGTCAGCAAAAATTCCAGCATCATCTTGCGCGAATTGCGAACTTGCTCGGAATCCGTGCGCACCACCATGCCTTCGCTCGCCACCAACGTGCATGCGGTCTGCAACTTCGGCATTTTTTCCACTTCGACCAAACACATGCGGCAAGCAGCCTGCAGCGACAACCCCGGGTAATAGCAGAACGAAGGCACTTCCGTTCCCAAGCGCCGTGTCGCTTCAATCACCAGCATTCCCTGCGGAACCTGCACTTCGCGGTCGTTTATTTTCAGCGTTATTAATTTTGTGTCTGCCATGGGTCCTTATCGCGATCCGACGAGCGCTTCGGCGGATTTGTACGCGCACTTTCCCTGCAAGTGCTCTTCGAATTCATTGCGGAATTTCGCTACGATGCTGATTGTCGGCATCGCTGCGGCGTCTCCCAGCGGGCAGAACGTTCGCCCCAACATATTTTTGGAGAGTTCGCCGATCATATCGATGTCTTCCGGGCGTCCATAACCCGCGTGGAAGCGATCCAGCATCTTCTTCAACCAGGAGGTTGCTTCACGGCAGGGAATGCACCAGCCGCAGGATTCGTGCGCGTAGAAATGCATAATCCGGCGCGCCATATCCACCATGCAAGTATCTTCGTCGATCACCACCATGCCGCCCGAACCCAGCATCGAGCCAGCCTTCGCGATCGTGTCGTAATCCATCGCCAGATCGATTTCGTCGGCTTTGAACACCGGGCAAGAGCTGCCACCAGGAATCACTGCCTTCAATTTCTTTCCGCCGCGAATTCCCCCGGCGACTTCCTCGATGAACTTTTTCATGTTCATGCCCAGCGGAATCTCGTAAATACCCGGCTTGTTCACATGCCCGGAAACGCACAGCAAACGCGTGCCGCCATTCTTGGGCGTTCCGCGATTCGCGTAGGTCTCGCCACCTTCCAGAATGATCGAAGGCACAGCGCTCAAAGTTTCCACGTTATTGATGATCGTCGGGCAGCCGTAGAGTCCCACGATAGCAGGGAAGGGAGGCTTAATCCGCGGATTGCCCCGCTTGCCTTCCAGTGATTCCATCAATGCGGATTCTTCGCCGCACTCATAGGCACCCGCGCCGGTGTGAATCAACAAATCAAAATCAAATCCGCTGCCAAGAATGTTTTTGCCAAGATAGCCACGCGAATACGCTTCTTCAATCGCGGCGTCCACGATATCCAGCACATAGCGATATTCCCCGCGAATATAGATAAATCCGTGATGCGCGTTGATCGCCCGGCCCGCGATCACGATCCCCTCAATTAGTTGATGGGGATCCATCTCCATCAGCGGCCGGTCCTTGCAAGTTCCCGGCTCCGATTCGTCTGCATTGCAAATTACATACTTGGCCTTTGGCGAGTCTTTCGGCACGAACGACCACTTCATGCCAGTAGGAAAGCCGGCGCCACCTCGTCCCCGCAGGCTCGATTTCTTCACTTCATCGATAATGGAATCCGGCGTCATTTGTTTCAACGCCTTCTCCAGCGCCTGGTAACCGCCGTTCTGCAGGAACACATCAATCTTGTTGGAATTCTGTATTCCCCAGCGCTTGCTGATCAGTGGAGTCTCCAATTTATTTCGTTCGTGGAGCGCTCCAGTGATGACTGCCACGGGAGCTGGGCGTTGACCTTTATCCAACTCCTCAATCATGCGATCAAAATTGCGCACCGTAACATTCTCGTAGAAATCGTAGTTCACCTGCATGGCGGGCGCGCCGGTGCAGGCGCCAATACACTCAACTTCTTCCAAAGAGAACACACCGTCGGGCGTAGTTTCCTTATTCCCAATTTCCAAGCGCTTTTTCGCGTGCTCCAGCAATTCCGTTCCGCCGCGCACCATGCAAGCCACATTGGTGCAAACCTGCACGTGATGTTTGCCCATCGGCTTGCGCCGCAGCATCGAATAAAACGCCAGCGTTTCTTCCACCTGCACGGTATGCAAATTCAAGCGTCCGGCAATCTCGACAACCATCTCGTCGGTGATGTATCCGTATTCGTCCTGCGCGTACATCATCATCGGAATCAGCGCGCTGCGCTTCACCGGATAGCGATTCTGCAATTGCTCGAACTTCGCCGATAGTTTGGGTGATAGCTCCATCATCTCTACCTGTCCACTTCCCCCAGCACGATATCGATCGTGCCGATGCTCGCCACCACATCAGCGATCAACTGGCCCTGTACCATAAATGGCAGCGCCTGCAAATTCACAAACGAAGGTCCGCGGAAATGTACGCGCAACGGCTTCGGTGACCCGTCGCTGGCCACAAAACAGCCCAATTCACCGCGTGGGGACTCCACAGCAACAAACGCCTCGCCTGGCGGAGGCGAAAACCCCTCCGTGAAAATCTTGAAATGGTAGATCAGCGCTTCCATTTCTGTTTTCATCTTTTCGCGTTCCGGAGGAATAATTCCCGGGGCTTCGGCCTTAATCGGGCCCTCATCTGTAATCCTATCCATTGCCTGGCGCACAATCTTCAAGCTTTCGCGCATCTCCGCCACGCGCACCAAATAACGCGCGTAGCAATCCGACTCTGTGCGCGTCGGCACATCAAAATCGAATTCCTCATACGAAGAATAGGGAAACATTTTTCGATTGTCGTAATTTACACCCGCCGCCCGCAGCCCCGGACCGGTCGTGCTCAAGGCAATTAGATCCTCGGCCGACAGGTAGCCAACGCCCTTCAAGCGCCCCTGCCAGATTCGATTGGTGGTCAGCAATCCTTCATATTCATCGATGCGCGCCGGCATCATGTCCAGAAACTTTTTCACCATCTCGCGCCAGCCCGCGGGAGGCTGCAGCGCAACGCCGCCAATGCGAATGTAACTGGTCATCATTCGCTGGCCCGCAAATCGTTCAAATATCTTCAGAATTTCTTCACGTTCCCGGAAGCAGTACAACATCACCGACATTGCTCCCATATCCAGCGCATGCGTTCCCAGCCAAACCAGGTGCGAGGAAATCCGTTGCAGTTCAACCATCATCACCCTGATATATTGCGCACGCTTGGGCAGTTCAAGTCCCAGCAGTTTTTCCACTGCCAGGCAATACACCAAATTGTTGCCCAGCGGATTCAGGTAATCTATCCGGTCGGTTAGCGTGATGGCCTGCGAATACGTTTTATCTTCACAACTCTTTTCAATGCCGGTGTGCAGATAGCCGAGGTCGGGAATTGCGGTCACCACGTTCTCGCCGTCTAATTCCAGCAGAACGCGCAATACTCCGTGCGTCGACGGATGCTGCGGCCCCATATTCAGGACCATTGTTTTCGCGGTACCTGTTGCTGTTTCAACGGTGGTCATAGTTCACATCCCGCGGGCGCGGCCATCAGCGTTGTCCCTCTGTCGGAAAATCCCGCCGGAGCGGAGAACCTACGAATCCATCGGGCAACAAAATGCGCCGTAAATCCGTGTGCCCGGTAAATTTGATCCCGAACAGATCAAATACTTCGCGTTCCAGCCAATTCGCACCCGGCCAGACCGGCATCAGCGAGTCAACAATGGGAGTCTCCGCGGTCACAGCGGTGCGCAAGCGAATCCGCTCGCGGCGCGGAATCGAAACCAGTTGGTAATTCAATTCGAATCGCGGTTCGATGGGGAAGCGATCGACACAGGTCACATCGCTCAGCAAATTAAAATTTAAGTCAGCAGTTTCTTTGCAATATTTCGCCGCGGCACGCAGCAGTTCTTTGGGGACCACAATCGTTATTTCGCCGCGATATTCAATGATTTCCGCTACCGCCTGGGCGTTCCAGGTGCGCAGTCGTTCACCTACAACCTTAGCGTTCGCATTTGCCAACTGTGTCACGTTAAAGAGGTCCTCGACCTAAAAGGGCTACCGTTCTTTCTGCGACTTATGCCAGTCTAAAGCGCCCTTTTTCCAGAGATAGATGTAGCCAACCAACAGTATGCCAACGTAAAACATCATTTCTATGAATCCAAACCAGTGTGTGGCCGGATTCTTTGCCAAATCCTTGAAAATGTACGCCCACGGATACAGAAAAATCGCTTCCACGTCGAACAAAATGAAAACCATCGCGATCAAATAAAATTTTACGGAGAAAGGTTCGCGCGCATCGCCTGTCGGTTCCACGCCGCACTCATACGGCAATTGTTTCGCCCGGCTCGGGCGGCGCCAACCTATAAATGTGGAGAGGGTGATGAGGGCCCCGGCAAGAACGGCTGCAACCACCAGGTGTATTAGTAGAGGCACATAAGCTTGTAGGCCAGAGGAGCGCATAGTCGAAAGGTTATAATAACGAGTTGGGACCTTCTCGGTCAAATGGTCCGGTGAAAATAAAAAATTTCCGATAAAATTAAAAATCACTCCTCGGAAGGCAGCTCATGGTCTTTGGTCACAATACGAACGTCAAGCTCGGAGTGGTGACCTTCCACGTGCAAACCGAAGATCGCGGAGAGTCTCACGCCCTCATCGACACTACTGTCTACTATCAGGGGCGCGTCTTACACCGCCGCACCAATAATTATTTCGATCTGCTACCTATGAACGAAGATCGTCAGCAAGCATTGAAACTGCGTGTCGACGAACAACACCACACCGTTCTGGAAGAAATGCATTCCGGCGTCTTGCAGCTCGCCATTCCTCAGCCTACAGTTCCACTGCCTCCGGCTGTGGCAAGTCCCGCTGGCAATTCCATGGAAATTTTAATCGAGTCGCCCACCGCGCCGCGCATGCTGAATATTGAATTAGTGAATGCGAAATCTTGGCTGGCGGGGAAGCGGGCTACTCTGCAAATTTCCGTGAAGGAAGAGAATGGGAATCCTGTAGCAGGCGCCAAAATTGATGTGCATATCGAGGGCAGCGCGCAGCAGCAACCGTATCGCAGCGAATCTGGAACAGATGGCCAGGCGCAAATTGAATTCGAGATGCCGAAGATTACCAGTACCGAGGCGGCGATGGTAATTCTCGCCGAAGAGAGCAGAGGGCACGGGCAGTTGCGATTTGCGCTGCGCGCGAAACCCAAGGTACCCTCGTTGTGAGCAGCTATGGCAAGTCCAATATTGATTCAGGTAAATGGCGAAAAGCGCGAAACATCCGCGGGGACCACAATTCGCGCCTTGCTCGATGAACTCGGCTTGAACGCCGGACGCGTCGCCATTGAATACAATTTACAGATCCTGCCCAAAACGAAATGGGAAAAAACCAAGGTAGCGCCCGGCGACTGCCTGGAAATCGTCCAATTCGTAGGCGGCGGCTAAATTTCACCGCAAAATTAAAATTGTCATACTGAATAAAGAGCCGCGCTTTTTACGGTTCGCAGTCGAAGGATCCCTCTTATGCTCTACTTCTTCTTCCCGACCGCTGCCAAAAACTTTTTCCACGGCCTCCAGTAATACGTCGGCCAACCTTCCCGCACTCCCCTATGTCATAGTCCGGCACGCCCACATGCACTAAATCGATCTGGCCGCCGCCCGTCACGCGGCTGAACTCATGATTAGAATCGACGAATCCTGCTTCTTCCAATGATTCGCCCGCCACAACTGCACAATTCGTTTTCCCGGAATCACCAGCAAATTCTGACCATGAATGGACCCGCCAAATGCCGTGAACTTGCCGCCCGCCTTGCGGCTCACTTTCGCGGGCGCGTCGGTAGACGCAGAATGCTTCCGCGAATCCACGTACAATTTAAATAGAAGTTCAGGGGTTACTCGAAATCGTACTGTCTGCTGAATGATCGGAGTCACATTCCCTCCAATGTAAATGCATGGCTGCTACTAGCCATGCATACCGTCTTGTCTGGTATTCACAGCCCCTGCAGAATGTGCCCCATCTTACGCTGTTTCGTTTCCAGATATGCCCGCGAAGTTTTTGAAATCCGCGGCTGGCAGGGGACTCGCTCCACCACTTTAATTCCGGAGTCCTCCAGTTGCTTCACCTTATCCGGATTGTTCGAAAGCAATCTGATCCGTGTTGCACCAAATTGCTGCAGAATTCGAGCTGGAAACTCATACTCGCGGGCATCGGCAGCGAATCCCAGCGATTCATTGGCTTCCACCGTATCCATGCCACCATCCTGCAATTGATAAGCGCGCAATTTGTTCATCAATCCAATGCCGCGTCCTTCTTGCGGCAGATACAGCAGAATCCCCGACGGCTCTTTACTGATTTTCTTCAACGACAATTCCAGTTGCGCCCGGCAATCGCACCGCAACGATGCCAGCACATCGCCTGTCAGACATTGTGAATGCACGCGCACCAGTGGCGCTTTCCGCCCACGCACATTGCCGTGCACCAGGGCCACCGCTTCCTCTTGCGGTCCATTCCCTTCAAATCCATGAATCGTGAAGTTGCCGAATTTCGATGGCAATGCCGCTTCAGCCACTTCTCGCACGGAAGAGTTTTTCTTGTTCAATTGTGTTTTTGGTTGCGAACGCTTCTTGGCCATGGGAATTCTTAGTATATCAGGATGGTCAACGCTTCCTTTTCTCCCAATGAATATCTGTCCGCACAAAATTTTAGCCTGCTTTACTTTCCACACGCATTTGACTAGCGTAAACACATTGTCAACGATTATGGTGGATACTGGCGCATCACTTCGCGAAATCCTCTTCACCCTGCTTCTGAAAGTAGGCGTGGCGTCCTCCATTGCCGCCCTGCTGGCTCGCTGGAACACCTTTCGCCGTGTACTGTTCACCGAGGAACGAGACTCTGACCAAAAATTGAAGTTGATGCTCTTCATGACGCCCCCGCTCATCGTTGGCGTCACCCTTCGCCTGGTCAGCCGCGCTTATCAATTTGCCGACCTTTCTTTGGAAGGCGCTTTTCTCATGGGACTTCTGGGAGGCCGCGTCGTCGGCCCTATCGGCGGCGCCATCATCACCATACCCGCCTTGATAGCCCATGAATGGCTGGCCATGCCTGTCGCGGCAACTGCCGGTCTGCTTGGTGGGCTGATCCGGCAACTAATCCCCGACAAAGAGAATTTGTGGAATTTTGGGCCTTTCACCTTTTTGAACATTCCTAAAGCCGTCATCGGTCTGGTCAGCGACGCGAAAATGTCCTGGGAGATGTTGCCTCTTCTCACTTGCGTTGGCCTGGAGCTTGGCCGTGTTGCTCTGGTGCATGCTACAAAATTGAAATGGCTGTTCGCCATTGATCCCAACTGGAATTGGCTGCTCTCTCTTGTGGTCATTGCCACGCTTATGTCCGTTGCGGCCCCACTGAAGATCTGGAACAACACTCGTATTGAGATGAACCTCGAGCGCCACCAGCAACTACTCTTACGCGCCAGGATGGATGCACTCTCCAGCCAGATCAATCCGCACTTTCTTTTTAATACGCTCAACACCGTCTCTGCTTTGATCCGCATGGATCCCGACACCGCTCGCGGCGTCGTTCTCAAACTCAGCAATATCCTGCGTCGCCTGCTGCGTAAGCACGAAACCTTCGTGCCTTTGCGCGAGGAACTTTCTTTCATCGACGATTACCTGGATATCGAAGTCGCCCGCTTCGGTGAAGACAGCCTGGAAATCGTCAAACAAATAGACGAAGACACCCTGGATACTTTCATTCCCAGCATGCTGTTGCAGCCCATGGTTGAGAACAGCCTCAAGCACGGCCTTGCTCCCAAACTCGAGGGTGGCCGCATCTGCCTGCGCACCTCCAACCGCGATGGCCGCTTGCACATCGAGATTGAAGATAACGGAGTCGGCATCTCCGAGGAAAAAATGCCGCATGTGTATGTGGAAGGCATCGGCCTCAGCAATGTCCGCGAACGCCTTCGCGTTTTGTACGGCGTCGACTTCGGCCTCGACATCCAAAGCCACGAAGGGCAGGGAACCCTAATCCGCATTGATGTCCCGCAACTAGTGCCTGCAATCCCCGAAGTAAGCGTCTTCTAGTTGCCTATCTGCCAAGCTGTCAAACTGTCGCGTTGTTTGCCGTACGTGTAGGGATCGCCTTCTGAAGCGGTCCGCCAAGTGAACCGCTCAACCCGATCCGCCCGGTCTCAAAAATTTCTACTTTCAGCGCGAAAAATCTCCTTGACCACATTCTTAAATTACTGTATATTCTGTTATGACAGAAATGACCAACCAAACCAAAGCTACACATGCCCGTCATTCCTGCAAGAAATAGCTTCGCGCCAATCCCAACACCGGAGGCTCCCTTGAGCGAGCAAATCAGAACCGCACCAGCGCCACTTACCACTGTTGCCCAAAAATTCATCCTGCATTGGGGCGAAATGGGCACCAAATGGGGTATTAACCGGACGGTCGCCCAGGTCCACGCCCTGCTTTTCTTGTCTCCCAAGCCACTGCCAGCCGACGATATCTCTCATACGCTTGCCGTGGCCCGCTCCAACGTCAGCACCAGCCTCCGCGAGCTGCAAGGTTGGGGCATTGCCCGCGTCGTTCACGTGCTCGGCGACCGCCGCGACCATTTCGAAACCACCAAAGATGTCTGGGAAATTTTCCGCACCGTCTCGGAGGAGCGCAAACGTCGCGAAATTGACCCCACCCTGCGAGTCCTCGCGGAATGCGTTCAGGAACTGAAGACCAATGCCCAGAGCGACGCCTGCACCCGCGAACGACTGGAATCGATGTTGGAGTTCCTAACCACCATGACCGGCCTATTCGAGGAAGTCCTGCGTATGCCCGTAGGCGCTCTGAAAGGTGTAGGCAAACTCCGCGGCAAGGTGATCACCCTTCTAGGCACGGACAAAAAGAAAGCGGTGTAGGGGCACGGCACGCAGTGCCCGTCTTGGGGTTCGTTTTGCTTTTATGAACCTGTCTTTTGTAGCGGCCGCTTTTTTACCCTGAGTGTGGCGAAGGGCTGAGGCGGGCCCCTCTCGCAAAAATATCGAGGCCTCAAAATGATTTCCCTCTCCAACGAATACACCGATACCAAAGGCCGCCACGCCCGTGGCTGGCTCTTCTACGACGCCGAATGCATCTTCTGCACCAAGATCGCCCACGCGCTATCTCCGATCTTGTTCCGGCGCGGACTAGCCGTTGCTCCACTCCAAGACCCCCGTGTAGGCCAACTCCTGGGCCTCGCGCCAACGGATTCACTTCACGAACTGAAGTTCCTACTTTCGGATGGCCGTCAATTCGGAGGTGCCAACGCCGTCCTAGCCGTCGCCGATGAAATCTGGTGGGCCCGCGCTGTAGTTTGGTTTTCCAAGCTCCCCGGCGCCACCCGCCTCCTCGACTCCGGCTACCGCTGGGTCGCCAGCCACCGCAATTGTTCCGCGACAAATTGCCCAACGAGGTCAACCATATGAAATCGCGTCGAGTCGTATTGGCAGGCGGGTCAGCTCAAGTTGGCAGGGTACTCGCTCGCCATTTCCATTCTCGAGGCGATTCGGTTGTGGTTTTGTCTCGCAAACCAACAAATGAACCCTGGCCCGTAGCTAAATGGGACGGAGTCACGATTGGTCCGTGGATAGAAGAGCTGAACAACGCAGACCTCGTCATTAATTTGGCAGGTCGCAGCGTGAATTGCCGGTACAACTCAAGAAATCGCCGGGAAATTCTCGAATCTCGCCTGAAGAGCACGGAAATCCTCGGCCGCGCGATTCAGCAAGTACCTCACCCTCCTCGCCTATGGCTGAACGCCAGCACTGCTACCATCTACCGTCACGCTCTTGATCGCCCGATGGATGAGTTCACGGGTGATATTGATATTGTCCAGCCAAACGCGCCGTCTACTTGGAATTTCAGTATTGAGGTAGCCACTCAGTGGGAGGAAACCTTTTTTCAAACCTGATTCACTGAGAACTCGGAAAATCGCTCTCCGCAGCGCGATGGTCATGAGCCCCGACCGCGGTGGAATTTTTGATACTCTGGTTGGCCTCGTGCGCTTCGGGCTCTGGAAAACAATTCGTCTCCTGGATTCACGAAGTGGATTTTGTGAACGCAATTGAGTTCCTGATTGCCGGCGAGGAGATGACGGGCTGCGTGACTCTGGCGTCTCCCAATCCGCTTCCCAATAAGCAATTCATGCGGGCCTTCGAGAAGCATGGGGCATACGCCTTGGTCTTCCAGCAACAGAGTGGATGCTGGAAATTGGGGCTATCTTCATGCGGAACAGAATTGATCTTGAAGAGCCGTCGAGTCGTACCTGGCCGTCTACTCCAGTCTGGCTGCTCGTTCCGATTTCCCGAATGGCCCACAGCAGCAAAACAGTTAGCCGACCACTGGCGTGGCAATTCTCGCAACGCGGAAACTACCGCTGACTTCAAGCGCCGTGAACAGAGAAGTTTTTCGGGCGCTCGATAGCATTTGCGTGGCGATATAACAGGAGAGAATCACTATGGAGATTCGTCAGTGGTTGGGGTTTCAAGGACGAGTGAATCGCGCTACATACGCGCTGGTCGGAGTTTTTGGCGTGCTTCTCAAGCACAACCTTGACCGGTTGCTTGCTCTTAAATTGTTTCATCAGCATTGGAATGTGTTGAGCTATTTTTCCCCACTGGGCATATTGCACAACCCGAACGCGCTCGTCCAAGACCAGAAGAAATTCCTTCTAACCCTCGCGTTGACCTCGATTCCTTTTATCTGGATTGGCATTGGAATGACGCTAAGGCGATTGTGCGATGCCGGCCTGGACACCCTTCTAGTTCTCTTATTCTTCGTTCCGGTGGTAAATGTTCTGTTTTTTGTATTTCTTTGCGCCGTCCCCAGTCATGAGGAAGCGCTCGAGCTTCGAGTACACCAAGCGAGCTTTCTTTCGGCAGTTCTACCCAAGTCCAAATTTGGAATTTCCGCGTTCTCTTCGTTTGCTAGTGGCCTTGTAGGAGTCTTGCTTAGTTGGGCTTCCATCAGACTTCTTGGTAACTATGGTTGGACTCTTTTTCTTGCCATCCCGTTCTTCATGGGCTTTCTGGCTGCATGGTTATTCTGTTATAGACAGACCGGCATGGTTAGCTTCGGCAATTGTGCCGGCGTCGCAGTGCTGGCGTCTGCATCGCCGGGGTGATCCTCGTCGGGATTGCCGTGGATGGATTCATTTGCGTTTTGATGGCCGCACCAATTGCAGCTGTGTTGGCGCTCCTGGGGGCGTATCTCGCCTACGCGATTCAGTCGACCCAGCGCGCCGAGGCGCAATCCAGCGTGGTCCTCGGTTTGTTCTTTGCCATCCCGCTCTTAGCTGGTGCGGAATATCTGACACCGTTGCCGACCCCCGTTTACAAGACGCACACTTCCATTGAAATCTCTGCGCCGCCGCAATTGGTATGGCGGCACCTCATTTCGTTTCCGCACATCAATGCGCCCCCTAATTCAATGTTTCGTCTCGGGATTTCCTACCCACTCGAAGCTCAAATCACCGGCACCGGCTTGACTGCGGATCGCAAGTGCATCTTTTCCTCGGGCTCTTTTCGCGAACCAATCCTCGCTTGGGACGAAGAGAGGCACTTTGCTTTTGGAGTCTCAGAAGAACCTCTGCTCATGAAAGAGCTATCCCCGTACGGCGATATTCACGTTCGCCATCTGGATGATCACGATTTCCGTCCGCAGCGCGCTGATTTTTATCTGACGGAATTGCCAGGTGGACGCACTCGCCTCGACGGCTGGACGACTTACGAAAATCGCATGTGGTCTGGAGGCTATTGGAGACTCTGGACCGATACAATCCTGCACCACATCCATCTAAGAGTATTTCGCCACGTGAAGGAATTGGCTGAAGAGGATGCGCGTTCAAGCTCGGGCAGCTAGAGAACCTGCCAGCACCCGTTCGTAATACCGCTCATACATGGGAATCACATCCTTGGCGCAATAATCCTTCTTGGCATGAACGCGCGCCAGTTTGCCCATTTCCCGGCCACGATCGGCACGCGACAACAGATCAATCGCGTACTTTGCCGCCAGATTCACGTCACCCGGTTCCACCAAGTATCCATCCACTCCCGATTCCACCACTTCGGGCAAACCGCCCACGTTTGTCGCAATCACCGGAACTTCGCAAGCCATCGCTTCCAACGCGGCCAGCCCAAACGACTCCAATTGCGACGGCAGCAAAAACAAATCCGCCTGGCTCAGCTTACGAATCACTTCGTTTTGCTTGCCCAGAAAGAGCACATCCTTCTCAACTCCGCGAGTCCTCGCCAACCCTTCCGCTGGTCCCCGGTCGGGCCCATCGCCAATCATCACCAGCTTCGCCGGCATCTTTTCTCGAACCTGCGCGAAAATCTCCACCGCATCCAAGATCCGTTTCACCGGCCGGAAGTTCGACAAATGCATCAGGATCGGCTCGCCGTCCGGGGCCCATTCCGCTCGCAATTGTTCATCCGGCGTCCGGCAATACAAATCACAATTCACAAAATTGGGAATCACTTCAATCGGCCGTTTGATTCCGAATTCCTGCAGCGTCTGTTTCAGCAAGTATCGCGAAATGGAGGTAACGCCATCACTCTGTTCAATCGAATACTTCGTGATGGGCAAAAAATTATGGTTGTTGCCAACCAGCGTGATATCCGTCCCATGCAAAGTGGTAATAAACGGCAGCCGCTTTGGCGCCGCCATCGAGCGCGCCAGCAACGCACTCACCGAGTGTGGAATGGCGTAGTGCACGTGCAAAATATCCAGCGATTCCTGCTCGAACACTTCTAACATTTTTACTGCCAGAGACAATGTGTACGGTGAGTGATCAAACAACGGGTAAGAAACCACCGCCGCCTGATGAAAGTGAATGTGCGGATCGCTCAGCTTGATGCGAATCGGCGGCGCATAAGTAATAAAATGTACGTCGTGTCCACGTGCGGCAAGCTCTTGTCCCAACTCCGTAGCCACCACGCCCGACCCGCCATATGTGGGATATCCCGTAATGCCGATGCGCATAAACCCCCGACCAACCTGCCTAAACTGATGTTTGCCTTACCTTGCAGCCCGGCCAACCCGGATGCTACATTCGCCCGACCGACATCAAATGGTTCGTGGCATCGGAATCGTACACCCATTAGACGCGCAAGCGAGGGAGAACGTGACAAGACTGGCGGGAAAGGTCGCTATTGTAACCGGAGGCGGCACCGGCATTGGCCGCGCTATCGCCCTCGGTTTGGCCCAGGAAGGTGCCAAAGTAGCCCTTGTCGGCCGGCGTAAGGACAAGCTGGAGGAAGCCGCCGCCGAAATTCGAAACGGTTCCGGGGAAGTGATCGCCATCACAGCCGACATCACCCAGTCCGCCGATACAAAAGATGCCGTCGCTCAGGTAGAAAAGCAATTTGGCAAACTGAATGTTCTCGTCAACAACGCCGGAGCGCTCAGCGTCTCCACTATCGAGTCCATCTCCGAAGACGACTGGGACCGCATCATCTCAACCAATCTGAAGGGCCCCTTTCTCATGTCCCGCGCTGCTCTACCGGCAATGCGCCGTGCTGGTGGTGGCTCCATCGTAAATATCGGTTCCGTTCTGGGGCTGGTCGCGGTGAAGGATCGCGCGGCTTATTGCGCGTCAAAAGGTGGCGTCACTTTGCTTACCAAGGCCATGGCCCTCGATCACGCCCACGACCACATCCGCGTTAATTGTATTTGCCCCTCGGTGGTCGAGACTGATCTGATCCGCGACCTTTTCGCAACCTCCGAAGAAGGCCGCAAAGCCAAGCAAGCTCGCATCGCTACCATCCCGATCGGTAGATTTGGCCAACCGCAAGACGTCGCCGGCCTCGCTGTTTTCCTGGCCTCCGACGAATCCTCTTGGATGACCGGCACCGCCATTCCGCTTGATGGCGGCCTCACCGCCTACTGAAACAAGCAAGGAGCCCACCCACGCATGCCCCGAAAACTGACCAAGCAAGAAAAGCTGATTACCGAGCTGGTCCGTCAAAGGATGAAGGAAAGCAAGTCCAGCGAACTTCTCGGATTCGACGTGGAAAGCGTTCACGACGGCCGCGCTGTTTTTCGCCTGGACGTTCGTCCACGCCACAAGCAGATTCACGGCGTTGTACATGGAGGAATCCTGGCGGCGCTGGCAGACACGACTGCCGCTATCGCGGCATATACAGTGATTCCCCGAGGCGTGGAAATAGCCACTCTCGAATTGAAAATTAACTATCTGGAGCCAGTGCCGGGAGGGAGGGTTAAATCCGAAGCGAAGGTTCTTCGCGCGGGGCGAAACTTCATTGTCGTCGAATGCGAAATTTTCAATGAGACAGGTTCTCTAGCCGCCAAGGCCCTGATGACATTCTCCGCAGCCGCAGGCCACATCCTGAAAAAGTCCACCAAGCCTAATGCTCACCTGGCGTAAAGTGCTCTAGCACTCCTTAGCCACATTCTCAGAGAATAAGCGACTGTAAGCTCTGATTTTTGATCAGCAAACGATTGTCATCTCGCGCCGATTTTGCGAGGGATCTGCTTTTGCTGCTTCTCTTCAGCCGTCGCGGCCCTACTCTTCGCTGCCACCATTGGCGGACTCTTCGCCATCTTTGTGCACATACTTGATGAACCGCTTGAAAATCATCAAGTTCGGCTCGCCTTGCCGCGTCAGCTTGATGCAATCGCGGTCGTACCACTCAATAATTCCGCGCAGTTCTTCACCGGATTCCAGCACCACCAGCATCGGTGTGCGGCTTTGCATCTGCTTTACCCAGTAGAAATTCTCTGCGTGCGTGATTTCGGGAGGCGCGGGCTTCTTGCTGGGTGCCGGTCCGCTGTGCTGCGGCCGGGGCATAGATTGTTCCTTCGCTTCCGCAAAGCTGGGACGGAACATCCGGCGATTTACCATGATTGGCTTGCTCCTTGGGGTTAGAGGGGTTTTTATAAAGCTTTAGATGCCTTCCACCCAAGTTCGGTTTCGCTATTATGGACTTTTTTCTTGTAGGCGCGGCAATAATTATTTCCTGCTATCCGTGGTTCTCGTTCCACTGGTAGAAAGTGAAGCCACCATCGCGTCCAATCCCAATTGCCGGTTCACATTTCGCCGCGCGCCTGCTCCTAATTCATCCACAGCCGCAATCGCGCGGAAGACCCACGCCGCATCCACGATCTTTGCGAGTCCTTCCAGTTCTCTCGCGAGATTCGGATTGCGCAGCAGTGGTTGCTTCACCCCCGTTGTCAATTCCAACAAATCCGACAGCAATCCGTAGAAAAACGCCAGAATTTCTTCGAAAGAAGACTCGCGGTCCTTGCCCATCGCTGCCGTATCCGCAAATAATTGCGCGAAACCTTGGCCGCGTGCCGCTCGCTCCAGAATTCTGTAAGCGGTCTTACGCTTTTCCACAACTTCTTCGACATCCATTTCCATCGCCAAACCCGGGCTGCCTTCGGAAAGTTGCGCGGCTAGCTTGATTTCCGACGGCTTACGCTCCGAATGCGTTTTCAAGACTGCTTCCACTTCTTGCTGCGATACCGGCGCCAGATGGAATTGCATGCAACGCGAAACAATCGTGGGAAGCAGCGCGAACGGCGAGGTGGCCGTCAAAATCAAGGTTGCCGATCCGGGTGGCTCCTCCAAAATCTTCAGGAACACGCTCGCCACATCCCACCGCATGGTCTCGGCACTGTCCAATAGGAATACGCGCCAACGGCCCATGGGTTGAAAGTAGGCCGCGCGCTGCACCGCCCGTAGCTGCCCGATTCGCAGGACCGGACGCACCACCGGGCTCTTCAAGCGAACCGGATCAGGCACCAATGCCCAAACATCCGGGTGCGGTTGCAGGATGAGAGGTATGCGCTCGACGGTTGCCGCGTCGGCGCTCTCTCCGCGTTCCACTAAGCCCTGCTCGACGAGCTTCTGCGGATTTGCCAGCGGCGCAATGCTCAAGCACGTCGGGCACTCCCCGCAATAATCGTCCTTCAATCGCTCGCAATTCGCGGCCTGCGCAAACATCCGCGCCAATGTAAATTTGCCGATCCCTTTGGGACCGGTGAACAGCATAGCGTGCGGCACGCGTTCGGAGCGCAGTGCGCCCCGCAGTGCTTCGATAATGTGTTCATTGCCCGCAAATTCTGCGAAACCCATGAATCAGAGCGCACCTTTCGGCGTCAACACGCCTTGTACTGCTGCCAACGTTTCCGCGGAAATCTCTTCCGGCAAACGGATTGCTCCGCGTTGCGCGTCGAAGCACTGGATGGTGGCCCAGGGACGACTCCGCGACAGCATGTCGTACATCTCCGCCGCATCCTCCAGGTGCTTCAAATTGTTTTCCTGCAGATCGAGTTTTGCGTTCGTGTAGCTTCGTGGGGCTTTCTTCGCCACCAGCTTTTGCGCCTCCGCGGGTGGCACTCGCAAATAAAGAATCAAGTTTTCGCGCGGCAAACCATAAATCGTATATTCCAGGTGCTCAATCCAGCGCAGCATTTCAGATCGCCGGTCCGCGGGAGTGCGTGCGACTTGATGGGCAAGATTCGACGCCACATATCGATCGCACAAAACGATCTTTCCCTCTTTCAACGCATCTTCCAGTTGTGTCTTGGCTTCAAAACGGTCGCCCGCATATAACAGCGCCGCAAATCGCGGGTCAACGCTATCCAGCGCTCCCAATTCTCCGTTCAAGAATTGAGAGACCATCGAGCCGAACCAGGAATCGTATTGGGGAAATCCGGTAAAAAACACACGATGGCCCAGTGACACCAAAGATTGTTCCAATAATCTTGCTTGCGTGTTTTTGCCGCTGCCGTCAATTCCCTCTATTGTGATCAGTATCCCGTTCGTTCCCATGGCACCATTCCGTGACGGAGGGGGACGTCATCTCTGCGGAAAGTTTAACCGCACACGCAACCTCCCGCAACGCCTAGCTTCCACCACGTAGGGGCACGGCACGCCGTGCCCGTCTTGGGTTTCTCTGAAGCGTTAAACAATTCCCGATTGCGCGTATTCTTCCACCTCCGCAGCTCCATCCCCAAATTCCCCATGTTACGATTTACTTCGGAGCGTCCCCGCGGATCCATGCCTTCCATAGCCGACAATCTGTCTCTCATCCGCCAACGTATCCATATCGCCGCTCTAAACGCGGGCCGTGACCCGAGCGAAATCACCTTGATCGGAGTTTCAAAAACTCACCCCGCGGAATCAATTCGTGAAGGATTCGCCGCCGGTCTACTCCACTTTGGCGAAAATCGCGTTCAAGAATGGGAAGGGAAACGTCCCCACCTTACCGACATTTCCGGGAGATTTACTTCCCACCTGATTGGTCATTTGCAAAGCAACAAAGCGGCTCGCGCCGCCAATTCTTTTAACTATATCGACTCCATCGATGATTTTTCATTGGCGCAAAAGCTGAATCGCGTAGTCTCACAAAACCCGGCCGCCGCAAAATTGCCGGTCCTGATCGAAGTTCACATCGGCGGGGAAGAAACCAAGTCCGGCGTCACCGAAGAAGCATTGCTGCAGCTCGCCGAGCGAATTCTTGAGTTCAATTCTCTCCACTTGCAAGGCCTGATGTGCATTCCCCCGTACGCGGAAAATCCGGAGGAAGCGCGTCCGTATTTCATTCGACTGCGCAAGCTGAAGGAAAAACTGGAAGCGCATTTGAAGATCCCGCTTCCCCGGCTTTCCATGGGCATGTCTCACGATTTTGAGGTTGCCATCGCCGAAGGTGCCACGGAAATCCGTGTAGGCACCGCAATCTTTGGTACTCGCGTGGCCCCTTGAAGCATCAAACCAGCGTGATAAAGGAGCGGCTTTCTCGTGAAACTTTTTATTCCATACCGGTTGCGCCAAATCGAATTCAAAAATCGCATTGCCGTTTCTTCCATGTGCCAATACTCCGCTGTCGACGGCCACCCTGGCACTTGGCATCTCGTCCATCTCGGCAGCCGTGCTGTTGGCGGCGCTTCACTGGTTATGGCCGAGGCTTCTGCGGTTCAGGAACTGGGCAGAATTTCTCCCGCTGACACCGGCCTCTATCTCGATTCGCATATCGATGCGTGGCGCCCCATTGTTCAGTTCGCGAAAGAACAAGGTGCCGTCACCGGGATTCAATTGGCGCACGCTGGCCGCAAGGGAAGTACTGACGCTCCGTGGCGCGGAGGCAAGCCTCTCTCCAAGCAGCACGGCGGATGGATTCCCGTTGCTCCCAGTCCGCTGCCCTTCGGTGATGGCTTTACAGTTCCCAAAGAATTGACCATTGAAGAATTGGATCAAGTCATAAAAGATTTCGAAACTGCTGCGCATCGTGCCCTCGCTGCCGGATTTCAAATTGCCGAAATTCATGCCGCACACGGTTATCTGCTTCATCAATTCCTATCGCCGCTTTCCAATCACCGCTCGGATTCCTACGGTGGAAGTTTTCAGAATCGAATCCGGCTGCTTATTCGAGTCACCCAGGCTGTCCGCGAAGTCTGGCCGGAATCCTATCCACTTTTTGTGAGAATCTCCGCCACAGATTGGGCTGAGGGCGGTTGGGATCTGGAGCAGAGCATCGAACTCAGTCGCCGTTTTAAGGGTATAGGCGTGGATCTTGTCGACGTATCCAGCGGAGGCGCCGTTCCATATGCGAAAATTCCCGTGGGACCGGGTTATCAAGTTGAATTCGCCGAAGCCATTCGCACGGAAGTGGGGATACCCACCGGCGCGGTAGGGATGATCACCGATCCTGCGCAAGCCGATACCATCCTCTCCAGCGAACAAGCCGATATGGTCTTCCTCGCCAGAGAAGTACTCCGCGATCCTTACTGGCCCCGGCGCGCCGCCAAAGCCCTAAACGCCGAACTCAAGCCTCCTCCGCAATACGCCCGAGCTTGGTAATCGCGACAATTTGTCTATCTATCGGCCCACTCGTGTAGGGTCCACCTTCCGAGGCGGGCCGCTAACTTAACATCTCCACGCGTTCATGCTGCGCAATCCCAAAATTGACATCCGAGCGGAGTGGCCCGACTCTTTCTTCCGTGCCATCTTTTGGGGCGTCGGGCCACGAAGCCGAAGGATCCCAGCTATCAGCGATCCAATCGTGATCCGAGATTAGATGTAGACTACTGATCTGTACCAAGGTCCGTGACAGAAAAAGTATTCCGTTCCTATTCCATGACCCTTGACATCACCGAAAACATCTCCAACGCAACCGTCACCTTCTCTGTCCGCGTGCAACCTCGCGCCAGCAAGGACGAAATCGCCGGCGTCATGGAGGGCGCACTGAAAATTCGACTCCGCGCTCCTGCGGTCGAAAATCGCGCCAATGAGGCTCTCGTCGAATTTCTCGCCGGCCTTTTGAAAACCGCAAAGTCGGCTGTTAGAATCCAGAGCGGTGCGCAAAGCCGCTTGAAACGCGTGGAAATCCGCGGCGTCACTCGCCAGCAAATCCTGGATCTACTCCAGGAAGAAGCCTGAAGCGTAGTTTCAAACGCAATCAATGCAGTTTGCAAAGCCGAAGCACGGATGCCTAGATAGCACTGAGGATTCGCATGAGCTTGAATATCTCTGAAGTCCAAAAAGATCTGCGCGCAGCGAAGCTAGATGGCTGGCTCTTCTACGACTTTCGCGGCCGCGACCCCATCGCCCTACGCATCCTCGATCTTCCGCCGGGCATGCGCACGCGACGATGGTTTTATTTCATTCCCGCTAAGGGCTCGCCGAAAAAGCTGGTTCACAAAATCGAAACGCAATCCTTGGCTTCCCTGCCTGGTGACACTTCCTATTTTTCCGCTCACGTTGAACTCACTGGCAATCTAAAGAAAATTCTCAGCCGTGCCAAAACCATTGCCATGCAGTACTCGCCGAAGAACGCCATCCCGTATGTCTCCATGGTCGACGCTGGTACTATCGAACTCGTCCGCAGCACCGGAGTGAAAGTAGTGACTTCCGCCGACCTGGTTCAGAAATACGAAGCTTGCTGGACTTCCTCGCAACTCCAATCGCATCTGGCTGCCGGCCGCGCTATCGACGCCATCGTTAAAGGAGCGTTTGCCCACGCCGCAAATTCAGTGCGCGATAAATCGCCCATCACCGAATACGATCTTCAGCAATGGATCCTGCGTAAATTTGAAGAAGCAGGCATCGAGACCGAAGAAGGCCCCGATGTCGCGGTCAACGCCAATGCCAGCGATCCGCACTACAGTCCATCGCGCGAAAAGTCTGCCACCATCAAGGAAGGCGATCTGCTCCTCCTGGACGTGTGGGGCAAACAGAAAGCGTCCGGCAGCGTCTACTACGACATCACTTGGGTCGGCTATTTGGGCGCCAAAGTCCCCGACAAGTACGCGAAAATTTTTAAAGTTGTCCGCGAAGCCCGCGATCGTGGCGTAGACCTGATCCTCACCACCAGCAAAGCAGGCAAGCCCTTGCAAGGTTGGCAGGTCGACAAAGCCACTCGCGCCGTTGTCGAAAAAGCCGGTTACGGCAAATATTTCTTTCACCGCACCGGCCACAATATTGGACAATCGGTCCACGGCAACGGTGTGAACATGGATGGATCGGAGACGCGGGACGAACGCCATCTCATCCCCAAAACCTGCAACTCTATTGAGCCCGGCATCTACCTTCCCGAATTTGGCATTCGCAGCGAAGTGGATGTGTATGTCGACGAAAGGGAAGCGCGCGTTACCGGCGCCGTGCAAACGGAAATTCTTCCTCTTCTCGCCTGAGGATTGCGCTCACAAAAAATGATCGAAGACGCTATTCAGCCGCAACCTACGGAGCCTTCTCTCGAACCAACTGCAGCCGTCCCACCGCCAGCTCCTGATCCTGCAGAGCCGACGGTGCAGCGCGAATTACGATGCTGGATTTTAGCCCTCGCGGGTTGGTTGATCCCCGGCCTCGGTCACGCTCTGCAAAAAATGTGGGGCCGCGCCTTCATTATTTTTGCTGCGGTGGGCACGCTTGTGTATACCGGCGCATCCATGCGGGGCAATGTCTTCTCTTCCAACGGCGGTGATGCCTTTGACACTCTCGGCTATATCGCGGATATGGGCACGGGCTGTTTCTACATTCTTGCGCGCATGTTGGAGCGCACTGGAGCCGACGTTTCTCATTCTCAGGGCGATTATGGCACTCGTTTTCTAGCCACCGCTGGAGTTCTCAATATTCTCGCCGCACTGCATGCCTACGAAGCGGCCCGCGGGAGAAAAGCGTGACTTCATTCTCCCCGCTTTCCCTCAATCATTTTCAGGCCTTCCTACTTTTCGCAGCGGTAATTTCCCTGGCCTTCGGCTATTTAGGCCGCCGCCGTCCCAACGACCGTATCCGCTATATCCTCTGGTCCTTTTTTCTTTTTCTAGTCGTAGGAATCGGCCTAGCCTGGGTGATGTATCCCTTTTCCCGTTGAATTCACATGTAAGATTTATTTCTCGTTGTCTCTACGATGTCATCCAGACCGGAAGGCCGCCCGTTTTTGGCGACTCGCAGTGGAGGGATCGCTCCTCGATCTGAACCCCAAGCACAACACAAGTTTGTGCTGGTCGTCTTAAAAAATGCCGCCAGTGACTCGGATGGTTTCCCCTGTCAAATATTTCGAATCAGAAGAAGCCAGATAAACCGCCGTTGGCGCGATGTCATCCGACTGGCCGATCCGTCCCAAAGGCGATTGCGCTTCGACCCACTTGCGGAAATCCCCTTCGGCGAACCCAGCAGTGTGTACTCCTTCGGTCTCGATCATGCCTGGGTTGATGGAGTTCACGCGAATCTTGCGCCCGCCCAATTCCTTGGCGAGGATCGCGGTAATCGCGTCGACCGAAGCCTTGGTGGCGGTGTATACCGTTGTGTTGGGCGGAAAAATACTACTCACGCCCGAACCGATATTAATGATGCTTCCGCCTTCGGGGCCGAACAGCTTTACCGCTTCCTTGGTGGTTAGCAGCAGGCCCAACACGTTGAGATTGAAGTGATCGTGAAATAGTTCTTCCGTGACGGAATCCAGCGGCGCAAACTTATAAATCCCCGCGTTGTTCACCAGAATGTTGAGCTTCCCGTAGGCCTTCTTTGTTTCCGCGAACAGTCGCGTGATGTCCGCCTGCTTCGAAACGTCGCCTTGCACGGCGATCGCCTTGCCGCCCTTATCCGTGATTTCTTTCACCACGCGGTCAGCGCCTTCTTTGCTCGATGCGTAGTTGACGACCACCGAAGCGCCTTCCGCGGCCAGGGCTTTAGCGATTCCCGCGCCGATCCCTTTCGACGCTCCCGTTACCACCGCAACCTGATTTGTAAGCTTTCCCATAATGTTCTCCATTTTCTGACATTGGTCTCACCAAGACGATTAGACAAGCATCTAAATAGATGAACGAGAGTCAAAATCGTTATTTCAATTTTTCGGGGTCGGCACCAAGACGATCTTCCCGTGTTCATGCGGAGCGCCAGCCAACATTTCATGAGCCGTCCGCGCTTGCTCCAACGGCAACACGCTACCCACCTCCGTGCGCAACTTATGGCCTTCAAATAAATCCGTCAGTTTATTCAATCTGCCTGTCGTAACATCTACAAGAAAAAACACGGTCCGAACGTTTTTCTTCCCCATCGTTTCGGGAAACGGTGAAACGACCGACACCAGGATTCCGCCCGGCTGCAAAACCTTCATCGAACGGTCTTGGGTGTCTCCCACCGTATCGATGACGATATCCACCCCGGAAACTTCATCTTCAAATGCAGTAGATCGATAATCCAAAACGCGGTTCGCTCCCAAACTCCGTACATAGGTTGTGTCTTTCGTGGCGGCGGTAGCCACTACTTCCAGCTTCGCCTGGCTCGCCAATTGCACCGCATACGCCCCGACATTTCCCGCTCCTCCGTGAACCAAAACCTTTTGCCCTGCTTTCGCCTGCGCATATTCGAATAACATCTGCCACGCGGTTACCGCCACTACGGGAACGGAGGCAGCCTCCACGTCACTCAGGCCCTGCGGTTTGCGGGCCACCATACTGGCGGAGGCGATGGCGTATTCCGTGTAGGCTCCGCAAAAGTCAGCATTCGTACAACCATAAATCTCGTCACCACTCTTGAATCCGGAAACGCCCGGACCAATTTCTTCAATCACGCCAGATAAATCGGAACCCAAAATCAGCGGCAGCCCTACATTCACCACACTTTTCCGCTCACGAATCAGCGCATCCCAAGGCCCTACACCTGCCGCTTTCACCTGCACCAACACTTCGCCCGGTCTAGGAACTGGCCGTGGCAATTCATCAATGACGATCACGCTCGGTGGCCCAAACTCGTGAATTCTAACCGCCTTCATAAGGATTTCCTCTGCACACAGATCTACAAATGAACGATAGTTTGGATTCAGTACCGGCAAGAAAGTTAGAATTCAACTCGAACAAATCACGCTCTTCCCATTCGTATTCTCAGATCAAAAAACCATTTCCTTAACGTAGGGGCACGGCACTGCCGTGCCCGTCCTCATCTTTTCCGCTCCACCCATCTCCGCAAAACTCAGCAAAAATAGGCTATGTAGCGGCCGCTTTCTGTTAACCCTGAGATCTCGAAGGGAAGCGGGCGCGGTTTCCTCAATGACCTAAATGTATCCCGCAGAATTGACAGTCATTTTCTGCGAATGCTATCGTCAATGAATAAGGCCGAGGTAGCTCAGTGGTAGAGCAGCCGATTCGTAATCGGCAGGTCGTGGGTTCAACTCCCACTCTCGGCTCCACTTCAGGTTTTTGTCCGACCCGGACAGATAGGTGACAGAAGTACCGGCTACATAGGTGACAACCTACCTAGCGAAGCACAAATTTCCAGCGCAAAAGATCCGCAGGCAGCGCCAGCAGGTCCTTCAAATGAACCCGAGAGCGCTGGGCCACATAAATCCACTGCTGAACATTCCCCAATAGAGGTTTCTTCGTTGCCGGGCCCCGTAAACTTTCAACCGCTGCCACTGTTTTCTTCGGGAAAAGCCTGCTCGCCAGATATTCGTTTCGAAGTTTTCTGTCGGGTATAAATTCGGGTGCCAGGAGCAGGTTGCTCAGGTTGCCCGGCCAATCTGCCAGCGCCCATTTTTCTGAGAAATGATCCAACCAAACACGCATGGATTTCGTCATCCCTTGTTCAGTCCACGCGCGCAGTTGCGAAGGAATCCTGAATTTGAAAAGGTGGTTGGTAAGACACAACACGAAGCCAAAAATCCGTTTGGTGACAATGTCATTGCCGGCTAACTCGATTACGTTGCTCCAGAGATCGTCGTTTTCTGCGTGCATTTCCATGCACCGGCCAATCTCCATCAGCCACGACAGCCGGACCCACGAGCGGAAGCAATGGCGGAACGCATGCAATACCTGGCAAACGAACCGATCTGGCAGGGCAAGCGACCAAAACTGTATGCCGTATAAATTCATTTCAACCACGCGGCCCATACAGTCGTCTGGCACCCGCAATTGAATCCACTCTGATTTTTCGGTAAGTGAAACATGCAGGTCTACCTGGCGGTGCTGCTGTATCGCGTAAAGATCATCTTTGTGAGACGGAACCTTACTGAGCGGAGTTGTGAAGCTCGACTCTTCCGTCCGAGACAATCGCGGTGTCGAGTAGCCGCAGGATTGCAGAACCGCTGCCGCACTCTCCACATCATTGGGCTCCACAAGAAAATCAAAATCCGTTTGATGCCGAAGTACGGCATCGTCGTAAAAATCGGGCAGCAACGAAAATCCCTTCATCGTGACGCACTTGACACCGTTCGCTCGAAACGCATCATTCAGGCGCCGAAATTCCCCGAGCATGTCCTTCAATCGAGTCGCGTTTCGATCCATTCTCCGTTTCAAGACATTGCGCCAGTCTTTCGACAAATGTGCTGCCTCGTCCGAACACTGAACGCTTCTCAGAAAGCTCAGTGCCAGTCCACTGTGGTCCAGCCAACGCAACAATCGCTCGCCCTCGTTGCTGCGAAGCGTGGGAATATCGCCAAGCCCTGAAAGGTCCGGTTCGCGCTGAAGTACATCGAGGACGATTTGTTTTGCCAACGTATCAGGCATCGTTCAAATCCTCTTGCAGATGGCTGACAAATTCAAAAGACTCAGCCTCCATGCCATCAATGGAAAGGTTGCAGAGCATCGGAACAAGGATTTCCTGGAATGATTTCTCGTCCACGTCCGCGCCGATAAAACAAAGCAATTCTCCTCGTTCGCGGTCCACGCCCAATAAGCACGCCGTGCCCATTGTGACCACGGTCAGCGCCCCGGAAGTCAGTTGCAGCGGTTCCTGCAAAATTCCGCGCGCGTCATCATCCCGTACGAGTTTCCAGTCCAGGCTTCGTTTCATAAGTTTTTTCGAAACCGTTTCGGGGGGGAGATCCGGCACCAGCGACAGATCGTTGGTGGCAACCTGCAGGATAGTCAGGCCCACGCGGAGCCTGGTCTTTAACGGCGTAGGAATGAATCGCCGCAAAGCATCGAGCGGATCCTTGTAGTTTGCCGCTGACTCCAACATGTCCATGTCACACCTCCGATAAAAATTCATCAATCGCCGCCGCCGTTTGCATCGGACTGTCTCCTGTCTGAAGAATCCAACTGTTGCAACGAGACAGACTCTGGATAATCTCGGAACGTCCGCGGATCGCATCCTGCAATTCCAATGGGAGCTTCTCAGCGTTCTTTTCAAAAAAATGAGCAAAGTGCTCGGGCGCGCAGCGGACGAATTGAGAACCGCGTTCGGCCTTGCGTTCCAGGAACAACATCCACTTGGGCCGTGAGCGTGTTTTTACTTTGGACTGAAAAACAGTGGCCGGATCAATCTCGTGTGCGATTTCACCGTTCAAAGTTTCCTTGGGCGCAAAGTCTTGCAATTCCGGAAAAAATCGAACAGCGTCCGGCAGTAACTTCACACGCGAAAACAGTCCGTGGGCTACCAGTTCGGCGCCATCTTTGGATACATATGTGCAGTCGTCCGCGACCACGCCAAACCCCTGCTTCGCCAGTGCGGCGGTAAGTGTGGATTTTCCAGCGCCGGAATTTCCGGCCACCAATAATGCGTCTCCGTTGCGATCCAGGCACGCGCAATGCAAGGGAGCTATCCCCATCGTTGTCCCGAGGAGCCCGATCGTAATCGGTAGAAATTTCGAATTCCAAAAATGGGCATCGCGGGTGGCAGCGGGAGAAAGTACTCCCATTACCCGCCTGCGCAATAAATCAAAAGTGATGAAGCTCCGAGGCTCGATCTTTGCAAAGACCAAATGCCGCAGGCCACGAAAGTGCGTACAGTCCGTA
>DASXIT010000127.1:0-1597 GCA_036497825.1 Candidatus Acidiferrum sp.
TAGACGAGGCACGGCGTGAACTTGCCCGTCACTATCTGCTCCACTCATCTCGTGATCTGAACGAAACTGCCTATCTCTTAGGCTACGAAGACGCCAATTCTTTCTTCCGCGCTTTCCAGCACTGGGAAGGGACCTCACCTGCACATTGGCGCGCACTCCAAAAGTCCTCGGCAACAGAAGTGCAAGTGGGCGCAGCGTGAAGCGCAGCAAGCCTACGGTTACACCGCTAAAGGAGATCAGTGCTTGCAAACAGCAAGACAAGCAGACCAAGTTCGCGCATTGTCGATTCATACGGAAGTTATGTCCGATCAGGTGTTGGTTCCGAGTGGCCCGTCATCCATGAGCAATCGGGAACATCAGGTTCCACAAGCCGAACTCCGATTACTAATCCAAATCGCTTCAGTGTGGCCAGAGTCGTTTAGCGTGCCCGAAAGATCGATCATTTCGGAGTCGCCGACCGTTCAGGAGACAACGCTGCGAAATGAAGAGCTCCCCATGATTCGTTGAGAGCGGAGATTTAGTAAAGAGGGTGTGCTCCGGACAACACTCGATCGTTTGCCTTCTTGTTGTTTGCCCGGATCGCAAGGACTTCATCGATAAGCACCCGAACGAGCCAACCGCGAAAGGCTCCTTCGTGTTCAAACCATGGTGGATTGCGAGTAGCCTTCAGCCAGCAGTTTTGCAGCGCTTCGTCGGTGCCCTCGCTTCCACCAAGCACACGAGACGCAATGAAAAGCAGCAACTTGCGACAGCGGCAAAAACGTGCTCTGAAGAGTGCCAGATCCTCTGATTTTCTCTCTCTATTCAATGCGATGGCCACTACCATTCTGGATCACCTCGGTTGGAGCGTATTCCAGCAGAAATTCGGCCAGTTCCTGGGGATGATCGATCATAAATTCGTGACCGGAATTATCGATGGTACGAATTTTCCAGCGTTTGGCTTTCGCCCGTTCGTGACTGACCAGAAGACCTGGGTGGCATTCTGTCGGAAACATATAGGCAATGTCCTGGATGTGTTCCAGATTGCCTGTGAGCTTGACGCGCTCTTCAAAAGTCGCAATCGCCTGTGGAGTGCATTGCGCGTCAACCCATGCAACGTCTTGCGGGTCGCGAACTCCGAATACGTTCGCTGGAATGGGATTTGTTTTCCAGCCTTCGCCGGTAGCTTTTGCCTGATCGCGTTGGGCTTGCGCTACGGCCGATGACACGATATCCATCAAAGACTCTCCGTTCTCGGGCACAAAGGCATCCAGAAAAATCAATGCTCTGATTCGATCAGGAATTTGATCGGCGACGCCGGTAATGACACAACCAGCATAAGAGTGACCGCAGAGAACTACATCCGAGAGCTCTTCCCATTTAATGAGATTCACGATATCGGCGATATGGGTCGAGAGGTCTACGGCCGCAGAATTGAGATGCGATCTTTCGCCCAGCCCAGTGAGGGTAGGTGTGAATACGTTGTGTCCGGCAGATTGAAGCGCCGCGCGAACGCGCTTCCAACACCAGCTTCCGTGCCAGGCGCCGTGGACGAGAATATAAGTTGTTTTGTGATTTTCCATGAGGGTTTAGCCTTTCCTTATCGACTGTTTCCGCT
>DASXIT010000128.1:0-2602 GCA_036497825.1 Candidatus Acidiferrum sp.
GGGGCCCGGAAAAGTTCTGTTCGAAACTGAAGGCAAATCCTGCCGACTTGCAGATCTGTAACTTGTTCAAAAATCGCCTTCAAAAGGCATACAACCTGATTTGATTGACTCTTCAAGAGAAAGTTTCCGAGATTCGTCTCAGGAGAATGGATATAGAAAGGGTGGGGTCGTTGTCGGAACGTGAGAACAGGGCGTCGATACTTTTGATCCCGTGTGAAACCTTTCCTTTGCTCGTGACTCACATTGAGTCGGGCCTCTTTGAAATCAACGAGGCAACGGCCCTCCAGTCCTCGCTGGAGAGTGGTCAGGCCCGAGAATAGTCGGGTGTTGACTTGTGTGACGCAAATCTTGTTTTGCTAGGAGCACAGAATGGCAGACGTAAAGTTAGTAGTGATCTATCCGCACCCTAAAGATGTCGATGCTTTCGAGAAGGTTTATCAGGAAGAGCATGTCCCGCTGGCCGTTGCGAAACTGGGCGGGAAGACCAAGATCGTCGCCACCAATATACTCGGCTCGCCGCAGGGTCCTTCTCACTTCTATCGGGTTGCGGAAGTTTATTTTCCTTCCAGGCAAGCTCTGGAGGCATGCGCGGCATCTGAAGGCGGCAAGGAGGCACTCGCACACGCAGCGAAGATCTCGTCTGGGGGACCGCCCATTTTCCTGGTGGCAGAGGAAGAAACGTTCACGTTCACGAAAACGGTAAACGCATAGCCGCAAATCGATTGTAAACCAGGCGGCAGCCGCTGGGCGCAAGTGGGTAGCCCGAGAGGTGCGCTGCTTAAATTGGAATCTGTTCTTCTCGTATTCACTCCATTTATCGCTAGTTGTGAAGCGACGAAAATCTGGAGTAAAGATGAAAATTGCCGTTGGCATTCTTTTCTTGGTCGGATTGTCCGCTCTTGCGAGCGGTCAAAATAACCCTGCCACAAATCACGCCATAGCTCCATCCGTCGGCCTCCAGATCGGCGACCGAGTGCCCGAATTTGCTCTGCTTGATCAGTTCGGCCATGAATGCACCAACGAGACGCTCAAGGGATCAAAAGGTACCGTCCTCCTTTTCTTCCGCTCCGCCGACTGGTGACCCTTCTGCAAGGCGCAGCTCGTGCAGCTGCAAGCGGCAAAGAAGAGATTTGAGGCGCAAGGGCTTAAGCTGGCGGCAATTAGCTATGACAGCCCGGCAATCCTAAAGGATTTTGCCGACCGGCACAGAATAGACTTTCCCCTATTAGCCGACCCCAAGTCCGAAATCATTCGCAGCTTCCAAGTGCTTAACCCGGAAGCGAGGGGAATGACCAAAGGCATGGCGTATCCAGGATATTTCTATATAGAGGAAACTGGCGTAATTCGCGAAAAATATTTTGAAACGAATTACACAAACCGATTCACGGCGAACAACATCATTGGGAAGCTTTTCCCTGAGCTGGCTGAGGAAGTGAGCCAAAATGTGGAAGCGCCTCATCTGCGGCTTAGCCTTGCGCAATCCGACTGGGCTGTGGCACCGGGGAGCCGCGTTACCTTGGCTGCCGAAATCGAGCTGCCACCGGGAGTTCACGTTTATTCTCCGGGCGTAAAGGGATACAAGCCGATTCAGTTGGAACTGCAACCGGGCTCAGGAATCGAGCTTTCTGATGCGGCTTACCCGAACTCTAAAGTTCTCTATTTGGAGGCGATCCAGGAACGCGTACCAGTCTTCGAAGACAAGTTTCGCATCACACAAGATGTTACTGTGACGCCCTCCGAGGTCCGCGATGTAACCCGCTCACTCGTCGGCGTGCGGAAAACAATTTCCATTACGGGTGAGCTAAGATATCAGGCCTGTGACAAGGCGATTTGCTATCCCCCTACCTCGGTGCCGCTCAAATGGCAATTGCAGATACTGCCCCTGGACCTCAAACGGTCTCCGAACGATATCCGGCACAATTGACTATTCGGAGTTGGATGGAATCGATTCAGCGGGAAGGAGAAATGCATGGGTGATGTCGTATATGTTTCAAAATCGCGCATCGAGCGCCGACAGGGACCCCTTCGCGTCGCGCATCTACCTGGCGAGTCCCAGCCGGTAATCTACAGTGTCCACGGGGCAATTGCCGAGCACTACAAAGTTGACCCGGGAAAGTTGAAGGAGTCGCATTCCTCCACCATTGACTATGTCATTTCGGCGACCGCCGGTTGAATGGTCGGCACTTTTGGAGGCGCGCTGGAAGCGCGTCAAATCGATGCGAGCAACGGAAAACTCACTGCGGATGTAACAGGCGAGGTGGAAACAGAGGAAGGCGTACTCGTCATTCGCCGCATCCACGTTGCCATGCGACTGGTAGCCCCCGAATCGGCGAGGGAAACAGTCGAGCGTTCACACGGGATTTACGCCATGCGTTGCCCTCTATACCGGACGCTGCACAAAACAATTCAACTCACATCTTCTTTCGAGCTGATGCCTCCGGCGCCCAACTCTTGAGTGAGAAAAAGCACTGCCCGTGGATCGTTGGCAATTTCGCCGGACAGAAACTTCAATGCAACGTAACGGCCAAGCTCCGTGTCCTCCCACCCTGTAGACAACGCCCATACCGCCGTCGCCCAACTTCTCGACGATGCGATAGTGCGA
>DASXIT010000129.1:0-4262 GCA_036497825.1 Candidatus Acidiferrum sp.
AAAGTTCCACTTTGCCTAGTCAGGTAACTAAGCGCAGGCCTCTCGCACTACAGGAAACTCCCGAAAGATAGCTCTATGTGACACAAAGCAAATGACTTAAAATGAGTCAAGGATGGCCAGTCGGAGCCTTGCGGTGGCAGAGGTCTTGCAATCTAGGAATGGCGAAGAAGTGTGGCAAGGCTGTCAACCAAGTAAAGTTCAGGCAAGCAAGCAACGCGATCGAGATTGATTGCGAGGAAGACCGGAAATGATTCCAAACGGCGAATTAAACGCCTCGGAAGTGCGAAGAATTCTGAAGGGCTACTGGTGGATACTGCCCATCACCATTATTTGCGGGTTGACTCTCGCGCTTGGCGCGGCGCTGTTTCTGCCGAAGAAATTTACGTCGCAAACGCTGGTGCTGGTGGATCAGCAGACGATGTCGGCGGACCTGGTAAAGCCGGTAATCACTGAGGCCACCAGCCAGCGGCTTGCTTCCATGCAGGCGCAGATTTTGAGCAGTTCAAAGTTGCAACAACTCATCGAGAAATTCGGACTCTATGCGTCGGACCGCGATTCCGTGCACATGGAAGATCTAGTGCTAAGGCTGCGCGCTGCGATCGAGGTTACGCCGCTCGAAGCGATGATGCAAGGAACTGGAAACCGACATTTGCCCGGGTTTCACATCAACGTGACCATGGACAGCCCGCAAGTGGCGCAGCGCATTTGTAGCGAGCTGACCACCATGTTCCTGGAGCAGAGTTCGAAAGAGGCCGGCACGTCCAGCGTCGAGGCTACGAAGTTCCTCGCGGAGCATGTGGATGATGCCAAGCGAAACCTGGATGAGCAGGATGCAAAACTGGCGGACTTCAAGAAGAAATACATGGGATCGCTGCCTGACGACGAGCAAAGGAATCTGGGTTTGCTTGCCGGCATGAACGCGCAGCTGGACGCGATCACGCAGAATGTCAGCCGCGCGCAACAAGATAGAGTGATGAACGAATCGTTGTTGAATGCACAGCTTGCCTCGTGGAAGGCGGTAAAAGTAGGCGATACGCCAAGCGAAACTCTGGATCAGCAACTTGCAACCCTGCAAGACCAACTAAGCAGCCTGCAATCGCGGTACACCGCGGATCACCCAGATGTGATCAAGACCAAACATCAGATTGAGCAGTTGAAGAAAAGGATCGCCGACGGACCGAAGGGCGAAGGCGCGGCGTCCAGCACGCAGGCTAATATGGTGGAACCGGTCTCGATTCAGCAGCTGCGCGCGAAAATGCGCCAGGATGATCTAAATATCGCCGATCTGGTGAAGCGCCAGGGACAGACCCAAGGCCAAATTGGCGCTCTGCAAGGAAGGCTGCAATCGAGTCCGGCGGTTGAGCAGCAATACAAGGAGCTGACGCGGAATTATCAAACGGCGCTGGATGGGTACAACGATTTACTCAAGAAGCATGATGCGTCCGCCATAGCTGGAGACCTGATTCGCGAACAACAAGGCGAGCAATTGCGGGTATTGGATGCGGCGAGTTTGCCACTGACTCCATCTTTCCCGAAAAAGCCAGTTTTTGCGGGGGCTGGGGCTGGAGGTGGCTTGGCGCTGGGGCTAGCCATACTGTACTTAATCGCGGCTTTAGATGTCTCGATGCATACCGAGCGAGATGTTGAGGCCTGCATGCAATTGCCGGTGCTGGCCTCACTGCCGAATGTTGCGCCTGCCGGTAAACATAAGCCGAAAGGCATCAGTCCGGGATTGCGAATTACCGAGACCGGGGCTTAAAGGGCTACGACAACAAAAGGAAACGGAAATCTATGAGCAGGATTCATGAGGCCTTAAAAAAAGCGGCGCAAGAGCGAACGGCGCAGCTAGCGAGCACGGAGCCGGCGTTTCTGGAAGTTGCGGACGCACCCAGGGCGGTGATCCCGCCTAGGAATCTGGAAGAGCCCGTGTTGCGCGGGCCGGTTCGGATGGAACCTCCTGGTTTCCTTCGCTATGAAGATCTCGTGAAAGGTTCAGACGGGCTGAGGTGGAAGCTCGACCCGAGACAGAGCGTGTTCGAAGGCGGAGATGAATCCAGCATCGGAGCCGAGCGATTTAGGACTCTGCGTTCGCGTATGTATCAGATTGGCGGAGCGCGGCCGCTCAAACGCGTTGTGGTAACCAGTAGCGTGCCGGCGGAGGGAAAGACCTTCGTTGCGGCAAATCTGGCGCAATCGATTGTCAGGCAGCCGGACCGGCGAGTACTGCTGATAGATGCGGATCTGCGAGCTTCGCGTTTGCATCAAGTGCTCGGCGCTCGGCGAAGTCCTGGCTTGTCAGATTATTTGCGTGGTGAAGCCGATGAGCGCGGCATCGTGCAGAAGGGCACTGACGCCCATCTTTGCCTTATTCCGGCGGGGAACGAAGTTTCCAATCCCAGCGAACTGCTGCTAAACGATCGGATGAAGCAACTGTTGGAGCTGATGACACCGATTTTCGACTGGATTATCATCGACACTCCGCCAGCGTTGCCGGTGCACGATGCCAGCATGATGGCGGATCTTTGCGATGGAGTGCTGTTTGTGGTGCGCGCGGGATCGACCGACCACAAGATGGCGGCCAAGGCCGCGACAGAATTCCAGGAGAAGAATCTGCTGGGAGTAGTGCTGAATCGCGCGGATTCCGACGCCGGATACGGTGGTTATTACTACGGCTATCCGTCCGGTGAAGAAGCGGGGAAATAGTTCAGCGAGTTGGGCTGGGAGTTTGCGGTGTTGCCGTCCGGTGTTCGCCGCGCCGCAAGAGCCACAGTAGTGGCGCCAACATCAACAAACCAAGCAAGAAGAAAACCACACCGCCTTCGTGGTGCAGCCTTCCGTACAGGAACCCCGGATCCACATAGCTGGCCAGCAAAGTCAACGTGACGATACGCACGCCGTTCTTTAGAATCATTACAAACAATCCGGCCACCACCAGAACGACCTGTTTCCAGAATTTATCCAGGAAAAAATAAGAAACCAGAATCGCCAGGATAAGCAGCGCCAGGCTGGAGCGGATGCCGCTGCATTCGCGGGCCACTTCAATGTTGACATTGGCGAGGTGGAAAACGAATCCCTCGCGCAGTACTGGGACGCCGCTCCAATCAAAGAGAACGGCGGCGATTTCCGCGGAGCCTTTTTGAAGAAGGTAGATCGCCTTGTCGAGAAGGAAATCGGGAATGGGAATGGACAGAACCAGAAAGGCTAATGGAAATCGGGCGCTGCGAAGACTGGAACTGCCGAAAAAGAAGGCGAATCCCGCAATCCAAAGCAAAAGCAGGGACAGAATAAATAGGGAAATGCGGTTCAGGGGGCTCCAATAAACGCCGGCCACGAAAGCGAGAACGCCAAGCGCCGCAGCAACCATCAGAAATGCGGATGCTATGGGGAGATCGCAGCCGAGCGACTTGAAAATTGTGGCGCGTTCGAGGAACACAATCAAAGCGCTGATGAAGGGAATTAAAATGAGGTGCGATGCGTTGTCGTTCGATAGAGAGTACGAAACAAACGTCCTGACGGGACCGATGAAGATCACGGTGGTTGCGAGAATCCAGGCAAAATAGGCCAGCAGCCGACGAGAATGGGAACCCAGGAAATCTGGCGCAGGCGGATTCGGGGAATTTGATTGCCCGGAATTCACGAGTTTTCCCGGTGTTTTTGGCAGTTTTGCTTCATCGGCTGAAAGTCTCGGAACGATTGGTATAGTGGCGATCGTAATAATTGCGATATTCCCCGGAACGCGCGTGCTCCAACCATAGAGAATTGGACCGATACCAGTCGATGGTACGACGGATGCCGTCTTCGAAAGAAACCTGCGGAAGCCAGCCCAGTTGCTGGCGGATTTTCGAACTGTCCAGCGCGTAACGGCGGTCGTGACCGGGCCGGTCCTTCACGTAGGTCATCAGGGATTCGGGCTTGCCCAGATGTTTGAGAATCATCTTGACGATGTAAAGGTTTTGCTGGGGAGCGCCCGCGGAAACATTATAAATCTCGCCGGTCTTTCCTTTTTCCAGCGCCAGCGTGATTGCCCGGCAGTAGTCTTCCACAAAAAGCCAGTCGCGCTCCTGCATGCCATCTCCGTAGATGGGCAAGGCCTTGTCTTCCTGGGCGTTTGCAATGATTAAGGGAATGAGTTTTTCTGGAAATTGGAATGGCCCATAGTTATTGGTACAGCGGAGAATAATTGCGGGAAGTCCGTAAGTATTGGCGTAGGCGCTTACGAAATGGTCGGCTGAAGCTTTGCTGGCGGCGTATGGGCTTCGCGG
>DASXIT010000130.1:0-11509 GCA_036497825.1 Candidatus Acidiferrum sp.
ATGACATGCCCGACTGGGAACGCTTTTTCGAGGTTGTGGGTGGTCTTGTCAGTGGAGCCGCCAAGGCAGGGAAAGGGGAGCATTCCCGGGTTGCGATGTGGGGAGAATGTGGGCCTTTGTTGTGGGCGGAAGGTAAAGCGGACGCAGCGATCCGGCTTGAACAACTCTTGAACCAGCTAGCTACAATCTACGAGTTTGATCTTCTTTGCGCGTATGCGTTGAGCAGCTTTCACCGCGAGGAACACGAGCACATTTTCCAAAGCATCTGTGCGGAACACTCAGCCGATTATTCTCGGTGAGAAGTTAGAATTAACCCAGTGCTTCACGCGCCAGTTTCCGCTGGCCATCGCTCATCAATCTTTTTCAAAATATTTGCTGCTTGATCTATCGCCTTGCTGACAAATAAATCCATGAAAAATTTTCGTCCCAGGTTTTGCGGGTCATCATTGTCTATGACTTCGATAATTTTTCGTGCGGACAATAAAGTGGCTGCGAAAAGAATTGCATGCTTTCGTTCTTCGGTCATTTGAGATCATCTCCGCGAGAATTCGCAGAGGATAGGGAAAAACAGTTTACGTGCTATGCACAGCCTTACGCAATGCACGAATGTTGGTGACAAGCCCATCAATCGCACCCGGGACATCTGAAGGCTTGACGCCAAGATAATCATTGAAGTGGTAACCCGGAGTGTTTGTCGCGTGTTTCGATTCCATCAAAGCAAGTGTGATTTTCAGGGCATTCGCGGCGGATGCCACATACTGACCAAAACTTGCGGACGCAGACAAAGAAATTCGATTCAGCTTCCGAAGCATTTTAACCATAGCTTCCGCGTCAGAGTGCTCGATTTTCCAAACCTCACGGTAAAATGCCTTCCAAGAGTGTGTAGGCTCCGTTGGGTCTTTCTCATTCCAGTTGCAGGCAAAGACTAGACACCTGAAACCTGGTTCGGTTGGCGCAATGATTTGTTCACCATCGATGTGAACGATGCGAATTGCGAACGTCCCAAAAGGTGAGATGGAGTCTCCGCGCGTCACCAACCGCGGACTAATCAACAACGCATACTGTTTGGATGTCTTTGCTGAGCGTTTCAATGTCGCCTCACTTCATCTCACTAGCTGTCCGGAGCCGCGCATAGTGCATTATCACGAGAACGATGTTATGTGGGAATGGTACTGTGCATATCGATAACGGGTTGCTCCCGCCTAGCGCTTGCGCCGTTTGTTTTTCTTTTCAACGGCTTTGTACATCTTCTCGACTTGCTCCAACACCCTCCGAATCTGTTTCATGTCCGGCTTGATGTAGTGCTTGCCAGCAACGTCATCCTTCTTACTCTCATGGCGGAGGACGTGATCTATAGTGCGGTCGCCGACACCATCGATCGAGTGCAACACGGTCGCCAGGCCGCGGCGGAATGCGTGCATGCCGTGCCACTCAACGCCAGCCTTTTCCAGATTATCGAACACATCACGTCGAAGAAGATTCTCGAAAATCGCCGGGGTTTGAGGATCATGCTCCGCATGAAAGATGTAGCCATCGCCTCTGTTCTGCTTCAAAAGTTTCGCCAGCGCTTGTTTGACCACACCAACAACCGGAACCGGCGCCTTGCTGGCCGCTGACTTTGGATCATCAACTACACCATGTGCCACTGTCCTTTTTACCTCCAGTATCCCGTTCTTATAATCCTCCCATCGCAATCCCTTGATTTCCTCCATGCGCATTCCAGTGAAAGCCGCGACTATGAATGCCGCTTCCATCGTTGGGTTGTTCGCCGCTTTCGCGAGCACGTAAACTTCATCTAATGTATATGCGTGAGTGTCAGCGTCTTTGCCCTTCAACGGGAATGCATCGGGCACTGGGTTGACTTTTACCAACCCGCTGCCAACTGCCATTCGCATCGCTGTGCTGAGAAAGGTCTTGATGTTGTTGTACGCCGACTGCGCACGCAGATCGTCCCCATCATCCTCATAGAGCGCTTGAAGAATTCGATTCACCGCAGGCGTATCGACGTCTTTCAATTTGAGGGTGTCGGGAATGAACGGCTTTATTGCTTTGTAGTCGCGTGTGTAGCTGGCTTTCGTGATCGCGCGCCACGGACCCGCGGGGCCTTTGCCTGTGGCGAGGTAGGATTCAAGGTAGGTCTTGAACGAATCCATGGACTGTGGACCACTGTTTTCAACGTTGAAAGTCGCCATGAAAAGATCACGTTCGGCAAGAACGCTATCGGGGGCGGTACCGTCTTTCTTCGGCTGGTGTTCACGATCGATGGGGACAAGTTTTTTTTAGAGGTCTTTGCCGCGAGTCACAACTCCATTCTCGATCACATCGCCGCGATATTTGAGCACCCACACCTACCATTTCGTTTGATCGAGCCCTTTTGCATCCGCAGCCTCCTGCCAGACCCACTATACCCGCGATGGGTATTTAATGGGTATAAAATCATCAAATATCCGCGTTTTTAAAGGGTATTGTGAGGATTTATATAGGTTTAGAAAACCTACGCTCTATCCATCTGAGCTACAGCCCCGCTCTTCTCATTTTACAACTGAATTCCGCGTTGCCAAGAAATTTGCCTGTTGATCAACAATTTCTTGTGGCTCCTCCGGATTTATCTTATGTTTATCTACGCTGTGACATCGTTTCTTTGCGTCAATCGTGACTCCCCTATTATCTTTGGAGGCTTTCATGTCGAAGAAAAATATTTGCTGCGCCCTCGCTCTTCTTTTCCTCTCCTCTTTCGCAGCTTCTCCCGCAGCACCGCAATCTGCCGGCAGCTCCGGCTACCATCTCATCAAGAAGGTAAAACTTGGCGGCATTGGCGGTTGGGACTATCTGGAAGTTGATCCCGCGACGCACCGCCTGTTCATCACGCGAGCCACGCACGTCATCGTAGTCGACCCCGATGGCAAAGTTCTCGGCGATATTCCGGATTTGCAAGGCGTCCACGGCGTTGCCCTGGTCGACGAGTTCAACAAGGGTTTCACGACCAACGGCAAAAGCGGGGATTCCACCATTTTTGATCTCACCTCGCTTAAGACCCTGGACACGGCCAAGGCGGATAAGGACGCGGATGGCGTGATTTACGATCCCTTCTCCAAGCGCGTGTTCACGTTCAATGGTGATCCCGGCACCGCTTCCGCAATTGACGCTGCTTCCGGAAAGCTGGTCAGCACCTTCCCGCTTGGTGGCGAGCCGGAATTCCCAGCCACCGATGGCAAGGGCCATATCTTCGCCAATCTTCAGGACAAGAGTTCACTCGTAAAATTCGACGCCAAGACGCTCAAAATCGAAAATACCTGGCCGCTCGCGCCGTGCCAGTCACCTTCTGGCCTGGCTATTGATGCCGCTAATGAAATACTGATCGTGGGTTGCCGTAATAAACTCATGGCTTTCGTCGATGGCAATTCCGGTAAAGTCCTGGGCACGGTTCCCATCGGCCAAGGCGTAGACGCTAACCGATTTGATCCGGTCACCGGATATGCGTTTGCCTCTTGCGGAGATGGCACAGTGACCATCGCGCATGAAGATTCCCCAACAAAGTTTTCTGTTGTGGATACGATCCAGACGCAGCGTGGCGCCCGCACCATGGCCATCGACTACGCCACTCATGTGGTCTATCTCGTTTCTGCAGATTTCGGACCGGCTCCCGCGGCCACTGCGGATAACCCGCGCCCCCGTCCGGCAATTATTCCGGACACGTTCACTTTATTAATTTACGGTAAGTAACTCAAAAATAGACAACGCGCTTTCAAGCGGATAGCCATAGACCGGGACCAAATGCCTGTGATAAGAATGTCTCCCGGTTTTTTAGCCGCGTGTGAGCGACGCCCGCGCTCGCGAACTTCAACTCAAGGAGTTGTCATGTCGCGATCCTTTTCCATTTTCTTTCTCGCTTCCATCGGAGTTGTTTTTGGCGCTCTTCAGGCAGATGCTCAGATGCAACTTCAAGGTCAATCGCACTACGGCGGGCTGCTCCGAAATGTCAATTCAGGCAAATGTATCGACGTGTTCGGCGGCAGCACCAACAAGAATGCGAACATTCAGCAATTTTCCTGCAATGGCGGTGGAAACCAACGCTGGGAATTTATCTCTATCGGGAATGGTCAATTTGCAATTCGCAACGTGAACAGCGGACAGGTGATGGATGTTGCCGGAGACAATCGCGGCAATGGCGCAAACGTCCAGCAATTCCCCTGGAATGGTGGTGCGAATCAAAGATGGTACGCGCGCGGGCCGAATAATAATTTCGAACTGGTGAACGTGAACAGCGGCAAGTGCCTCGACGTGCAGGGCGGCGGCATGGGCAACAACGTAAACATCGTTCAGATGCAATGCTCAGGCAGAAATAACCAGCGATGGTTTGCCGGCTACTCCATGCCAGGTGGGCCGGGTGGACCCGGCGGTCCGGGCGTACCTCCGCAGCCTCCTCCAGGTATAGGTGGAGGACCGACGGGTGCCCGTCAATTTACGGGAATGATCTTGAATGTGGGCTCGCGCAAATGCGTGGACGTTTTTGGCGACAGCCGTCGCCCCGGCGCGAACGTTCAACAATTTGGTTGCAACGGCGGCGCCAATCAGAAATGGGTTTTTGTCAGCGTGGGGCGCAATGAGTATGTCATCCAAAACGTGAACAGCGGCATGGTGCTGGAAGTAGCCGGTGGCAACCGTTACAACGGCGGCAACGTTCAGCAATTTACCTGGAATGGCCCGCCGAATCAGCGCTGGCGCGGCCGTGGTCCGAATAATAATTTCGAATTGGTGAACGTGAATAGCGGCAAGTGCCTGGATGTGCAGGGCGGTGGCAACGCGAACAACACGAACATCGTGCAATTCGACTGCAATGGTGGCAGCAACCAACGTTGGTTCATCGGCTTCGCGCAGTAGAACAGGTTGTTTCGATAACCGGCAGTCATTTCTCTCACCGCATCGTAGGGGCACGGCACTGCCGTGCCCGTCTTGGGTTTCATCTTGTGACGGGCACCACGCCTTCCCATTAAGGAGATATTCAATGGCCTCAAACTCCGCAAGAACTTCCCCCTCCTGCACCATAGCCCCATGGCTGTCCGTTCGGAACAACGCCAAAGCTGTCGACTTTTACAAAGCCGCGTTTGGAGCCGTTGAGGTTTATCGCTTCGAAGATCCCAGTGGATGCGTGGTGGCCAGGCTTTCCGTGAACGGTGCGGAGTTTTGGTTGGGCGATGAATCACCGGAACACATTACAACTTCAGCCCGCAGTCTCTTGGCGGCGCTACTGTCCGTTTAATCTTGACCGTCGCCGATCCGGACGCAGTTTTGTTGCGCGCGCTGAAAGCCGGTGCCACCGAAATCTACCCGGTCGGCGAAGAGCATGGCTGGAGGATCGGCCGCGTAGTTGATCCTTACGGTCACCACTGGGAAATTGGCCAGGTACTGGTCGCCTGATCATTCGCCGAGACCTCTGCCAAAACACGTGCTACCATCCGTCGTCTAACGGAGTTGTGCTGGACAGGAGTTTCTTGTCCGGCTGAAGGCAGGCTGTATGAGCACCGAAGTTGCTGCAAATCCAAGCATGAAACAAAAAGTTAAGCACGAGTTTATTGAACTCGGCGCAATTTCCCTCTATCTCGCTTTTTTCTTTTGCGCCCTGGCCACCTACAGCATGCTTCTTTTAAACAAATATGACATTTCCTATTTCAATTATGGCGTGGCCCTGTTGAACGCCGTGGTGATTGCGAAAGTGATTCTCATCGGCGAATACGCCCGCCTGGGCAAGAAACACGAAAACAAGCCGCTGTTTGTGTCCTCGCTTTATAAGGCAATCCTGTTTAGCCTGCTGGTGTTCGCCTTCCACGTTGTGGAAGAAATGGTGAAACGCCTTATCCATGGCGAGGGCTTTGCCGGTGCGTTTCACAACGTTCGGCTCGATGACCTACTCTCCCGGACTTTGATTGTTTTTTGCACTTTCCTTCCCCTGTTTGCGTTCCGGGAATTGCAACGGGTGATGGGCGAAGAAAAGTTCCGCGACTTGTTCTTTAAAACCGGTGCCGCCGATAAATCTGTGTAAATTCTTTCCGATTCTTCCGATCCCTTCCGCGTGGGGCGGCTTTATGTTTACCCTGATCTGAGAAGGGCCGCCCGCTTCTCTAACTCGCTCTAAATTTCGAAATCAGAAAGAAACTAACTACACCCGCGGCCAATCCCACGGCCGCAACCAGCTTGAGATAATTCATCTCTTTTTTGTCTTCCAGCAAGTCGCCGATCGAAGAACTCAAGAAATACACTTCAATCCCCGTCGCGATACTCGCCGGCACTTCCACTATCGCAAACTGCCGATACAAGGCAAATAAAAACGTCGCGCCACACGCCACGGCCGAAAGAAACGCCGCGACCACCATCCCCAGATTGCGCTTCATGATTTCCATGGAAGGACCGTCATCCCCTTGCCCCTAAAGAGATTAACTGAGCAAGGCGTGGAATCGCGGATCAGAACGCAACGAATCAAGATCAGAATCTTTCGCCGCCCAATTCTTGAAAAATGTTCCGTGCTCCATCGCCTTGCCCAGGCAACGGATGGCCTCTTCCGAACGGCCCAAAAGAGCGTAGACGCACGCTACGTTGTACAAAATGGAAGTTTCTTCCGGGTCGATCGCCAGCGCGCGTGTAGCCCAGTCGAAGCTCTTATCGTGATGCCCCATCCGCGCCAGAATGCCCGCGCCCAAATAAAGGGAACGCGGGTCGTCCGGATGACTATCGATATGCTTCTCGATCAATTGCAGCGCCCTCCGTTCGGTATCTTCCGCTTCTTTGGCCCTTCCTAAGCCGTGGTAAACCGGGACCAGCAGGCTTACGGCTTGATAGTCGTCGGGGTTCAGCCGCGAAGCTTGTTCGTAAAGTTCGGCAGCTTTCGCCAAATCACCACGCTGGAAAGATGTTCGCGCATAAAAGTAATGGGCTTCATAAAGTTTGGGGTCAAGCCGGATGGCTGCTTCGAATTCCTTTTGCGCCTGGTCAAAATTCTTCTTCAGTGCGAATGCCAGTCCGCCCGCCGCGTGAGCTTCCGCAAGTTCGGGGTCCAATTCCAGCGCTTTGCGGCTGGCCGCTTCCGCCTCATTCAAATTATCTTCACTGCTGTCCCAGTACATATACAGAAATGAGCAGCAATCCGCTACGCCCGCATACGCGCGCGCGTATTGCGGGTCGATCACAATAGCTCGGGCGAACATCTGGCGGGCAAAATCAAATCCCTTGCGCCGGAACTGATGGAAGAATTGGCGTCCACGCAAATAATAGTCGTACGCCTGTGGATTATCGGTCTGCTTGCGCGCAATCGCCTTTTCTTCCTGCGGAGTCAACTTAATCCGCAACGCCTGGCTGATGCTCCGCGCAATTTTGTCCTGCACCTCGAACACATCTTTTAATTCGCGGTCGTAGCGTTCCGCCCAAATCGAGTGGCCAGTCTCCGCGCGAATCAATTGCGCTGTAATCCGCAAGCGATTCCCTGCCCGGCGTAAACTCCCGCTCAGCACGCAGGCCGCATTTAGTTCTCGTCCCACCTGCGGCCCCGTGACCGGTTTATCGCGATATGCCAGCACTGCTGCCCGTGGAAAAACTTGCAGCTCTTTAATCTTGGATAGCTCCGTAATAATGTCTTCGGTCATCCCATCGCGGAAATACTCGTCATCTTTGCTGCCGCTCAAATTCTCGAAATAAAGCACCGCCACCGATTTCTCTGACGCTGCCACGGCTGCCTGTTCACCGCCGGACGATTGTCTTTTCAAATCGCCAACCCGGCCGGAAGAATCTCGGTCCCGCTTCAAACGCTTCAAGTCCGTTTTAATCTCCGAAGCGGTCTGATAGCGAAGGTCGCGATCCTTTTCGATCGCCTTATTGATGATGCGTTCCAACTCTGCGGGCAGTGGTCCCTGCAATCCAGAGCCAACCGTCGGGGTTCCATGAAGAAAGGCATCGAAAATAGCTGCCGACGTGTCGCCGCTAAATGCAAGCTTCCCTGTAGCCATCTCATAAAGAACCGTGCCAAATGAAAACAGGTCTGTGCGTGCATCAAGCTCTTTACCCAGCTCCTGTTCCGGGGACATGTAAGCCATCGTGCCGATAGCCGTTCCCGGACTGGTCAGAAACTCGGTGCCTGTCCCAATGGTCGCTTGACCAAAAACTTCAACGGTTTCTCCCGACGTGCGCCTCGATGCCATTTTCGCGAGCCCAAAATCCAGAATTTTTGTCTGCCCACGCTGGGTAACAAAAATATTTGCGGGCTTGATATCGCGATGCACGATGCCCCTAAGATGTGCGGCGGCGAGCGCATCCGCAATTTCAATGCTGATATCGAGAATGTTGTCGATTTCCAATGGCTTGCCACTGATCAGATGTTTCAGCGTCTGGCCTTCCAACAATTCCATCACGATAAACGGCCGGTGTTCGTACTCACCAACATCATGAATCGTGCAAATATTAGGATGGTTCAGCGCGGAAGCGGCCCGCGCTTCTCGCTGGAATCGTTCCAGGGTCTGGACGTCGGTGGGCGTATCTTCTGGCAGAAATTTCAACGCGACGCTTCGGTCGAGCCTCGTATCTTCTGCACGGTAAACGACTCCCATGCCGCCGCCACCCAGCTTTTCCTGAATTCGATAATGCGAAATTGTTTGACCTGTGATCGACCGAGGCTCCGTCATGGTCCGGTCATTCTAGAGTTGCTGCCCATCCAAGTCAACGCAGGCATCAACGCATGCGTTTGATTGCACAAGAAATATTGCACCGCAACGAGGACAATGTTCTGCCCTTGCGCATTGCCCGAAAAGTGCGAGAATAAACGGGTAATCTCGCTTCGCTCCCTCGAGTCCTTCGAGTCCATTGAGTTCGTGAATCCGATCACCGCGGATTTCTTGCCGAGGTGTTTCCATGGGTTCTGCTCTGGACGTACATCGCCTGCATTTCGCTTTTACCGTTACCTATCACTATTTATTTCCACAACTCACGATGGGGCTGGCGCTGCTCATTGTCATTCTCAAGACAATGGCGCTGCGCACCGGCCAAGAGCACTACAATCGTGCCGCACGCTTTTGGGCGAAGATATTCGGCGTCAATTTCGCTCTTGGCGTGGTTACCGGAATCCCCATGGAATTTCAGTTCGGCACCAACTGGGCCGAATTCTCCAAAGCCGCTGGTGGCGTGATTGGCCAGACGCTTGCCATGGAGGGGCTTTTCTCGTTCTTTCTGGAATCCACATTTCTCGGATTATTTCTCTTTGGCGAAAAGAAGCTGGGGCGCATCGGCCACTGGTTCGCCGCGTTTTTTGTGTTCCTCGGTTCCTGGCTTTCCGGGTATCTGATCGTCGCAACGGATGCCTGGATGCAGCACCCCACCGGCTATCAACTTACGCAGCATGGAGAGATCGAGCTTTCCAGCTTTTGGGGCTTGATCCTCAATCCTTGGGCCCTTTGGCAGTATGCCCACAATATGCTTGGTGCCGTGCAGACCGGTTGCTTTGTGATGGCCGCCGTCGGCGCATTCTATCTGCTGACAAATCGCGAGCTTAATTTTGGAAAGACTTTCTTGCGCATCGGTGTGGTCGTGGGCGTAGTCGCCGCTCTGCTGCAACTTGCTCCCACTGGGGATTTCCAGGGAAAGATGGTCTCCCAATATCAGCCCACAACTCTTGCGGCGATGGAAGGCTTATTCGAATCGCGCGATGGCGCCCCGCTTGCAATACTTGGTCAGCCGGACGTTGCAAAGCGTGAACTGGAAAATCCTCTAGTAGTCCCGAACATGTTGAGCTTTCTCACCTATCGGCATTGGAATGCAAACGTGCGCGGCTTAAATGCATTTCCGGAAGACCAGTGGCCAGACAGAATCGAGCTTCTCTATTACAGCTACCACATCATGGTTGGCCTGGGCACCATCTTCATCGCCATCATGGCGCTTTCCGCGCTCTTGCTGTGGCGCGGAAAATTGTTTCAGTCGCGCTGGATGCTGTGGATCATCATGCTCTCCGTGCCGCTTCCCTACATAGCGAATACTGCCGGGTGGATGACCGCGGAACTCGGACGCCAACCTTGGCTCATCTACGGTTTGATGCGCACCGTTCACGGTGCTTCTCCGCGCGTCGGTGCAGGCAGCGCCTGGTTTTCATTATTGGGATTCATGGGCATGTACACAGTGCTTTCAATGCTCTGGCTGTTTTTGATTTATAGAGAAATTGAGCATGGCCCTTCGCATGAAACGGAATTGTTGTCCCCAGCTTCGGCATCCATAGAAGCGGATTGAGGAGATCGACATGGAAACGATCTGGTTCTGCCTGGTTGCAGTCATGATTGCAATGTATGTGCTCCTGGACGGATTCGATCTGGGCGCTGGCGCGATTCATTTTCTGGTCGCCAAGACCCGCGAGGAACGCCGTCAAGTGATCGCCAGCATTGGCCCGGTCTGGGACGGCAACGAAGTGTGGCTCTTGGCTGCTGGTGGCGCTTTATATTTTGCCTTTCCTGCTCTGTACGCCAGCGGCTTCAGTGGATTCTATCTCCCGTTGATGATCGTTCTCTGGCTGTTGATTCTCCGCGGGACGGCGATTGAATTTCGCAATCACGTCAAAAGCAATGTCTGGATTCCGCTGTGGGACTTTGTTTTCTTCGCGGCTAGCTTGCTCTTGGCGGTTTTTTATGGCGCCGCCTTGGCGAATGTTGTTCGTGGAGTGCCTCTCGATGCCAGCGGTTACTTCTTTGAACCGCTATGGACCAATTTTCAATTGGGCGAACAAACCGGAATTCTCGATTGGTTCACAATTCTCGTGGGCCTACAAGCCCTTTTCGCCCTCATGATGCACGGCGGCCTTTGGGTCCAATATAAAACGAGCGGGGCGGTGAGCCAGCGGGCTGCCATAGTCACGAACAACGCTTGGTGGGCGGTGCTCATCATGACGGCGCTCGTCACTTTCGTGACCTTCCGCGTTCAACCGCAAGTGATCGAAAATTTCCGCACCTGGCCCGCCGGTTACATTTTGCCGTTGCTGGCCGTCGCCGGACTCGCCGGCGTGCAATTTGAATTGCGCCGCAAAAATCAACTGAACGCTTTTTTTTCCTCCTGCGCCTATCTGCTTGGGATGCTGACTAGCGTTGTGTTCGGCGTATATCCGATGGTGCTACCGGCGCGCGACCCGTCCTTCTCTCTAACTGTCCATGGAGCCAAAGCTGGCGCTTATGGATTAAAAGTCGGTCTCATCTGGTGGGTCATCGGTATGATTCTTGCCACCCTATACTTCGTCTACGTGTACCGTTCTTTCGCGGGAAAAGTGGCGGCCCAACCAGAAGCCCCCACCCCCGGCGATTGATTCATTTTTCATCCAAACCTATCTAATACCGGACATCTCTCCGAGTAGAGGAGAACCCGGCGCGCTGTAGGTCTTCCTTGGCTGTATCCGCCGTTTCCAGCTTCGTGCCCGTTTAGGTCGACCATGACGGCACCAACGCTCTCCCCCCTCACAGACCCCACCGTGCAGATTTCCACGCAGCGGGTTCCTCAG
>DASXIT010000131.1:0-49781 GCA_036497825.1 Candidatus Acidiferrum sp.
CATGACGTGGAGACCTCCCTTCTGTTTTCGATTTCAGGCTGACTCAGAATGCCGCTTGCCGGGTTTACGTACTTTCGATATTGTGACAATGAATGTCGCAAAAGCGTCAAAGCGTAATTTTTGATCGTCAAGGAAATCGGCAATTCCAGATTGCGACCCTGACCTACGACTACCCTGCAGGGCATGTGGTCCCTTTGCACTTTCATGATCGCGACCAACTTGTGTATGCCTCACGCGGAGTGATGACTGTGCGCACCGAAGAAGGCACGTGGGTCGTGCCCACCCACCGGGCGGTCTGGATACCTGCAACAGTTCCGCACACCATCACGATGTCGGGAACGGTCGCGATGCGCACTCTGTACTTCAAACCAAGGCTTGCGAAAACCTTGCCGAGAGGATGTTGCGTGGTAAATGTGTCGCCGTTGTTGAGGGAGCTGATTTTGAAAGCTTGTACCTTCACAGGCTTACGGAAGACGAACAGGTCGCAGGGTCGATTGATAGGGGTGATCATCGACCAGTTGGAAGCGATCAAGGTGGTTCCTTTGCAGCTTCCCAATCCCTCAGATCCAAGAGCTCTTCGGGTCGCGGGCGTTCTCTTAGCTGACCCAAGCGACCGCCGGCCGCTCTCGCAAATATGCAAAGTAGGAGGGGCTAGCAGGAGGACGGTGGAGAGACTTTTCCAAGAAGACCTGAGCATGACCTTTGGTAAATGGCGGCAACAACTTCGGCTGATGCAGGCGATGCGCCTTCTGGCGGAGGGGGCAAAGGTCACGCACGCCGCTTTGGAATCTGGCTACAGCACCCCCAGCGCGTTCATTTCCATGTTCAGGAAAACACTGGGAACCACGCCAGCTGTATATTTCAGGATGGGTGACACCCGGTAACACTCATGAAACTGGAAACTCTGTCGGTAGCTGCTCTCGCAGCATTGATGGCGCATTTACCAAAGCACGAGTACTGGCCGCCCCTCGGTTGAGTGCCAACTCGTTCAAAAACTAAAAAAATCAATCCTATTTCCTTGAGCTGCATCCAATGTTGCAGTTTGGCGTGGTTGCAACAGGGATAGTTGTGTTCGTTTTTGTTATGATGCATCGAAGATTCAAAAAAGGTGCGACCTCCACCCGTGAAAACTGCATTTTCCGGTTGGCCTTCGTGTTCACTGGGTTCCTTTTAAATTTTGGTTTTTCGCCATCGTTATTTGCTCAGGCACCGTCACCTGTGCCTGATATTTTCAATCCAGCTTCAACTCCAGCCGATTCGATTCACCGGCTTTCCCTGTTCGTTCTTGTTATTACCGCATTGATTTTCGCGGTGGTGTTTTCTCTGTTGGTGTATGTCACGGCTAAATTTCGTCATCGCGGCGGCAGCAGCGATCTTGAGCCGCCGCAAGTTTACGGAAGCAATCAAATCGAGCTAGCGTGGACAGTTGTACCGGTTCTGATTGTTCTAGTGCTCTTTTTTGCCACTGCGCGGGTGATCCAATCCGTGCAGGAAGCAGTTCCGCCGCCGGGCGCGGTCCAGGTCATTGCGATCGGTCATCAGTACTGGTGGGAGTTTCGCTATCCCGGGCTGGGAATTGTAACCGCCAATGAATTGCATGTTCCGGTGAGTGATCCCGCGCATCCCACGCCCACGTTTGTTAAATTACTTTCCGCCGATACCGACCACAGCTTTTGGGTTCCCCAACTGGCCGGGAAAACGGATCTTATCCCCAACCGCACGAATTCAATGTGGATCGAGCCTCATGCAGCGGGAATGTATGTCGGGCAGTGCGCGCAATACTGCGGAATGCAACACGCAAAAATGTTACTGCGAGTTTATGCGGATACTCCGGAAGAGTTTGACAAATGGGTGGCTTCGGAAAAACAGCCCGCCGCTTCATCGGCTGCCGTTGCGACTGGGCGCGCGATATTTGAGCAAACTTCATGCATCAACTGCCACGCCATTTCCGGGACGGTTGCCAACGGACACTTTGGGCCTGACTTAACTCATTTGATGAGTCGCGAAACGATTGCCGCCGGCGCCGCTTTGAATTCTCACGAGAATCTTGAGATGTGGATTCAGAATCCCGAGATCTTTAAGCCGGGGAGCCTGATGCCAGCCATGAATTTGAACGATCAGGATTTAGAAGCCGTGACAGCTTATCTGGAATCCTTGCGATGAGAGCGAGGCCCTAGTTCGATGTCCTCAGAATCGATCGCCCTGACCGGAGTTCGAGAGCCGTCATCGTCGTTTAGCGATATTTTGTATTCCTGGGTCACCACTGTCGACCATAAACGGCTGGGCATTCTTTACATTTTGTACGCCATTTTGTTTCTGGTAATTGCCGGCATTGAGGCTATTATCATGCGGATTCAACTGATCGTTCCGCACAATCATTTTGTTTCTCCGCAGACTTTCAATCAGATGTTCACCATGCACGGCACGACAATGATTTTCTTTGTGGTGATGCCGGTGCTCTTTGGTTTTGGCAATTATCTGATCCCGCTAATGATTGGCGCTCGCGACATGGCCTTTCCGCGGCTAAATGCCTTCAGTTTCTGGCTGACGGCCTTCGGTGGCTTCCTCCTCTATTTCAGTTTTGTTGGTGGCTATGGACTTTATGGCATCGGAACTGCGCCGGATGTTGGCTGGTTCGCTTACGCACCACTAACGTCTAAAACATTCTCTCTAGGACACAGTACGGATTTCTGGACGCTGGGCCTGCTCGTTTCGGGCTTTGGCAGTATTGGGACCGCGGTCAATTTTGTTGCGACGATTGTGTGCCTGCGGTGCCCCGGAATGACGCTCAATAAAATGCCGTTGCTGGCATGGCTAAACCTGATCATGGCAGGCATGGTTGTGTTTGCGATTTCTCCCCTGACAGCCGCACAAGTCATGCTCAGCCTGGATCGTTTCCTGGGCGCGCATTTTTTTGATACCCAGGCTGGCGGCTCGGCCGTGCTGTGGATGCACTTCTTTTGGATCTTTGGCCACCCGGAAGTATACATATTGGTTGTTCCGGCGTTCGCATTCATCTCTGAAATCGTTCCTGTATTTTCACGTAAACCTATTTTTGGCTATCCGATCATGGTGGCCGCAACCGTGGCCATTGGATTTATCAGCTTTGGTGTGTGGGCGCACCACATGTTCACAATCGGAATGAGTTCCTATGGCAACACTTTTTTTGTCATCACCACGATGGTGATTGCAGTGCCCACCGGAATCAAAATCTTCAATTGGCTCGGCACCATGTGGGGTGGCCAACTGCAATTCCAAACGCCTATGTTGTTTTGCGTCGCATTTCTATTCCAATTCCTGATCGCCGGGTTAACAGGCATCATGCTCGGGGCCGCGCCATTCAATTGGCAATTAAACAATTCCTATTTTGTCGTTGCCCATTTTCATTACGTCATTGTTGGGGGAATTCTCTTTGCGATATTTGGCGCCTTCTATTATTGGTTCCCGAAAATGAGCGGCCGCATGTACAACGAAAGACTGGGAAAACTCCATTTCTGGCTGCTCGTGATCGGATTTCATCTCACTTTTGACTTTATGCATATTCCCGGGATTCTCGGGATGCCGCGACGAATCTACACATATGAACCGGGCCGTGGCTGGGAAATTTGGAATCTAATTGTGACCATCGGCACGTTTTTGCAGGCGGTCGCGATTCTAATTTTCGTCGTGAATCTCCTCTATTCGGTTTTCAAAGGGCGCTTGGCCGGCAACGATCCGTGGGATGCATGGACTCTGGAATGGTCCACGTCGTCCCCGCCGCCTGAATACAATTTCGCCAGGATTCCGACGGTGCTCAGCAAGCGTCCGTTATGGGACATAAAACATCCGGAGGATCCGGACTGGGACTATGAGTGATGTTGACAAGCAGTAAGGAGAACTACGTTTGAGCAGCAACGCTATTTCGCAAGCCTCGATCGAGCAGCAATGGTCACTGCCCTACAAGGGCCATGTGGGGATGCTTTGCTTGATCGCGGCGGAGTCTGCGATTTTTACAATTTTCGTTGTCGCTTACATTTTCTATATCGGCGAGAGTCTGTCTGGCCCAACACCGAGAGAAGTTCTCGAGCTTCCCATTTTCGCCACGGTATGTCTGCTCTCTAGCAGCCTCACTATTCACGCGGCAATCGGCGCTCTTCGCAAATTAAACAATGGCGGGTTTCGCCTCTGGTGGTTCATTACTCTGGCTCTTGGCTCGATCTTCCTTATCGAAACTGGCCGCGAATGGCATCACCTTATTTATGACAGGGGCCTGACGATCAGCACCAATCTTTTTGGCACCACATATTATTCGCTGGTTGGTTTACATGCATTCCACGTGTCCGTTGGCCTTATTGGACTACTCGTAATTTTGCTCTTGGCATTGGCGGGAAAAGTTCAGCAAGAGCATTCGAAGAACGTGGATACTTTTGCTTTGTACTGGCATTTTGTAGATGTGGTTTGGATTGTGGTCTTCACAGTCGTTTACATTATCGGCCGGTAGAAGGCGGAATAGATAAATGTCCTTGGCCAAACCAGCGACCGGAGAGAACAAGGAATCAGCGGCGGTAGTCACGTTGCCCGCTCCCACAGCGTGGCCGATCACGCTGGCCTTTGGCGTGACGCTGCTCTTTGCTGGGCTCATCACCAGTGTGGCGGTCCTAATTCTAGGAGCAATTCTTGCTGTAGTGGCATGTATCGGTTGGTTCCTCGACGTATTCCCACACGAAAAGCACGTGGAGGTCCCTGTCAGCGATGAAAGCGTCGAGCTCAGTAGTACACGTCGCGAAGTAGCGCGATTGACCATCGCTCCCGAACTGCATCGCGCACTTCTTCCGCTGGAAACCTACCCAGTTTCTGCGGGGATCAAGGGTGGACTTGCGGGAAGCGTGGCGATGGCTGCGCTGGCCTGCCTATATGGAATTTTGAAACAGGGAAGCATTTGGTATCCCATCAACCTCTTAGCCGCCACGGTCTATTCGCAATCCATGCAGTTTAGCCCCGAAACATTGAAATTGTTTCGTCTGGATAGTTTTCTGATTGCAACGTTCATTCACCTGTTCACGTCTGTGCTTGTCGGCTTGCTGTACGGCGCCATGCTCCCGATGATTCCACGAAGACCAATTCTGCTGGGCGGGCTGGTGGCACCGATCCTCTGGTCTGGCTTGCTTCGCAGCATGTTGGATTTGATCAACCCGCTGTTGAGCAGGCACGTCGACTGGTGGTGGTTCATGGCTTCGCAGTTCGCGTTCGGCATTGTAGCGGGGCTTGTTGTAGCGCGGCAGGAACGCGTTCCTGTCAAACAGTTCATTCCCTTCTCGGTACGCGCGGGCATCGAGACTCCTGGCATGATGGCGCAAAGGAAACGCGAGGATCATAGGCCATGAGGAAGCGAAGCAATTTCGTTGTGCTCCTCACCGTTGCGGGTTTCCTGTGCTTGGGTTGTGGCAATCTGCCGGGGCGTCCTGCTGCGAACTCCATTCCTGTTGACCCGGACAATGTCACCGACTTCAATCTTCTGTTTGGCCGGAATTGCTCTGGATGCCACGGAGCCGACGGAAAGGGGGGTGCAGCGCTAGCGATTTCCGATCCTGTCTACCTGGCGATCGCAGAGGATGTCACTTTGCGAAAGGTAATCGCCAACGGGATTGCCGGAACTTCGATGGCCGCGTTCGCCAAAAGCGCTGGGGGCATGCTGACCGACAATCAAGTAGATGCGATCGTGCGCGGCCTTCGCGAGCGCTATGCAAAACCCGGAGTTCTGTCCGGGGCAACTCCGCCACCTTATTCCTCGGCTGAACCAGGCGATGCGGCGCGTGGCGCTGCCGTTTACGATTCGTATTGCGCTTCTTGCCATGGAAGTGGCGGTAAGGGCGGCAAAGCCAGCTCCATTGTTGATGGCTCATTCCTCGCGCTGCTGACGGATCAAGAACTACGCACGCTGGTCATCGTGGGACGGCCGGATTTGGGCGCTCCGGATTGGCGTAACAATGTTCCAGGCAAACCAATGACCGCGCAGGAAATTTCGGACATAGTGGCGTGGCTCGCTGCGCAACGGCCGCAATTTCCTGGCCGCCCCTATCCCAACATGGCAAAAGCTGGGGGAGAACTCCAATGACATTGCCCGAAAATATTTCGCGGCGCGCGATGTTGATGAAATTGGGAATATTTTTTAACGCCGTAGTTGGCGCCCTGATTGCCATACCTATTGTTGGCTATCTGATCTCTCCGTTGACACGCTCGCGAAAGGTCTACGAAGCCTGGCTTCCTCTTGGCGCTCTGGAGCAATATCCGGCAGGACAGACGAGGCTGGCGACGTTTCGCAATCCTGATGTTGGGCCCGCTGACGGCAAGACCGCTGACAGTTCCTGTTGGGTTCGCCGGATCGATTCGCAAACCTTTCAAGTGTTCGCCATCAATTGTGCGCACCTGGGCTGCCCCGTGCGGTGGTTCCCGCAGTCGCGATTGTTTATGTGCCCGTGCCACGGCGGAGTGTATTACGAGGACGGCTCGCGCGCTTCCGGTCCACCGGAACGTGGCCTGTTCGAATACGCCCACAAAATTGAGGACGGAAAACTCTTGATCAAGGCAGGTGAATTGCCGACTCCGGGCAGTCCGAGCGCCTGGGTGAATATAAGCGGGAAGTTGCCATGCGGCTGATCGAACAAATCGGCGAGTGGTTCGACGCGCGAGTGCAACTCGGCGGAACGATTCGCGAAACCGTGGAACATCCAGTTCCACGAGAGACCGCCAGCTGGTTTTACGTTTTTGGCAGTGCGGCCCTCGTAGTTTTCGTGATGCAGATAGTCACCGGAATTTTGCTCGCACTTGTCTACGTGCCATCTGCGGGCGAAGCCTGGAATAGCCTGCAATTGTTGAATCATTCCATCACTCTCGGCTGGTACATCCGCGCGTTGCACGGCTGGGGTTCCAACTTCATGGTGGCCATCGTTCTGATTCATATGGTTCAAGTCTTTCTCTTTGGCGCGTTTAAATATCCGCGGGAACTTACCTGGATTGTGGGAGTGTTTTTGCTTTTGATGACGCTGGGCATGGCGTTTTCGGGACAAGTGTTGCGATTCGACCAGGATGCTTTTTGGGGACTGGGCATCGGCGCCTCGATCTCTAGCCGCGTTCCGATTATGGGCCCATGGATCGTTCATCTTATGCTTGGTGGACCAATTATTGCCGGCGCCACGCTTTCCCGCTTCTTTGCCTTGCACGTTTTTGTGATCCCCGGATTGTTGATTGCCTTTGTGGGGCTTCATCTCTTGATGGTCTTGAAGCTGGGCATTAACGAATGGCCGATGCCCGGACGCGTGGTACGTAAGGCTACCTACGAAAAGGAATATCACGAACTGACCAAGAGAGACGGTATACCGTTTGTTCCGGGCGCTGTGTGGAAAGATCTTTTCTTTGGTGGCTGCGTCCTGCTTGCGCTGGCGGCGTGCGCTGCATACTTTGGTCCATTCGGCCCTTCTGGACGCCCGGATCCTACGATCATTCAGACCGCTCCGCGTCCCGATTATTTTTTCTTGTGGTTGTATGCGCTGCTGTCCTTGCTGCCGCCCAATATGGAAACGCCCGCGCTTTTAGTTGGCCCCGTGATAGCAATTCTTGCTTTGTTGCTTTTGCCGTTTGTTTTCGGCGAAGGTGAGAAGAGTTGGCGGCGCCGCCCCGTCGCCGTACTGACTATTTTGCTTGTCGCCGTCGTTCTGGGAACATTCACAGATCTTGCGGGTCACGCACCGTGGAGTCCGGTGATGGATGCGTGGAGCGGTGATCCTATTCCAAAAGAATTTCTGCAGAATCGCACGGCTGTGGAACGGCAGGGCGCGCTGGTCTTTCAATATAAGCAATGCCGAAATTGCCACGCACTTGGCAACGAAGGTGGCAATCGCGGACCCGCGCTCGATAAAGTGGCGATCGTACAAACCGAAGACCAACTCATTCGGCAAGTGATTCAAGGCGGTGGAAACATGCCGGCATACGGCAAGAACCTCAGGCCTGCGGAAACGACTGCATTGGTCGCATTCCTAAAAACCTTGCACCCTGCCGGGCAGGCTCCGGCTCGTGATGCTTCTCGTGCAGCGGTTTCGAACCGTTCTACAAGTCCAGCGACCAACGTTAAGCCTTAGCACTATGTATATCTCTCCAGAAGCAAGAACTATCTTAAGCGACTGGTCGACGCCGACTTTTCTCGACGTCGCCATTTTGTTGACGGTGGCTGTTTATTTCCGCGGTTGGGTTTTCTTACGAAAGAGTTCTCGGGACTTAATCTCTCCATCGCGACTGGCGGCATTTTTGGCTGGCATGTTCTCGCTCTGGGTCGCGATCGGGTCGCCGCTATCCGCGTTTGACGAGGCATCGCTCACTGTCCACATGATTCAGCATATTTTGCTGATGCTAGTAGTGCCTCCACTCGTACTTCTCGGTGCGCCCGCGTTGCCATTCCTCCACGGTTTGCCTCAGTGGTTCGTGCGCAAGACATTGGGACCTTTGTTTCGTGCTGTTCCGCTGCAGTCTATTGGGACATTTCTAACTCATCCGTTGGTCTGTTGGGTTCTGGCGGCCGTGGCGCTTATTGGGTGGCACGTACCAACTACGTTCCAACTCGCGCTTCGCTCCGATTTCTGGCACGAGGTAGAGCACACCTGCTTTCTATCCACTTCGCTTCTCTTCTGGTGGCCAGTGGTTCAGCCATACCCTTCGGAAGCACGCTGGCCGCGCTGGACAATTCCCGTTTACCTTTTCCTGGGAATGTTTCCCAGCGGGGCTCTGGGGGCCTTTCTGACTTTTTGCGATCGCCTGTTGTATCCCTCTTACAGCAAGGGCCCCTTTGTATTTGCGTTAACTCCGCTCGAGGATCAAATCTTCGCCGGCTCGCTCATGTGGGTCTTCGGAATTTTCGTTTGTCTCATCCCGGCAATATTCATCACCATGAATATGCTGTCACCTCGTGTATTTCAGCCTGGCTCTGCAGCTCCATCCACTTTCCAAAGCCGCGGTTAGCTTTCAGTTCAAACATCTTCGTTTTTATGCACCGGTCACTTTCTTGCCAAGTACAGGGCAATGCTTTGAAGCCAGCGTGCTGATTCACGCCAAAAATGGGCAGTGTTTGAGGGTTTGGTAGTGTAAAATCGAGGCGTCCCAACAACCAGGTACAGTGGAAAGGCAGTATCCCGGGTTTCGGCTCCCGATCCAGCTATGACGCCAGACTCAATTGTTTGTCCAGTCTGCCATACATCGAATGCGCCGACTGCCACGCAGTGCGCGCGATGTGCAACTCCGATCTCGACTGCCGACGCCACACTCCTGAAAAACGAAAATGAAGTGAATGCGACGCCGGATGAAAAGCCTGCGGACGTGGACGGCACTTTTACGGGAGATGAGGGACGCGGCGACCTCACAGATCTCTCTGGCGCACAAGGCTGGTCACGCCCCTTAAGCGCAGGGAGTACCGCGGCGTTCCGGGCAGGTCGGCTTTCGCCGCACACGATGTTGGGCACTCGCTACGAAATCATGCAATTACTGGGCGAGGGCGGAATGGGCGCCGTGTATAAAGCCATGGACCGCGAAGTCGAGCGCATGGTCGCATTGAAAATTATTCGGCCGGAGTTGGCGGTACGCGAAGACATTTTGGCGCGCTTCAAGCAAGAGCTGATTCTGGCGCGCCGAATCACACATAAGAACGTAATTCGTATTTTCGATTTGGGGGAAGCTGATGGATTGAAGTTCATCACCATGGAATTCATTGAGGGAAAGGATTTGAGTTCCCTCATTAGAGAAAAAGGGCGTCTAAGTTTTGAACAATGCGCAGATGTGATGTCTCAGACCTGCATGGCCTTGGATGCAGCACATTCCGAGGGAGTGGTCCATCGCGATCTGAAACCACAAAACATCATGATGGACAAGAACGGCCGAGTGATTGTGATGGACTTCGGGATTGCGCGGACCGTGGAACAAGGTGGAATGACCCACACGGGCGCGTTGATTGGCACTCCTGATTACATGTCACCTGAACAGGTGATGGGCGAAAAAGTTGACGTGCGCTCCGACCTTTTTACCCTGGGAATCATTTTCTACCAATTGTTGGTTGGGCAACTTCCTTATAAGGCCGATACGATTCAAGGCGCGATGTTCAAGCGTACGCGGGAGACTTCCGCTTCGCCACAGTCGGTCGATCCGACAGTGCCACTTCTTTTAAGCGACATTACGGTGAAATGCCTGCAACTGGAGCCACAGAATCGCTATCAGACCGCGATGGAGATTCGAAACGATATTGAAGCGTGGCGTGAAGGCTCGACAAAACGAATCGAACTGCCCGCTCCGCCCCCACCGCCAGAGCCTCCGAAGATTCCGCTGTGGCGAAAGCCGATGATCCTTGTTCCCATTGCCGCGGTAGCCTTGGTGGCGGGAGGCGTGCTTTTTGGCGGCAAATTCCTGTCGTCGCCTCCCACCAAGGGCGCACCAAAACCTGTTGTTACCGCGCCACCTGTAGCTTCCCTGGCGATACTTCCCTTTTACAATGCATCCCGTGATCCGAAACTGGATTGGTTGGGCTCGAGCATGGCGGAGATGTTGAGCACCGATGTGGGGGATTCATCGAGTGTTCGGATGGTTTCCGAGGATCGCGTCGGACAGGTGTTGAAAGATTTGCGGATTACGCCGCAATCGGAACTGGACCAGTCGACGGTTACGCGTGTGGCCAATCATAGCAACGTCGATACGATCGTTTGGGGACAGTACGCCAAATTCGACGAGCTTGTGCGAATTGATGTGACGGTGCTGAATCTAAAAAATAATGAAATCAAAAGGCTGAAGGCTGAGGCCGCAAATGAAAAGGACATTTTGCCTACGGTCGATAAGCTGGCAGCGCAGATTCGTGAAAACCTTTCCGTTTCTGAAAGTTTGCAAAAGGAGTTGAAGGCATCGGCATTTAAGCCCTCCACCGCTTCGATTGCGGCTCTGCGGGATTATGACAAAGGATTGCAGGAAGCCCGGCAAGGTAACCATGCGGATGCGATCACTCAATATAAGGAGGCATTGCACGAGGATGAGAACTTTGCGTTGGCATATTCGAAGCTCGCGCAATCTTACGCGCAGCTAGGCCAGGATGATGAGGCAGAGCAGAGCGCGAACAAGGCGGTTTCGCTTAGCGCGCAGTTGCCATTGCGGGAAAAATATTTAATCCAGGCCAGTCACGATTCCGTTGTGAAGGATTATCCGAAGGCGATCCAGGCTTACGAGAATCTGGTGAAGGTATCGCCGGACAATTCGGATTATCTGTTCGATCTCGGCATAGCCTACGAGAAGAGCTCCGATTACGCCAAGGCAGAAGAGTTGTTCAAGAAAGTCGTTGAGTTGGACCCAAAGCGAATCGAAGGACTACTAGCATTAGGGCGAGTGGAAGTGGAAAACGGAAACGCGCAGAACGGGATTGAATATTTAACCAAAGCGCGCGCCATGGCAATCGAAGTGGGGGATGACGCAGAGTTGGCGCAGATTTCGCAGGCCTTAGGGGTCGGCTATTTTGCAATACCGCGTTACGACGAAGCGTTGAAGAGCCTGAATGAATCGCTGGAGATCAAGACGCGACTTGGACTTAAGAAAGGCATCGCCGAAAGCAAGGACATGATTGCGACGATTCAGGACGTGACTGGAAAATCCAATCTTGCGCTGAAGAATTACACGGATGCGCTGTCGATTATGCGCGAGCTCGGCGACAAACAAGGGATTGCGGATGTAACGACGGACCTTGGAGTATTCAAACTTGAGCACGGGAAGTACGACGAAGCACTCTCGCTGTTCAAGGAATCACTCCGCTTGCAAACTGACCTGCACAATGAAACCAGTCAAGGCATGGTGTTGATGAATATTGGCAATACGTATTTGGCAAAGGGGGATTTCGAAAACGCCGGGATCTACTTTCAGCAATCGCTTGCCGTACGCGAAAAACTAAAAGTGCCGGGAGACATTGCAGACACGCTGCACGACTTGGCGGAAACCTCCATAAAGACGGGGCGATTCGACCAGGCGCAAGAACAATATTTGAGGGCATTGGAGTTGCGGAGGAGTTCAGGCGATCAAAAAGGCGCGGCGATGGAATCTTCAGGATTGGGCGCAGTGTTTGCCGCACAGGGAAGATACGGGGCGGCGGTAAGCGCCCAGCAAGATGCGCTAAAGGGTTTCCAGGAAAGCAAGGAACAGGGACTGTGGAACACGGGCATTTTGTTGGACTATGGGAATGCGTTGGCCCTGTCGGGAAGAAGCGAAGAGGCCGCCAAGATTTTAGGCGATGCGTTGAACTCCGCGCGGCAACAAAACAATCAAGCGCAGATAGCAACGGCGCTTAGCTACCAAGCGGACAACGCGTTTTATCGTGGAGATATGAAGGCCGCGGCCAGTTTATATGCAGAGGCGCAGCAAGCCGCAACAAAATCTGGCGACGGGCAACTTGTTTTGCTGACCAAGATCAACATGGCCAAGGTGGGCTTACAACAAGGGAGATTCCCTGTAGCTTTGACTGCTTTACGCGGCCTGGGAGAACAAGCCGATTCGTTGGGATTAAAGGAACTTTCCACAAAGTGCATGGTATACCGCGGAGAAGCGATGATCGGGATGAAGGATTTTACCGGCGCGGAAAAAGAGTTAAGATCGGCGTTATTGCACAGCGAGAAGCTGGGTCTTCGAGTGTTGCAGGCGCAGAGCCATTATCAATTGGGGCGCGCGCTGGAGTTGGAGGGAAAAGCCAGCGACGCCACAACGCAATATCAAGAAGCGCGGAGATCTGCGGCAGACGTGGAGAAAGACGCACAGACGGATGCCGTGGCAAAGAGATCAGATCTTGTGCCGATCTTTGCGTTGAAGGCATGATGACGGAATCTTTCAACCCGCTCAAGACACAACTAATCGTCTACGTTCATGGTGGCGGACCGCCTAAGAAGGCGGTCCCTACATAATCGGGACATTTCACACCAAATTCTGGCGCGCCGCTAGATGACTTGCTTCTTGACGGTCAGCAGAATAACGATAGAAACCCCAACCAGCAAGAGCAGAAAGCTGGGTGGTTCCGGCACGGAAGTGGAACTGACTGTCAAACTTCCACCCACGAGAGTCGGATTAATGAGATTAAAATTCGGATCAAGAAAGATGACATTCGCAAAATCGAGGGTCGTGGTTCCAGCCGCAAGTCCCGACATGGTGATGATCGCCAGAGTTCCCGTGCCGCTTACACTCAACGGACCTATAAGCGTATCTGCGACGCTGACTGTTCCGCCAACGTTGTCGATAAGATTTGGGACGAACCCGCCGCCCGAGACTAGAAAAGATCCTTCCATCGTAGAAATGGCCGACACCACGGCGGGGTCAAAATTTATATCGAACTGGTAGGCGGACAAGTTCGTAATATCAGAAATATTGACATCGAACGTGACCGTTCCACCTACGCTTACCGTAGACGTGGATGGAACGATGCTGAGAACCGGATCGGCCAACAGCGGCGACGACAATATGGAAGCCCAGAATATCCCCGCAATAAATGCTGTAATTCTGAAACGAATCATTGTTTCTCCTTCTATCTGAGTTGAAATTTACTTTTAATTGCAAGCAGTACCTGCGGGGATCTGCCTGACAACAAATGCAAGATCGAGAATATTGACGATGCCGTCGCTGTTGACATCGGCTCGCGGGTCAAAGCCCGGCTGTCCTTTCTTTTTGCCGAACGTGGCCTTGACGATAGCGAGATCGGCGCAATGGACTAACCTTCGAGCCTTTTGGCCCTGCTGTACTTTCCAGAATCTGACTGCTTCGTTACTCAAGTTTCGGGGGGGACACTCTTTGCCCGGCGTTTCGGGCGTCTCATGTTCATCGTCACGGTCGACCGGCAAAGCGGCTTCTTTGCTTTTGTGACCGATGGATGCTTCTGCAAACAATTTAAGGAGCAACTGCCTATCCAGTCGCTGCCTGGCATGGCGCTTCCCTGCGGTTTCATCGTTCATGCTAACTCTTCCATTCTGATTGTCTTGAGAACGGTCTTCTGGCTGAATCAAGTTGCCGGCAAAGGAGCCTCGAGCATGCGAATCAACCGATACAGAACTTTTTTGCATAGTTCAGTCGTCGAGCGAAAATGAAGGAACTATTTGCACACATTTGCCCTGAAGCTCTTGGTTAACAAAGCTTTATAAACAGCTGCGGTTATCACGTTTTTTCATGACCCTTTGTAAAGAAAGGCGTTTTGGTTGCTGCCATATTGAGTAAAATGGCATGGCGCACGCAAGAGACTGGTGAGGGTATTAAGGGGCTTTTCAGGGCATGGTGAAAGATTCAGCCCAAAATCAATATTCTTCAGAGGATCGCCGGCTAGATTCGTGGAAAGAAATCGCGGCTTTTTTTGGACGCGATGAACGAACTGTAAAGCGCTGGGAAAAGGAACGGGGACTTCCGGTTCATCGCGTGCCGGGCGGTGGCAGAGGTACGGTCTTCGCCTTTGCGGAAGAACTGAAGAGCTGGCTTCGCTCCTCACAAATCAAACAGAATTCTGAAGAACTGTCAAAAGATGAAACTTCCACCCCTCCCTCACCCGAACAAGTATTCGTGCAAAATGTGCCGGCTCGGCACTGGGGCATCATAGGGGCAGCGATCTGCCTTGTCGTGCTGTTCGCTATTGCCTTTGGGTTCACTCGCTTCTACAAACTGCATTCCGTTCATGGCCACCTGCTGCCCAGTGTGAGTCCCGTGGTTAGCATCGAAGAACATCGCAAGGCAGAGGATCTCTATCTTCAAGGGCGTTATCACTGGAGTAAGCGAACACCGGAAGATCTAGCGGTTGCCGTGGACGATTTCGCGAAGTCATCTCAGATCGATCCCAACTACGCGCTGGCCTACGCAGGAACTGCGGATTGCTACAACTTGCTGAGAGAATACACGGCTACCCCCGCCAGCCAGGCGTTTCCCCTTGCAATCGCTGCGGCGAACAAATCCCTCGAGCTCGATCCCAATCTATCAGAGGGGCACCGGGCTCTGGCTTTCGCGCTATTCAATTGGAACTGGGACGTGGGGGGTGGGGAACGGGAATTCAAGAAGGCGATCGAACTGAATGCGAAGGACGTGGAAGCACATCACTGGTACGCGACCACGCTAATGACTCTGACCCGCTATCCGGAAGCCATCGAACAGATTGAATTGGCGCGGCAGTTGGACCCCTCCTCTTCGTCGATAGCCGCGGATCGCGCGATGATTCTGTATGGCAGCGGAAGGACGAAAGAAGCTGTCGAGATCCTGAAGGAATTGGAAATTGCAGAACCGAAGTTTTATTCGCCGCCGATCTATCTATCCCGCATATACTTCGAAAATAAAGAATATGAAAAATATTTTGATGCGGCCATCATTGCCGCATCCCTTTCCAATGATCAACGAACACTGGCGTCCATCGAGGCGTCTCGAAAGCGTTTCAAGCAGGGCGGCGAAGAAGCCATGTTGGTGGGCTCACTTCAACAGCAACTGGAAGCGTTTCGACAAGGCCGTGGCAATGCGATATCCGTAGCGATGTACTATGCGATGTTGGGGAAAAAGAAAGAAGCGATGGAGTACCTGGAGAAAGCCTACCAGCGTCATGACTACGAATTAATTTCCTTGCGTGACGCATCTGCCTTTCGAGGAATGCACGATGACCCGCAATTTCAAGCGTTGTTGAAGAAGGTGTACGCCACGGAGCACATTACGGGAACAGTGTGAGTGACGACGTTAAGCCTTATTTAAATGAATCCACAGCCAGTTGCAGTTCATCGTAGGTAGTAAAGAGATTCAAGAGCCCAACCATCTTCAATGTTTGCACGGTAAATTTGGATGGTTTCAGCAGACGAATGGCTCCACCTCCCTGCTTACAGGAAGTCAGATACCGCACAAACATACCGATGCCACTAGAGTCGATGGTCGGCACTTCTTCAAGATCGAGAATAATCTTGAAATGGCCTTGACCAATGAGTTCTGCCATCGCGGAATTGAATCGATCCAGCGGCAGGCCCATGCTTAAGCGCCCTTTTAACTTGACTAGTTTGATCCCATCCACTGTTTTCGTCTCAATATCCAAGTGAAAACCCCCTTGCAACAGAACCGTTAGACTGTCGCGACATTCGTTGACACCCCTGTAATGCTTTGTTAGAGTGCGCGGACAAGTTATTTAATCTTGGCGGAAAAAGCAAGGAACCTGGTCCATGGGCGGCGGTCCCCGCAAAAAAGGTCGCCGGACGGAAAGTTGATCGTTGGCAAGCCGGGGGCAAGAATCCATCCTAGACGTTTCGGAACTCTCCACTCAATTGCTGGCAGAGCAGGAAGTAGCGCCGCGCTCACGAGTGTGTGCAAAATTTGTTGCCAGCCTACTCGCTGAATCGGCCATTAGCGTGTACACCCTGGGAAGCGATGGAGAGACAAGCTTTTGGGTTCCTCGAGCAACCGTGGGTGAAGCTACAGTCCACGATCAAGCGATACGATGTGATTCAGGTTTTATCGGTTCTCTACAAGAAGATCCATCTCCCATCCTTCGATCGGGAGACGAATTAAAACGCGAAGATTACCCGCACATCGACACGCGTCGAACGCTCCTTTCTCTCTGCTACATTCCGCTAATTCACAACGAAAGCCTTATCGGCGCATTGGAAATTCTTTCCTTTGAAGAGGCTTTATCGGAAGAAGCGATTGAGGCACTGCTGCCCGCGGCAGGAATCACAGCAACTGCCATTGTGACTGCACAAACATACGAAGAAGAGCGGCACGGAACGTTAAGCTCGATCACTCGGATCACGCAACTATACGACCTGGAAAAAGTTTTTTCTTCGACACTGGAAATGGACGAACTTCTTCCCTTGATCGGCTCGAAATTCATGGAAATCCTGAATTGCCAGGCCGTGAATATCTGGCTTCTCTTGCCGGATGAGAGCGTGGAATTGATGCATCAAGCGGGAGAGGACCCAACCACATTCAAAGGACAAATATTGAATGCACAGCAGGGTGTGGCGGGAGAGCTTTCCGATGACGGTGAGCCTCGCTGCATCACCGATGAAACAGGGGCGTTGCTTAGCGAACGAAACGAGAAGTCGCCGGAAACTCCAGTGCGCTCTCTAATCGCTGCACCGATCATGGATAAGGGCGCCCTGGTCGGCGTGATTGAAGCAATAAACAAAATGGACGGCACAGTTTTTGATGATGACGACCTGTTTACCTTGAGCCGCCTGGCGGATACGGCATCGACAGCGCTGCATAACGCCGGGCTATTGATGGCCGAGCGCAAGGTCGAAATTCTTGAGACACTGAATACCGTAAGTCACGAAATTACTTCCACACTAAATCTAGAACGCATGCTGCAAACGATTGTGAATGCGCCACAAGCGGTCATTCCGTATGAACGAGCAGCCGTTGCCCTAGAACAGCGGGGCCGTTTCAAGCTGAGCGCGGTCACCGGTGTGACGCAAGTGAATGCGGATTCTCCGGAAATTGCTCCGCTGAACGAAATCATGCAATGGGCGGCGCTGTCGGAAGAGACCATTCATGTCCGGCAGCAGGGCGAAGAGATTGATGCGGATCGGGAAGAAACGCGCGCCAAGTTCAAGCGGTACTTTGCGGATTCGGGCGTGCGTGGATTTTATGCGCGGCCATTGAATGACGATACCGGCCGGGTCGGTATGTTGTGTATGGAGAGCACTGACCCGGATTTTCTTGGCCCCGCGCACATTGAAATTCTGGAAGTACTAGCCGGGCAGGCTACGGTGGCGTTGCGCAATGCCCAAATGTACAAAGAAGTGCCGTTTATTTCTGTCTTGGAGCCGGTGCTCGAGCGAAAACGGAAATTTATGGCGCTGAGGAAAAGCCGCAGGACTCTTTATACGGGGCTGGCCGCGGCAGGCGTTCTTTTTTTAGTGGCCTGTCCCCTTCCCCTTCGCGTGGATGGCGACGCTGCAGTAGCGCCCTTGCACAAAGCATTTGTGCAGCCCGAAGTAGAAGGAGTGGTCAGCAAAGTTTTCGTGCACGAAGGGCAACCGGTGAAGCAAGGGCAAGTTCTGGCAGAGATGGAATCGTGGAATTCGCGCTCTGACCTTGCCGAAGCTCAATCCAAATATGAGACTGCCTTGTTGCGGATGAATCGGGCGTTGGCCTCAAACGACGGTAGTGAGGCAGGCGTGGAGCGAGTCCAAGCAGATTATTGGAAAGCGGAACTGGATCGGACTAAAGAACTTTTGGAGAAAGTGCAACTACGCGCGCTGATTGATGGAGTGATTTCCACGCCGCACGTAGAAGATTCCGGCGGGCGCAAGCTGCAACGAGGCGAGACGTTTGCCGAAATCGTAGATACTTCGCGGGCCATCGTGGATATCTCCGTGGATGACGCTGATGCGGGATTACTTAAAATAGGCCAGTCCGCCTCCGTCAAGCTCAACAGTTATCCGACCAGAACATTTCATGGTGATGTTGTACTTGTAAGTCCCAAGGCTCAGGTTGTCCATGAAGTGCCCACGTTTTATTCGCGTGTTTCGGTAGCAAATACCGATGGAGCGATTCGTGCCGGGATGGAAGGCCGAGGGAAAATTCGCACGGGTTGGCGCCCAGCGGGATACGTATTCTTTCGGCGGCTTTTCATTTGGCTATACGCGAAAGCCTGGTATTGGGTGGGGTGGTAATCGTAAGCAATGAGGTGGAGCATGCGTAGTTCTTATTTGCTGATCGCTATTGGAGCAGCCCTTCTCGCCGCCGGCTGCGGAGATTCGAAGTCCTCGGCATCCTCCGAAGTAGCAAACGCAGCGCCAGCACCCGTGGTACCAGCCGCTTCCGCACCTGTTCCCCCCGCTTCTTCTAGCGCACCTGACACAACGGATCCTGCCATCGTGGTTTCTGGTCCGATCATTGTTGAGCACCAACTGGATTTGACCGCGCAACGCGATGGCGTAATTGCGAAAATATTTTTCGATACGCCCGCTCGTGTAAAAGCAGGCGCTCTTCTTGCACAGATGGATGATCGGCAAGTGAGCGCCAATCTGGAGGCTGCTCGTTCGAAATCAAAAAGTATCGAAGCCGATCTGAAAAATTGGCAATCGGAAACGGAAGTGTTGAAGGCCGATTATGTGCGCGCACAACATTTGTCGGATTTGGGGCTCATCTCAGAAGAACAGTTGCAACACGCAAAATTTAAAGTGGATTCCGACCAATGGGACGTTAAGCGGGTAGCCGAAACGCTAAATACTTCACATAACGAAGAGCGCTCGCTGGAGTTGGAACTGGAAAAGACCAGAATCACCGCACCATTTGACTCTTTGGTCGCTCGACGTTATATCCACGAAGGCCAGTCAATCTCCAAGGGTGATCGGCTGTTCTGGGTGACATCGGAAGCGCCACTCCTGATGCGCTTCACACTTTCTGAGAAATATTATGGCCATCTGAAGAACGGCCAGGTCGTTAACGTTACCTCTCCAGATGTGCCAAGAGAAAAACATGCCGGACGTGTGAAACAGTTGAGCCCGGTCGTCGACCCATCCAGCGGAACGTTCGAAGTATTGGTGGAACTGGTAGGCGACCACGGTGCGTTGCGGCCGGGGATGAACGCGACGATTCGCATCGAAAATCCCCGGTGAGCCGCCTATGAACGTTACGCGCGTTCTCAACGTCGCATTACCGGAGATGCCAGCGCGCGCGCTTTCGCAGCGCCCCCCGCGCATGCCTCCCGATGCCGTGTTCAAAGAGCACATTGAAAATGGCGAGCCGGTTGTCCGCGTATTTATTCCCAGCCTACAATTGATGTACAGATTCCCTCCTTCCACGTGGGATCTAATCCAGTTATTCGATGGCAACCGGTCAATCGAAGAAATCACACAAATCTATTCCGCGCAGAGAGGCGCCGGGTACAGCGTGGAAGAGGTGCGGGATATAGCCGGCAATCTCGAATCCTCTGGTTTCTGGTACAAAACCCCACAGGAAAAAAACATCCAGTTAATGCAACAGAGTAGCGAGGAACGCCGTAAACTGGTTCGTTCCCGGCAGAGCAAATTTGGAGATTTATCGGAAATTACCTTCCCGGCTTTCAACCCAGATAAATTTGTGACTTGGTTGTACCGGTATACCAGTTTCATCTATACATGGTGGTTCACGGTTATCACCTTAATCGCTTTCTCGATCACTGCGGCAATCTCCATCACGCATTGGTCTGAAATTGGAAATGATACGGTTGAATTTTTTACGTTCACACACAAAAGCTGGGCCGATCTCGGTGTGTTTTATCTTTTGACTCTCTTGACCTTGGGATGGCACGAACTTGCCCACGCGCATACCTGCAAACACTACGGCGGCCGTGTACCGGCGATGGGATTTCTGCTGATCTATTTGACACCCGCAGTTTACACCGACACTACGGAGGGCTTCGTAAAGGGCAGTCGCTACCAAAGATTCCTCATTGCCATGGCCGGAGCCTGGGCGGAATTGCTGATCTGCGCTGTGGTTACACCCATCTGGTGGCTGACGACACCAGGAACGAACATCCACAATGCCGCCTATCTCCTGATGCTGATGACGGGAATTGCAGGTGTTCTGCTGAATTGGAATCCACTGATGAAGTTGGATGGTTACCACATGCTGGGCGAAGTGGTTGCCATCTCTGATCTGAAAGAGGAGTCCACAGCCTATGTTGCAGCGTGGGTAAAGCGAAATATCTGGGGATTGCCCGTGGAGGTGCCGTATGTGCCGAAAAGCAGGCGACTGGGATTTGTCGTCTACGCCCTGCTTTCTGGCGCGTATAGCTACACGGTGTTGTACGTACTGGCGCGATTTGTTGGGAACGTATTTCGAAATTTCAACCCGGAATGGTCGTTTATCCCTGAATTGGCGACTGCTGCGCTGCTCTTTAAATCTCGGATCCGAACATTGGTGAACTTTATGAAATTCGTTTACTTGGACAAAAAAGACCGTGTACACGCATGGTTTCAAACGAAAACAGCAATGGCTCTGGGCGCCGTGATCTTATTCTTTTTGATCATTCCAATATGGCATGAGTCAGTCGAAGGGCGCTTCGTTTTGGAGCCAAGCAAAAGTTTTGCGGTCCGAAATCTTGTTCCCGGAATGATCACGGCAGTTTACGTCCAGGAAGGTTCGGCAGTTTCCGCCGGTACACCGCTCATCAAACTCACCAACTCTGCGCTTCAGTCAAAGCTCGGCAAGGCAGAATCCAATTACAAAGTGGCATCGATAAAGGCAACCACTGCTGAACTGCGTTATTCGGATCTGGGCCCTGCGCTACAGGAACGCAACCAATTTGCGCAGCAAGACCAGGAAATGGAATCTCAGGTCAGCAATCTGAACATTACAAGCCCGATGGCCGGTGTTGTGCTTACCCCCGGACTGGGTGGGCGATTGGGAAGCTATGTTGCCGAGGGAGCCTACCTGGCGGAGATTGCCGACCTGAGTGAAATGCGGGCACGAATCTATGTTCCTGAGTACGAAATGTATTTGTTTCAGGTGGGACAGCCTGGACGCCTCCAGGTCGATGGGATTCTGAAGATATGGGACGGGCAAACCATTTCCGTTACGCCAGTTTCTACGGAAATAGACCCCGATCTCGTAAACCAAGTGAAATACGAAGGGCTACGTCCCCCGCGCTATTTTTTGGCGGATTTAATGCTCGCGAACTCAGACATGAGATTGAAGCCCGGAATGGTGGGCTCAGCGCGAATTTATGGAGCAAGGAGAAGTCTTGTGGTTCTAGCCTGGCGCCAGGCCAAACAGTTTCTTTCCAGGAAAGTGTGGTAGGTCAAAAAAAAAGGCCGCAAAATCGCGGCCTTTTTCATCAAAATCTTGAGGCTCATTCCGCGAGGTAAACCTGATTTAGACCTTGACGCTAGGAGTTAGCTTTGCGCGGCTGGGAGTCAACTTGGCACGGCTCGGAGTCAGCTTGGCGCGGCTTGGGGTTAACTTCGCACGGCTGGGGCTCAGCTTCATGTGGCTCGGGCTGTTGACTGCCTTCGAGGCCGCGCCTACGCCCAAGTCTTCCTTGGCAACATTGGCCTTCTTGGTGGTCTTGAGGGTGCTGATCAGGCTCTTCTTTTCGATGGACATTGTGTGAGTGCCTCTCTCTGAATTTGTTTGCTTACCGCCGACGTTTCTGGATACAGCACGGCTCATGCCAATGCATCTTCGCCTCAAGCTGGCAGCCCTAACTGAAAATAAAGCCCTTAGTACTAAAGTACTGTCCAACTACGAAGGCCTTTGCTATCAAAAATCCCTGTCTGGTTAAAAATTAACTCCTGATGGGTTAATTTTTAACCCTTTTTAGGCTTGCTACTGGATGCGGTGCTTGCGGCAGAGGTATTTCATCCGCTGGTTGTCCAACTGGAGCAAGGCTGCCGCGGCGGCCTTCTTCCCACCGGTGCGGCGAAGAGCGGCGCTAAGGTAGGCGACCTCGATGCGCTGCATTTCGGCGTCGAAATCCACGCCACCCTCCGGGATCAGGATGGCTTCCTGGCTGGCAGTGCTGGAGTACAAAAGATTCTGCGGCAGGTGCTCGGCGGTGATCGTGGAGCTATCGGTGACAATGACCAGGCGCTGGACCAGATTTTCGAGTTCTCGCACATTGCCCGGCCATGGAAAGTCTTCAAGGATCTCCAGCACGTCTGGCTTGAGCGATTTGAGAGGCTTCTTGGCTGCGGCACAATAAATTCGGAGGAAGTGGTCAACCAACAGCGCCACATCCCCCTCCCTTTCCCGCAGCGGGGGTATGAAGATGGGGACTACGTTGATTCGGAAATAGAGATCTTCGCGAAAGCGGCCCTTGCGGACACAGTCCTCCAGGTCCTCATTGGTTGCGGCAATCAGCCGGAAATCAATTTTGCGAGCGCTGCGGCCTCCCAGTCGTTGCACAGAGCGCTCCTGCAAGACACGCAGGAGTTTGCTTTGCAGGCTAGGATCAAGCGTGGTGATTTCGTCCAGGAAGAGAGTGCCACCGTGAGCAAGCTCGATAAGACCCGGCTTTGTCGCATCGGCACCGGTGAAGGCGCCCTTCTCATAACCGAACAGCTCGGATTCCATCAAGCTTTCCGGGAGGGCCGAGCAATTCAAGCAGATGAAAGGCCCGTTGGCCCGATTGCCGCACTGGACAATGGCATTCGCGACCATCTCCTTGCCCACTCCACTTTCCCCACGCAGCACCACCGAAGCATTGGTACCAGCAACCGCCTCGATCGACTGGTAAATCTTCTGCATAGCCGCGCTGCCCCCGAGCAGTCCGTAAAAGGCCGCCCGGCTCTCCACTTGCTGGATGACGCGACGGCCTTCCAGTTCCAAAGCGCGCTTAGCGATAGCGCGCGAGAGTACCAGGCGCAACTCCTCGTAATTGAGCGGAGAGAGGAAGAACTCATCGGCACCCGCCTGGCTGGCCTTCAAGAGCAACGTACGCTGCGTAGACCGGGTAAACGCAATCAGCACAACGTCGTCGCGGATCTCGTGCAGACCGGTGAGAACCTCCAATCCATCAGCAGGCCCATCACCGACGCAATCAAGATCAAAAACTATCGCGTGTAACTCCGGATGTTCGAGGGTAGCTTTGATTTCGCTTTCCGTGGAAGCGAGAGAGACGCGGAACTGACCGCCAAGCTGTTTGCGGAATTCGGGGAATAGGTCCGCGCCGTCAGTAATTAGTGCCAGAGAATAGCGTTCAGGATTAACCAAAGAGGCGGACAATCGTTCGCTCCAATTAGACGGGGATTATAGGAGAGAGCCGCCGCAAGAGGAAGCGGGAATTGAGAATGCTTATAGAACATCAGAAATTGTGAATTGTGCCAAAACCAGTTGCTGGAGTGCTACTCTGTGGCCATATTTCATTATCTCGGCTGTTGGCTTCCGCCACCTTCAACCGTCTGAGAATTTCCTAATTCCCGGAGCTGCGAATGAATCATCCTGTCAGGCGTTGCTTGTTCCATATCGTTTTCTTGTTCTTTTTCTGCAGTTCTGTCCGTTCTCAAGGCTGGGAACATCTCGGAAAAGTTGACAGCGTTGAAAAACTACCTGATGGCGTGGAATTGGTCTCAGGTAAGGCGAAAGTGCGAATTACATTCGTGCGCGAGGGAATCGTGCGCATACGTGTCGCAACCAACGGTGCCTTTCCGAAGGATGAATCCTGGGCAATCGTGGAACCGCCACAACCGCCGCCTGTTTCTGTTGAAGAATCGGCGGACAATGTCACAGTTTCCGCTGGAGATGTGGTCGCCACAATTCGCAAAGCAACGCTGCTCGTGAACTTTTCAGACACACACGGAGACACCGTGCTGGCAGATGAGCCTTCGCTGCCGATGGCCTGGGACGGTGAGCGCATTCGAGTCTGGAAGAAAATGCCGATGCTGGAAAATTATTATGGCCTGGGTGACAAACCCGGCGCGCTGAACAGGCGCAATCGCTCATTCACCATGTGGAACACAGACGCATTCGGATTTCAGGAATCGACTGACCCGATTTACAAGACGATTCCCTTCTTTCTCGGCGTGCTGGATGGCAAGGCCTATGGAATTTTTTTCGACAACACCTACCGCAGCAATTTTAATTTTGGACTGGAATCACCGGATTATTATTCCTTTGGATCGGAAGGCGGAGAGATCAACTACTATTACATCGCAGGACCAGATGCCCGGAAAGTGGTCCAGGCTTACGCTGATCTGACGGGGCACATGGAATTGCCACCGTATTGGACCCTTGGTTTCCAGCAGAGCCGCTATTCCTACTATCCCGAAACTCGCGTCTTGGAAATCGCTAATACATTTCGCAAAAAGAAAATACCGGCGGACGCCATTTATCTCGACATCGACTACCAGCAAGGCTATGCGCCATTTACTGTGAATCGCAAATACTTTCCAACCTTCGAGCAAATGGTAAAGGATCTAAGCGCCGAAGGGTTTCACACTGTGTTGATCACTGATTTGCATATCAAGCACGATCCCGGCCACGGATACGCGCCGTACGATACGGGCATCAGGAACGATGTATTTGTTAAAAAAGCGGACGGCTCGCTGTATATCGGAGAGGTGTGGCCAGGGCCTAGTGTTTTTCCAGACTTCACTTTGACTCGTGTCCGTAACTGGTGGGGAGAACAATACACTGATTTTGTAAAAATGGGCATATCAGGCTTTTGGAACGATATGAACGAACCCGCGGTATTTCTTACGCCGACAAAAACGATGCCGCTCGAAAATCGCCACCGGCTGGATGACGGAACAAGCCTCGATCATCGTGCCATTCATAACGTCTTCGGGATGCAGAATGTACGCGCCACATATGATGGCTTGCGCAAGTTGCGCCCGAACGAGCGGCCATTTGTGCTGACTCGTGCCGCTTATGCGGGAACGCAGCGCTATGCGGCCACTTGGTCAGGCGACAATTCCAGCACCTGGAATCACCTCAGAATCAGCACTCCTCTCATGCTGAATATGGGACTTTCTGGCTATCCGTTTGTGGGTTCGGATATCGGCGGATTTGCCGGATCGCCACCAATGGATTTGTTAACTCGCTGGATTGAGTTGGGCGCGTTCAATCCCATTTATCGCGATCACACCGCCATCCATACCAATGATCAGGAACCTTGGGTGGGCGGTGCGGAACAAGAGGCAATTCGCCGCCGCTATATCGAATTGCGATACCGGCTGCTTCCCTATACCTACACTGCTGTTGAGGAAACCGCCCGGACCGGGTTGCCAATCATGCGGCCGCTCTTCCTGGAATATCCGCAGACCGTAGCGTTTTATGATGACGACCGCGATTTCTTATTTGGCAACGACTTCTTGGTAGAGCCTGTGGTAACCGAGATGCTCGATCCCTTGGTCGTGAATTTGCCCCCGGGCGCTTGGTACGATTTCTGGAGCGCGAAGCAAGTGACTGAGAAAGACAAACCTGAGTTGCGCCCCAAACTCGATGAAATGCCGCTCTACGTGCGGGCCGGAGCCATCGTACCAATGCAAAATATAATTCAGCACACAGGCGAGACGCCCGCTGGCCCTTTGGAATTACGCGTCTATCCAGGTGACAACTGCCATGGCGCTCTCTATCAGGATGATGGCCACTCATACGACTACCAGAAAGGCCAGTTTCTACGCGTCGCATATTCCTGCCTACTGGCAAACAATAGTGTGACGATCAGCAGTCATATCGAGAAGGGCGGCTTCAAGCCGTGGTGGAACACCACGGAATTGAAGGTCTACGGAATCACTTCATCGCCTAAAGCAGTGAGCGTGGGCGACAAGGCTGTTTCTGGTTGGAAATACGATAGGGTGCAGCACTTTGTGCAATTCACGATTCCAGATGCGGTCAGCGATTGGACAGTACGAATCATCAAACCGTAAGCAGCGCGGCCACAGTTTAGTGCAGTTGCAAAATCAAAATGCTTTGCGCTGGAAGCGTCAGGCGCAATTCCCTTCCCACAATTTGGGCATTAGCATTGCCAGACAAAACAGAAACCCCGCCGCTGTTTTCCGCGGGTGTATCACGAAGGGAAAGCTTCAGGGACTTTTCCGCGCTCGCATTATTGAAACCAATCACCAATCGCTCTGCTTCCGATTCGCGCATAAACACATAAGAAGTGTCATCAGCGGCGAGATGCCAGAGCTTCCCGCTTCGAAGAGCCTGGTGCTGCTCCCTCAAGTGAAGCAAGTCGCGCACATATTGAAAAACTTCTTGTTGCTCGGGCGCTCGCCCCTCGCTGGTAAATGCATTTTGCGGATCGTCATGCCAGCCACCCGGAAAATCGCGCCGGTTATCCGGGTCTCCACCACCCGGCATGGCGATCTCGTCGCCGTAATATAATTCCGGAATTCCGCGCAGAGTAAGGACCAAACCAAAAGCGAGTTTGAGTTTTGTAGCAGTTGCACCGGGGATGCTAGCAAAGCGTGCTGTGTCGTGGTTGGCAAAAAACGGCAAAAGGTATTCAGGATAGGGATACAGAGAGTCCTGCCGCAGAATGTTTGGGATCTTACCGACAGGCGCACCTTGTAGCAATACATCTCGTAAAGTAAAGTACATCGGAAAATCGAACAGCGCGGTCAGCTGCGTGTCGATGCCATCCCAGCCTCTACGTCCCCCTTGAAAAAATGAAGTGACCGTGGGATCGGGATGAAACACCTCGCCAATCGTTGAGAGGCGCGGATAGATGGTTCGCAGTCCAGTGTGCCACTGCTCCCAAAATTTCCGCGGAACATAGGGAAAAGTGTCGATGCGATAACCATCCAGCCCGGAAATTTCCGCCCACCAAATACTGTTTTGAATTAAATATTGCACCAGCGTTGGATTCTCTGTGTTCAGGTCTGGAAGTTTGCTGAAAAACCATCCATCCGTCAGATTTCTCCTCATTTGCGCGGGAGTGTGCGGATCTTCCAGCGATTCAAAGGGGTCGTTCGTGGCTTCCTTTTTTTGCTGGCCATAGAAGGGCGGTTTAACGGGCGAAAAAGAATCGAGATGCAGTTCGGCGTTGCCATGGAACCAGTCCGGCAATGGCGGATTTTTCACCCATGGATTGAGCGGCCCAACATGGTTGGGAACCACGTCGAAAAATACCTTCATGCGTAACTTGTGCGCTTCCTCCACAAGTTCCTGATAATCCTGCAGGCTGCCCAGGTGCGGATCGACGGCATAAAGATCCACCGCGCCATAACCGTGATAATCCGCCGCAACTCCATTCTTGACGATGGGAGTCAGCCAAATGGTAGTAATCCCCAAATCCTGCAGATAAGCCAAATGTTCCCGCACGCCACGCAAATCTCCGCCGTGATAAGCGCGGGGTTTCAAACGATCATGAGAGCCGGGGAATTCTGCTGGCTCATCATTGGCGGGATCACCGTTCGCAAAACGATCCGGCATGATCAGATACATCACATCGTCGGGAGACAGTCCCTGATTGCGACCAAGAATTTGCTTGCGCGCAGCCAGCGGCAATTCGAAATTGGTTTGCCCATGAATCGTGGTGACACGGCATACCGCGGTTCCAGACTTTAGATTCGACGCAAATTTCAGCCAAACAAAAAGATAATTTCCGCCAGCCGTAGATTCGGTTCGGCTGACAATGACTTCTGGGATGTTGCAACTTACGTGATTTGCCTGAAGATGGCTTCCGGCAAGCATGACCATCAGGTCGGGCGTGAGGTTGACCCACCAACTAGGGGGTTCTACCTTTACAACCGAGGGAGCTTCGGGGTCAGTCTTTTCCTGCGCTATGGCGGCGGGATTTAAATATCCGAGAATCAGCAAGCTGAATACGAAAGTGAGGAAATCACACCATAAACAGCAAGTAATCCGGCGAAAGGTGGTCATAGATGTCTGTTGGCCAGCTTAGCAGAAAGTAGGTACGTTTTGAGCCGCTCAACATTCGCTTCCACCGCGCCTAAATATTTGTCGACGCTACATTTCCAGAGGACGAAGCTCCGGTTGCTCGCTGCGATATGTCTTATAGGCCAGCCAGCCAGCCACCGCCAACATTCCTACCCAGCCGATTACTCGAAAGAAATGCCCGATTTTTTGGTCGTAAACCAGAACATTCCATTGCGTGAACAGGATTGTCCAATCGCTTTCGTCAGAGTTGACAAGGGGTAAGGCAGAAGTGCGAGCGTCGGATATGTAGGTCCCAATATATAGAAAGTTCTCGAAAAACCAGAAAACCGAAAAAGCAAACCCATAGAACTGGCGTTGCAGGAAGAATGCGACCGCACACGCAAGCGGCGCGATCAGCTCGCCAAGCGTTCCCCCAAGAATGTGCAGCGTTTCACCGCCCCAACTGAAAACAACGTGGCCCGCCTCGTGAATCATCAGATTCACAAAATCGGGAAACAGGAAGCCACTGGTATCGCGCCAGGCATGGATCAGGAACAATCCATAAACGAACAGCCAGATGCTTCCCCCCATACGAGAGATCGGATTCCAATCGTGTAAGGAACGAACGCGGAATTCCATACGATGAGAGTAGCAGCGAGAAACATAGATGACTGGAATTTCGATCAGCCAGTTTTCACGAAAGAAAACGTGGCAACTGCCAAGTCAGTTCCGACCCGAGGTAGCTTTCGAAAAAGAAGGCCCGCAATCATCATTGCCGGTAATCAGGCGCGCTCCGCGGCTGAAGGTCAAGTACTCAAATCCCCACTGCACAAAGACTAGAACGCGGCTTTGAAATTGCACGATATACATCAAATGGATGAACAACCAGACCAGCCAAGCAAATAAGCCCGACACGTGCAGCCCCAAAATATTGGCAACCGCTGCGGCGCGCCCAATCACGGCCATATCGCCCTTGTTGAGATAGTGAAATGGCTTGAGATCCTTGGCCCCTTTCAGGCGTTCTTGAATTGCCTTACCCGCGTAGTGGCCGCCCTGAATAGCAACCTGCGCAACTCCTGGCAACGGTTTGCCCTTTTCGTCGATCACGAGAGCCAGATCGCCAACCAGAAAAATGTTCGGGTAATTTGCAAGTGTCAAATTCGGCGTCACTTTGATTCGCCCCGCGCGATCAGTCTCTGACTTCGTCCGCGCAGCCACTTGCCGGCCAAAATCGGTGGTAGTGACGCCACCAGTCCACAACACAGTTTTGGCGTTCAAGGAAATTTCCCGATCACCGTGCTTGTAAACCACGCCCTCACCGGTGATTTCATCGACCATCGCGTCTTTAATGACCTGCACCCCCAGGTAGCTCACCAATTTCTCTGCCTTCGCGGAAAGATCCTCCGGGTATGCCGCCAGCACGCGCTTTCCTCCTTCGAGCAGGAAAATCTGCGCTTCCTGCGGACGAATATTGCGGAAATCATGGCGAAGGGTTTCACTTGCGATTTCGCCCAAAGCACCCGCAAGTTCCATCCCAGTGGCGCCTGCCCCGACAATTACAAAAGTCAGCCAGGCGCGAGCTTCCGCTTCGTCCGCCGATCTCTCCGCCATTTCGAAAGCATAGAGCAGCTTGGTACGGATCGCTGTCGCTTCCTCTACGGTTTTCAAACTCGGTGCGTGCACTTTCCAGTTGTCCTTGCCGTAGTAAGAAGTCTGCGAGCCCGTGGCAATAATCAACGTGTCGTAGGGAAACACACCGCCATCAAGCAACGTGACTTTCTGGGCGTCAGGATCGATATCCGCCGCCTCACCCAACAGAACTTCAGTGTTCTTCTGTTTCCTTAGCACGGAACGAAGTGGAGCTGCGATTTCTCCGGGGGATAGAGAACCTGTGGCTACTTGATAGAGCAAAGGTTGAAAAAGATGAAAATTGCGCTTGTCGATCAACGTGATTGCGGCGTCGGCACGTTTAAGCGTTTGCGCGGCCACCAGCCCGCCGAAACCCCCGCCAAGGATCAGCACTCGATGTTTTTCTGCCACGGGAATTGGTACCCTTTCAAATTTTGTGAACATCTCAATCTTTGATGCCCAGTGCTACCATGATGGGGATAGAATTATGGTACCTAATCGAAAGGGCTCCAACGAGCAATTAGAGCGCGATACATTAAGATTTTTGTGCTCGATCCTGATCAAGCCGACCACCCGCACAGAATTGCTGGGTTTGCTGGATAGTTCACAGTTCTCTGATGTGATCTGCAGAGTTGTTTTTGAAGAAATCCAGGCAATTGGCCCAGTGCCTTCGCGAACTTTACGCGACCTGCTGCCTGCCAGGATCGCAAATCGGGGTTTTCCTGATTTCGACTTAAAAGAGTTTTTGGGGAATTCCAACGCGTCAGAGAGCGAAGTGGAAGAACTCTATATGAGTGTCCTGGAAATGATTGAAGTGCGGCACCGCGAAGATGGACCTCAATTAAAGAACTGATCCTTGCAAAGCGTGAGATTTGGCATGGCTCCAGACACCGGGGATCGCCAAGCCGCACTTTGGGCAATTCCCTTCCTTCAAACGATTCTTGATAACTTTATGCCATGAGCGCTCGATGAGAAGCGTCTTGCATGCAGGGCAAAACGTGCTGGCCGCCTCGCTGAAAATATTTCCTTCATAGACGAAGTGGAGCCCCGTTTCTAATGCAATTTTCCGCGCACTATGAAGCGTTTCTGGTGGCGTCGCAGGCTTATCCAGCAATTTGAAATCAGGATGAAACGCCGTAAAGTGCAGGGGCACATCCGGCCCCAAATGCTCCAAAATCCAATCGCAAAGTTTGCGCGTTTCTTGCGGATCGTCGTTTAGCGTCGGTATCATCAGATTGGTAATTTCAAACCAGACGCGTGTTTCGTTTTTCAGCCACCGAAGCGTCTCTAAAACCGGTTCAAGATGGGTTAGCGTAATTCTTCCGTAGAAGTTTTCGGTGAATGCTTTTAGATCGACGTTGGCAGCGTCCACATGATCGTAGATTTCGTGGAAGGCGTCGTAGGTGATATATCCATTCGTAACCATTACAGCTTTTAGTCCCAATGGCTTCGCCGCTTTGCAGATGTCGATTACGTATTCCCCCCAGATAGTTGGTTCGTTATAGGTGAATGCGATGGAATCGCAACCGTGGCGAATGGCTAGCAGCGGCACCTCTTCAGGAGCTACGGCTTTCGAATGAACCTGATCGTGGTGTGATTTGGAAATATCCCAGTTCTGGCAAAAAAAACAGCCCATATTGCAGCCGGCTGTGCCCATGCTGAATACGCGGGAGCCGGGCAGAAAGTGGCTCAACGGTTTTTTCTCGATGGGATCAACTTGTAGCGCAGCAGGCGAACCGTACCCAAGATTGTACAGGCGGCCATCGCGGTTCACGCGAATAAAACAAAATCCGGATTGGCCCGAATGGATGTGGCAGTGGCGCGGGCAAAGGTAACAATGAACGCGACCATTCGCTTCCGGTTCCCACCAGCGCGCTTCATGCAACTGGTCAGTCTTCTGGAGGATTTGCAAATCGCTCATGATTCACCTCCTGAAGCTGAGTATAACGCGTCGGGAGAAATTGCGCCTTCAACCGCTATCCCCAATTCGTCTACATCAAGAGGAAGAGAAATCAGTGGCGGTGCCGCTGGACTCGTCGACGCTCGGCTGCCCAATCGGCAAAGCTGTGCAATTGTTTACGATGCTTCCAGTTTAATTCAAGAAATTTACGGGCATCGAGGTTGGCGGCTTCTTTCCCCAGGAAAGTTTCGAAGCGCCATTGCAGGTAGGGGCTGTTCCATGGATTTAATCGATAGCCGCGAGATATCATCCAATAATAACGAAGCACATTCCACATGTCTCACTATCGTACCTTGGAGTCGTGGCAAATTCCCACTAGCTCAGGGGAACCGAGAGATGTTCGTGCACCAGCAACCAAGTCTTCCCATGCTTTTCCCAGATGCCGGTGTAGCGCACGTTTAGTTCAACGTCCTTGGCGTCTTTTGTTTTTTCCGAAAGATGCATGGGCACGGTCGTCCAGGCAATATTGCCGTGTCGTGTTACCTTCAACTCTTTTCCAGCCGTCAGCGTAGCACTCACGGCACTGTCAAAGAACGCCTTCTGCACGCCTGTTTGGTAGTCTTTCCAACTGCTGTAGGAAAACGGAGTAATGTCGTAAAAAATGGAACCGTCCGTTTTGGTATAAAATTTCGCGGCGTTGGCGGGGTTTCCAGAACTCCACGCAGCGCAATAATCGTCGGTTAATTTGCGAAACGTGGCATCGTCGGTGGCTTTCTGCTCAGCCATTGCCCCAACGAACGTAAGCAACCCTCCGAAAAAAGCCAGTACAACATAAATTATCCAATGATAACGCAGGCCAGCTACACGTCTAACATTGGCGGTTTGCGTAGACATGAATACCCTCGACCATTCAAATTGTAGTTGCACCCTGATTGGGCAATACCGTCTTTTATGTTCCCTACCATAGACATCTTTGCCCAACTTTTCAACACACTTTTTGCAATTCCGTTGGCCGGGCAGAGGACGGCGCTCGCCGGTACCGGAACGCCGTTCGCCGATTTCCGCGTGCTGCCAATTGAGTCGCCGTCTATTGTGGCTTTGGGCAGCCGAGGTGGCAGCCTGGAGGCAGTGATGGCCCGGAAGCGGCAAGAAAGCAGAACACGGAATGGAAAGTTGATCGGGATGATATGGTTTATTGGCGTAGCCCTCTTTGTGCTGGAACTGAATGCAGGGTTGGATTATGTTCAGGCGCGGTTGGCTAATCTGGCGCCAAATTGTCTAGGTTTCCTGCCTGCGATAGGAGTGGCTACATGGAAGATTGTGGGAAGCGCGTTTTGGAATTACTCAGAACTGGTAAGGACATTTCAAATTGTGCCTCTTATCACACTGCCGTTTTTATTGGTGGGCTTGGCGCTATGGTTGAGGTACAAGATGGTCTTTCAAGAACACAACGTGGGGAACGATGAGCAGAACTAGAGAAGATCGTAAGACCGACCTTGCAGGAGCCGCATGAGCGACGAGCACCAATTCGATGGAAAGAAATTTGCCGATGATCTTCGCGACCGGATCCATCAACGCGTAAGCTCGGGTATTTACGCCCAAAATCGCCGCATCAGAAGATCGAACGGGCTTATACCGGGAATCGCTCTGGTAGTGATTGGAACGATTTTCTTGCTCGATCACATGGGAATTGTCCACGCAGAAACGTTGTGGAAGTTCTGGCCACTTTTGATTGTGGCAGTTGGTTTTCTCAAACTTACTCAGCCGGGCGAACATGCCCTTGGAGTCGGCTTTATCGTTGTCGGTGGGCTGGTGCAGCTCCACCAACTGGGACTCATCGGATTGTCCTGGGGAACGATTTGGCCTTTCATTCTGATTCTTGCTGGCGCCGCGCTGATTTGGGGCAGGTTTGAAGCGCGAAATATTCCGGGAATACCTGGAGCCGACGAACCGCCAGGAGTACCCGGAATGCCCGGTACGCTTTCTAGCGGGGGCAGTGGCCGGGACACAGTGAACGAGTACGCATTGTTTGGCGGAGTAGAACGCCGCGTCACCATCAATAATTTTCGCGGCGGAAACGTTACGGCAATTTTTGGTGGGGTTGACCTGGACTTCCGTTCGGCCGACATTGAGGGCGAAGAAGCAATCATCTATGTGGAGGCGGTGTTCGGCGGAATCGAAATCGTTGTGCCGGAAAAATGGAATGTTACGTTCCAGGTGCAGAGCATTTTTGCCGGCTACTCCGACGAAACCAGACAGCCGCTGCCTGACGCGGTTGGCGCAACGCCAAGAAAAACACTGGTGTTGCATGGTCGCGCCACGTTTGGCGGAATCACCGTGAAGAACTGACCGATTCATGGATCAATTCAATATTCGCAAGACGCTCTTTGTTTCGCTGTGGATGGCGTGGCTGCTCTTTGCGGTCCTCCTTTGCGTCCTCCTGACGTACACCTGGGGAATGTCTTGGCAGAGCGCCATTGCCCTGTCTTTGCCACTCTCCGCATTAGCTCAGGGAGTCGCGTGGTCTGCCCGTTATTCTTGCCGGAGCAATCCAATCGGACGCGGCGGATTAAGCCAACTTTTTCTTACACACATCACCGCAGCCGTGATTCTGAGTTTTTTGTGGGTCGGTGTGGGCAGAATCCTGGCGAAGTGGCTGGACTCCGGAGTAGGTTGGAGCGGAACCTATCTACACTTTTCAAAAGTGCAGACGCAGCTTTATGGATTGGGGTTCGCCTATTATCTCTTGGCGGTAGCGTTTCACTACGCACTGATCGCCCAGGAAACTTCCTTGGAAGCGCAACAACGCGCCTTGGAATCCAGCGTGCGCGCCAGAGACGCCGAACTCAGCGCATTAAAAGCGCAGATCAATCCGCATTTTCTGTACAACAGTCTAAATTCCATTAGCGCGCTCACGAGTATTGATCCGGGACGCGCGAGAGAAATGTGCGTGCTTCTTGCGGATTTCTTGCGAATGACTCTCGGACTTGGAGAAAAGCCGCTGATTCCTTTGCAAGAGGAATTGGATCTGCTGGATCGCTACTGTGCGATAGAAAAAGTACGTTTCGGTGATCGCTTGCAAATACAAAAGGAAGTCCAGGACGAGGCTGCAGCTTGCCTGATGCCGCCTCTCCTTCTGCAACCATTACTCGAAAACGCGGTTGTCCACGGGATATCTCAACTGCCGGAAGGTGGATATGTGTCATTGAAAGCGGGTCGTCACCAGAACCGAGTGAGTTTGATTGTGGAGAACAGTTGGGATCCCGAGGCAGTATCCGCAAGAAAGAAAAACGGAGTCGGCCTGAAGAACGTTCAGCGCCGATTGGAAGCGCGCTATGGGAGAGAAGCATATATTGACGTGAAGACCGAGGAGCATTTATTTCGGGTGAGTATCAGCATTCCCGCAGAGACGCAGGAGGCGCAATGAACGGCTCCTCGCACAAATGGAAAGCTCTGCTGGTCGACGATGAAGAGCTCGCGCGCAAGCTCCTCAGGGAAATGCTTTCCACCCACCCCGAGATCGAGATTGTCGCAGAATGCGCGAACGGCATGGATGCAGTAAAGGCGGTCGCGGACTTTTCACCCGATCTGCTCTTCCTGGATGTCCAGATGCCAAAATTATCAGGATTCGATGTTTTGGAACTGGTTGATGCCAAGAAGCTAGCGGTAATTTTTGTGACCGCTTACGACCAATACGCCATGAAGGCATTTGAAGTTCACGCCATGGATTATCTGTTGAAACCCTTCAGCCGGGAACGATTTGAAACTGCATTGGAGCGCGGGAAAACGCAAAAAACGGAAAAGCGTGTAGAAGCTTCAATGCTGGCGGCCAGCGCTCGTCCGGCTGGGCAATTTCTGGAACGTATCGTGGTAAAGGACGGAACAAAGGTTACCCTGATCCCGGTGAAGAAGCTGGATTATGCCGAAGCGTTGGACGATTACGTTTCGTTGGTGAGCGAAGGAAAGAAGCAGCTTAAGCAGCAAACCATCTCGGGATTGGAAGCGGCTCTCGATCCAACGATTTTTGTGCGCATTCATCGTTCCTACCTGGTAAATATCGAGCGTCTTGCGCGGATTGAGCCTTACGCGAAAGATAGTAAAGTTGCAGTCTTGTCCAACGGTGTGAAACTGCCGGTGAGCCGAGCGGGATTTTCACGGCTAAAAAAACTTCTCGAAGATAAGGCGTAGTTAAGCGGCGGAACGACGAACCCAGATGCGCGATGTCGCGGGCTTGCCGAGGTGGATGGTGTGACCTGCCGCGCGTAGGGTCATTGTTTCGTCATACTCGCGCTTGAGCACTTCCACTTTCGCGGAAGGGCGCAATTGCAAACCATCAAGAAATTCCAGGAAGCCTTCATCTTTCTCGTAAACGCAGAGTATTTCTGCGCTGTCTTGTGTCTTTAATTCCGAAAGCAGCACCGCGCCCTGTTTGCGAAGTTGCGCCACGCCGCCTCTCATCGGAACTCCATGGGGGCAGGTGCGATGCCCCGCGAAACGCTTCATCAAAAGTGCTTCCACTTGCGGCGAGATAGTGTGTTCCATTCGTTCTGCTTCCGCATGGGCTTTGGCCCAGGAAAGGCCAATCACTTCGGTAAGCAGCATTTCCGCCAACTGATGGCGCAGCATCAGATGTTGAGCCACTTTGCGCCCTTTCGCCGTAAGCGAAATGCGCCCGCCTCGTTCTACTTTCACGTGTCCGTCACGCGCCATGCGCTTCAACGCTGCCGTAACCGCAGGCGGCGTTACCTCAAGCTCTTCCGCAAGCCGGGCGCTGATGGGAACCTGGTTTTCTTCCAGCATTTCCCAAATGGCTTTCAGATAATCTTCCCGCGATACGCTGGTATTGTTGCGCGGCAAAACGTCTCCTTATGAATCTACTTTCTCTTTCATCCGATCTTTACGCAAGCGCGCGACCAAATCGGTTATCCGTCGCTGAATCTCCTGCAAAATCACTTGATAAACGCCTTCATCTTCGCCATAAGGATCGGAAACAAGCCAGTCTTCTATCTTGGCAGAAGCGCTCAGAGAGGCTGCTTTAGTATGCCCGCTCAGATTAATCACCAAATCCGCGTTCAGTAAAGCGTCCTTCGAAATCGGCTTCGATTCAAGACCGGCGGTCGAATAACCGTTTCGTTTCAAAGTTTCAAGCGTCATGTCGGGAACAATGCCTAGGGGGAAAAGTCCCGCGCTGGACACTTCCAGAATTTCGCCGGCATCTTGCCGCGCAATTGCTTCCGCCATCGGGCTGCGGCACGCATTTCCGATGCACACGAAAAGTACTTTGACCTTTTTGGGCTGTTTCAAGCGTGTCCGCAGTGTGCTCAAGTTTAGCGCGCTTCAGCGGATTTGGCAGCTTGCGACTCTGCCATTTGCAGGAAGTGCTGATGAACGGTGGTATCGTCCGTCAGTTCCGGATGAAAGGTAGCGGCAAGAAGATTGTCTTTCTGCACTAAAGCGGGCTTTCCGGCGTGGGATGCGAGCACGCGCACATCGGGCGCGACCGATTCAATGATCGGGCCGCGAATAAACACCATCTCCAGTGGTTCTTTCTTCAATTCCGTTGAACCCAAGAAAACGTCACTGGCCAACTGGCGCCCGTAGCCATTGCGCAAAATCGTCATGTCCAACAATCCCAGAGACTCTTGATCGGGATTCTTTACGTGAGTGGCAAGCAGAATGGCTCCGGCGCACGTGCCAAACACTGCCCGGCGATCGGCAGCAGAGAATTTCCGAATCGCGTCGTACAGCCCCTCTTCCTGGAGGAATTGCAATTGCGTAGTGCTTTCGCCGCCGGGCAAGATAATTCCGTCGCAGCCTTCCAGGTCGGCAACTGTGCGCACTTCGACCGTCTCTACGCCGAGGTTCCGCAACATCTCCGCGTGCGCTTCGAAATCGCCTTGTACCGCCAATATGCCGATCTTCATGCCTTAAGCGTCTCCGAAAGAATTACCAACCGCGCGTGGACAGCATGTCTTTTTCGTCCATCTGCCGCACATCAAGCCCCGGCATTGCTTCGCCGAGTTCCTCGCACGCTTCAAGAATCGCCTTCGGATCTTCGAAGTGAGTGTTGGCCTTCACGATGGCCTTCGCCCGCGTTTCGGGATCGCTGCTCTTGAATATTCCCGAGCCTACGAACACCGCTTCCGCGCCGAGTTTGCGCACCAATGCTGCATCAGCCGGAGTCGCAATGCCGCCGGCCGAAAAATTCGGCACGGGCAGCTTGCCAGTCTTGGCGACCTCTCGAATCAACTCCAGCGGCGCGTCCAACTCTTTTGCCTGGCGCATCAATTCGTCGTCGCGCATAGTGGTCAGTTGGCGCATCTGGCTAACAATAGTACGCATGTGCCGCACTGCTTCTACGACATTTCCCGAGCCAGCTTCACCCTTGGTGCGAATCATAGCTGCACCTTCGGCAACGCGTCGCAGCGCCTCGCCAAGATTGCGCGCGCCACAAACAAACGGAACGCGATAATCGTGCTTCCAGATGTGATTCTCTTCGTCCGCCGGCGTCAGCACTTCGCTCTCGTCGATGAAATCCACTTCCAGCGCCTGCAAAACATCCGCTTCGGCAACATGTCCAATGCGAACCTTGGCCATCACCGGAATTGTCACCGTCTTCATAATTTCGCGAATCACTTTAATGGAAGCCATCCGCGCAACGCCACCCTCTTTGCGAATGTCCGATGGCACGCGTTCAAGCGCCATCACCGCACATGCCCCTGCCTTCTCTGCAATGCGCGCCTGCTCTGCTGTGGTCACGTCCATAATGACCCCGCCCTTCAGCATTTCTGCCAGGCCAACCTTCACGCGCCAGTCATTCGATCCCTTTTCGCCCTGTCCGTTCCCGCTTCCATTCACTTTTTTCTTATCCATGACTCTTTCTCCTCTCAATCTCTCCCAACCCAAAATCAATTATCCATTTTTTGCAGGTTCAAAGTGCTTTGCATCAATCACCACGAATCGGCCCTTGCCACGCGCCAACAAATTTCCTTGAGTATCCCGAATCTCGGCCGCACGAAATTTGTTTCTTCCCTTTTCTTCCTCTTGCCAGCCTTCGACGGCGATTTCCTGATCGACGGGGACAGGCCTTTTATATTCGATCGACATTTCTGCGGTCACGGCGCGTTCCTCGGTCAATTTTGAAAGCTTGCCCATAGCTTCATCCAGCACCACTGCGATAATTCCACCGTGGGCAAATCCAGCGCCGCCCGCATAGTTCGCGCCTAAAATGAAGCGGCCCCGCGTCCGGCGGTCATCCACGTCGAGTTCAAACGGCAACTTCATGCCTGCCTCGTTCGCCGCGCCGCAGCCGAAGCAGCGATTGCCATCTTTGGGCTCGAGCCTTATTGTCCGGCCCACGCTATACCAGAGCCACGTGCGCCCGCTCGGCCCGCCGTGTTCCTCTTTGCCGTTTCCGCATTTCCACCCGCAGCAAATCCGCAAGGATGGTCACGCCGCGAACAATCTGTTTTTCATTCAGGCTGGCAAATCCCAGTCGCAAAGTATTTGGCAATGGCGACTGCACATAAAAATAACGACCAGGAGCAAACAGAACGCCGCGTTCCTTTGCATGAATCATCAACTCGCTGGCATCGAAGCCCAGCGGCAGTTCCAGCCACATGCACATTCCACCTTCCGGCCGCGTCCAGCGCGTGCCTTCCGGCATGTGTTTGTGCAGCGTCTCATCCAAAGTCTGCAAACGCTCGGCATAAATCTTGCGCATTTTGCTGAGATGCTTCTGAAAAAGTCCGCGCTTCAAAAATTCCGCAAGGGTTGCTTGCGCCAACTGGTCGGTGTGCAGATCGGTCATTTGCTTTACCAGACGCAGCCTCTCGATCGCTGCAGGCGGAGCTACAATCCATCCAACACGCAATCCCGGAAATGCTACCTTGGCGAAGCTGTCTATGTGAATCACGAGATTCGAGCGATCCAGTTGCTTCAAGGAAGGAATGCGTTCTTCCCGCGCATTCAGGCGCGCGTAAATATGATCTTCCACGATGGGCACTTGGTAGCGCGTTGCCAACTCCAACACCCGGCGGCGCGACACCAAAGGCATCGACACTCCCGTGGGATTTTGAAAGTCCGGCGTTAGCACAAGAAGCTTGACGCGATTGGCCGCTAGCGTCGCTTCCAGCGCCTCGAGATCAATTCCCAGAGCAGTGCCTGGTTTCGGGATCGTGCGCACCGGAATGCCCAAACAGCGAGCCCGTACCCCGTTAAACACTGCCGCAGCGCCAGGATAAGTAGGATTCTCGAGCAATACCGTGTCGCCAGAGCGCACGAAAGCTTTGGCAATTAGATCCAGCGCTTGCTGACAACCATCGGTAACCAGAAGAGTTTCGTCTTTAGCTGGAATATCGTCTTGCCGTAGAAGTTCCAGTAGAGCTTCCTTCAGTGGTGCGAATCCGTCGGAGGCCCCGAGATTGAGAATCTCTTGTCCTTCACGACGCAATGCGGAATGCGCACAGGTTTGTAATTCTTCGATAGGGAAAAATTCCTCCGCCGGGCGTGCCATCACGAACGACATCGCATTTTCCGGCGCCTCCGCCGTAAGCCGGGTCAAAATCTCTTCGCTCCGCTCGTCGGCAAACAGCAATTCCCATCGCAGGCCATCTCGGCCATTTAGAGATGCTGGCGCAGGCGGCGTGATTTTCAGGCCATTGCCGTTTCCCCTGATAAAAGTGCCGCGGCCCACGTGTCCCTGAATCAATCCCTCGGATTCCAGTTCCGCATAGGCATTGGCGACGGTAGTCCGGTGAACACCCAAAATCTGAGCTAATTCGCGGCTGGCAGGAATTCGATCGCCGGGGCGTAAATCGCCGGCGTGAACAAGGGAGCGTAACTGGTCACGCAGTTGAATATAGAGCGGGACGTGACTTTCTGGCTGAAGGTGCAGTGGCAGCATTGTCTCTCACCCTGCGGTTATTCTACCAGAAATTGGCCTAGTGAAAGAGCCATTATGTCTCTCGCCTAAAATGGCCTGCTCGACCTCAGGGGTGATAACCCAAGCGCCCATTTCTCTCGCCGGATTCCAGGTCGCGTATACAGAGCTTGGTCAGGTCATTCGGATCGCATTGATAAATCTGCTTCATCGGCAAATCGCCATCTTCCACGTCGTAGTTTCCAAATTGCAGATCTTCGGATTCCGTCACTGTTGATGCGACCAACCGGCTTCCTGTTTTGTTAACGCGAACTCGGAACTTCAGCGTGGATGGCTCGTAGTTGGAATACAGAAAGCAGCGCCCGATGCACGCTCGGTCCACCAGATGCTCATATTGAGGACGAAAATCGGGCGGAGAGAAAACCGTGCTGGCCACGCGAGTGCCAAATGGCAATTGACTGGTGATGGCTTCCGCGTTCTTCTCCATGCGATCCAGAAAGCCGGTGTCACGGTGCACCATAGAGAAGAACACCACTGCGCAAGCTCCAAGTCCCATCAAATGCGAAATTTTCGGTCGCAATGAGGCCAGAAAGCCTATGGCAAAAATCGTGCAAATCAGGGTGAGTCGGGTCGACAGTTCTCCGATCCAACTACCTCCCGGATCGGGACGCAAGTCTTCCGGCAACAGCACCACGGCACAAAACGAAATGACGTAAAGCTCAAGGAGAAGTAGATGCTCTTTCCAAAACCGGGAGTTCCTACGCTCCTGCCATAGTTCCATTGCGATGAAAGTTAAACCCAGCAGAACAATCACCCACGACAGGTAATAGTAACCATCACCGAAGAGCCGAAACTGGTCCAGTCCATTCCATTGATAGAACGGCGGGTCCGCCCAGTCCGCTTCAAATTGTGGGTGCAGTCGCAGGTACCAACGCACGCTCCAAAGTCCGGCAACAACCAGCACCGGCAATGAAAGCCGCACCACTCCGCTAGTGTGTAGCCACAAGTATCGATACAGCGCCACGCCGAGTAGCCACAAAACTCCCAGGGGATGCGCCAACATCACAAATGGGATTAGCAAGGAGGCGCCTAACATTCCGCGCCACCGCCCGTTCCACAGCAGTGCCAAACCAAAACTCGCGAGCCCCAGCGAGAGATAGTAATTCATGAAGCCCATGTGAAATACGTAGGAATAACTCACCATGGCGAGCAAAGGCGTTAGAAACCATGGCGCCCAATGTGTTGCCACACGAAAGAAGAAGAAAATCCCCCAGAAGAAAATCAGCACGCAGATAGAAACCGCCAGTTTTTCACCAAGAGTGAAGCCCGCAAGTTTCACAAGATAGAACAACAGAAAATCGAAAAGCACGTTTTGCCATTGCATTGCCAGGTATAGCCCCGGCGCTTTCCCTTGTTGAACCAACTGCGCCAGCCAGGCGTTATAGGTATGACTGCCAAGATCCCCTGCCTGAATATGTCCATGCCAAAAGCATGGAATCAGCAAGCAAAATGAAATCATCAGGCCAAGAAATATAAGTTTTGAGGAACCGGACCGTTCCGGTTGCGACGCAGGCATATCCAACATTGTAGCGTTGAAGCCCAAAATTTTTGCAAGAAGATGTTTGATTTAAATGAGAGTTGAACTTTACCGCGCGACTTGGCTATCGCCCAGGCGCTTCAGACGATCGCGCAATTTCCGCTGTAGAGGCGACGGCGTATTGGGATTGAACGCCACCAAATACCACAGTGGTTGCGACTTATCTTTGCTTAGGTAAGTCAGCGTAGCTGCGTCAGAATTCGGGTGCCGCGCCACATTTTCGCGGATCGCTCCGTAAGGATGCTTTCCCAAGCGGCTCAGCGTCTTCGCATTGGCCCGTGGATGCTCACTGATCAAGCGCAGCAAATAGAAATCCTCTTCCGGAGCCTGCTTCGTCAGTTTCTCCAGCATTTCCGGCTTGGCTTCAGCACTCAGCACCAGCCCAATCTTTTCATCCCATGCCGTATTGATCTGGTTCAACTCGCGAGTCCGCGCGTGAATCAATTCTTCCAGAATTCGCCGTTCCTGTTGCATGCGCGCAATGGGTAGTTGCGTGCCTTCAAGTGAATCCAGCACACGCAACAGGTGTTGGCGTTCGCCAAAAACAATTTGCGACGTACGTCCAATACGTCCATTTTCTTTTTCTTTATATTGCACTAAGTCGGAACGTCGCATGTTCGGATGCTCCCAATTGCCCTTCCCACCTTCTCCGAAGGGTACGTACTCGCGAACGGATTGCTCGGTATGGTTCATGGTCTTGCAGCTGCACTTTTTTGCGGCTGAATGAGATTATGGAATGTCAGTACGGAAGCGTAAAGTTGAGTGGCAGTAGCGTGTGCCCGATGTGGTACCACCCGCAATGGTGCGCAATCACCTGAATCTTTGGGAGAAATTGACTCATGCCGGCTTTTGACGAATATCGCGAAGATTTGGAGCGCTCCGAGCGAATGTACGGCCTTGAGCGCGGCCGATTGGCCGTTTCTTTGGATCGCATTACTAACGCAATGGTGTTGGTCGGGCAGCACGGCGTTTACTGCACTAGCCAGCGCAATCCCACTGTTCCCGCGATGGACATTCGCCTCATCACCCTGGAACTCGCCAACGCTAAGGAATTGCTGCAATCGGTGATGGAAGAATTGCGACGCACCAGGGAAGCCAACTTGCCGGGCAAAGAAGGCTCGTCCAACAGCGGCGTCTAACGTTTGTCCTTGGGAAGAACAAATTTCAACGCGGTGTGCGTATCGCTGAAGCTCGCCACTTTCACATCTTTAAGCCCGCTCTTTAAACCCGCCTCCCGAACGTCAGCTTCAGTAATCTCTTTTTGCCCTTTGGGGTAAACCAACCATAGCGCCGTTGCGCCCTTTAAATTATTCGCAATCGTCTTCACTTTGGCGAGATCTCCGCGCGCTTGCGCCTGAAAAAATATCCATGGCGGGTCGCCCGTATTGCTGATCTTTGCTCCATGCTTTTTCAGGGTTTCGTGAAAGTTCCTCTCGAACGAGCCATGCAGGGCCACGTCGTCTCCAGACTTCACGCCTAATTTTTCAATCACCGATTTCGGATTCAAGATCTTGTCGCGCCACTTCTCTGCTCTGGCTCCCAGTTCGAAGACGGCAAAACCGTCCGTGGTTTTCATCCGCAATTGTCCATCCACCGCTTTAATGTCTTTTATCGAAGCAAACGGAATCTTCAGCCGAAAATCACCGCGAAATGCAATTTCCGACGACTCCAGTAGAGCTTTGCCTTCAGAAGATTTGCCGCCGAATTGAGCGCGGCATGTAATTTCCTGGCCCATTTCGCACCTCTGAGGCAATAGGATCGGTGTCCTGGCGAACACTTCTAGGCATCAACTAAGAATGGATTGGTGGCACGCTCACGGCCAATCGTGGTGATTTCTCCGTGACCAGGATAGACAATCGTGTCTTCCGGCAATTGCATCAGCTTCTGCGTCAGCGACTCCATGATCTGCTCTAACGAACCGCCCCACAAGTCCGTCCTGCCAATGCTTCCCGCGAACAACGTATCTCCCGCATAGAGCTGCGGTTGCGAAAGTGTCACCTGGCCAGATTCTTTCGGCAAATATAAACACAAACTGCCGGGAGTATGCCCAGGAGTGTGAATCACGCTGGCCTGATAGCCGCCCCACTGCAACGCGTCGCCATCTCTCAAAAGATGATCTACGTCGGTGAGCTCCGGCGTTTTCATTCCCAAAAACCCTGCCTGAATCTCCATGGCATTGTAGAGCGGCAGATCCTCACTGTGCATCATGACCGGTGCCCCAGTGTACTTGTGAAGTTTGGCGAGGCCGCCTACATGGTCGATGTGCGCGTGAGTGCTGATGATGGCTTTGACGGTGAGCTTGTAGCGGCCCAGCAGGTCAAGAATGCGTTCTACTTCATCGCCAGGATCAACAACGATGGCCTCACGCGTCTTAGGATCGCCCAGGATAGAGCAGTTGCATTGCAGCATTCCGACCGGAATCTTGATGTAAATAATCTCCGGGTTAGCCGCGTTTGGCGTCTGAATAGGAGCGCTCATCACTATAAGTATAACATTTAACGTTAGTGGCACAGACACTACTGTCTGTACTCTTGGGTTGCTCTTCCCCTCGTCGCCATTCAATTTTGCGAAATGCTAAACTAAGAGAGAGGCATCTTCGTGGACTCACCACTTCCGACAATTACCACACCACTTGCCGAGTTCCATCGTGAGCATGGAGCACAGCTCGGCACGTGGTTCGGGTGCGCATTACCCGATAATTTCGGCGACTGGCGGAAGGAGTATGGATTCGCCCGCGAGGGTGTCGCGCTCATCGACAAGAATTACCGGGCGTATCTCGATTTCACCGGGCCCGATCGGGTCCGCTACCTGAACGCCGTCCTGACCAATAATATCAAGGGCTTAGCCGATCATCATGGCACCGTTTCGCTTTTTCTGAATCCACAAGGCCATATCCAAGCCGAAATCGAGACCTACGCATTCCCAGACAGAATTTTCTGCGTTTCCTTCGCGATGATCCGAGAGCGCCTCATTGAAGGTCTCGAAAAATACATCATCATGGACGATGTCACGTTGACCGATGTTTCCGAAAAATTTGGCACCCTGGCCTTGGAAGGACCTAAGGCAACCAGCGGCGCAACAGAACTAACTGGAGTGGAAATCGACTCCCTCGCTGAACTTGAGATGCGCGAATGTACCGTGGGTACGATTCCCTGCTCTATCAGCAAACGCGTCATCGCGGGTATTGCAGGCGTAGAATTCCTCGCCGAGCGTCCGCAACTTCAGGCGCTTTGGGCTTTTCTGCTCAAGGCCACAAAGGAACTTGGCGGCGGACCGATGGGTTACACTGCGCTAAACGCCCTGCGCCTCGAGCAAGGTGTGCCCTGGTTCTGTTACGATTTTGGCGAAAAACAAATCCCACACGAAGCGGGCCTGCAAAACTCTCATATTAGCTATACCAAGGGATGCTACACCGGCCAGGAAATCGTTGAGCGCGTACGCTCTCGCGGCCAGGTCAATCGCACTCGCGTCTCACTGAAATTCGATTCGCAGACGCAACCCGGCCCGAACGCACCGCTGCTATTCGAAGGCAAAGAGTTTGGCTATGTCACCCGCAGCGGATTTTCTCCCGCTGCGAACGCATTTATAGGGATGGGATATGTTCGTCGCGAAAAGGCTTCTCCCGAATCGATTCTCGAAGTAAATGGCGGGACAGCAACAGTGTACGCAGCGCCAGTTTCGCACTCACACTAAAACTTTATCTCGCTTCCAGTACTTTCAATTGCCGAAACAGCCGCGCGCGATCCTCTGGCTCCATGGCGATAAACTGCAGTCCCATTCCATGATGTTCGCTGACCCAGCGCACCACGGCTCGGCCACGCACTTGGCCTACCGGCATATCCATAAGAACTTGCACCAAGCTCCGCAGCGCCACTTTCTTTTTCGTGCGGAGATACAGACCGGCCAACCCCAAGCTTTCCACATAAGAAACGTCGCGCTGCACCCCGGATTGCCAAGCCACCACAACTGTTTTGGGAGGTTTTAAGCGGGGATATTTGCGTTGTTCTTGCGGAACGCTCATACAGGCCTCTTAAGCGTTCGCAGAGTTTAATGAGCTTTTGGGGGAGTGTCTATACGGTTCTTCCTAGAATTCGCGTTTGGGAGGAGGCTGATTCAGGCCCACTCGGCCAGCGGAAATCTCTGCCTGATAATAGTTCTCCCCGCGAATGGGAGCTTCGGCCATGCGCCGCAACATCGCCAATTGCCCGTTGTGGCTACCAGCGTCGGCCACCGGTCCCTGAAACAATTTCTCTACCGACGCGCGAAGGGGCTCGTTTCCGCAGAGGTAGTCGTCGAACTTCTTCAGCGAGTCGAAAAACCGATCTATTTCCTGGTGCCACGGCAGCGGGGCAGAATCGTGCCATACCTGCTTGCCCTTCGCGATACTCAACGCCCAATCGAACAAATCGCCCATATGTGCCACGATCTGAACTGGAGTGCGCGTAGATCCACCGGCTTGAAAATTCGCGAACGATTCCGGCGCATCCCTCAAAACTTTTCCTGCTCGATACGCGGTCGTGGCTACACAGTGCCTCAGCAATTCCCGGGCGCTAGTGGTCATTTCCATGGTTAACCAGAATCCGAATGTAGGTGCATGACTTTAGTCATGCCAATCCAAGTTCAAATCACGTAACTACTAATCTCAGGCGATATTCAATGCGCGCTTAAACGAGCCCTTTTCGCCTTCTATCTTCTTTTGCAATTGCAAAATGGCGTATAGCACGGCTTCCGGTCTCGGCGGGCATCCCGGCACATACACATCAACGGGAATGACCTGATTGCAGCCCTGTACAATCGCATAGTTGTTGAACACGCCGCCAGAGGTGGCGCACGCGCCCATCGAAATTACCCATTTCGGCTCCGGCATCTGATCATAGAGCTGCTTAATCACGGGAGCCATCTTCTGCGAGAGCCGTCCCGCGACGATCATTAAATCGGCTTGCCTCGGCGAAGGCCGAAACACTTCCGCGCCAAAACGCGCCAAATCGAAGCGCGAAGCGGCCATCGACATCATCTCAATCGCACAGCAGGCCAGCCCAAACCCCAATGGCCATATCGAACTGCTGCGTGCCCAGTTTACGGCTTTATCGAGCTGCGTGAAAATAATGCCTTCGTCCTGCAGTAGCTTGCCGAAATCGTCCGGCTTGGTAAGGGTGATGCTCTTGCCCAGGGTTGTTTCCATGTGTGCCTCAATTACTCTCTTATTCTGGCACAGCTTATCGGCAGAGACAAACGCCTGATATTTCCACCGTTCGCTTTCCCCGCTCTTCCTCATGAATACAATCTCGTATTAGATTATTGCAACTATGCCTGCTGAACATTCCAGTAGCATCAACGATCAAGCGACCCTCATTAGTCGATATCCGGTTATCACCTACCTCGCGCTCACCTTTGCGATCTCCTGGGCGGGAGCATTCGCTGTTGCCGCCCCTCACATCTTTCGCCACGAATCTCTTCCAAAGCTCACCGGCATTCTCATGTTTCCCGCAATGCTTCTCGGCCCCAGTCTTACCGGAATCCTCCTGACCGGCCTATCGTATGGAAAAGCAGGCCTAAGGAATCTCTTCTCGCGGATGGCTCGCCTTCGCGTGCCCGGTATTTGGTACACGACGCTTCTTATTCCTCCGATCTTAATCTTTACTGTACTGACCCTCCTGCGGCTCTTCGCATCTTTCGTCTATTCGCCAAACCTATTCTGGCTCGGCTTGTTTTTTGCCGTTCCCGCTGGCTTTTTGGAAGAGATTGGCTGGATGGGCTATGCCTTCCCCGAGATGACGGTTAAGAAGAGCTTCTTTTTCTCCAGCATCTTGCTCGGCCTTCTCTGGTCTCTGTGGCATTTACCGGTCATTAATTTTCTGGGCGTTGCCACTCCGCACGGTGATTATTGGTTCGCCTTCTTCCTCGCATTCAGCACCGCCATGACGGCCATGCGGGTAATCATCTGCTGGATTTACACCAACACGAAGAGCGTCTTTCTGGCACAACTGCTGCACACATGCTCGACAGGATCACTGATTATTTTTGGTGCCTCGCACGTCACCGCTGCCAAGGAAGCGCTCTGGTACGGAGTTTATGGAGTTACGCTGTGGGTCGTCGTCGGGATCATCGCTCTTCGAAATCCCCGTTTAACTAACGCTTAGAACTACTTTCCCAAACTGCTTTCCCTGCTCCAGGTAAGTATGCGCGGCTGCGCATTCTTGCATCGGAAACACCTTGTCTACGACTGGTTTCAAGCGCCCTTGTGCCACCAGCTTCAACACCGTCCGTAATTCATCCTTCGTTCCCATATAGGATCCCAACAACGAGAGCTGTCGCGAAAACAAAAACCTGAGATCGATCTTCGCATCATAGCCAGTCGTAGCTCCGCAAGTGACCAACCGCCCCGCAAGCGCCAGGGTCCTGACGCTCTTGTCCCAAGTTGCCGTGCCGACATGCTCCACCACCACGTCGACTCCACGATTACCAGTGATTCTCCGCACCTCCTTGTCGATTTCCATCGTTCCATGATTGATCAGTTCATCCGCGCCGAGTTGCTTTGCCTTTTCCAGCTTTGCGTCAGAACTGGCGGTAACAATCACCCGCGCGCCGAAGAATTTTGCAATTTGAATCGCTGCCATCCCTACGCCACTACCGCCCGCCAGCACCAACACATCTTCTCCTGGCTGCAATTCTGCCCGGTTAATGAGCATGTGCCACGCCGTCAGAAAGATCAGCGGCGCAGCAGCTGCTTGCACCCAATCCAGATTCTCGGGATACGGCATGCAATTCACTTCCGGACAACGCACAAATTCCGCGCAGCCCCCGTCAATCCTGTAACCAAGATTCGTAAATTCCCGGCATCGGTTGTCCTTCCCGGCGATGCAAGCGGGGCAGCGTCCACAGGTCACGCCAGGCGCTAACACTACTTTTTGCCCCACTTTAACGCCCCGCACTTCAGCGCCAATTTTTGCCACTTCTCCTGCCACGTCGCTGCCTGGAATGTGCGGCAACGGAATCGCCACGCCCGGCAAACCACGCCGTACCCAGAGATCGAGATGGTTCAGCGCACAGGCCCGCACCCGCACCAACACTTCGTTCGCGCCAATTACTGGCTCAGGATATTCCTGGTATTCCAACACCGAAGGGTCGCCGTGCCGATGCATGACAATTGCTTTCATAAGACGCCTCCAACTCCAACACGCAACACTAGCAACTCCTGAAGCCCTACAAAATACATCGTATCCGCATCCTCTTCCAATTGACACGCAAGGCCACCCCTCGTACGCTGAGGGATATGGACCTGTTCGAAGAAATTGTACGCATGAGGCGAGCCGGCCAGCGCGGTGCCTTAGCCACAATCGTTCACACCAACGGCTCTATCCCCAGCTATGAGAGTTCGCGGATGCTGGTGCGCGAAGACGGTTCAATCGCTGGAACCATTGGTGGCGGCTGCGTCGAGGCCGATGTTTGGGCCGCTGCCAAAGAAGTTATGTCCAAGGAAGCGCCTC
>DASXIT010000132.1:0-11010 GCA_036497825.1 Candidatus Acidiferrum sp.
TCAGGGAACCTATGTAATCAATAACCCTTTCTGGTGGACGGCGGACGATAAGTATTTCAATTATTCCCTTGCTGCAAAGTTGGGAATTGCAATTCCAAAAACGGTCTTGTTGCCGCAAAAAGGCTATCCATCCGACGTGGATATTAATGCCGAGTCTCTCCGAAATATGAAATATCCGATGGACTGGGATGACTTACTCGACTACGTAGGCCGTCCGGCGATTCTGAAGCCGTTTTCAGGTGGTGGATGGAAGCACGTATATAAGGTTGCGAACAAAGAAGAGTTGCTGGCGGCATACGAAAAAACTTCACCTTATTGTATGACCCTGCAGGAATTTATCGATTTCAAGGAGTATGTCCGTTGCTTCACTTTCGGAAAGACCGATATTTTGCCGGTAAAATACGATCCCAAAGAGCGCCGCTACCTGGTGGAGCATAATTTCATGACCCCAGAAGTGGGCGCACGAGTGGTCAAAGATGCGCAAACGATTAATCAAGCGCTGGGCTACGAAATGAACACCATTGAGTTCGCCATCAAGGATAACCTGCCCTACGCCATTGATTTTCTGAATCCTGCGCCAGACTTCGAACGCGATCGCATCACGGAATTTTATTTTGAGCACGTAGTGGACAAGATGTCGCGCCTCGTGATTGACCGCGCCCTGCGAGGAAACGTCACAAGCACCTGGCCACGATGGGAAGAGATGCTGGGTTTGGGCTCCCCTGCGGGATTTACAGGCGCGGCAAGCAAAGCGAGCACCGCACAGACCGCTCCGGCAGGAACTCCGGCACGATGAAAAGCAGAAAGCCGAAGGCTAGAGCTATGCACGATCCTGTGAAGCAATGGGAGCGCTCACTTCGTCCTGTGCTGAAAGAGTCGCCCGGCTTCCCAAAAACATTTCTAGGGAAATTACGCGCATCCAAGCTGACGTTCGGCCGTCGAGTGCACTGCCCTTTTTTGCGGCCGTTCTTCCTTTCTCCCGCGGATGAAGCACGCGTCAGGCGTGTCTCCGAAACGATTGCGACGGTGGCTGAACGCGTAACCGCCGCTGCGCTGCAAGACGAATCCTTATTTCAACAATTTCATTTGCGTCCGGAAGAAGAGCGGTTGGCGCGAATGACCACCGGCTACGGACCAGCTAGCACGTCCTCGCGGCTAGATGCATTTCTGCTGCCGAATTCCTTGATGTTTACGGAATACAACGGAGAAGCCCCGGCGGGCGCGGGATATTCGGAAACACTTTCGGACATTTTTCGAAAGACACCAGTCATGCAGGATTTTGAGCAGTGCTTCGATGTACACAGCTATCCGCTGATCGCGAAGCTTCTGGATGCTTTGGTACAAACGTATGTAGATTGGGGTGGCACGACCCACAAACCCCAGATGGCCATCGTGGATTGGAAGGAAGTGCCGACCTGGAGTGAATTTGAAATTCTGAAGGATCGCTTCGAAAAGATGGGAATTCCCGTGCTCTTGGCCGATCCCCGAGAATTGGATTTTGATGGAAAGCGTTTATCCGCAAAAGGGAAAACCATTGATCTCTTATATCGCCGCGTGCTGATCAATGACATTGTCGCCCGTCCCAAGGAATGCGAAGCGCTCGTAAAAGGCTACGCGGCCGGCATGACCTGCGTCGCAAATAGTTTTCGTTGCAAGATTCCCCACGTGAAAGCGTTTTTCGCGGTTCTCACGGACGGCAAAAATGCCAGTCTATTCTCCTCCGAAGAACGCGAAGTGATTGAGCGTCACGTGCCGTGGACCCGGGTTGTCGAAGACGTGAGATCCGATTACTATGGCGAACCAATTGAACTCCTGAAATATATTCGGAAACACCAGAAAAATCTGGTTCTGAAGCCGAGCGATGAGTATGGCGGCACGGGCGTCACTCTGGGTTGGAAGGCAAAAACCAAAGAGTGGGAAAAAGCGATCGAGCTTGCGTTACCTGGCGGACAATTAGCTGATGCTCACGGCTGCTGGATCGTGCAAGAAAAAATTCCCATGCGCCGCGAACCATTCCCCACAATTGTCACCGGCGGAAAAGTGGAATTTCAGAAAATGTTGGTCGACTTTGCCCCATATTTGTTCCGGGGAAAACTGGCAGGCTTCTTGACGCGGCTAAGTTCCACTGATCTTGCCAACGTCACCAGCGGCGGTGGCCAGATTCCCTCCTATCGAGTCGAGCCGAAGAAACCTGCTCGCCGGGCCGCCAAGAGGAAGTAATGATTATCATCATCGGATCGGCAGAGCGTACATCAACCCGCCTTGGGTCCAAAGATTGTTAGCGCCGCGAGCCAGCTTCATCACCGAAGCAGAGCCAAGATCCCGCTCAAACATTTCTCCGTAATTGCCCACTGCTTCGATGACCCGTGCGGCCCAGGCATCATCAAGCGCTAAATACTGCCCATATCCGCGCTGGACCCCGAGCAAACGCCGGACGACGGGATCGCCGCTCTTCTTCATCTCGGCAAGATTCGCCTGCCTGATACCACTCTCCTCCGCCTGAATCAAGGCTTCTACCGTCCAATTCACGATCGCCGCCCATTGCGGGTCATCCAGCCGATACGCAGGCGCGAGTGGATCTTTAGCAATCACATCCGGAAGGATCTCAAAATTCTGGGCCATACTCTTGAACGCGATTCGCTCGTACGCTAATTGCGTAACGTCGGCAGTAATCGCCGCGCAGTTGCTGGTGATAAATGCTGCTTCCATTTCTCCTTCTTCCTGAAACGAAAAAGGTAGCCACTTGATATTCTGACGATCCATGTAGCCTTCGATGTTATTCTCGATTTCGGTGCCGCCGAGAAAACAAACCTTCTTGCCCGCAAGATCCCTCGCAGATTTGATCCCCATGGTCTTATTCACTAGGAAGCCCTGATAGTCGTAAAAAGCGGGCCGCGCGAAGCCAAGACCGCTGTTCGCCATATTCAGAAGATTCAAAGAACCCGTTGCGAGAAGAGCGATTTCGCCCGATTTCAGCGCTCTGAGCGCGTCTTGTTCGGCGCGGAAAGGCACGATGGTGAATTTCGCGCCCGGACCCAGAACCGCAACCGCGACTGCTTTGCAGATGTCGATATCAAATGCCGAGTGGTTGCCGTGCGCATCTTGCGTTGAATATTCGGGCTCTTCGGCATTAATACCACAGGGAAGCGAGCCAGACGCTTTCACTTTATCCAGTGTCGGTCCAGCGCAAACGGTCTGGGCGAATCCAAAAATTAGTAATGAACTTAGAAACAGAATTATGCTGAGTTTGCTCATGCGCATGATGATTCCTTGAAGTTCGGCTTGCCGTTGCAAGCAAAAAAGTGCCGCCATCAGTCAGTGAGATCACCTCACCGGTGAGACATCTCAGGAATGACGGTACGGCGACCGGAAGAAAATCCGGCCGCCGCAGCATGCTGTTTAACCGAGTTAGTTTGAAGGCCAAGTACCCGACGTGGGAAGGCCTGGGTTCGTGCTGGGCCGCGGATTGAAGTCCGCGGGAGCTGGGTCGATCAGGACTCCGTTCACAATGTCAGTCGGAACGATCTGCAGGATTCGGCAGCCTTGCGCCACGCCTTGAATACTAAAGTGCGGCAGCGTCAACACTTCCGATGTTGGAATCATGGCATAGGTCGCCGCCAAGGGTGGCACATTGCCTGTCAAGCGCGCATTGTCAAACGCCGAGAAAAGGTTGCCAACGCCAGGAGTTTTGGCGTCTGCTGGGCCAAGATATTTCTGCCCATAGGCCTTCTCGCCGGCTGCGCGAGCCTGCGCTTCATCCGGCAAATCCGCCAATGGAGTCAGGTTGAAGAGCTCATCAATGAATTTGATGATGGAGCTGTGCTCGGTCGCTTCATGGGAGATTCCGTGCACGACGCTGTAGGGCGAAATCACGATCATCGGAATCCGCGGACCCTGATCGAGCGCGTTACCTAGCGGATCGAACGACCGAATCTGCGGCTGTGTATGGTCGTAGAGCCCATCCGTTTCATCGTACGTGATGATGATCGCGCTCTCGTGCCAATACTTGCTGCTGGCGATCGCGTTAATCGAATCGGCAAGAAGCGCTTCGCTGATCTGCAAGTCCGAATAGCCCGGATGATCGTCGTTGCCCTTAAATGCCGCTTCAACCGCCGGACTCGGCGAACGAGGAATCAGGCCGTCAAGATTGCCATACCCTCCCCGCACATAAAACACGCCGCCTTCGGCCGGGAGTCCGTTGTTATTGATCGCTGCGTAGAAATCTCCAAGGCCCTTCAAATGGGCTTGCGTTTCGACCGGGTTGTTAGCCTCGTACCCGAAGTATTGAGGACCATTATGGTGGGCGATGTAGTGGGAATTGGTTGCGGGTCCGGCTGGATCGGTGGGCTCGTGGTCATATCCGTCCTGGAACCAGCCCCAATTTACCGGCTTGTTGTGGTCACCGGCAATTTTCTTAATATCTTTCTGAACGTCAAGAAGATCGAATGCGGGATCCAAATCGTAGGAAGTCGTCTTTTCGATCTTGTCGCCCATGAAAGACAGCGGCAAGCTGGCGAACGTTAAGTTGGAAGATGGGTTTGATGTCGGCGTGGTGCCAGCCTCAATGGGCTGCTTTTGGCCTGGAGGAGTAAGCACATCCAGAGCGGAACCCCAGAACGGTTGCGGGTCCGCAGTAACCGGCAATTGTGCATTCGTGGTCGTAAAGTTGCTCCCCAACTCCGGATGCTTTACCCATTGCGTTTTCCCCGATTGCCCAGCGATCATCGCGATTGCATTTGGCGTTGAAGGCCCGATCACCGTGTCAAAAAAATTATCAAACAGCGTAAACCTATCGGCATAGTTCCAAAGAAATGGAGCCGCGTTGCAATCTACGTGCCCCACAACCAATTCGCCCTTTTGCACTTGCTTCAACGTAGGAAGCGGACCGGTATAGGTTGAGCCATCCGCGCTGAGCGCCCCCGTCAGGCCTTCTTCAACGAAAGCATAGCGATCATTTTGCGCCAGGTGATTGCTATCGAGATGCAATTTCGCGTCAATGCCAACGTGCGCATGATTCACGGAGTCGGTGTCCTCGGGATAAAGCAGCACGGTCTTGCCGTTAACGTCGGTTGTGGTTTGCGGAATTAGGAATGGGGAAATCGTGCCGACCGTGCCGCTGGTGAGAACGATGGGTTGCACAAAACCTGGCGTTTTGTCAGCAGGCTGAGAGAATAGTGCGCGTGCACCAGGATATGTCCCGAAGTAGAAGTCAAAAGAACGATTTTCTTGAAACAGAACGAACACGTACTTGATTTTCTTACGGAGTAGTTCGAGTTTCTGCTCGTACGAAAGATAAGGCACATCCTCCACCCGAACCGTATGCCGAGCTACTTCCTCGCCTGATCTCGGGCCAATTTGAACCGCCTTTTTTTGGTCTTCCGCGTCATCATTTTGCGGGTTTTGGGCCAACGTTGTGATTGGCTGCAACATCAGGGCACCAACCAGCAGCGAAGCGCAACTGGCCTTCCACCATTCTCTTTTGTACATAGATACTCCTCTATCGAATTGAACGCTAGTCTTATGCGGGTGCTGTCAGGTTTCCTCGAATGCCAACGGGAGCGCGGAGGGATGCCTACGAGGAAAGAGTTCGCATTACAAGGATAGACAATCAGTTATGACCCAGGATTGAATTCGATGTGAATAATTGAAAAATGATATTTCACAGTCTAAGCCGGAAGAAACTTGATTTGTTTCGGCTAATCAGATGTGGGTGAGGGACAACCTGCACGTTTGGGAATCACAACGATTTCTGTCGCTTACCAACGATCCCCGATCAGTGGACGAATCTTGCTCTCATACACTTGGCGGATGGTCGCCATTGCTTGATCCGTCAGCGGCGGCAACTCCGAAGCATCGCAGTTTTCCGCAACCTGCTCTGGACGTTTCCCTCCGGGAATTGTACAGGTAACCGCATCAAACATCAGGATCCACTGAAGCGCAAACTGGCTCATCGACACTTCGGCAGGCAATATCTTGCGCAACTCTTCTACCGCTTCCAGGCCGACGTTGTAGTCAACGCCAGAAAACGTTTCGCCCACATCAAACGCTTCGCCGTGCCGGTTGAAATTTCTATGATCGTCCTTTGCAAAAGTTGATTCCCGGTTGAGTTTGCCTGTCAGCAAACCGCTTGCCAGCGGAACACGGGCAAGAATTCCTACTCGTTTCTGTTTAGCCTGCGCAAAGAAAACTTCCGAAGGGCGCTGCCGGAAGCAATTAAAAATAATCTGCACACTCTGGACGTTCGGATACTGAATGGCCTTCAACGCTTCGTCCACTTTTTCAACGCTGACACCGTAGTAGCGAATTTTCCCCACGTGCACCAAATCATCCAGAATGGCAAACTTTTCTGGCTGATCGTAAAGTGCCGTGGGCGGGCAATGCAATTGCAGCAAATCCAAAGCGTCGGTGGATAGGTTTCGCAAGCTGTCTTCCACCCAACTGGTCAGATTCTCCTTGCTATATCCTTCGACAGTCTGCTTGGGGAGCCTGCGGCCGGCCTTAGTCGCAACAATTATTTCTTCTTTTCTTTCTTTTTTGAGCCTTGCAACCAGCCTCTCGCTTCTTCCGTCTCCATAAACGTCCGCGGTATCTATAAAATTGACCCCGGAATCGACTGCCTTATGCAATGCAGCCATCGATTCTTCATCCGATACATTGCCCCACGAACCGCCAATCGCCCACGCGCCAAAACTTACGTCAGACACCTTCCATGGAGTTCTTCCCAACGCACGATAGTGCATCTCGCCTCTCTCCAACCAAGTTTCAAATCTGTTTACAATTATTTTTGAAGCCAAGCCGAATGTGCCCAACAACTGTTCTACCAGTTGCCGATCCGTACCACTGCTTCGGTCGCAATCAGAAGTCCGTTTTGTGGATGAATGCCGGCAATATTATCGATCCACGTGTGATTGTATTCCAGGTTTACTACTCGCCACGCGAATGGCCGTGTGAAAACTACATCGAGCCCGCCGCCTGCGGAGAGCATTGGCCCGTTTACCGCCCACTCTGTGGACCAGTCACTCCGCATGGGAAAATGTCCCAACGTTCCATTTCCATCATTCCATTCTTTCTTCAATTTTGCGTGCAGAGCGGGGTCATCAATTTCGTAGGTGACTTTCCGTCCTCCAAATTTCACCTGCATATAAGGAGAAAAACGATGCGCTGCCATTGGAGTCCAGCGAAGGCCGCCAGAATAGGAAAGCGAATCCGCACTCATATTATAGGCAGGCTGGTGCATGATTAAGCATCCGTTCACTTCCGCGACGACTTGCAACACGGGGCTGATGCGCGCGGCTCCAGTTCCACCGCCTCCTATACAGCTTCCGCCTCCCAGGAAAGTCTCGTATTCAGGGAATGCCGTTAATTCAATCGGCGCTTCAGCGGGATAGGTATGCTTGAATTCCACGCCTGCGGGCCGGTAAGCATTTTTTTGAAATTCGAAGGGCTTTTCGCCTGAACCATTCCTGAAATCGTCTATCCACTCTTTGCGGAGTTCATAATTCTCGCCAAATACCCCTATCCGCGTATATCTCATCCAGGGAACTTTGAACGCCATAATGTTGGCGAACGTTCGGCCAGGGTTCATAAAACTGCGCGACAATATAATGACAGCTCGATTGCTCGTACGATTTTCGATCCTCATGACTATGTAACGATCCACCGCGTCTTCCGTCAGCATCGTCACAAATCCTAAGGTCGGCGTATCGACCAGCGTAATAAATCCCGGCGAAGCGTGTAGCATCACATTCCCAATCGATGCTTCACTGGCAGGCCCGATTTTCCATTGCGTGTGCCACACCGCGGAAAACGCCATGGACCTCAGCAAACTAATCCAGTAGTCCCGTCCGTCACCCAGTTGCACAAAACGATAAGCAGGATCATTCTGGCGTTCGATAAAACCAAATACCGAACCTTCAATAGGATGTCCTACATACGGAGCCATAAACGTATCGCTATCGCTCCATCCCCGAAGTTCTGAAACCGATCGTGTGTAATTTGTGAACCACCGGCCATTCAGCGCATCTCGCGTACCAGCCTCCGTCGTGAGGTCAAACGTGTGCATGATCCCGGTGTACAGCAGTGACTCCCCAATAGCCGGAAACCAGTGAAAGTGGTTAGAACCGGGACGAGGAAAGTCTTGGGGGGTGTCTTGGCTTTCGGAACTGGAATTGGTGGGATTGTCTGGGCTCTTGTAAGTCGGAATTGAACTCGGCACATCAAACGAAAGAGGTACTCGCGCAGCATTGCTGGTCGAATACGGAAACCATACATCATCGAAAGAACGTAAGAGTTCAGACTGCCGGTAAAGTATGTCTGGAGGCCCGGAGTTGAAGGCGACAGGAACTTGCGCGACTGCGCTCGTCACACAAAACAGAGTGACCAGTGAGAGGAAAACAGCGATCGTTTTCATTCTGTGAAACATTGAAGTTAACAATTCCTATATGGAGCCCAATGGCTCAAGGTTGCTTCTATGGGGGCAATGAACCGGGGCTGACGGGCGAGTCAACATCCCAATGATAACCGGGGGATTATAGCACTAACCCGACGTGGGATTGCCAGCGGAATCAGCGTCCGGTAAATCAGAATTTGTGATTAGTTCTGGTACGTAGAGTTACACGTCTGGAAGGTCTATTGTCCCGGGATAGCAATTCTGTCCAAAAATTTGAGCCTAAGAATTGGCAGCGCGCCTGATTTTGGTAAAATAACTAGATGCATTTTGGTACTGCACCTCCAGAGTTGATGCCCGGCGCAAAGAACGCCGTTGACGTGTGTTTGGATGTGAGTCCAAACGAAAATGTTGCACTGATCGCCGACGAACTAAGTCGCGGCGTTGCCGCTAGCTTGGAACTAGCCATTGAACAACGCGGCGGTAAATCCATCGGAATGCTCTTGGAAGATTTGTCACCGCGGCCCATGGGCGAGGCTCCTAAACCAGTCTTGGACGCGCTCGAAAAAGCTGACGTGGGAATTTTGTGCATGACTCCACAGCCGGGCGAGCTCGGCGCTCGGATGGCAATCGTAAGAGTCGTAGAGCGGCGGCAGATTCGTTACGCACACATGGTAGGCGTCACTCCCGAGATTATGCAGCAGGGCATGCGTGCGGATTACCGGCTGGTGGACAAGCTGAGCGACAGGCTACGGGACCGGATGCTGCACGCCAATTCTCTCACCGTCAAGACCGAAGCCGGAACTTCCTTCTCCGCCCACTTTGATCGTGGCTTGGATTGGGTGAAGACTAGTGGTCTCATCAGCCCTAGATACTGGTCGAATCTTCCCGCCGGCGAAGTATTCACCACCCCGGCTACTGTCGATGGCACCTTTGTGTGCGACGCAACCGCCGGCGATTATTTCAACGGGAAGTACGGTGATTTACAGGCCACACCACTGGTTTTGACAATCAAGGCCGGGCGCCTGGTTCATGCGGAATGCGCGCGAAAAGATTTAGAAGCCGAGTTTTGGTCGTACTGCCACACCGATGAGAATAGCGATCGCGTTGGCGAACTCGCGTTTGGCACAAATCTCGGACTGTCCAACATGATCGGGATTTTGCTCCAGGATGAAAAATTTCCTGGGGTCCACATTGCCTTTGGCGATCCTTATGGCAGCCAGACACACGCAGACTGGAAATCGCGCACCCACGTTGACGTCTTGACCCGCAAATGCGACGTGTGGATCGATCAGGATCAAGTCATCGAAAAAGGAAGATATAGGTTGGCAGAACTCGACCTAGCCTAATTTTTCCGGTGGGCCATAAAGCTCCGGACTTAACAGGCCTGGGATATAAGGCCCTTAAAGGGGTGTCTTGTCTAGTAAAGCTTGGAAACGTACTCCCACATCTCGTGCTTCCAGTAGGGCCAGTCATGCCCCCCCTCCGGTCCCCAGTTATCTACAGCATGCCGGATCCCTTTACTGGAAAGCACCTCCGAAAGTCGATATGTCGGACCACTGTTCTCCCACTGCCCAGTTCCGGTGATCAAATGAATGTCGCAACTCGCAAGCTGCTCGTAATACCAGGGATCGGATAGATTGGCCAGATAATCCACGGGATTGTTGAAATAAAAATTATCGTCGTACATGCCATCCATGAAGTTACGCAGATCGTACACGCCAGACATGGCGAAGCAGCGCTTGAAAATATCAGGATGGCGAAACAGCGAATTCGCCGCGTGGTACGCTCCGAATGAAGTCCCCATGGTCGCAATCGCCTGCCTCGACTGGCAATTATTCCAAACGAACGGAACCACTTCCTCTGTCAGATAGGCATCGAAAAGCGATTGCACGTAGCTGCGATGAAACGGGTGGGCGCCTTTATTGTAAAAACTGAGGCCATTGATCGAGTTTACAGTGTAGAACTTGATCCGCCCGGCATCGATAAATTCGCCCAGCGCCCCAATCATGCTTTGTCCTTCAAGTTCCCATTCGTCACCGGCACTGGTAGGGAATCCGAGAATTGGCGCTCCCCAATGGCCATATACGACGACTCCCAGATCCAGTCCCAGCCGGTGAGAATACCAGCGATGATATTCGCGTTTCATGTCGACGAACCTTCTTTCTCAAAGGATGTTGAGTATGCCAGCGGGAATCAATAGGAGCAAATAAAAAGGGGTTGTGGCAAAATGAGCCACTGCATATGCGCTAGGCCAATTTCCACCATCTTGAAAGGAGCCACGCTCATGGCTACTCCGTCGACTGTTCATCGGCCTTCTCCCGAAAAAATCTTTAATGCTCTGAACGCCTACCAACAAACGGCCACGCTCAAAGCAGCCATTGAACTGGATGTTTTTACCGTAATCGCAGACGGTGCCCACGATTCAGCGACAATCGCCAGGCAAGTGAATGCCTCGGAGAAAGGCGTGCGCGTTTTGTGCGACTTCCTGGTGATTCACGGCTTCTTGCACAAGGAACATGGCAAGTATCAGTTGCCAGAGGAATCATCACTATTCTTGAGCAAACGTTCCCCCGCCTATCTCGGCACGATCATCGGCTTCCTCTCTCATGAGTGGCAAGCAA
>DASXIT010000133.1:0-2473 GCA_036497825.1 Candidatus Acidiferrum sp.
TTGGTAAGGCTTGATTCCCAGTTCGACTGGGCTCACAAGTTCTATCACACGAACAATTGGTTCGCCATTGCTGCACGACACTTCTTCGATGAGTTAACAGTTGGGCAAAACGCGATTGAGTTCCACATCGCCACCAATTTCATTCTGGAAACAGGGTTCACGAATTTGCAATTTGTTGGACTGGCATCGCTGGCTCGCGAATCGAATGATCACATGTTTGAGAGGATGGTCACCAGCATTCAGACAGACGAGGCCAGGCATGCGCAGATCGGACATCCCGTTCTCACTACTGTTATGAAGCATGACCCCGAATACGTTCAGTACCTGGTTGACAAGTGGTTCTGGCGGAACTGGCGCATCTTCTCTATTTTAACGGGGCTCTCGATCGATTATCTGACCGCGTTGCATCAACGCCCTTACTCTTTCAAAGAGTTCATGGAGGAGTGGATCATCGATCAGTTTCTGCGCACCCTGGAAGAGTTCGGACTGCAGAAGCCGTGGTATTGGGATACTGTCATCGACGAACTCGATGTCTATCATCACATGATCTACGCGAGCGCTTACAGTTATCGTGCGACTCTATGGTTCAATTTCGTGATACCCGGGCCTGCAGAGAGGAAGTGGCTGCGCCAGAAATATCCTAAGTACTGGGACGACATGGAAGCCGTTTGGGAGCAAGTCAGCGAGCGTTGGAGAACGGTCGGTCCAGGACCCGCAAATGAGTTGGCCGTGCACGGGACCGCTTTGCCGACCTTCTGCGATTTGTGTCAGTTGCCGTTAAGCGCCGGCACGCCGCGCAAGAATAGTGCGAGGGTCCTCGTTCACGAAGGGAGAAAGTACATCTTTTGCTCGGAGCCGTGCCAGTGGATCTTTTTGCATGAGCCTGAAAGATATGCCAATCATAAGGACCTCGTGAAGCGCGTGCTGTCAGGAGAAGCCCCAGCTGAGCTTCCCAACTTGCTGACAGATTATTTCAGGCTCACCCCTGATACCTGGGGTAAAGACGTGTACAACGGCGATTACGAGTGGCTCCGAAACCGAAAAGCCCCTGCCGCATAGCTTCATGGAAGGTCTTTTATGCCTATCCCTCTCTATGGTTTCCTGCAAGGTGACACGGTCGGCCTTCTGATTCTGGCAGAAGAGCGCGACACCGTCGGAACGCTAGCACGAAAACTTCAAGATGCGGCCAGCCTTCGAGTAGCAGGCAGAGAGCAGGTTCAGGTGATTTACAACGATAAGGCAATCGATCTGGCGCTTACGATCGCACAAGCAGGGTTGCAGGCGCTGGATCGCTTTGATGTGATTTAGGGTCGCAGCCATGGGTTTTCAAAAGATTGCCAAAATAGAAGATCTGTGGAGTGGGGAAATGGTGGGTCTCGAGGTGAATGGGGAGCATATTCTGCTGATCAACGTGGATAACCACATCTACGCTTACGCTGATGCTTGTCCCCATCAGAAGAGCCGTTTGAGTGAAGGCACTCTGATGGAAAAGATTCTCCGTTGTGCGAGGCATCACTGGGAATTCGATGTTTGCACCGGATCTGGCGTCAATCCTCAGAATTCGTGTCTCAAAGTTTTTCCGATCAGGATCGATGGAGAGGACATCCTTATCGACACAGACGCGCCTCGGAGTTTAGGCGTTGCTGCGGAAGAGGGAAGGGAACGATGACGGCAGAGGTGACGGGAGTCTACGACCGGGTGGGTCCGGTTCTCCAGTCGGGTCCCTTGGCCAACGCGATCATTGCAGCGATTAAGGATCTGAACCAAGATGTTCTGGTTGTCGACCGCGGCGCTTATGTGAGAGTCCTCGTTCCGCAATGCTGCATTGTGACTCGCTCCGCAATCGAAAAGCACCTGGGGCGACCATTTCGTTTCCCAGGCGAACTGGAGACGGTGATGTCGGCGTTCAAAGGTTCGCTTCAGCTGAATCAGGACGATGCGGCATGGCGATTCGCTCGGACTCGCAACTCCCCTTGAACGACCCAGAAGATTGCTGTCTTTTCGGAGCGCTATATGCCTCACCAGAAGACTTACTGGCACCTCTTGCAACAACGGCGGATGCCAACTGAATACGAAATCGTCACTTCGAAACTCCTCTGCTACACAGGCGAGGGCTTCACAGGAAAGCGATTCGAACTCGATGTTCCGCTGAAGGACTGGTACCGCCGATACCAAGAAGAATCTCCGCTGGTGTCCAGTTCGTGGGAAAAGTTTCGCGACCCGCGAGAAACAACCTACACGAAGTACACGCAGTTGCAGCGAGAGAAGGAGATCTTCGTGGACGGGATACTGGAGGAAATCGAGCTTACCGGCTACGATGCACACCTTCGGCCGGAATGGCTGCGCATTGTCCCAAGAGTAATTGCTCCGTTCCGGTACCCGGGCCATGGTTTTCAAATGATCGCGTCGTATATCGGCCAAATGGCTCCCAGCCGGCGAATCACCATCGCGGCGGCGCTTCAGTCGGCTGACG
>DASXIT010000134.1:0-94206 GCA_036497825.1 Candidatus Acidiferrum sp.
AAATCGTCCCAAACTCAATCCCTTCATGAGGATAGGTCACAATGTCCCGCTCATCCGTGCAACCCATGCAATACAGCAGCGGTGCATAGTGCTCCAGCGTCGGATGCGCATTGGCCAGCAGTGTTTCCCCCCATTTATCGGGCGCTGCTGCGAGGGCCGCAATATCCCGGTTCTCTATAGCCCATTTCACCTTGCCGTCAAATTCCTCTGCCCATGGGTAAGCCAGATGGGGCATTTGTCAATTAATCTGATGAAGATTGTGAACGAGATTTCCACAGCCCAGAATCAGGATGCCTTGATCACGCAAGTGAAGTAGTTCTCGCCCCAGGGCGATGTGTTCATCGAACGTACGGCCATGATCGAGGCTAACCTGGAACACGGGAATGTCAGCCCCAGGGTAAAGATGCCGTAACACACTCCAAGTCCCGTGATCGAATCCCCATTCATGGTCTGCGATTAAGTGATGTTCAAACGCCAACCGCTTGGCCTCCTCTGACGCACCTGGGGCAGGATATTCAACTTCGTAGAGACTTTTCGGGAAACCATAAAAATCGTGAATGGTCTTCGGCCATTCGGCTGTAAGTACGTGGCTTCCGGAAGTTACCCAATGTGCGGAAACTACGCAGATCCCCTTTGGCACCGGCAAAGTTTTGGACAAATTCTGCAGACATTTCGTATATGAGTTTTCTTCAATCGCGTTCATGGGCGAGCCGTGGCCCACAAAAAGAACTGGCATCCTCATCGGAGACTCCTGTGCCACAATACGCCGGCTGGAGCGAACCAGATTATTTCTAACGATGACACTTTTTTGTGGACCTATGAACCCGCAGAAACCGTTGGCGCATCGAAGCAGAAGTATACAGTTATCTCCGTAAAGCAGGGCAGGGGAAATTGATGCGCATCGTTCTTCGAGTACTTCTCGCCGCAGTTCTAGTGAGCGGACTTGTATCAATCGACTCGCAGCTGTTAAATGCCGCCTCCCCCCGCGCGGGGGCCTTCCCAAAACCCGCCGTGGACGAATCAATTGCCGCCAGCAAGGGCCACCGGGAAACGGCCGTGCTATCGGGAGGATGTTTCTGGGGAGTACAGGCCGTCTTTGAACATACCCGGGGAGTAATTTCCGCGACCTCAGGATACGCCGGGGGTGAAGCGAAGAATGCCCACTACGAGCTGGTCGGAAATGGAAACACGGGGCACGCGGAAAGCGTGCAGATTGTATATGAGCCGTCGCAGATTACCTATGGCCAAATCCTGATGATATTTTTCTCGGTCGCTCACAACCCCACAGAACTGAACAAACAGGGACCCGATTGGGGACCGCAGTATCGTTCGTCGATTTTTTATGTTGATGAAGAACAAAAAAAGATTGCCAACGCCTACATTGCTCAACTGGATGGTGCGAAGGTGTATGGCCAGAAGATAGTTACCCAGGTAGTTCCGCTCAAAGGCTTCTATGTTGCGGAAAGCTACCATCAGGATTATGTGAAACATCATCCCGATAATCCTTACATTACGATTAACGACTTGCCAAAACTGGCCAATCTAAAGAAGCAGTTTCCGGAACTATACAGGGAAAATTGATATTTCCTCTCAGCGTAACCCTGAAAGTTCGCAAATACTCTTCACTCAACGTTTCCGCCACTTTCTTTCTCTTGACTCGCCGTCGACATGGGCGTATCAAAGAAGACTCCGCGCAGCGAATTTCAAGTTTCCTGCCCGATACCCTACCCACTGCGCGAATACTAAAAAAACGAACGAGGAGGAGTCATGTCTGCAGTCCGCGCTATTCCGGAAGGATTTCACACCATCACCCCATCGATTGTCTGCAAAGGTGCCGCGCGCGCAATCGACTTTTACAAACAGGTTTTTAAGGCCAAAGAAGTTTCACGCATGGAAATGCCAGGAAATATAATCGGTCATGCCGATCTGCTCATTGGAGATTCACATTTGATGTTGAGCGATGAGTTTCCCGGCATGGCGACCGCGCCAACACCAAACACCCCGACCTCCTATAATCTCTTTGTGTATACGGAGAACGTGGATGATCTTTTCGACCGCGCCGTAAAAGCCGGATGTAAAGTGGAAATGGCGCTGAGCGACCAGTTCTGGGGAGACCGTTACGGGAAGGTCCGTGATCCTTTCGGGCATCAATGGGGTCTGGCCCAACACGTTGAAGATGTCGCTCCCGAAGAAATGAAGAAGCGCGCAGACGCGTGGACCGCCCAAATGAGCAAGGCCGCCGGAAAAAGTTGAAAACTAAAAACGTAAAATAGAGTCACAAAAGGCCGCGGGCCCGCACAGGTTCGCGGTCTTTTTTGCGCAAAAATGAGTACACCCTACATATCGCCTTATATAAGGTACTGGGACCAATTCTCCAGTACCCGTAAACCATTTGCAATGAATCAATTGAGAAGAGATTTGGCCAGGGAATGGAATAGTTATTCCACATAATAATCCCTGTCCCTTCCCCGCCCAACAACTCCCTGTTTTTCAATTACTTACAGAACGGCCCTATGGTTCTGCACTTGCTCCCTTCAAGGTGCAGAATGATCTGCAGGGAATCGATATTTGTTTAGGGAGTATTTGATGAAGTTAGCTGGTTTTGTTATCGCAGCTCTTCTGCTGGTGCCGTTTGCGCATGCGGATGGCGGTCCGGTGAATATGGTCTTCACAGGAGTGAACGGCGCAAACGACGGCCAATATTACGTAAGCCCATACATTGGCACCATGAACGATCAGACGGTGGTGCTCTTTTGCGATGACATCAAGAATGAAGTGACATTCGGCCAGCAATGGCAAGCCAACGTAACCAACCTCGGTACCGCAATCAGCACAAGCAATTTTACGAATACCCGCTATGGCGGAGTCTCTACCTCTGCGGTTTACGGAAATCCAACCACTGCCTACAGCGAAGTGTCATGGCTTACGACCCAGTTCGCAAGCCACACAAATGATTTCGTCAGCCTGCAATACGCGATGTGGGACATTATGAATCCCGGTTCGGAACCAACTGGATACGGCGATGTTCAGATGTGGCTGAACCAAGCACAGTTGAATTTTGGTTCAATCGATCCAAGCAAATTTGAGATCGTGACCAACACTGGAAATCTGCAACTCACCGGGCAAGTTCAGGAATTTATCGTACAAACGCCGGAGCCTGGCGTGTTAGCGCTATTGATCTGCGGACTCTTGGCCCTTGCGGTTCGTCTGAACCGTGGCCGTCTGACTGCATGAGCCCTCTTCCCTCTCCCTGCAAAAACGCCCTCAGCTTTAGGCACGAGGGCGTTTTTCTTTAGCATGTATTTTCCCGACGCGAATTAAGTGGCTTACTTACCACTTCCTGGAATAAATACTGCGGCGGGGGTGAAGAACTCAACATCCTTTAAATCGGTCTTCACCTTGACGCTCTGATACCTTCCCTTGGTTCCACCGCTCGCTGCGAAGGTCAGCAAATACTGGTTTCCCAGATGCTGATTGATTTCGTCCAGATAGGGCTTCAAAGAAACCGGAGCTTGGGTGCCGAGGAAATAGGATTCCGCTCCAGTATCTTCGGAGAGTTTGTCGAGATTATTCTGCGCGTTCGTCGTATGAAAAAAGCTGTGACCACGATGGCTGGAACTTGGATAGTAAATCGTCCAGACATTAGTGTTCTGACGCTCGGCACGTTGAATCAGAGGATCCAGATCCGGACTGAATGGTCCGAAGCCAGGGCCACGGAAATAATCGATGCCCGAGGAAATCAAAATAACGGAACGGCGCGGTCCCGTCTCGGGCCAACGCTTCAACATATCCATTGTTCCTAGATACGGACTCGAGCCAAGAGCTCCGATCCCCAAAGGAATCCGCAAGGCCTTGGCCGCCAGTTCATGGTTGTCGGTGAAGTCTTGCGCGACCATTGTTGTATTGTTCCGGATGTAGCTGACGGCAATGTACGTTGTTGGCGGTTGTAACAATATAAATTCCTTCAGGTAATCCCACTGGCCGGCTGCGCTATTCTCGATCGAATCGTCAATCAGAATTGCCAAAAAAAGCTTGTCGCCTTTCTTCCAATCACCGACTTGTTTCCGCTCCTTACCGGTAAACAGTTGCACATCATCCAGCGCGATCGGAGGAGCTTGGGCGTCCTTCTTGCCCACTGCCGTCACCGTGAAAGTGGCCGTGCCAGAAGCAGCCGCGCTTGCACCAGAATTAGCAGCTTTCGACTGTGCGCGAGTAAAACCCACGGAAATCAGCAAAAGTGCACCGAGCAATATTCCCAACTTGAATGTGGGGTGAGTCCTCTTCATTTCCAATTCTCCTTTACTTCTTACTTAGATGCTGGCCTCAATCCAAGCGCATATATCACGAAATTGCCTTGAACGTCAGATTGAAGTTCTTGTTCTGGGAAGCATTCCACTATCCAGCAGCGAATGCATCGTAACTAATTCCGCAAGCGTGCACAGCCAGTTTCCATGCAGCAAAGCGTGGTCGGCTAACCTATTTATGAGATGAGTCAAACAATCCAAATGATAGATTCGGCCAAGAAACACTCGGCAGGGGGTTCGCCCTCAAACACGGCCAAAACATGGATCTATAGCCCGTGGATCGATCTCGTGGTGGGCTGTGGAGCATGGTCAGCTCCACTGCTGCTGTTGACGGCATATGTGTCTGGCTCGAAATCTTCCCATTGGTCTTTTGGTTTTTATCTTCTTGCATTGCTCTTTAACTATCCGCATTTCATGGCGACGGTTTATCGCGCGTACCACTCTTACAGCGAATTCACAAAATACCGAATATTCACCGTTCACATTGCGGTTCTGCTTGCGCTGGCAGGGCTGGTCGCCCATCTTTGGTTGCCGCTACTTCCGTGGATATTTACTCTCTACATTTGTTGGAGCCCCTGGCACTACACAGGTCAAAATTTCGGCCTGTTAATGATGTTTACCCGCCGCGTGGGCCTCGAGCCTACAGAAAATGAGCGGCAGGCTTTGCATCTTTCGTTCATCGCTTCATTCATTCTGCTCATGTTGAGCTTTCAAACGGGCCCTTCTGGAGATTCGTTAATTCTGTCTCTCGCGTTACCATCGAAATTCACTCTACCCGCGCGCGCTGTGTTAGCCGCGTTCTTCATCGGCAGCAGTGGCTGGGCCGTTCTTTCATTGGCTCGCCGTAACACATGGAAAGCCTTGTTACCCACAGCCACCTTGGTTGCCAGCCAGTTTTTGTGGTTTCTCCTTCCCGCCTTGATAGAACTCCTCAGCGGGAAAGAAGTTCCGCAAACGCGCTACTCCAGCGGAATTCTGGCGGTTCTTCATTCTGCCCAATATCTTTGGATCACCAGTTATTTCCAGAAGAGAGAGGCCGCCGCTGCAGGGCAGTCGGCTTGGAGCTTTCCCAAATATCTGCTTACCCTGGTTGCGGGTGGAATCGCGCTGTTCGTCCCCGGCCCATGGATCGCCAGTCGGGTATTTCATGCGGATTTTGCCACTAGTTTTCTGACGTTTACGGCGCTGGTGAATTTGCACCACTTCCTTCTAGATGGAGCGATCTGGAAGCTTCGTGATTCGCGCATCGCTTCGCTCCTTCTAAATGAACACGTAGATGGGGAAGAAGTCGTGCGAGACGGTAAACGAGGGTTTGTTGCGGCGGCCCGATGGTTCGCGGGAACAAGCTTAAACGCCCGCCTGATCCGCATCGGTGCCGTGGTCTTATTGCTAGTGTGGGGCGGGTTTGACCAGGTACATTTTTATTGGGCCAACGTTCCGGGTAGTATTTCCGCACTAGAGCGCGCCGCGCATCTCAATCCCAACGATAGTTCGGTGCAAATGAGGTTGGCGAAAGAAGCCGAAGCCGTCGGCAGCCATGAAATTGCACTCGCAGCTTTAAAAAACGCCGCGGAATTGAATCCCGATAAATTATCAGCGCAAGAAGCCTACGCCCGCGGATTAATAACCAACGGCCACGATCGTGAAGCATACGAGTTGTATCAGAAGCTATTGGCCCGCCAGCCGCAAAATGTCGATGCACTCGTAAATTATGGACTGCTTGCTCAGCGACTCGGTCATCGCGAAGAAGCGGTTGATTCGTGGCAGCGTGCGGTGTATCTAGATCCGGCACAGACCAACGCACAGCTTTATCTTGCGCAGTCTCTTGAACAGCAAGGTGAATTGCAAGCCGCGGCAAGACACTATCGAGTTTATTTGCAGGTTGTCAGCACGCATTCTCAGGAACATGCCGGTGAGGGCCTCACGGCAATCTCCGCCCTTATGAAGGTTGCGGATGCTGATGCCGCAGCCAAGCGCAATAAAGAAGCGATGGAAGGCTATCATGCAGCAGAAAAATTCGCGGCAAAGATGGGCAAGCCCTCGTTGCAAAGCCTAGCGATGGTTCATGCAGCAGAGGTTCAGGAGCAAATGGGAGAAAATGCGGAAGCTGCTGTTTCCTATCAGCAGGCAATCTTTCTGGATGAAGCTCAAAACGAGTCGCATGCTATAGCCAGCGATTGGTTTAGCTACGCGCAATTTCTGCACCGGCAAAGGCAGCCTGAACGCCTGGTTTTTGCTTGCTTGTATCGGGCCGAGGACATAATGAACACGACTCCCGGGGATGCCCTTTCTACCATCGTTGCCGCGCGCAAGGAAAGTGCGGCCCGATTGGGCGCAGAAGCAAACAATGTTCCAGCCAATCTTTCAATACTGTTGTCGGAAGCGCTTTCTTTACCCGCTGCGGCGTTCAACGGTCCACGGCCCGCCACGGCCAATGCAAAAGCATCCTACAAGTAGATTACGGCGTTAGTTGGTTTACAATAAGCGCTGCCGTCGCACGATAGATTTCATCGAGGAGAAGACGATGAATCAAGACCCTTCCCGCAGAAAATTCCTGGAGCAAATCGGTGTAGGAACAGCTGCCAGCCTTAGCCTCTCCCTATTCCCTGACATCGCCCATGGGCAGCCTTCTGCCGCGAATGCGTTGCCTAGCCGCACGCTGGGCCGTACCGGCGCACAAGTTTCGATTCTGGCATTTGGCTGCGGCAGCCGCTTCCTGATGTACGAAGACGAGGATAAAGCGCTGGAGGTTTTGAATCATGCGATCGACAGCGGCATCACTTACCTGGACACTGCCTATTCTTATGGCGATGGGAAAAGTGAGACGCGCGTTGGCAAAGTGATGGCCACGCGGCGCAAAGATGTCTGGCTTGCGACTAAGATTCCGGACCGCACGCGCGATGCTTTCTTGCGAAGACTGGAAGCAAGCTTGAAACGGCTGCAGGTAAATCATGTTGATTTGGTTCACATCCACAGCTTGGGCCAAGCAGACGATCTGGCGGCTATCGAAGGCCCCGACGGTGCGATGAAGGGATTGCTGGAAGCTCGCGAGCAAAAAATGGCTCGCTTCATTGGAATGACCAGCCACACTAGCGGCGAAGTCATGGCTCTAGCCATCAGCCGTAACGATCTTGATTGCGTGCAAATGGCGCTGAACGCATCCGGCAACGGAAGGTTTGAAGAATTGGCGCTGCCCGCCGCCAAAAAGAAAAACCTGGGCGTTATTGCGATGAAAGTGAGCGGCCAGGAATTCCTGTTAGGTACTGGAGCCGGGAAAACGAATATTGATTCTTTGCTGCACTATTCAATGAGCTTGCCGGTCAGCACCGCCGTCGTAGGAATGCCAAAGCTGGAAATGCTGGATCACAATATTTCCGTAGCGCGGAATTTCTCGCCGCTTAATGAGACCGAGATGAAGCAGCTTCGTGAAGCACTCGATCCCTCTCGAAACGATCTTGAAAAACGATTGAGCGGACACCTGGATGGCCCAACAGGAAATCCGGAACTGTTTTCTGTTTAGATTGGCGCTTGAATAAAAATTCAATCGATTTAATTCTTCAACCTGCTGTCGCTCCTCTTGTAATTTGGTCTAGAATAAGGCCGCGGATACCCACCAACCGCTATCGCTCCTCACTTGGAGGCATACTATCGATGGCGCTGATGCGCTCTATGCTTCTTGCTGCATCGCAAAATACTTGGCTGCGCGAGCATGCCGTTCATTATCCCTTCGTGCGGCGTTCGGTTTCTCGCTTTATGCCCGGAGAAACAATAGACGCCGCTCTTGTCGCGGCCCAAACTTTAGCCAAGAAAAATATTGGGACGGTCTTCACGCATCTTGGGGAAAATGTTGCCGACCGTGATGAAGCTCTTAAGGTTACAGAGCATTACATCCAGGTTATCCGGCAGATTCATCAGTTGGGCATGTCCACCGAAGTTTCTGTGAAACTAACGCAACTTGGACTCGACTTATCGCCGGAATTTTGCGCAGAAAACCTCAACAACATTATTGCGACAGAAAAGCCTACCTCCACTGTTTGGGTCGATATGGAAGCAAGCAATTATGTTGACGCCACGCTGGATTTGTACACGAGCGCGCTCAAGAAATCTCCAAATGCCGGAATCTGCCTGCAGGCTTACTTATACCGCACGAAAAAAGACCTAGAAGACTTGCTTCCGCTTCGTCCCGCGATTCGCCTGGTGAAGGGCGCCTACAAGGAACCGGCGAATGTGGCCTTCCCTCAAAAAACAGATGTAGACGAGAACTACTTCGCCTTGGCCCAGCAAATGTTGAATGCGAAATCCGCAGGCCAATGTTCGCGCCCGGCATTTGGAACTCACGACACTGCCTTGATCCGGCGCATCACCGATTACTGCTTACAACAAGGATTCGCTAAGAGTGACCTGGAAATACAAATGCTCTATGGGATTCAGCGCGCCGAACAAGAACGATTGGCCCGCGAAGGCAGCTGTTCCGTAGTTCTAGTCGCTTATGGAGATTACTGGTATCCGTGGTTTGTTCGACGGCTTGCCGAACGCCCTGCAAATCTGTGGTTTATGCTTCGCAATGTTTTTGCTTCGTAGCTTTCTCCTGGGAGGTGTTTGATGCGCAAAATATTTGCTTTGGTGGTGGTGCTGCTTTCCGGAGTTTTCTTGGTATCTGCCCGCGCACCGGAATCCGGGTGGAAGCCGCTGTTCAACGGAAAAGATCTTACCGCTTGGAAGCATGTTGGCCCCGGAAACATGACCGTGGAAGATGGGGAAATCCACACTCACGGTGGCATGGGACTGCTCTACTGGACCGGAGGGAAAGTTGGCCATGCCCGGCTGAAAGTTGTTTTCCGGATGCGCGATCATAACGACAATTCCGGCGTTTTCATTCGCATTCCTATCGAGCCGCGCGAGGAATGGATGCCCGTGAATTATGGCTACGAAGTGCAAATCGATAATGAACCCGAGAAATCCAACGAAGACGAATACCACATCACGGGGACGCTCTACTCGCTGACAAAACCCCTGGCGAAACCAACGAAGCCCGGCCCCGAATGGAACACCATGATCATTACCATTGATGGGCCGCACACCATCGTGGAAATCAACAGTGTGAAGGTGACGGACTATACCGAAGGCCAGCCGGTTCCCGAACGCAAATTCGATTTCGAGCCTCAGCGCGGCCCGCGTCCGATGGAAGGCTACATTGGCCTGCAAAATCACAGTGATAACGACGTGGTGTTCTTTAAAGAAGTCAGCATCCAGCCATTGCCTTAAACGCGCTTACCGAAATCATAAAGAGTTCAGGAGGAGTCATGAAAAAGTCCGAGATGACCAGGCGTGCATTCCTGCAAAAGACTGCTGGCACGACAGGCGCGATGATGGCCGCCAAAACTATTCTGCTGAAGCCTGAACGTATTCCTTACACATGGGAAGTTGCGTCACCGGCAAGCGACAAAGTTCGTTTCGCGATTATTGGCGTCGGCATGCAAGGCTCTGGGCTCCTGACAACAGCAATTACACTGCCGGGAGTTGAATGCGTGGCCGCTTGTGATCTGTGGGATGGCAGGCAGACGTTGGCGAAAGAAATTGCCGGGCCAAAAATCAAGGTAACGCGGAAATATCAGGAACTCCTTGATGACAAAAATATCGACTGCATCATCGCTGCTGTTCCGGATCATTGGCACAAACAGGTCCTGGTGGATACGGTGAGCGCAGGAAAAGATATTTATTGCGAGAAGCCGATGTCGCACAGCCCGGCCGAAGGCATCGAAATGGTGAACGCCGCGAAGAAGAGTGGCCGCATCGTGCAAATCGGCTCGCAGCGAGTCAGCTCGGTAATTTGCGCGAAAGCAAAAGAACTTCTGGCCAGTGGCATTATCGGAGACATGACATTGGTAGAGGGAACCTATGGCCGCAACGATCCCAATGGCGCGTGGGTTTATCCATTGCCGAGTGATCTTTCCACGGAAACTTTAGATTGGATCACCTGGCAAGGTACGGTACCCAATCGTCCCTTCGATCCGAAACTGTTTGGACGTTGGCGCTGTTGGAAGGAATACGGCACCGGTGTCGCAGGCGATCTGCTCGTTCACCTTGTCAGCGGAATGAATTTTATGCTGGGATGGAACGAACCTCCCGTGCGCGCGGCATCTTTCGGCGCGATCCTTCGTTTCCCCGACGGCCGCAACATGCCAGACGTGCAGCCAACTCTTTATCAATACGGAAAATATCCTGTTTATATGCGCCTGAACCTGGGTTGCGAAACGCCCGAAACCTATCGTTTCCAGGGCTCCAAGGGATATCTCGAAGTCACCGAAACAACCATGACTTACTCGCCGCAAACCGGAGAAGACAGCACCACCAGTTACTATGCTGCCAGCTTTCCGAAAGCGATGCGCGAAGCTTATGAGAAGAAATGGCACGAAGAGCATGATCCCGCGCCGGGGAAAGAACCCTTGCTGGATGGTTTCACCTACAAAGGTGATTCTTGGGATGATTTGCGGCCACATCTCTGGAACTATTTTCAGGCGGTGCGTTCACGCAAACCGGTCACGGAGGATGTGGTCTTCGGGCATAACGCCGCCCTCGCTTGCCATATGGCCAACCAATCGTATTTCCGGGGAACAGCGGTAACCTGGGATGCGGCAAGCGGTGAAATCAAGAGCTGAACGCGCACCTTCGCGGGCGTAACAGGTTTCACACAAAAAATTAGAAATCACACGTCCCTTTACCTCTTAATAGATTAGGAATTATTTCGCGCGATGGAATTCCACGGAGTCACGCCCCTTGTAAAGACGGTATCCTCCGCCATCGGAGGCCACCACTTGCAAAGGCACTGGATGCTTGATGTCCGCATCTTTCTTCGAAGCCACAGTGAACAAATCGTTCGCACCCAAATCCATCACGATAAACTTATCGCCTTCAAGGAAGCCAACTCCATAAGCCCCCGGCTTCAAAGTCTGTCCGCCGATTTCCAGCGTGACTTCCGTAATGAAATATGCCTGATACTTTTCGCGAATCCCCGATGAATAACCGGAATTATCCACTAAGCCCGCCAAAACATAGAAACCGTCAGAATAGCGAACTCCACCTGTATTTCTCGCTTGAACGGGCGCTATCTGACCACGAAAGAAAACCTTCTCTGGAAGAAGCTTCGCGCCAACTTCGGCAGCTTTCAAGACGGATTCCTTGGCGGGAACATCGGCAGGCTTTTGGGCTTGTGCAGTGACGATGCCACAAAGAAGCACAGACAGGATGGCAAGTGACGCGAGCGAGCGCGGCGATTTCATGTAACTCTCCTTAGGAAAAGTAGGCTAAATCAATTGAGAGATTGTACTCCATTTCGAATGAACCACTATTTGGCATTTCTAAAAATGGTGATCCGTCCTAAAACGAATCAAACGGTAATCCCACGTAATTTTCAGCCAGGCTTTGGGACGCTGCTCGCGAACTGGTAAAGTAATCGAGTTCCGCCAATTGCCGTCGATGATCGAACGCGTTTTCTAAGGGAAAGCGATGGAGCATGGAAGTCATCCACCAGGAAAACCGTTGCGCCTTCCAGACCAGGCGCAATGCAATTTCCGAATAGCGGTTAAGCAGGTTCACGTTTCCAGTTTTATAGAAATCCGTAATTGCCGTGGCAAGGACACGCACATCCGCCGCCGCAAGGTTGAGCCCTTTCGCTCCAGTTGGCGGAACAATGTGCGCAGCATCTCCAGCAAGGAATAGCCGTCCAAACTGCATCGGTTCTGCCACGAAACTGCGCATACCCGTAACACCTTTCTGAAAGATCGGCCCGCGCGTCAGCTTCCAATTGTCGACGGCCAAACGAATTTCTAGCTCTTCCCATATACGCTCGTCCGGCCATTGCGAGAGATCTTCTTCTGGCTCACATTGAATATATAGGCGGCTGATCTTTGGCGAGCGCATACTCAGGAGCGCGAAACCACGCTCATGGTTGGCATAAATGAGTTCATGAGAAGAGGGCGGAGCTTCCGCGAGAATGCCAAGCCAGCCAAACGGATAAATGCGCTCGTAGATTTTCAGCAAGTCGCTGGGAATGCTGGAGCGGCAAATTCCATGAAAGCCATCGCATCCGGCAATGAAGTCACACGTAACTTCGTACGCGCTATCAGCTTTCTTGTAGCGAATGTAAGGTCGCTTCGTGTGCACATCGTGGATCGAAACGTCCTCAGCCTCAAATACAATTGCCCCACCTGTTTCCAATCGCGCCTTGGTGAGGTCTTTCACAACCTCGTTCTGGCCGTAAACCGTGATTCCCTTGCCGGTCAGTTCCTTGAAATCGATTCGGTGACGACGGCCCAGAAAGCTGAGTTCGATTCCATAGTGAATTAATCCTTTGCGTTTCAGCCTTTCTCCCAGGCCCATCTCCGCCAGCATTTCTACGGTGCCATGTTCGAGGACGCCGGCGCGTACACGCTCTTGAACATGTTCCTGGCTGTATTTTTCAACAATAATGGAATCGATTCCCTGTTGCTGAAAAAGGTGCGAGAGGATGAGACCCGCTGGGCCTGCTCCAATAATGCCGACTTGTTTGTGCATGAAGCCCGAGAATCCTTAAAAATCGAAAAATACCGTTTCTTGTTCACCCTGCAAAATTACATTCCATTCCAGTAGGCTTGGATTTCCGTTAATTGGAATAGCCATTAGCGTAGAGCGCCTGGCCGGTTCAACGAGTTGCAATGCAAAATCCTTTTCATTAGCAGGATCGTTTAGGAAATAAATGCGTGTAACTAAACGAATGAGCAAGCCTCTCATGAATAGAGAAACTAGGATATGCGGCGCCTGTTTGTTCCCGTCTGTTCCGGGGACGCTTCCCGGTTTGACAGTCGAAAAACGAAACGAGCCTTGCGCGTCTGTCGGAATGCGGCCAAATCCAAAAAAACTGCTCCCCCCCAACTCTTTGTCGAAATCAAGAGATTGCGAGTAATTCCCTTCGGCATCGGCTTGCCAAATTTCCAGTACCGCGTCGGGTATGGCGTGGCCCTGCCCGTCCAGCACGCGACCTTGGATCGTGATGCGCTCTCCTGGGATTTCCGCACTGGCTAATTCGGTTCTATAGAGCGGTGAAAGCCCGATTTTAAAAAAGGGGCCAACTGTTTGCGAGGTTGTAGCTGGCGGGCTCATGAGCGGTTTTCAAAAGGCGAAGAATCTCGGCCGCGTAAGACAATATCAAAGCGATAGCCGAGTGCCTGTTCGGGAATCGTGCAATTCCAGTCAAAGATCGAAATCAATCGATTGCGCGCGTTCTCGTCGTCTACACAATTGAAGATGGGATCATGGGCGAGCAAGGGATCGCCAGGAAAATACATTTGCGTAACCAGTCGCGTGGCGAACGCTGGTCCAAACAGCGAGAAATGAATATGTGCTGGCCGCCACGCATTGTAATGATTGCGCCAGGGATATTCGCCCGGTCGTATGGTTACAAACGTGTACCGGCCTTCCGAATCCGTGAGTACTTGTCCGAAGCCCGTGAAATTAGGATCGAGTGGCGCATCATGCTGGTCGCGTTCGTGCAGGTAGCGCCCCGCCGCATTCGCCTGCCAGAGTTCGATCAGTGTATGAGGTACTGGGCGATCACCTTCGTCCATCACTCTACCCGAGACAACAATTCGTTGGCCCAGCGGTTCTCCCGAACGTTGGCGCGTAAGATCGAAACTGCCTGGTTTCACGATGTCCCGCGGAAAAGTTGGGCCGGTCAACTCCGAAATGGTTTGCGGCAAACGAATCAGCGGCTTGGCCGGAGATCTGTGTTTTGAGGTGACGTACGGTGGATGGAGATGCAAAGGCTGCGTTCCAGAAACGATCGACCGAACTGGCAAAAGTGGTTCCATCTAGTTCATTCTCAACACTGGCATGAGACTAGTTCATACTCTCTTTTTCAAGTGGAAACAACTCTTCCCGCATGAACCGGGAAGCAAATATTCGTCCCATCCAGAGTCGGCCGCATGTGTTAGGGTTAGTAAGCCAAAAACGTCTAGCGGATTGCCAGTGCGACTCGCCCTTCGCCTCTTATAATCCGATTTGCTTTTCTTCTCAGCTGGCGGTAAGTCTTGGCTTTCCCTGGTGCATAGAATGATTCGTTTTTTAACAAATCTAAAACTCCGGCGGAAATTGCTACTCGCGTTGCTGCCCTTAGCCTTGATGGTGATTATCGCTGGACTATACGCAACGGGCGAAATTAGAAAGATCGATACCCGATACAGCGAGTTAGTCGACCAAGATGTTCGCACTTTACAATATCTGACTCAGGCAAAGGTGCAAACCACCTTATTCGGGCAGCTCATGTACGCAGAAATTGCGGAACTCGACCCCGGTAAGATGCACGTCATTGATAGCAAATTAGAACAAGCCAACCGGGAATATCAAAATTTTATCGCCGAATCGATTCGAAGTACTCCCAATCGCGAAAAAGAAATACAATCCTCCGCTGCTCTTTTCAACCAGGTTGTCTCCGACGCAGGGCCTGTGCGGGCCGCAACATTAAACAATGATAACGAGAAGGCAATGAACCTGATGCGCGGGGGCATAGATGCGGAATTGCAGCGAGCTTCGCAGGCACTTACCGCCATCAATCTCGAAATCCGCGAGTCTGTGGATGCGCAATCCGCCGAATTGACCAAAAAGACGAATCACGCCATTCTTTTCACCTGGTTGGTTATCGGTTTTGGCTTGCTTGCTTCTTCAGCAATGGCCATCTACATCGTGCAAAGAGAAGTGGTACAGGAATTGTTGTCTCTGCGAGACAGCATTAAAGATCTGGCCGAAGGCGAACTGTATCAGCCGATTCGTTTTACCGAACGCACCAATGAAATCGGCGAGATCAGTCGTGCCCTGCAAACTCTGCAACACGGCGCTCGGGAGCGTGAGATTCAAGGATGGGTGAAAGCCGAAGTTGCTTCGACTTTAGTTCGACTTCAGTCCGTTGAAGATTTCAACGCATTTGCAAGAGTTTTGTTGTCGCGCACCTCCGAATGCATTCCCCTGCTTTACGGAGCGTTCTATCTTGGCCATGAAGAAGGCAAACGCTTCGAGAGGGTCGGTGCTTTCGCAATCGACGAGGCAGTAAATCTCCGCGAGTTCGCTCTTGGCGAAGGCCTTGTGGGACAAGCCGCCGTCGAACGCCGACCGCTCACAGTAGTTGCGGACGGCCATGCAAAGATTCGAGTGGGAGCCGCCGACGTCACGCCCGCTAATCTTCTATTTCTTCCGGTGATCAATAAGGACGCCGTGATGGCGGTTTTCGAACTGGCCCCGGTCTCGCCTTTGGAGGAGCGGCAACAAGCGTTGCTCGATGCTCTTTTGCCTTCGCTTGCATTGAGCGCAGAAATACTTTCGGGCAACATTGAAACGAGAGCGCTGCTGGAGCGTACTCGTGCTCAAGCCGTTGCGCTGGCTGCGTCCGAGCGCCAGATCACTACTCGCAAAGAGGAGCTTGAGGCTATCAACGTGGCTCTGGAAGCGTCGGAAGTGGAACTGCGGCGCGCTAAGGAAGTGGCGGAAGAGGCCACCAGAATTAAAGCAGATTTCCTTGCTAACATGAGTCATGAGATCCGGACGCCGATGAACGCGATCATCGGTATGTCACACCTAACACTCAGGACCGAGCTGAACCCACGGCAAAAGGATTACATTCGAAAGATTCAATCCGCGGGCCAGCACCTACTTGGCATCATCAACGACATACTGGATTTTTCGAAAATCGAAGCCGGCAAATTGTCTGTCGAGAATATCGACTTCGACATGGAAAAGGTTCTGGAGAACGTGAGTAATCTGATTTCAGAAAAAGCCTCGGCAAAAAGTTTGGAGCTGATTTTTGACATCGACCCCACTGTCCCCACCCAACTGAAAGGCGACCCACTTCGCCTGGGACAGATCCTCATCAATTTCTGTAATAACGCTGTGAAATTTACAGAAAGCGGCGAGATTGTTGTGAAGGCAAGCGTCCAAGAGAAATCTGAAAATGGGCAGTTAGTCTGTTTTTCAGTCAGCGACACGGGTATTGGCCTGACACAGGAGCAGATGGGGCGTCTGTTTCGAGCATTCGAACAAGCCGATGCTTCCACAACGCGGCAGCATGGCGGAACCGGTTTGGGACTGGCGATATCTAAGCGACTGGCGCAATTGATGGGTGGCGATGTTGGTGTAAACAGCGAAATGGGCAAAGGCAGCACGTTCTGGTTCACCGCCATGCTCGGAAATGGCGAGTTGAGATCCCGTCAAACGGCTAAACCTGACCTGCGGGGCCGCCGCGTTTTGATCATCGATGATAATCCGCAAGCTCGCGCCGTCTTGGCCAGCATGCTTGGCAGCATGACCTTCGTCGTGCACGAAGCTCCATCGGGCCTGGAAGGAATAGAAATGGTCCGGCACGCTGCGGAAGTTGGCGAACCGTACGAAATCGCGTTCATCGACTGGCAGATGCCGGGCATCGATGGCATCGAAACGGGTAGACGCATTCGCGCTCTTCCCAACGTTGCTCACCCCCCGCATTTAGTTATGGTCACTGCGTATGGTCGCGAAGAAGTTATGAAACAAGCGGAAGACAACGCTTTCGCCAACGTGCTGATCAAGCCGGTCACACCTTCCATGCTTTTCGACTCTGCTATCGAAGTCTTGGGCATTACGCAGGAGAATGTTTCCGAAGCAAAGAGCGGCCCGACCCTGGAGCTTTCTCGATTGCACGATGCGCGCGTCTTGTTGGTGGAAGACAACGATCTGAATCGGGAGGTTGCACTGGGTTTGCTCGAGGATGCTCATCTATCTATCGATCAAGCGGAGAACGGAGAGGCTGCGGTCCGGATGGTTGGCGAACGCCAATATGATGTGGTGCTGATGGACATGCAGATGCCCGTGATGGATGGCATCACAGCCACGAAAGCGATCCGGTCAAATCCGAAATTTACCAAGCTTCCCATCGTTGCGATGACTGCCAATGTAATGGCCACAGACCGCGACAAGTGCATCGAAGCAGGAATGGACGATCACGTGTCTAAACCCATCGATCCACACGAACTCTTTAATACCCTGCTGCGGTGGATTAAGCCGCGCGAATTGAGAACTTCAACAAGCAACAGCACCACTCAAGTTTCAGATATTCCTCAGCCGGCAAAATTTCCCGACGTTTTGACATTGCAGATTCCCGGAATCGACACGGCTGCGGCACTCAAGAGAACTGGTGGCAATCCGAAACGCTATGAATCGCTTTTACGTAAATTCGCTCAGTCCGCGGGAACAGTGAAGGAAATTCGAACCGCCCTGGCCGCTGGCGACACTGCAACCGCCGCGCGTGCCGCACATTCATTGAAAGGCTCTTCCGCAAATCTCGGCGCGGCCTCATTGGGCGAGGTTGCCGCAAAAGCAGAAACGGCGATCACGACTGGGGTGGGAGTCGCTGGTGCTCTCGAGGCCCTTAGTACTTCCCTGGAATCGACAGTTGCGGCAATTCGTTCTGCGTTGCCAACCGAACAAGTTTTCGCTTCTACTGACGCAGATCCTACCACGGTGCTGAAGCCCCTGACTCAGCTGAAAATGCTGCTAAAGAATGACGATGGCGAAGCGTCCGATTTCATCATTGAGGCTCGACCTGTCCTTGCTAAGGTTCTAAGCGAAGCAGAGCTAAATGCCCTTAGCGATCGTGTTGGTAATTTTGATTTTGCAGGTGCACTCAATTCCGTTTCCGAGATTTCCGCTCGTTTGTCCCTAAAATTGGAGTGAAACTATGCCTCAGGCAACACCTCAAAAGACAATTCTGGTTGTTGACGACACTCCCATCAATCTCGGCGTGATTTCCGGCGCCCTTAAGGATTTGTACAAGACGAAGATTGCCACCAACGGCGAAAAAGCTCTGGCTATTGCTTGCGGAGAGGACAAGCCCGATTTGATCCTGCTCGATGTAATGATGCCAGAGATGGATGGCTACGAAGTCTGCCGTCGCTTGAAAGCCAATCCCGAAACGAGAGACATTCCTGTCATTTTTCTTACCGGACAAACCGGTGCGGAAGACGAGACAAAAGGATTTGAAGTTGGTGCCGTAGATTACATTCACAAGCCTTTTTCCGAGCCAGTGGTGAAAGCCCGCGTGCACACGCACCTTACACTTCGCGAAGCTCATGAACAAATTGCCAGGCAATTAGTCGCTATCAATCTTGAGCTAGAGATGGCTCGACAAATTCAGCTCTCCATTCTGCCTCGCGACACTCCTAAGATTCATGGCCTCGATATTGTTGCACGATACATGCCCATGACTTCCGTAGCTGGTGACTTCTATGACTTCATAATCGTGGATGAAAACCATGTTGGTATTCTTGTCGCAGATGTGTCTGGGCACGGCCTGCCTTCCGCATTAATCGCCTCAATGCTCCAGGTGTCGCTGACAGCCCAAGCCACCCATGCTTCCGACCCTGCTCGAGTGCTGTCGGGTTTGAATCAAGCGCTGTGCGGAAAATTCGAACACAATTTCGTCACTGCTGCCTATGCATATATTGACATGGAAAAGAAACAAATGACGTACGCTGGCGCGGGTCATCCGCCAATTCTTTTCTGGCGCAAATCTCTTGGAAAAGTCAGCGAAGTGGTGGAGAACGGTTTGTTCCTTGGCATGTTTCCGGAGGCAACTTACGCTTCCCTACAATTACCCGTTGCCGGCAGCGACCGCCTCATTCTCTACACGGACGGAATTCCGGAGACGAAAAGCCCTTCGGACCAGGAATTTGGCACAGCACGGTTGATGAAGTTTATGGACACCAATCCGAGCCTGTCAGTGGATCAATTCGCGAATGGATTATTAGACGAGTTGGCTCGGTGGTCCGAACAGCCGGTTGGACAGGGTCAACAGGACGACATTACTGTGCTGACCATAGACTTCAAGGCGGTCTGAGTCTTATTGTCCTGGAGCAGAAAAGTATAGATAAAGCGCCAGGCCGACATAATTCTGCTGCCGGTTCGGCTTTTTGCCCGTATCATTCTCGTGCTCGTAATATGTATTGAATTCGAAGTGTTTGCCAACCGGAAATAAGCAGCCAGCGTAAACGTCCGTCGTGCTCCATTTGCTGTACTGGCTTTCATAAAATGGCTCAGCAGCAACATAGGGTATGAAATGATACGACCGAACGGCAAACGCGCGTTCGAGCGTCAATTTATTCCGATAGCGCCAGGTGAAAACGCCGCTTTTCCAATCCAGGTCCGCGCGGTTTCGATCCGAAGCTCGAAGGCCTGCCCGCAGAGGGAAATTGAATGTCGCTGCCGCTAGTTCCCGATTTTCGAGCGCGGTGTTTGGCGCGGTGATGGCGCGGTATCCTGCTTCCAAGACGAGTGCCCTGGACTTCGAGTCATCCAGATCAAAAACTGTCAATTCCTTGAGCTTGAGTAAGGGTTTCAAATAGAACTGAATACTCGGACCAATCGTAAATTGAGTTGGATCCCCGCCATCGCGGTCGTCTTTGGCCTCGAGATACGTTCGAAAATTTGAATTCAGTTTTAGATGAACATCAATCTCTGGCAGAAATTGAGGAGCTTGGGCGCACGCTGGAATGGCGGCGAGCGAAATGAGCGCTGCGACTGTGCAAAATACTTTGCAGCCCACTTTCAGTATTCGCCTGAACGGCATTCGAGGAGTTCGATTTGGCATTCCCGCTCGTTGTTCGTTGATGTGGACCCGACTAACAAATGGTTACGCGCGGGCGGCGCAGAAGATGAGCGTGCTTCATACTAATCCAGAGCCAGGGCGATAACAACAATAAGCGTCCATCCTTGCCTAAACACCAAATTGCCCGGGGTATCCTCTCAACTGTCGGAGTCATGCAGGAGATTGGGTGCACACCGGCCTGGAACTGTATATACTGGCTGGGCCGACTAGCAGCAAGAAGGATCGAGTCGGCTATTTGAACGACGACACATCTTCCTGTTCTGTTTTCCTCAAGCCCGTTGAGTCGTGAAGTAAATATTTTTTAGATCCGTGACCGGTTAATTTCTCTCGCAGGCGATCCAGCCACGCCGTTACAGGCGGTACATTTCGTGTACTGCCGGAAAAGGTTTCTCACCGGTGCACAGGTATCAAATAGTTCAAGCTTGGGGAAAGATTCTTAAAGGTGAGCCACCTTCTCTTTCCATTGAGATCACGCGCGAATGCCCACTCAAATGTCCAGGATGTTACGCCTATGACGAAGCCCATCTCGGCGGTGGAAAAACACTACGGGAACTGAACGATCGGAGGGGCCAAGCTCTGGTCGACGGAGTTCTCAAAGTTGTCGATCGGCTGAAGCCCTTGCATTTATCGATCGTCGGTGGCGACCCCCTCGTCCGGTTTCGTGAATTAGAGCAGCTTATTCCGCTTCTATTGTCGCGAGGCATCCATGTGCAAATTGTTACCAGCGCTTTTCGGACAATGGGTCCAACCTGGGCAAGCCTTCCGCTTCTGAACGTGGCTGTGTCCATTGATGGATTGCAACCGGAACACGATGCTCGTCGTGCACCGGCGACGTATGAGCGCATTCTGAGAAATATCCAGGATCAGAGAATCACGATTCATTGCACGATTACCGGCCAAATGATGAAGCGACCCGGTTACCTGGCTGAATTTCTAGAATTCTGGACACCCCGCCCGCAAGTAAAAAAAGTATGGTTCAGCATGTTCACTCCCCAAGTCGGTGACCGCATGCCAGAGATTCTTAGTCCGGAAGAACGGGCCATGGCCATCGCCGACATGCTGAAGTTGCGAAAACAATATCCCAAACTAGACATGCGGGAAGGGCTAATTCGCCAATTCGCTTCGCCGCCGCACAGCCCTCAAGATTGTGTTTTCGCCCTTACCACCCAAACTTTGTCGGCCGATCTCGAAACCAAAATTACTCCTTGCCAGTTTGGAGGAACTCCTGATTGTTCCTCCTGCGGGTGCATTGCCTCCATGGGCCTAGCCGCTGTGGCTGCTCATAGATTGGGAGGAGTACTTTCAGTCGGTTCTATTTTTAGGAACTCCATAAAGATTGGCCAGAATCGCGTTCGTTCCAAAGCGAAGCGAGAATCCAGCAACCCACTTCAAGTATTGCAAGTTGGCAACGAGAGCGCGGCAAGGGAAAACAAAGGAGAAATTGGTTTGTGAAGAAGGCAATCCAACCCAAACTATTGTCCGCCCGGCATGAGAAAGAGTTCTCACACCTTCGCGATTTATCCGCGCGAATCGGAAACGATCCTCTCCTGGTACAAGCCAGCAACGGGAATACCTCCATCAAACTCGGTGGAATTCTTTGGATTAAGGCCACCGGCAAATTGCTTGCCGATGCCGCCGAATCCGACATTTTTGTGCCCCTGGATTTGGGTGAAATCAGAGCGTCGATTCGCCGCGAATCAGAAATCACGGCCCGTCACGCTCTCGAAGGTGAGTTGCGTCCGTCTATTGAAACCGCTATGCACTCGGTTCTTCGCCATCGCGTGGTTATTCATGTCCACTCCATCAACGCCATCGCCTGGGCAATTCGGATGGATGGGGCTGAATTGCTGAATGAACGGCTCTCTGGCTTACATTGGCGCTGGATTCCCTACGCTGCATCCGGCATACCGCTTGCCCAGGAAATCGAAAAAGCCGTGGCTATTGCGCCGGAAACCGACGTTTTCATACTCGGGAATCACGGATTGGTCGTTTGCGGCCATGATTGCCGGGCCGCGGAAAAGCTTTTGAACAAGGTGGAGCATCGGCTGGCGATTGCTCCCAGGCACGTTCCTGCGCCCGACGATGCAGCACTTGCCATGATGGCGCGGTTCTCAAGTTGGCGATTTCCCGATGACGATTTGTTTCACGCCCCGGGTATAGATGCCATCTCTCGAGAAATTGTCAAAGGTGGTGTTCTTTATCCGTGCCAGGCGATTTTCTTAGGCCAGAATTTCCCCCTGCTTCCGCCGACAGTTTCCGCTTCAAATTTCCCGGAAGAATTACCCCGGGAAGACAGCGCTTGTTCCTTTATATCCATCGAAAAATGCGGAACGATGTTCAACGAAAAGATGACAACCGCAGAACGCGCCACTCTAATGGGCCTCATCCAAGTAACGCTGCGCACCGAACGATCCACCCGCCTGCGTTTCTTAAATTGCGCCGAAGTAAGAAACGTACTGACTGATGGCGCCAATAGCTACAAATCGGAAGTCGTAAGTCTGAAGAAAACGGAAATGCCAATCGCGGTTTCCGTCCCCTCCGAATAATTTCGGCCCCACTCGCTCCAGTAGCAGGCATGAGCGGCATCTTGAATGCAATGTAGAAGAAAATTGAATGCATGCGACTATTGCGGCCGACGCCACCTCTCGGTACACTTTGGAACATGTCATTGGGCTTTCGGAAATGCCGGATGGTTGCGTCGACCTGTTGTCGGTGTCGCGCATTTGTGTCTTCTGGCACCGGGAGGCTAGTGATCTAAAGCTCTAATTCTAGCCAAGCAGTTATTGAACCCACCGCCAGAGGTGAATTGGCAGGTGGGTTTTTTGTTTTTATACCAGCATTTCGAACAAGAGGACAGACCAATGGCAAGTGTGCCGCAAGAATTGTTCAGCACAACAGAACCTCGCAGTGGACAAGATCTGGCGATTCAGCCTCGGGTTGGCTCACGGTTAAGTCACCTGAAGGCTCTCGAGGCAGAAAGCATCTACATCCTCCGAGAGGCAGCAGCGGAGTTTTCGCGGCCAGTCATGCTCTATTCCATCGGGAAAGATTCCTCTGTGATGCTTCGTCTGGCCCAGAAAGCTTTTTTCCCCGGAAGGATTCCCTTCCCCCTCCTCCACGTAGACACGAGTTACAAATTCCCCGAAATGATTGCATTTCGCGATGAGTATCCAAAGCAGATCGGAGCGGAGTTGCTGGTCCACAAGAATCAGGAGGCGCTGGACGCTGGCGCCAATCCATTTGCGTTTGGCACACAAAAATGTTGTGGCTTGCTAAAAACGAAATCACTTCTTGATGCATTGGCGGAAGGCGAATTCAACGCAGCTTTCGGGGGAGCGCGGCGGGACGAAGAGAAGTCACGCGCAAAAGAAAGGATCTACTCCCTTCGTGATGTCCATGGACAGTGGGATCCCAAGAACCAACGGCCTGAGCTCTGGAATATCTTCAACTCGAAAATCGACAGAGGCGAAAGCATTCGCATCTTCCCAATTTCAAATTGGACGGAACTCGACGTCTGGCTGTACATCTACACCGAAAGTATTCCGATTGTGCCGCTCTACTTCGCAAGAGAGCGCCAAGCGGTAGTGCGTGACGGCTCAATCGTTCTGATTTATCCCAACGACCAACTTCGACCAGGAGAGAAGCCTCAGTTGATCAAGTGCCGCATGCGATCGCTCGGTTGCGTGCCGTGCACGGGGGCAATCCGGTCGGACGCAGACACAGTTCCCAAGATCATCGAGGAGATGATTTCGTTCCGCAGGTCCGAGCGTGAAAATCGCGCGATCGATCATGACGAGGAAGGATCAATGGAAATCAAGAAACGCGAGGGCTATTTCTGATGACCACTGTGACCGACGCAGAGATTCGGAGTGGGTTCGCGGAGTTCCTTGACCAAAACCTCAACAAGGAGCTTCTGCGATTTACTACTGCCGGAAGCGTGGATGACGGCAAGTCCACGCTGATCGGCCGGCTGCTGCACGACTCCAAAACCATATACGAAGATCAACTCACCTCCGTGAAGAAGAGCCGCATCAATCGTTCCAGCGGACCGATCGATTTTTCGTTGATCACCGACGGGCTGCGCGCGGAGCGTGAGCAAGGCATCACCATCGACGTCGGATACCGCTACTTCACAACTGCACAGCGAAAATTCATCATCGCCGACACGCCTGGGCATGAGCAGTACACCAGAAATATGGCCACCGGCGCATCTACAGCCGACTTAGCGGTGATTTTGATTGATGGGACAAAAGGCCTGCTTCCCCAGACCCTGCGACATACCTACATCTCATCGCTTCTGGGAATATCAACCCTCGTTGCTGCAGTTAACAAGATGGACTTGCTGGAGTATCAAGAGCACAACTTCCGGAAACTCGAGAAAGATTTTCTTGCGCTTGCGGAACAGTTGGGCGTCCAAGCGGTGCGTTGCATTCCCATCAGCGCGCTCGCGGGAGACAACGTTGTCGAGCGCAGTAAAAACATGCCGTGGTACCCCGGCCCAGCCCTGCTCGAACACTTGGAGCGCGTGCCGATTGCGCGGCCCGCAAGCACACTCGGTGTCAGATTCCCTGTTCAGTATGTCCTTCGTCCAGACGCCAACTTCCGCGGTTTCGCCGGGCAAGTGGCCGGCGGAGTAATCCGTCCGGGCGACGCCGTTACCGCCCTTCCCTCTGGCCAAAAATCGCGCGTGGATTCGATCGTCACTTACGATGGCCCGCTCGCGGAAGCGTCCTCTCCAATGTCGGTCACGCTGACACTGGAAGATGAAATCGACCTGAGCCGGGGCGACATGCTCGTCTCTTCCACAAATCCGCCACACGTCTCTCAACAATTTCTTGCGACGGTTGTCTGGATGCACGCGCAACCACTCGAAATCGGACGCCCCTATCTGATCAAACAATGCGCGCGTCAGGTACGAGGTAGAGCTACGGCGATTCGACAACGCGTGAACATTGACACGCTTGAACCGGAGGCCGCCGAACGCCTCCAGATGAATGATATTGCGGCCGTCACATTCGAAACCAGCAACCCACTTTTCTTTGACGCCTATCAACGCAATCGGACCACAGGAAGTTTCATCGTCATCGACCCTCTGACGAATGCAACTCTGGCAGCGGGAATGATTCGAGAAGATCTCTCGCACACTGAGGGGAATTTAAGCGGGAAAGAGATTCTGCCGCCGCACTCTGCGATTACTCCCCTTGAGCGGCAGCGTCGGCATGGGCACTACGCCGCGATCATCTTGGCCGACGGGCGCGCGTCGCTTGCAAACCGGCTCGAGCGCGCGCTCTTTGAAGAAGGATTTGAAGTCATGGCCGTCGATGAACATTCTTCGTTCTCTTCTGAGAAAAACGCGTGGACCGCACTACACGCCGCAGGATTCGTCGTCATCTACCAGAATCCATCGCTTGGAGTGGAAGAGCGGCTGGAATTGAGAAGCCTGGCTGGCGATCGCTTCTTCGATCTCGAAACGTTAGCGTTGCCCGTGAACGATGTGGACGCTGTGCAACACGTGCTGGCTTTAGTCGAGCCACTCCGCATTCCGCGGCAGACGGAGAAATTGAGAGGGGTGAACTGAAAATGGGATCAACACTCGCCGCCGAAACGCTCGACAACCTGAAACCGGACGAGGTTCTCAGCGCTGTACTGAGCGCGCATTCTGGCCAGAACACTTGCCTGACATGCAGTTTCCAAGCCGAAGACATGATCGTCCTCGACCTTGTTCGCCAACGCATTCCTTCAATACCCGTTCTATTCCTCGAGACCGGTTATCACTTTCCCCAGACGTATGAATACCGCGACCGCGTGGCGAAGGAATGGTCTCTGAACCTAGTAAATGTGATTCCGCGAAATACCGTGGAACAACAGAAATTGGAATTGGGGATTTTGTACCGAACCGACCCGACGCGATGCTGCCAACTCCGCAAAGTCGATCCGCTATTGCAAGCGTTGCAACCTTACGAGATTTGGTTCACGGGATTGCGCCGCGAGCAATCGCCCACGCGGAAGAATCTTAAGAAGGTCGAAGAACATCGATTGCCAACCGGGAAAACACTTTTGAAAGTGAGCCTCCTTGCCGATTGGACATGGGGCCAAGTGTGGGAGTACACGGCCAAAAATCACCTTAGCTATTTGCCGCAGTACGACCAGGGTTATTTAAGCATTGGCTGCGAACCATGCACGGCGGTTCCTGATGACCCGGCCAACCCTCGTTCGGGCCGCTGGGGTGGCAAGAAATTGGAATGCGGAATCCACACATTTTCCCAAGGCGGGCAATAATGCATTACTTCGTAGGCTTCCTCATTGCCCTGGCAGTGGGATTGACCGGAGTCGGTGGCGGAAGTTTTACCGTTCCAGCGCTCGTACTTCTCGCTGGGTTGACAGCGGGAGAAGCCGTCGGCACCGCCTTCTTGTTTGCGGGAGTACTGCGGTTGATCGCTGCTCCTTTCTATCTCGCGGGAAAACACATTCACTCTCGCTACCTGCGGCTGCTGTTGCAAGGAGCGGTGCCAGGACTTTTGGTCGGCACGTGGGCCCTCAGATTGTTAAATCGTGACGCGGGCAATCCGGTCGTAATTCTGCTCCTTGGCGTTATCCTGGCGGCGTCCTCTAGCGTCACCTTTATCCGGCGTATTCAAAATCCCGCGTTTGCGGCCAAGAACCATCGCTGGCTTCCCTGGCTCGCTCTGCCAATTGGCGTCGAATCAGGATTTTCATCTGCAGGTGCTGGAGCGCTGGGAACTGTTTTACTGCTGAACTATTCCGAAATGACGCCCACGCAGGTTGTGGGAACGGATTTACTCTTCGGATTGGTATTGGCGACGATTGGCAGCGTCTTTCACTGGAGCGTTGGCTCTGTCAGCCTTCCGATACTTTCTCAACTTCTCCTCGGCGGCGTTCCCGGAGTCGTGCTCGGTTGCTTACTGGCTCCGAAAGTTCCTGCAAACAAATTGCGAACAGCTGTTGCCATGTTGGCTATCCTTGCGGGACTTCAGCTGGTCTGGAGTGGTGGCCACAAACTCGCTCAGAGGCACGCGACGAGCGTAGCCAAAGTCGAAGCGCACGCTGGAGTTGTCGATGCGCACTAATCATGTTGGTTCCACGCAAGAATCATTCAAAATTCCGCTGTCAGTGAATGCTGCTAATCCCTCCAGGCCTTCCCGAAGTTTCGCACACCTCTGTTGTCCTTGTTGTTGACCTCATTCTGAGTCGTCCATCGTTCTTAAGCTGATCCAAGGCCACGGCACTGCACGGGCCAGGCAAAAAAAATCTATTTCGGAGAAAAAAATGAGTTCTGAGAGAATTCGTAACTTGTATTTCAAAGGTGCTTTCCGCTCTGGAATTTTGATGCTGAGCCTGTGGTTTGGCCTCGCAACTCTTAGCCTTGCGCAAGGTGACGCTTCTATTCAGGGCATCGTCAGCGATTCCTCGGGAGGAACCATTCAGGGTGCAGCCATTCAGGTAAGAAATCTCGAAACAGGTGCAGTGCGAAATCTGCTGACAGACGAAGCAGGGCGCTTCGATGCGGCCTCACTTCCAGTGGGCCGTTACGTGGTCAAAGTAGAAAAGGCCGGCTTTCGCGGGGAAGAAAAGACCGGAATTCCTCTCGTGCTCGGCCAACGAGAAGCAGTGGACGTGGTGCTTCAAGTCGGAGACACACGGCAAACCGTACAGGTGGAATCTTCCCCGACAGTCGTCATGATCACCACAGAAGACGATTCCGGTCTTGTCGGTGAGAAGCAAGTGAAAGATCTTCCGTTGAATGGCCGCAGTTATGATCAGCTCTTAACGCTGAACCCGGGTATTGTAAACTATACCTCGCAGCGAGCAGGAGGAATCGGGACTTCCAATTCCGTCGTGGGCAATATGTTTTCTGCTTCCGGCCGCCGTCCGCAAGAAAACTTGTACCTCTTGAATGGCGTCGAATTCACCAGCGCATCCGAAATCAACAACACCCCGGGTGGAGTCAGCGGACAACTTCTGGGCGTGGATGCGGTGCGTGAATTTTCCGTGGTGAAGGACACGTACGGCGCGGAATATGGCAAGCGTCCTGGAGCCCAGGTCAACATCGCGACAGCCTCGGGAACGAACCAGGTCCATGGCAGCGCTTATGAATTTTTGCGCAATAGCGCGTTGGATGCCCGCAATTACTTTGACCACGGCGATATCCCGGGATTTCGGCGCAACGTGTTCGGCGGCTCGCTTGGCGGTCCGATCCGTAAGGATAAAACTTTCGTATTCGCAAACTACGAAGGTTTCCGGCAAAGTCTGGGCCTCAGTGATTTATCGCTCGTGCCGGATAACGCTTCCAGAGCCAAAGCTGTCGCGAGTATCCAGCCGTTGCTCGCATTGTGGCCGGTCGCCAACGGAGCGGAAATTCTAACCTCAACGGGAGTGCCAAGTGGGATTGCGGAAGCATTCAGCAATCCCGATCAGAGGATTCGCGAAGACTTTGGAACCACAAGGTTGGATCAGATCTTCACCGAAAGAGATTCCCTCGCAGCCGTTTATACGGCCGACGACAGTGAAGCCCATTCGCCCACCAATAATCCATATACGCTGGTCGATATTTTCTTACGGGAACAGGTAGTCAGCCTGAGTGAAACTCATATTTTTTCGCCTAGCCTGCTGAACAAGGCGACTTTCGGCTTCTCCCGTGGCGCCTTCTATTTCAATAGCGGCACTACAGTAAATTTGCCTTCATGGATCAAAGATGGGCAGCCCGTGGGGGCAATCGTTGTTGGCGGTGGCACCACGCTGAACGGTGCTTCACAAATCACCAATGGCGGCACAAACGCAGGAAGCAATCTCCGTGCAGCGCGCAATCTCTACACCGAATCGGACCAGATCACTTTCTCACGCGGCAAGCACCTGTTCAGCTTTGGAGGATGGTTGCAGCAACTGCAGTCCAACGACAGTCTGGTCCAGGATCAATACGGCCAGGTTTCCTTCACCAACCTGCAAACATTTTTGCAGGGGACCGTGAGCACATATACCTACGCCCCAGGCTATACGCCGTTGTCTTGGCGTTCGATCGAAGGAGCTTTCTATGCGGAAGACGTGATCAAAGTTACGCACTCTTGGGAGATCCGGATTGGCTTTCGTGGCGAGTCTACTGACGGATGGAACGAAGCTTACGGACGGGCGTCAAATTATGCGTTTAATTCGAGTGGCGTAATCGAAACGCAGCCGGTTGTTGGCGGCTCGGCATTTACCGTCAACAATGCAAAATTCCTCCCAGCGCTACGCATCGGTACCGCATGGTCTCCCTTCGCATCAAAGAAGACCGTGATCCGGGCGGGTTTCGGAACCTACTACGCGTTACTTGATAATTTGAGTTACCGCTTGGATCAAAACGGCCCCTTCAACACAGTTTTTTCTGTAAAGAGCTTGCCCTTCTCCAGCATCGCTCCTGGTGCCAGCTATTCGGGCGTGAAAGCGATTCCCAGTGGCGTACAACCAGATTTGAAAACACCGACAGTGGAATCCTGGAGCTTGAAATTTGAGCAGGAGCTCTCTGCAAACACGTCGCTTGGCGTCAGCTACATCGGATCGCATGGCTACCACGAATTACTCTCGGCTGATGCAAACCTGCCCACGCCGACGATATGCCCCGCGGCACCTTGCCCGGCAGGCTATCCGCCGGGCGCGTATTACTACCCGGCAGGAGCTGCCCTTGCCAACCCAGCCGTTTGGAATACTACGCATTGGCTCTCGCAAGGAATCAGTTCCTATCACGGGCTTGAGGTGGATGTGAATCGCCGGCTCGGACACGGGTTGCAATTCCGCGGAGTCTACACATTTTCAAAAGCGCTCGACGATGGCGACAATATGAATACCAGCGTCGCAACCAACTCTCCCGCATTCGTGGCCAATCCGTTACAGCCAAAGTCCGACTATGGCAGAGCTTCCTTCGACGTGCGACATACGGCAGTCATTCAAGCTACCTACGACCTTCCCTTTGGACGCGGCGATGCTTCTCAGACTCGTGGGTGGGTGCAACGCTTGGTAGGAAATTGGCAACTGAGTGGAATTCAGACAGTGCAGTCGGGATTGCCGTTTACACCCCAATTGTCTTACAACCCGTCCAATGACGGTGACACCCGCAATCCAGTGCGCCCCTCTTGGAATCCTAATTTCACGGGCCCAATAATTCTCGGCGGACCAAATCAATATTTTAATCCCAACGCGTTCATTCAGCCGTTGCCAGGAACCTATGGCAACGTTGGCCGAAACATTCTGCAAGCACCGGGCCTGACGGAAACGGACCTATCGCTCGCCAAATTATTCTCATTCACAGAACGATTGAATCTGCAATTCCGCACAGAAGTATTCAACGTGTTCAATCACACGAACTTCAACGCACCGAATCCAGTTGTCTACGCCGCCGCCACGGGAGGGCCATCACCGACCGCCGGAGTTATTACGTCCACTACCATCACTTCACGGCAAATTCAATTCGGGTTGAAACTGCTGTGGTGAGCAGAGTCAGAATCAGGATTGAGGAACCCGTCGGAGACAGCACGCGTCATTCGTCGCAGCGTGATGGGCGTCACATCTCTCGCCGCCGGGACACGCGAATATGAATAGAGGATATAAAGCGTTTTGACCTGCTAAACTGAAATTTGATGCGAAGGATGCTCATTCTCGGACTGGCACTGAGCGTGTTTGCCGCTGGGCTTGCGCCACTTTCGGCTTGCGCGCTACTTTCTTCAAAAATGGCGGAGTGCGCTGAGGCCACTGCCCAGTCGTTATGCGATCAAATGCATTCCCCCAATGCGGGAATCCAGACCTTCAAAGGTTCGGATAAGTCCTGCTGTGTTACCTCGCAGGCCCCACTCCCAGAATTGCAGTTCAATAGCACAGAGGTTGGGCCGCTTGTTACGATCGATGTATCCCAGAACATGCTTGCGATTCCGAGCGCCAGGTTGTCCAGCACACCTGCTTCCTTCGAATGCTCTTCGCCTCCCTCTTCCCAATCACTTCTCTGTACCTTCCTGACCTGAATCTGTCCTGATCACAGCTAGCCCTACGCACTGGTGTACCTGTGCGTTTCGTTTCTCGAGCTTTGATTACATACATCGAGGTCAGTCGGCAATTGCCTCGACATCGTGAAAGGACAGTTTATGAAGTTTACTTCAGCTTGGATTCTCGGAGTCTCACTCGTTGTACTTGCAATACCTGGCGTCCGCGCTCAAAACGATTTAGCAAGAGGAAACACAAAACTCGCGGACCTTTTAACTGAGGCGGAAAAGAACAATCCGCAAATACAGGCGGCGAGGCATGGCTGGCAATCCGCAAAGCAGATTTCGACGCAGGTCGCAACACTGCCCGATCCCCAAGTCATTCTGCAACAGATGAATGTGGGCAGTCCTCGTCCGTTCGCGGGGTATACGAACAGCGACTTCGCGTATATCGGGCTGGGCTTTTCGCAAGACTTACCCTACCCCGGCAAACTTCGGCTTCGCGGTGAGATTGCCCAAAAGGAAGCGGATGCAACCCAGCAGAAATATGAGTCGGTGCGGCGCGCGGTGCTGGCCGCGGTGAAGATGACCTACTTCCAGTTAGGCTATTTGGCCAAGCGACAAACGATTCTCGACGAAGACGCACAACTCCTGGAGCAAGTTGAACAAGCGGCGGAGTCTCGCTATCGGAACGGCATGGGGAATCAGCAAGATGTTCTTCAGGCGCAACTCGAACGCACCAAGCTGCTTCGAGAAATCAATATGAATCAACTGGAACAGGGGAAAATGCAGGCAGCGCTCAAGAACCTGCTGAATCGCGCGCAATCTTCGACGGACATTGAAACCGAAGAACTCTCCGAAAGCACTCCTGCCTATAATTTCGATCAACTGCTAGCCGAAGCGAAAGCCGGTAATCCCGACCTCGCCGGTATGCAAAAGACGGTGGAGCGCCAGGGATTGCAGATAGACCTTGCGAAGAAGGATTTTTATCCCGATTTCAACGTGCAAGGCATGTGGCAGCGCACAGACCCTTCGCAATTCCGCGCTTACTACCAATTCAGCGTTGGCATGCGCATTCCACTCTATCGCAGCCGTCGGCAACGGCCCGAACTGGCCCAGGCCGAGTCCGACCGGGACCGCGCAAAGAGTGAATATGAAGTCCAATCGCAGCAGACAGCATTCCAACTTCGCCAGCAATTTCTCAGTGCGGAAAAATCGGCGGAGTTACTCAAGATCTATCGAGAAGGCTTAATACCTCAAGCGCGCGCCGAATTGCAGGCCGGCATGGCTGCGTACCAATCCAATCGCCAGGATTTTCAGGCTTTGTTGGCGTCTTTCCTCGACGTCCTAAAGCTTGACGAAGAATACTGGCAGACCCTCTCTGAACACGAAACAGCGCTGGCACAGATGGAAGAAGTGACGGGAGTAACGCTCCGTTGAACAATCGCGGAAAGGAATCATCCATGAAAAACTATCGAACCGCATTCATCGTCGTGCTCGTTGCAAATTTGGTGTTGGTCGGAGTGCTTGCAGGTTTCTGGTGGCGCTCGCATCATCCCGTTGAGACCAAGACCGCCACCGCACCCGCTTCCATTGCTGCGCCCCTGCAGGAGATGGGTACTTCCGCCGTCCCGCCGCCATCTGCGGAGACACCGCTCTCTCCTATCCAACTTTCACCCGAACGCCTGCAATCCATCGGGGTGAAATTCGGAGTCGTTGGGCGGAAGGACCTGAAAGATACCATTCGCACGACGGGGACAGTCGCGATTGACGAGCGTCGTGTTTCTTATGTGCAGACGCGCATCTCCGGCCACATCGAAAGAGTCTTTGCGGATGCCACGTACCAATACGTGAGAAAGGGCCAGCCGCTATTTACCATTCACAGCCCCGAACTTGTGACCGCTGAACGTGAATATCTTCTTGCTAAACAAAATGCACAAAACCTTTCGCAAAGCACGGTACCCGGCGTGGCGACTGGAGTTGCCTCTCTGCAGGAATCGTCTCGTGAACGGCTTGCACAGTGGGACATTCCTAAACAGGAGATCGCCCGGCTGGAGACGACGGGCCAAGTCAGCGAGACGCTGGAAATTGACTCGCCTGTTTCCGGCTATATCACCGAACGAATTGCTCTTCCCAACTTGATGGTGCAGCCAGATACGAAGCTCTATACCGTTGTTGACCTTTCCACCGTTTGGGTCCTCGCTCAGGTCTTCCAAAATGATTTGGGCCGCATCAAAGCGGGCTCACCGGCATCTCTCACGGTGGATTCCTATCCAGGCCGCATATTCCGGGGGAGGGTGGACTTTATCTACCCGGACGTGGACATGACCACACGCACCGCTCGTGCCCGCTTGGTCTTTTCAAATTCGCAACTCACCCTTTCTCCTGGGATGTTTGTGAACGTAAGCCTGGATGTAAATCTGGGGAAGCAACTAGCGATTCCCGTAAGCGGAGTATTGCAATCGGGAACGCGGCAGATTGTTTTCGTGGATCGTGGAAGCGGCTACCTCGAGCCGCGTGAAGTGCAACTCGGCCCTCAAGCAAACGATGAATATATCGTTCTCAAGGGATTGCAGGCTGGGGAACGCATCGTTACTTCTGCAAACTTCTTGATCGATTCGGAAAGCCAACTGCAAGCTGCAATCGGTTCTTACACTTCTTTACCGCCGCCGGGTGTTAGCGCGTCAGAAAGCAAAAGCAATTCAACTACTCAAACCGCGGCGCAAGTCGAATTTTCAACCGAGCCACAGTCTCCGCACAAGGGAACAAATCTCTATCGTGTGAAATTGTCCACTGCCGACGGCACAGCCATTACGGGCGCGCAGGTCAGTGTTCGCAGCTATATGGCTGGTATGCCAGAAATGGGCATGGCCGCGATGAATGTCGTCACGCCTCTCGCTGAAAAAGGGAATGGCATCTACGAAGGTAAGGTTACGCTCGAAAGCGGTGGAACCTGGAAAGTCACCATCACGGTAATTAAGAATGGCGCTGCCCTTGCAACCAAGCAGCTCAGCCTCCAGGCGCAAGGAGGCATGTAGCCATGATCTCCCGCGTCATTGATTCGTGCGCGAACAACCGTTTCCTGGTTTTCACTGGCACCCTCCTGTTACTCCTTGCCGGGATCTGGTCGCTCAGAAATATTCCCCTCGATGCCCTTCCGGACATTTCGGACGTCCAAGTGATCGTTCACATTCCCTGGGAAGGTCAGCCGCCGAACATCATCGAAGACCAAGTGACCTATCCTATTGTCTCCACGCTGCTCGCTGCTCCCCACGTCAAGGCGGTCCGCGCTCAAACCATGTTTGGAGATTCTTACATCTTCGTTGTCTTCGAGGATGGAACGGACCTCTACTGGGCGCGGTCGCGCGTGCTCGAATATATCCAGCAATTGCAGGGAGTGTTGCCGAAAAATGTCTCGCCCATGATTGGGCCGGACGCTACCGGCGCGGGCTGGGTCTATGAATATGCCGTCATCGATCGCTCTCATCGTCATAGTCTTGCCGAATTGCGCAGTCTTCAAGACTGGTATCTACGTTTCCAACTGGAAACCGTTCCAGGCGTTGCGGAAGTCGCTTCGATGGGAGGATTCGTTCGACAGTATCAGGTGAATATCGACCCGAACAAACTTCGCGGCTATAACATTCCGCTTTCCATGGTGATTGACCGCGTTCGAGATTCAACAAATGAGGTGGGTGGCCGCGTTCTGGAAATGGCGGGTGCACGCTACATGATTCGCGGTTTGGGCTACTTGCGCTCGCTGCAGGATCTTGAAAGCGTTCCGGTCGCAACGAAGAACGGCACCCCGGTGCTCGTCCGTGACCTCGGCACCGTCACGTTTGGCCCTGATATTCGGGAAGGGGTTACCGAATGGAACGGCGAAGGCGAAGTTGTCGGCGGCATTATTGTGATGCGCGACGGCATGAATGCTCTGAAAGTCATCGATGGCGTGAAGACAAAACTCGCGGAACTCAAGCCTGCACTTCCCGCTGGCGTCGAGATCGTCGCCGGTTATGACCGCTCTGGTCTGATCCATGATTCCATCAAAACTCTGCAGCGCGATCTTCTTCTAGAAGTGGTGATCGTCAGCTTTGTAACCATCGCCTTCCTGTTTCATTTTCGTTCCGCGCTTGTTCCGATTCTGGCGTTGCCGATTGCGCTTGTCGCTTCGTTCATCCCCATGTATTTCCTACGCGTCAGTTCGAACATCATGTCACTTGGTGGCCTGGCACTGGCCATTGGTGTCCTTATTGATGCGTCCATTGTGATGGTGGAAAACGGCTACCGCCACTTGTCAGAGCGTATGGCGTCTGCGGCGCAATCGGGTACCGAAGTGTCGGACAGCGACAGGAAAGCTATCCTGATTGGTGCCGCGAAACAAGTTGGTCCGGCGATTTTCTCTTCCCTTCTGGTGATTCTCGTCTCGTTCCTGCCTGTTTTCCTGCTCGAAGCACAGGAAGGGAGGATGTTCCGCCCGCTCGCATGGACCAAAACGCTTTCAGTGGCCTTCTCCTCCATTCTCGCCATCACGCTAGTTCCCGTTTTAATGGTCATCTTTATTCGTGGCCATCTTCACCCGGAGTCCGAAAATCCTTTCTCCAGGTGGACGCAGGCGCTGTATCTGCCAATACTCCGCTTCTGCTTGCGTTACCGGAAAACGACACTTGTTCTCAATCTCATCTTTCTGGCAATCACTTTTCCCCTTGCCTGGCGCATTGGCAGTCAGTTCATGCCTCCGCTATATGAAGGCTCTTCTCTGTACATGCCTACAGCTCTTCCCGGAATTTCTATCACGCAAGCGTCCACACTTCTTCAAGAGCAGGACCGCATCATCAAGTCGTTTCCCGAGGTGGAAAGTGTGTTTGGCGCCGTAGGCCGCTCCGACAGTCCGACGGACAACGCGCCATTAGACATGTATGACACGACGATCATGCTGAAACCGCGGGAGCAATGGCGTCCGGGAATGACCTACGAAAAGCTAATTCGCGAGATGGACGAGAAGCTCCAATTCCCCGGACTGACAAATACCTGGACTATGCCCGTGCAGAACCGGCTCGACATGGAACTGACGGGCATCAAGACTCCCGTGGGACTCAAGATCCAAGGCCCTAACGTGGAAGTGATTCAGCAAGCGGGTGCACAATTACAACAAATCCTGGGAAGCATTCCTGAACTGCGATCTATTTTTGCTGAGCGTGTCGCCGAGGGCTTCTACATTAGTATCGAAGTCAATCGACTGGAAGCGGCTCGCTACGGACTGACGGTAGGAGATGTCCATCGCGCAGTGACTTCTGGGATTGGCGGCGAAAACATCGCAGAAAATGTAGAGGGGCGGCAACGCTATCCCGTGAATGTTCGCTACAGCCGGGACTTTCGCGACAACATCGAAGAACTCAAGCGCGTTGTGATTGGGACCCCAACAGGCGCGCAGATTCCCATCTCAGAAGTCGCCAAGGTCTATTTCAGCCGGGGCCCCGCCATGATTCGTGATGAGGATGGCCTGCTTACCGGATATGTCTATCTGGACTTGGCTACCAAGGATTACGGTGGATTTGTCACAAAAGCAGATCGGCTCTTACGCGAGAAACTGAAGCTCCCTCCCGGCTATACCTACAAGTGGTCCGGCGAATATGAGTTCGAGTTGCGCGCCAAGTCGCGACTGAAGATCATCGTGCCTATCGTTTTCTTCGTAATATTTTTGCTTCTTTACATGGTCTTTCATTCCGCAACGGAAGCGGCCGTCCTGATTTTTCCCACCTTTTATGCGATGACCGGGGGACTGATTCTTCAATATTGGCTTGGCTACAATTTTAGCGTTGCGGTTTGGGTGGGCTACATCGCACTCTTTGGAATTGCCGTGGAAACGGGCGTCGTCATGGTCGTTTATCTCCATGAATCGTTAGACAAGCGTCTCGCTTCCGGTATTCCCCTCAAGCATGAGGATATTGAAGCAGCGGCCATCGAAGGAGCCGTTCAGAGATTGCGCCCAAAATTGATGACCGTGACGGCTGTACTTGCGAGCCTCCTGCCAATCCTTTGGGAGACTGGCATCGGGTCCGACGTAATGAAACCAATCGCGGCACCCATCGTCGGGGGCATGGTCACTTCGACCGTCCATGTACTCATCCTCGTGCCCGTCTTCTTCGCCTTCATGAAGGAACGTGCCCTTCGCCGCGGTACACTCCGGGCAACCTCCAGCACCAGCACGGGTGGAAAACAGTGAGTGCTCGAATGAATCGAGCTAAAAAATCAGCAACGTAACACTAGCGGCGGCCAAACCGGCGATTCATGGTCGTCCTGCGGCGGTAACCCGCTGCATATTGACCTTCAACTCCGCAATTACTTCCGTACCCTGTCGAGTGAGGAAGCGCTCTCACTCGCGAGGAGAATCGCCAAACACCATTGCGATTACTGCCAACCACCGCCGAGGGCTTGATAGAGCTGCACCAGCGCGGTCAATTCATTTCCCTGAGCCTGCGCCAAAGCAAGTTCCGCGGAGAAATAGTTTGTTTCGTTGGTGAGTACTTCCAGATAGTCAGTGGTACCGGCCTTAAAGCGAAGTTCAGAGAGCTTGGCAGCGTCTTCGGCCGATTCGGCCAGGTGTTGTTCTTGAATCCTGAATTCGCGATTTTTGCGATAGGCTACAAGCGCATTCGCCACATCGCGGAAGGCCCCTTGGATTGTCTGCTGATACGTCAGGACCATTTGCTCCCGTTGGGCCTCGGCCAGCCGGACACCAGATTTGAGCCGCCCACCCTCGAAGATCGGTTGTGTCAGAGATCCCGCCAAAGTCCAAAGACCAGCCGGACCGGTAAACAGACTTGCAAGCGCGGGACTTTCAAATCCTGCTGACCCGGTCAAGGAGATCTGCGGAAAATAAGCCGCTCTGGCAACACCGATCTGCGCGTTGGCCGCGATCAGGTTGTCTTCCGCTTCACGGATGTCGGGGCGTCTTTCCAAGAGCGACGAAGGAAGGCCGACGGGTACCTCAGGAGCATGGGGTTGCTCCGTCAATTTCAAACCTCGCGGGATGTCTCCCGGATTATTTCCAAGAAGGATGCTGATGGCGTTCTCTTCCTGGGCAATTTGCCGCTCAAGGTCAGGGACCTCTGCCGCGGCCGTGAAAACCAATTGCTCGGACTGGCGTACGTCAAGCAACGAGTTGATTCCATGCTGCTCCAACACTTTGGTCAATTCCAAAGAGTCCTGGCGCGAGTTCAGTGTGTTCTTTGAGATCTCCAATTCCAGATCCAACTGACGAAGTACAAAATAGTCCGCCGCCAAGTTGGCCACCAAGATAGCGATGACTTCTTTCTGCGCCCATTCATTGGCCAGCAGAGTTGCTCTTGCCGATTCCGTCGCTCTTCGATACTTGCCCCAGAAATCGAGATTCCAAGCGGCTGATGCGGTAATTTGCCCTTGTGTGACCTCGTAGCCGGGAATCGGGCCAACCGCAGGATTGCGCTGGCCGGCAATGTTCGCGCCGACGCCCAGTGAAGGATATTGATCGGCACGGGTGATTCCAAGTTGTGCTTGGGCTTGTAGAACTCGCGCGGCGGCGATACGAACATCATAGTTGTTCTGCAAGGCCGCACGGATCAGCCCCTGCAGTTCCTTGTCTTGAAAGACCTCCCACCATTTCTCGTCGCCGAGCGAGCCGTTGCCAACGTCACTGGAGCCGGGCGGAGTTGTGGCCGTAGGCGCAGACTCGTTTGTCGGAGCTTCGCTGCCGGGGACCCCGCGAAAAGAACCCGGGACATTGGCGGCTGGCCTTTTGTAGTCCGGACCTACGGTGCACCCGGCCGTGCAAAGTAGAACAGCACAGACCATCGACATCGCAAAAAATCGTGAATGACCCAAGTAAGCGCGCTGCAAAGGCATCGCTCTAGTCTCCATTCTGTTCTTGCACGGCATACGCCGGACTCGGAGCCGCCGAGTGCGCACGGCCGGCACGGGTCGACCGGAAAAACGAAAATCGATCCAGAACCTTTTCCTGAAATTCTTCAAGGTATAAATAGATTGCGGGCGTGACGAATAACGTCACGAACTGCGAGACGATCAATCCGCCGATAACAACAAGACCTAACGGCCGGCGGGACGAACCGTCGGCGCCATAGCCCAGGGCAATCGGGAGAGCACCAAGTAAAGCGGCCATAGTCGTCATCATGATCGGCCGGAAGCGTTCCATGCTGGCATCGTGGATAGCTTGATCGTCTTTGATACCCTGGCGTACTCGTTGCTCCGCAAAATCGACGATCATGATGCCGTTCTTTTTCACGATTCCCATCAGCATGAACATTCCAATGTAGGCGTACAGCGAAGCTTCCGCCCCGAACAGCCACAGAGTCAAAAGCCCACCAACTAAGGCAACCGGCAATGAGGAGAGCACCGTGATCGGGTGCAAGTAACTTTCATAGAGAATCGCGAGAATCACGTACATCACAAATACAGCGACGAACATCAGGACGATCAGGTCCGAAACGGTGTTGCGAAATGTCAGAGCTTCTCCCTGGAGCGCGCCGTGAACGTCGGGCGGGAGAATTTGCTTGGCCGAGGCTTCGACAAAGTCAGTTGCTTGGCCTACCGTGAATCCGGGCTTCATGTTGAAGAACAAAGTGACACTGGTGAACTGGTTGATGTGATTGACAGCTTGCGGGCCGATGATCGTATGCCAACTGGTAACGGCATTCAGAGGAATCATCCGCTGACCGTCATCGCTCTTGATGTAGAGCCGGCTCAAATCCTGCGGGTCGGATCGCTGATCGTCGGCAACCTCTAAGATGACCTGGTATTGGTCCGTAGTTTTCTTGATCAGGTAGCTATAGTTCTGCGAATAGGCGTCGTGAAGCAGGGTAAGAATGCGCGTTTCTGAAACGCCGTAGAGCTTTGCTTGATCGCGCAGAATATCGACTTGCAAATTCGGTGTGTGATTAAAAAGATCCGAGTTCACAAACAAAAAACCCGGATACTCATACATTTTGGACATCATCTTGTCTGCGGCGTCGTACACCTGGTTTGGATCAATCCCGGAAAGAGCGTAGGCAAATTGGCCCTGCACGTTTGCGATCGCACCGGTACTAATTTCAAGCACGGGATTTGGTTGGAGGAAGGTGAGTGCACCAGGAACGGTTGACATGACTCCTCCCATAAGCTGTCCCGCTACCTGGTCAATGGGGGCGCGTTTCGATGGGTCTGTCAAAAAGGAGATGAGAAACGCCTGGTTCGAGGGCATGAACTGTCCATTTCCGCTCATCGTGAACGTGGCAGCCACCGCGGGATTCGCGTGCATGACCTTCTCGGCTTCATCTTGATACTTATGCATCTGTTCTGGAGAAAACCCTTCCTGCGCAACAAGTACTCCACGAATGAACGAGCTATCCCCCACGGGCAGGAACGATTTGGGAACCGTGTAAAACAGATAGCCTGTTCCTATGAGACAGATGACCCAGGCCACCGCGGAAATCCAACGATGCCGGAGAAAGAACCACAACCAACGTCCGTAGACGGTCAACACCCGATGTTCCGTGCCGCCGATCACCCGTTCCATCCACGTTTTCTTCGCGCCGGCACCGCGTCCCGAGAGTAGTCGTGAAGTCATCAGTGGAGTCAGCGTCAGCGATACGATGCCGCTGGCCAGAATCGAAACCACGATGGTGATGGAGAACTCGCGGAAAATTCGCCCCACCAGGCCGCTCATGAATACCAAGGGAATGAATACGGCGGCAAGCGACAGCGTCATGGTCAAGATCGTGAAACTGATTTCTTTCGCCGAATTCAGCGACGCTTCGAGTGCATCCTGGCCTTCTTCCATCAACCGAACGGTGTTCTCCAGAAAAACGATGGCGTCGTCTACCAGGAATCCAATCGCAAGAGTAATGGCCATCAAAGACAAATTGTCCAGGCTGTAGCCAAGAATATTCATGGCAATAAAAGTAAGCAGCAGAGAGAGAGGCAACGCCACGGCAGGAATTAGCGTGTCTGTCGCACGGCCAAGGAACACGAAGATGACCATAACAACGAGCACGAACGCGATGTAAAGGGTGGCCTGCACGTCCTTGGCGCTGGTGACGATGGTCTGCGACCGGTCATATGCGGAAACAATTCTTACCGACGTGGGCAACTGGTTCTGGATGCTGGGAAGCAAGTCACGCACCGCTTTCGTGACTTCGACAGCATTCGCACCGGCACGACGGAAAACCGCAACAACCACCGTTGCGCCCGGTGTGGGGTATCCTCTCGCCCAGAAGCGCATATCGATGCGTTCGTCCTGCACACCCTGCTTTGCCGTCGCAACGTCCTTCAGAAAAACGGGAGCGCCATTACCCTGCCCCACAATGAGTTGGTTGTATTGCTCCGCAGTGCTCAGCTGGCCTTGTGGCTGAAGTAAGAACGTGCGATGCGGACCATCGAATTGTCCGGCTCCGGTGTAACTCGTTCCGTTTTTAATTGCGTTGGTGAGATCTTCTAACGTGATATTGCGAGTCGCTATTGCCGATGGGTCTGCTTTGATGCGCACGGCGGATTGCGTACCGTATACCGCTACTTGGCTGACGCCGGGCAGAATGCTGATGCGCTCGCCGACTTGCGTATTCGCGTAGTCGTAGAGCTGGCCTTCTGTCGCCGTATCGCTGACCAACACTAAATACTGGATGGGCTGATCGTTGGGATTGGTTTTCGTAAACGTGGGCGGACTGGGCAGGTCGACGGGAAGTTGACCAGTCGCGCGCGTGATGGCAGCCTGAACGTCGGTCGCGGCACCGTCCAAGCTCTTCGACAAATCGAACTGAAGAACGAAGCTTGAGTGCCCCTGCCCATTGTTCGAGGTGACCATCTCGAGTCCCGGAATTTGCATGAACTGGCGCTCAAGCGGAGTCGCCACATTGTTCGCCATTGTTTCAGGCGTCGCGCCGGGATAGCTCACTTGCACCTGGATGACTGGGTAGTCCACAGCCGGAAGATCGCTGACGGGCAAGCGAAAATAGGCAAATACACCGAACAGGATGACGGAGACCGTCAGAGCGACGGTCATCACCGGGCGACGAATAAATGGTTCGGAGAGGTTCACGACTTACCCCTCTCTGTGTTTTCCTTGCCGCCAGATTCTGAAGACGCTGCAGGCCCAGCGTTGATCTGAACCTTGCTGCCGGGTCGAACGAGTAATTGACCCGCAAGGACAACTCGCTCGTTGGCCGCCAACCCGCTGGTGATAACCACATCGTTTCCTTGCCGCTGGCCCAAGATCACTGGACGGAGTTCGGCCGTATCGTCGGCCTTGATCACGTACACGAAAGGCCCCTGCTGGCTGATCTGCGCGGCTTGGCTAGGAATGAGCACGGCACTTTTCTGCGTGGCCAGTACAAGTTTCACATCGACAAACTGGCCCGGCCAGAAGTGATGGTCAAGATTCGAAATGGTGGCGCGCAAGTTCACTGTGCCAGTAGAGTTCTGCACTGCGTTATCCAAAAACTCCACCTTCCCGGCTCGTGCCATATTTTCGGTTTCGCCGGAAAGACGAATCATTGCTTTCAACAGGCCGCCCTTCATCTGTTTTTGGACTTCAGGAAGATCACGCTCCGTAATAGTGAACGTCGCGTAGATGGGATCCAGCCGTTGAATGGAAAGAAGCGAAGTCGAATTTGCTTGCACCACATTGCCTATGTCGACAATCCGCGCGCCAGCCCGACCGTCAATCGGAGAGTGAATATAGCAATAATCAAGATTAATTTGTGCCGTCTCAATCGCGGCCTTTGCCGCTTCTACTTGAGCCTGATTGACGTCAACCGTATTTTTCTTCGTGTCATAGTCTTGCTTGGAAATGGCCCGCGTTCCGACGAGATCTTGATCGCGAGCGAACTGAATTTTTGCGAGATCCAACGCTGCTTCGGCCTGCGCTAGGCCCGCTTGCGCGGAATCAAGTTGTGCCTTGTAGGGACGCGGGTCAATGACGAAAAGGAGCTGCCCTTTGCTCAAATTCTCCCCATCCTGGAAGTGCCGTTCCGTAATGCGCCCCGCCACTTGAGGAGTCACTGTTACCGATTCGAATGCGACATTCTTGCCGATCTCGTCCAAATATCGCGGGACATCCTGGGAGGTCGCTTTTGTCAGGGAAACGAGTGGAGGCGGTAACCCCGCAGGTCCAGCGGCCCGTGCACTTCCGTGATTACAGGAGACACAAATCCCCAAGATTGGCAGCAAGAGAATCGAGATGAGGACACCCTTTCGCGAAGACCATGCATTTCTCATCGAAATCATTTCGAGAGCCTTTGATTTTCGATTTGCGACGTCACCATTGAGCACCATCTCTGCCCCCCGGACTCCATATCGCTTTCAATTTTCAATCACTTGATGAACCCTGATTCATCACTTCCCACAGGTTGACTTGGCATTTCACCGCCAATTGCCTGAGCAAGTATTTTGTGAAAACGCCGGCGCAGGAAAATTTCGCTCCCTCTCTCATCAACTCGAGGAGCGTATTTTCTCCCTCCTTGCTGATAGCAGTTACGTTATTCAGGTCGACGAGTAGGCTGCGCTGCTGCAACCCGTCGCCGGCAGCACTCCAAACATTCTTGAGTTCCGCAATCCACGGCTGCACCAATGCGCCTTCCAGAACCAGCCTGCGCTGGTCACGCGTTTCAATGATTGTGACCTTGAGCATGTTCGTTCTTTGTGACTCAGGAACGAAGTGCACCTTCGATGCCAATCCAAAACACACTTGTATCTTCTGCATGTGACTGAATCTTGAGGTTTAAGGAATTGCGGATTGATGACGTGTCGAAAACCGGCGAAGCATTTGTCGAAGTTGCCGAAGTTGTCGACTACTTTCGAGAGTCGATTCCCAACTTCTTCATGCGGGAAATCAGAGTTGTACGCTTAATTCCCATCCGAGCCGCGGCCCCATTGGGGCCAGCCACGCGTCCTTTGGTTTCTTTTAGGACCCGGAGAATCTCTTCGCGTTCCTCGTTTGCGCGTGTTCCTTGCATCTCCACTCCGTACGTATCAGTCGCCGAGGCGGATTTGCTCAGTTCGCTAACTGGCACCTGAAGTGCCGAGCCTTGCGTTAAAATCACGGAACGCTCAATGAAATTTTCCAACTCGCGAATATTCCCGGGCCAATGCCAATCCGAGAGCTTCTGCATCGCGCCTGCCGGTATCGATTCTATTTGTTTTTCCATCCGGCGCCCGTACTTCTGGGTGAAATACCGAACCAACAGCGGAATATCTTCAGGCCGTTCGCGAAGCGGTGGGATCCGAATAGGAAAAACATTGAGCCGATAGTACAAATCGCTGCGGAATTCGCGATTCTCAATCATCTTCTCCAAATCCCGGTTGGTGGCGGCGATCAACCGTACATCCACCTTCTTCGTTTGCGTGCTACCCAAGCGTTCGAATTCGCGCTCCTGCAGGGCCCGAAGCAATTTCGGTTGTATCTCGGTAGGAATGTCTCCGACCTCATCAAGAAAGAGCGTCCCCGCGTCAGCGAGTTCAAGCCGCCCGATTTTTTGCGTAATTGCGCCCGTAAATGCGCCGCGCTCGTGTCCAAAAAGTTCGCTTTCCAGAAGTCCCGTGGGAATCGCGGCGCAATTCAGTTTCACAAACGTTTGATTCCGCCGTCGGCTTCGATCATGAATGGCGCGGGCAATCCGTTCTTTCCCGGTTCCTGTCTCGCCCAAAAGCAGAACCGTAGAATCGCTGGGAGCAACTGTCTCTACCAGTTTCAAAACGTGACGCAGAACTGAACTCTGGCCTATGATGCCCTCAAAATCCATTTCGCCACGAATCTCGTCTTCGAGATAAAGTTTCTCCTGAGCCAATTTGTTTTTGAGATCGGCGATTTCACCAAACGCCAACGCGTTTTCCACTCCAATCGCTACCTGTGTTGCAACTTGCGTCAAGAAGGCCACTTCCTTCTCATCGAAGGCGTTCTCCTCTCGCCTCGCCACTCCCAGAACTCCAAGCAGGCGATCGCGGCTGATGAGCGGAACATCACAAAACGAATGTAGGCCCTCCGCGATGGCTTTGCTGTACATGTCGGGCGGCATGTCTGTGGGATCCAGGCGATTCACGACGATCGCTTTTCCGGTCTTGAACGCTTCGCCAGGCATCGTTCCTTCAATGGGAGCCAAGCTCACTTCCGTGAACACTCCCCTATTCTCGGGATAGTCCAAAGCAAAAACACGCAAGTGTTTGCCGTCAGGATCCGGAAGCATGATGGCCGCCGCATCTCCACGCATGACTCGTCGAACACTAGCCGAGATGGTCCTTAGAAGTTCCTTGAATTCCAGATTGGAGACGACCTGATTGGTCAATTCCAGGATCAGCTCTAAGCGTTCCTGCGCAAGCTGCGAAGTTTGAAAATTCACGGCAGAGTCGATCGCCAACCCGACTTGATCGGCAACCACAGAGAGAAACTGTACTTCGACTTCAGGAAACGCATGCGGACGAAAGCTTCCTACACTTAACACACCCAGGCGCCGACGGCCATTTGCAACCGGCAGGGTGCATGTGGAAGCGATTCCTAATTCAGTCAAGAATTGTTTATGTCGGGCAAACCTTGTTTCACGATACCAATCGCAGGTTACCAGCGGACGTTGCTGTTCGTAAACCCAGGCAATCGGTGTCTCCTCGAATGAAGAATTCTTTTGTGAAGTGCACTCTACGCGCTTGCCGTTGGCTTCCAGTAACCGCCAGGCCGGCTGATTCGTTTCTTGATCGAAGGCAACGAAATGAAGGTAGTCCAACGGGATGACGTCGCGCAGCTCTCCCGTAATCGTGAATACGCGCCCGTCGCTGTCAGACGCGGCAATCGCTTTTGTCGCCCGCAACAGTAATTCGTAACGTTGTGTGGCGGAACTGCGCTCCATTCCAGGCGCGATATTCATGCAGTAGTTTCCAGTTCTCTACAAACTGTTCCCGAGCACGAAATTACTGTCCAGCTCCTCGGGTGAGATTGATTCTTCACGAGATCCCTCCCGATTTTACGTTTGATGTGCCTGAGGCTCGATTGGGTACCGCCCCCACGACCATTCGAACGAACCTTCGAACGAATGGTCTCGCACTGGAGAAGATCGAGTCGCCGCCGCATTGGAACTTATCTATGCAGGTATACCGGCCCTCCCTGAAGGTCACGACATGATGGTGCAGTCGGTCCGTATGTTTGCATACCAGAAGTGAAGTTGAATCACAGCACGGGGCGCAACGCGAATCGGTTTACAATCATTAACCTTTCTTTTCGTTCGCGAGTAACGCGTGAAGGCGGTGTACCGCCTTAGGCATCTCCTCAACAGCCGTGCTTGAAAACCCCAAGACGAATCCTTGACGAATATCACTGCCCAAATAATGGAGAGAAAGAGGCCATAGCCAGAGCTTCTCTGGTACAGCTTTGTGTGCAATCTTCACGTCGCTGAGTTCCTTGGGCAATATCACGACAAGGTGCATGCCCGCTTCCGCTCCAAGGATCTCCAAGGTGGATCCAAATTCCTTGCGTAGACAATTGACGAGCGCGGCCCGGCGTTCACCATAGAGCAGCCGCATCCTACGAATATGGCGCGCAAAATGGCCTTCGCTCATGAAGTCCGAAAGTACGGCCTGGTAAAAGTGCGGCGAGCCCAGATCCATAAGATTGCGGACTGTCGCAAACCGATCGACAAGATCCGGCGGCATGACAAGATAACCGATTCTCAGAGACGGGAATAAAGTCTTGCTGAAAGTTCCGATGTAGATGACACGAGCGTTGTGGTCGAGCCCCTGCAAAGACGCGATGGGCATGCTTCCGTAACGATACTCGCTGTCGTAATCATCCTCGACAATCCAAGAGCCAGAGCTTTGTGCCCAATCGAGAAGTTGGAATCGGCGGGAAGCGCTCATCGTTGCGCCGAGCGGAAACTGGTGAGAGGGCGCCACAAAAGCAGCCCTCGCTTTGCGGCAGCGTTTGATACCGGCAGACACATCTATTCCTTCGGAATCAACGGGAACAGGCACCAGGCGAGCGCCTGCCACGATAAGCACATTTCGCGTCAACGGGTATCCCGGTTCTTCGATCCATGCGGGACTCCCGGGATCAAGAATAACTCGCGCAGAGATCTCCAGCGCTTGTTGAGAGCCGGAGACAATCATGACCTGCTGCGGATCGCAGCGCACAGCGCGGGCAGTCCTGAGATAGGTGCAAATGCTCTCTCGCAAAGGCTCTAAACCCATCGGTCCACCGTAATACAGCCCGCTCGCATGAGGGCTACGGCAATGGCGCATCACCAGGCTAGACCATACCTGGTTCGGAAACTGATCAAAAGCTGGCTGGCTCAAGTTGAATGCCCCCAAGCCTGCTGCCCAGGGAAGCCTCTTGTACAAAGGGAGAAACAGAGAGCGTTGCGCAACTGGCCGCGAACCGGTTCGAGCGTTGTTGGATCGTGAGGCTCTGCGTTCACTTGTGGTCAGTTGGTCTGGCAGAGTACTGCACACAAAGGTTCCCGCTCCAGGACGGGACTCGAAATAACCCTCGGCCAGCAATTGAGCGTAGGCAGTGAGAACAGGAATTCGAGAGATCTTCAATTCGATAGCAAGGGCACGAGTTGATGGGATTTGCTGCCCGGCTCCCAAGATACGTTCCACAATCATGGTCTGGTACGTATCGTAAATTTGCTTGTGCAAAGGTTTGGCAGATTTTCGGTCGACGGCGATGACCGGCGACAACGTGCTTGGGACCTTCTTCATTAGGTAATCCTAGTGGTCATGACAATTTTGCCCAAAGTGGATATTGCTTCCAACCAGTCCTCTGCGCAAGATTCAAAATAACGATTTTGTTCTACAGGCTTCTTGTAGACCGCCGGTGCAGGCATTGGTGCAAGCGTGAATGACGCAAGGCACAAACTGCCGCAACTCAGTGTCGTGCCTCTTCGCATTCGCGCAAAAAGTTAATCGAGAATCTGGAAGCTATAGGGGAGGGGTGAAAAAATGCATTTTATTTTGCCTAAGCACTTGGAAAGGCTCGTAACGGCTATGAAGAAATACAAGGCGCGCCATCTGTTAATGTTTTGCATTCTGTTGGTGGGATTGCCATTTCTGGCTTATGGACAGGACTCGACGATCATTGGTACGGTTACAGACCCCGCGGGCGCCGTTATACCAAACGTCACAGTAACTATCACACATGTAGAAACGCGCAAGGTTCGAGTCGTTACGACGAGCGACTCCGGGCAGTATGCTGCAACCGCCTTGGACATTGGTCATTACAATGTCAAAGCAGAAGTGACCGGGTTCAAAGTCGAAGAACGCCAGAACATCGTTTTGAACGTTACCGACCGCCAGCGCATTGATTTTCAACTGCGATTGGGCACGACAGCAGAGTCGATTTCTGTAGAAGGCGACGCCGTTGCAGTACAAGCAGACAGCGGTGAGCAAAGTTCGCTGCTAACTGGCCAGCAAATCACCCAACTGGCAACCAACGGCCGGAGCATTTACAACATTGTGAATCTGACGACAGGTGCTTCCTCATTGCAAATGGATTTTCAAGTTCCTACGCCAGTAGGCGGGAATGCGAGTGTCAGTTTTAACGGAAATCGTATGGGCCACAATATTTACTTGCTCGACGGTGGAGAAAACCTGGATCGCGGCGGCTCGGGTACATTCAGCGTGATGCCCTCACTCGACTCACTTTCGGAAACGCAAATTCAGACCTCAAACTACAGCGCGCAATACGGCTTGTCTTCCGGCGCGACGATTACTACGGTCGTAAAATCAGGAACGAAAGATTTTCACGCCACCCTTTGGGAGTTTCTGCGGAACAACGATCTGGACGCCCGGAACTTTTTTAACCCGGCGCCCCTCCCCGTTGCGAAGTTGAACTTCAACACCTATGGTTTTAACGCCGGCGGACCAATTACCCTCGGAAAGTTTTACAATCCAAGCAGGAACAAGACGTTCTTCTTTTACAACATGGAATGGCGCAGTCTGATTCAAGGTGGATTGTTAAACCAAACCGTCCCTCCGACTTCGGAGTATCCGACGGCTTCGGGCGCGAATTTTGGCTCCACAGCGATCACTGTTCCGAGTGTGACCCAGGTTGCTCCTAATGTTCTATTTGCTAATTGCCCTGGTGGGGTTGCCCCATCGGGCATTACCCAAGGAAGTTCTTTCCCCAACAACATCATCCCGTCGTGCATGGTCAGTCCAAACGCTGCCGCTCTTCTTACTGCAGGCGGCAAGTATGGTGGTATTTTTCCTGCCCCGACTGGCTTGAACAGTAACGGACTTCCTGCGTTCGCTGGCGGCAACAATACCCCTACGAACGTGCGCGAAGAAGTGGTCCGGATCGACGAAAACGTTACAGACAAGTTCACAATCTATGGGCACTTCATTGCCGAGCAAATTAACCAGGGGTTTGGGACCACAATGTGGAGTGCTGACAACCTTCCGACCGGCGCCAACAACTTCGGAAATCCTTCCTACAGCGGCGTTGTACACACAGCCTACGTGATTAACCCGAGCTTAGTAAACGAAGCTTCATTCAACTACAACGGCAACCGCATCAATATCACACCGACCGGATTATACGCAGCCCCCTCCGGATTTACCTTCAACCGCTATTTCAGTAGCGCGCCAAATGCACTAAACCGCATCCCTTCCGTCCAGTTGCAAACCACGGGAAGCGATTACACCATGAATTGGGTACCTTGGCAGAACGACGCCAACGATTACCAGATTCGTGACGACGTTTCCTGGACCAAGGGCAGGCATCAAATCAAGATGGGGGCAAGCTGGGCGTTATATACGAAGGTTCAATACTTGTTCGCCCCAACGCAGGGTTCCTTCCAATTCAACGGCAGCTACACCGGAAACGACTTCGCAGACTATCTGCTCGGCGCTTCCGATCTTTATCAACAGAACGCCGTGCAGGATAGTGGTCACTGGAACAATCAATCTTGGGCGCTGTATGTTGAGGACAACTACCGCGTAAACAACCGTTTGACATTAAATCTTGGCTTGCGTTGGGACGGAGTACCGCACACCTACGAAGCAAACAACCGCGCATCGAACTTCTACCCGGGGCTTTATAGTTCGGCGAATACAGCGGTATTCACCGACCCGACATGTAACACTCAACCAGTCCCACTTGCGTGCAATCCGAGCGCCATCAGCAGTGCAAGCCCCGGCTTGGGAAACAGCCCGAATCCACTTTTGGCGGGCCAGGAATTTTACTTGAACGGCGTGGGGATCTCCGGACAACCCGGCGTTCCACGAGGCCTCGTGACGAATCACTGGCTAGCTTTTGGTCCTCGCCTTGGATTTGCGTACGACCTCGATGGTTCAGGAAAGACCGTAATCCGCGGCGGATTCGGCATCATGTACGAACGCATCCAGGGCAACGACATGTACAATGCCGGACCGGATGTCCCGTTCTCTGCCAGCGTCTCGTTTAACAACATATCGCTAGACAATCCACATGCACAGCTCAATGGCGATACTGTCCAAGCTGGTGGCATTCCCGTCAGCAGCATCGTCGGACTTAACTCGAACCAGTATCAGTTGCCTGCAAGTACCCAGTTCAGTTTGGGCATACAGCGGGCCATCGGAAAGTCGGTGTTTTCGGCCTCGTACGTAGGTTCACAAAACCGGCATCAAAGTTTCTATCAGGAAATTAACCTGCCGAACCAATCGCAGCTTTCAAGTCTCGTCGCCAGCTCGCAATCTTATAACGCAGCCTTGCCCTACCTGGGCTTCCATGCCATCACGCTAGCGAATAACGAAGCAAATGGCGATTACAATTCGCTTCAATTGGCAATGCGTGGAACCTTGAAGAGTGATTTGACTTACCAAGTCGGTTACACGTATGCCCACTCGAACGATCCGTCGACACTTGGGACTGGCAGTGGCGGTGACTTGCAAACCGTTTCGAACCCTTACGCGGGGTGGAAGTATGATTTCGGACCGTCCGCGTTCGACCGCAGAAACGTATTCTTTGCCAACTTTGTTTACCAGATCCCATTCTTGAAGAACAGTGAAAACAAAATGTTGAAGACGTTCGTGGGTGGATGGGAAGTATCCGGAGTTGTCACCGCGCAGTCGGGAGCACCCGTCAACCTAAATATTGGCAGTTACCCGGGCAATCCATGCAACGTTATTAACAATCCCACGTTCGGGAACCCCACCTGCTTTGACCGGCCCGACTTGGTTGGGTCGATCACTTATCCTCACACCGTCGGTCAATGGTTCAGCGTGAGCGATTTTGCTACACCAGCCGCCGGATCCTGGGGCAATTTGGGTCACAACGCAATCCGCGGCCCGGGACGAGACAACTGGAACCTATCCCTTTTCAAAAATTTCTTGCTTAGCGAATCGCGGGGAAGCAGCCTGCAATTCCGTGCGGAGTTCTTTAACGTGTGGAACCATACACAATTCCAGGGAAATGTCGGCAACGGCGGCATCGTCAACTCAATCGCTTTCACGTCCGCCGGCGCACTTGCTCCCAACCAGAACACCGGAGCGATCACTTCCGCCTTTGATCCCCGAACCATCCAGTTGGGATTGAAGCTTATTTTCTGAGATCGGCCGGGAGTCTTTTCGACAGCGGCTTTTCCAGGGCTTGGTGCAGTTTCAAGCCAGCAACCGGTGCCACCAAGAGATTGTGCACAGTCCATGGAAGAGCCGCTCCCCCTCAGGGGGCCTCATCAAAAGGGAGGTACTTGTGACATTGAATCGCGCCTCGAGTCACTCTCAAGAATCGTGGTCGGGAAGGTGTGTTGAACTAAGTACTGGCCGCGAATTTCTGAGAGTGCTTGGGGTTTTGCTCGTGATCCTCTGCGTGGTTGGTGCAGACTACGGACGCGCCACGGATTCTGCGTCACCTGTTCTTGTCGAGTTATTTACTTCGGAGGGGTGTTCAAGCTGTCCCCCGGCGGATCTTTTGCTGCAACAACTGGATGCTGTTCAACCCTTCCCTGCCGCACACGTGATCGTCCTTAGCGAGCACGTAGACTACTGGGATCATGAGGGCTGGAAAGACCCATATTCCTCGCCTTTGCTAACGGAACGGCAGAGCGGCTATGTCCGTGCTCTCAGTCAAAAGAACCCATATACACCGCAATTTATTGTCGACGGAATTGTCGAATTGCGAGCAAGTGGCTCAAAGGAAATGAACGAAATCTTTCAGAAGGTGGCCGCCGCGCCGAAAATTTCCGTTCGAATCAGTTCCCTTAGCATTGAAGGTGAATTCCCGATGCTTCTTCGAGCGCGCATCGAAGCCGATGGCGGTTCCGAGAAACACAAGGCCGATATCTACGTGGCAGTCGCCCTTGATCGTACGGAATCTCAGGTCTTGCACGGAGAAAATACCGGGCAACATCTGACACACGTTGCTGTCGTTCAAGACCTCACAAGGATTGGAAAGCTAGAGAAGCAAACGAGCTTTGGCCAAGATTTCCAGGTCAAACTTAAATCCGGCACGGATCCCAGAAATATTCGGATTGTGGCTTTTGTGCAGGAGTCGGGCTTTGGCAAAGTACTCGGGGCGGCGATGCAAAAAATCACCAACTGAGAGACTCGGGCGTGTGTTCTAGCCAGCGCTTGTTTGAAAAAGAGGATCCGGGGGTGACCACCACGGAAAGGTCTCCTATGGCTAACTTCTACCACAACTGTTATCAGTTCACTTTTGCCCTTCTAGTCTTCTCCTTCTCAGGCGCTACGTTCTGGCCCTATTTTGGGGGAGCAGCCATTCTAGTCATCGGAACAGCAATGTCCCGGAAGCATGGAGTCCCTCAGGCGTACGGATTGGATGCGCTGATTCCGTTTGGCCCCGTGTTGTTTGCGATTCCGATGGCCATCTTCGGCATGGATCATCTCGTAGCGGCCAAAGCTGTCGCAACGATTGTCCCGTCATGGATTCCGGGACACTTATTCTGGGCCTATTTTGTCGGAGTCGCTCTGATCGCTGCTGCGCTCAGTCTGGCCACAAAAATTAGCTGGCGCCTGTCCTCGGCATTGCTTGGAATCATGATTTTCCTTTTCGTGGTCTTGATTCACATACCTTCTTGCTTCGCGATTCCCTACGACAAGACGCGACTCACCATCGTCTTTAGGGACTTGGCTCTGAGTGCTGGTGCGCTCACCTTCGCCGCATCGGAAACTGAGCATGACAGGGGGTTGGCCATCCACGGATGGTTTCAGAGTTTGCAGCTTCAAAAACTCTGTTCAAGGTTGATCGCTTTGGCTCGCTTGGTAGTCGCGATTTCGGTCGCGGCTTTTGGCATCAACCATTACCTCTACCCGACCTTTGCGCCTGGAATTCCTCAGGAAGGGCCCGCTTTCGTGACCATGCCAGCATGGATTCCCGGACATGTGTTCTGGGCATATCTCATCGGCACGATCTTTGTTGTGTGTGCAGCCGGTCTCACAACTCGGAAACATGCTCGTTCCGCAGCGACGTTACTTAGCGCGGCGCTCCTTATCCTAGTTTTGTTTGTTTACATTCCCCTTACGGTTGCCAACCGCTCGGATGTAGCGAACGGTCTGAACTATCTTGCCATCCACTTGGCCTTGGCCGGAGCTGTCTTGCTTGTCGCCGGTGCCTCACCCGCTGCTGATGCTGAGCATTCCGCTCCCATTAAAGTCCGAGAAGCAGGCCTTCGCCACGCGGCAGATTCGTAAACGGTGGGTTACCAACTTGGCTTGAAATTAGTCTTCTAAAACCCCACCCACTGCAGAACCTAACCCGGCGCGGCGGGCAATTGCCCGCCGCGCTTTTTTCGTGCCGCTCGAATTAACCCGGGTATCTCGGGAAAATTCCAGAGAAGCATCAGTTCTGCAGCAGATGAAAGAGCAAAACACAAGTACCTCTCAACAAAGGGAAGCACTTCGATGTGTTAATCCCTTTCATCGTCTCGGTCGTCATCTAGTGTGCGCATCGCGTGTCTCGACACATAGTGCGCCACTGCTCTGCCCAGCACATTTGCGCGGACGCAGCTGGTTCGGAAGTGAATGCCACCAAAGACGCGCGCATCGGCGATCTCCGCTACTGCGTCGGAGAAACTCGAAAACGCGCGAGTGCCGGGACGCACTTCCGAAGTGACCGTAAACGCGGTGTTCTCTCCAAACACGGACGCAAGGACGAAAGCCGCTGCTCCACTCATCGAGGAGTGAGCTGAGGGATACTCGGGATGCGCCGGAGTGCCAGCCTTAGTGTCCAGCCATGGCTCCCACAGCGGGTCGGCATCCGCAGGAATGAGGCCCGCTCGGATTGCGGTGATCGGCCGCCAGAAAACGTAGCGGTACTTGCTATCCCAGCAAGCGATAGTTGCGTCGGCAATCGAGATATTGAGTAGCGCAAATAGGTGCGCATTCTCGGCCAGGCTGAGCCCGCGTTCGGCCGAAAGCTGCGAGGCAATACGGTTCCAATAAAGCGCAGTGTTCCCTGCCCAAAACAGGGCCAGTTCCGATTGATCCAGAGTACGCGCCGAACCAGAGAGGACGCCCATAACCTTCACCTCATTGAGATCAGCGGCGTACTCCGGACTGTTGAGGGCCAGAGGCGGCGGCAAGCGGAACTGCGATGGCCTCGATAGTACCCACGGCGTCATGGAGGCGATCTGCGGCGTTGCACCTGATGCGTTAGCGGGCGGGGTGGGACGCCAAACGCCCACGGCAGCCGGTGTTCCGGCGATGCCCAGCACGCCAAGAAATGGCGGAGGCGCGGGCGTGAATCCGTCTGTAAGCCGCGAGGCCCAGACAGCGTCCGCAACAGTTTGTCCCCAGGCGACGCCCTCCCCGATCGATTCAGCTCTTTCGGTCAACGCGAGGGCCGCGAGCGATGCATTCCTCTGGGTCGTGAGGGTGCCACTCTGCCCCGGATATAGATCCAGAAGAATCGCGTAGGCCGCCTGAATCGCCGCAGCACGTCGCGATGCGTCTTGCGGCGCGTCCGGTCTCACTAGCAGTGGGCGGAACCTTGGCTCGATACCGTTGACGGCGTCAAATACCGAAGCCGATACCAACGGGACTACGCGGCTGCTGGTTACATTCGGGGTGGTGCCGCCCGCAATGACGGTGCTGTTCATGATGCCAATCCACTCCAGCACTGGGTCCGGCGTGGCAGCCGACACCGAAAAGGCATTGGCAGTGAGCAGGGCCACAATCAGTATCAATTGTGCGCCTTTGATCGTTGCGCCGACCGTCCACCGGCGAAGTAATAAAAATAGCTCTAGTTTAAAGGCTGTTAAGTTACGAATCACGTATCCTCCTAATCGACTGGGTTGTCTCGAGCTGGCGAACAGTCTGTGGCGACCTGGCAAATGGCTTGAACCTCCGTGGGTACTCGCTGATTGAACGTGCAACTCGTCGCAGCCGGATGCTGTGCCCGGCGGGCGTTTCGGCACAACGGGCAAGGAGAGGCAAACAAGAGCAAAGTGCGGCATTCGTGGATTTTTTGGTGTGATCAGGCAGTTGCCCTCAAACAAAGCCGGTGTGATAATCCTCCCAACTAGCTGGAGTCCTCAGGCTCATGTCTGTCCAGGCGACAACAAACCCGAAGATTGGTGCGGATGCTCAAGGGCGTCGCCTTGAATCATGGAAGGAGATTGCCGCATTTCTGGGGCGAGACGTCACCACCGTCCGCCGCTGGGAAAAGCGTGAGGGGCTGCCCGTCCATCGTCTCCATCACAGCCGGCTCGGTTCGGTATATGCCTACATCGCAGAACTCGATGCATGGCGAAATGAACGGTCGCCTGCGGCCACAACCGAAGCTCTCGATGCTCGTCAGGTACCAGTAGTCGTCCGCCGTGGGGCTTATGTGCGCACGGCGGCAGCTCTCGCTGTGCTGGCGTTGACGCTAGTCGCTGGAGTGATATGGATTGTGCGCTGGCGGAGCACCGTACAACCCGCGATTGCCAGTGCGCCCATTCGGTCCATCGCCGTCCTTCCACTAGAGAATTTGTCTGGCAATCCCGAGCAGGACTACCTCGCCGATGGCATGACCGAAGCGCTCATTGGCCGGCTCGCAACGATCCGGGGTCTTCGGGTGATCTCGCGGCGATCCTCGATGCAGTTCAAGGGCGAACGCAGTTCGGTGCCAGAGATTGCCCGAAAGTTGAGCGTGGGTGCGGTAGTGGAGGGCTCGGTAATTCGCTCGGGCAATCGGATTCGCATTAGCGCGCAGCTTATTCAAGGTGAAACCGATGTGCACCTGTGGTCGGGCACGTTTGATCGTGAATTGCGCGACGTGCTGGAACTGCAGAGCGAGGTTGCGCAGTCCATTGCGCGGCAGATCGCGGTCGCCGTTACCGGAGAGGAGCGCAGTAGGCTGGTGGCAGCGCGTGCGGTGTCGCCCGACGTCTACGAAGATTACCTGAAGGGCCGCTTTGAGTTGCATAAGAACACGCGGGCGGGGCTCGGTCAGGCCCTCCTGCATTTCCAGGCTGCAGTAAATGCTGACCCCACGTTTGCGCCGGCCTATGCGGGCTTGGCGGATACTTACTCTGCTCTTGGGCTGGTTTTCTATGGCGAGCCTCCGAACGAAACTCGTCCAAAGGTAATCGTCGCGGCTCGGAAAGCTCTGGAATTGGATCCGGAGCTTGCAGAGGCCCGTGCACTGCTTGCAAACGCCTTGCAAAAAAACTGGCAGTGGGCGGAAGCGGAGGCCGAATACAGGCAGGCCCTTGAACTGAGCCCCAGCAATGCGGCCGCTCACGCAGGCTTGGCCGATTGGCTACTATGCCAGGGCCGGACTGAGGAAGCATTGGCTTCGGCCCGACGGGCGCAGGAGCTGGACCCACTGGCATTCAACGGCGTTCAGGTTGGCTGGATTCTCTTTCAGGCTCGGCGCTACGATGAGGCCATTCGGGAATTGCGAACTGCGCTGACAATGGAAGCCAAGGATCCGATGGCCGTCTGGTTTCTTGGTTATGCGCTTATCGGCGCCAAGCAGTTCGATGAGGCGATCACAACTCTGGAGAAAGCCGCTTCCCTTTCTGACCGCAGCTCCGCAGTGCTGGGTGTGCTCGTACGTGCCTATGCCGGTGCCGACCGCCGGACGGAAGCATTGCGGGTGCTCGACGAACTTCGCCGGCGCCGACTGAAGGGATACGTCCCACCAGCCGCATTTTTGAACGCTTACCTGGGACTCGGCGACAAAGAGGAAGCATTTACATGGCTAGAACGCTCCGCCGAGGAACGATCGAACATCATGCAGTTCCTCAAAGTGCATCCGTTCTTCGATTTGATACGCAGCGACCCACGGTTTGCGGAGTATCTCCGGCGCGCGAACTTCTCACCTAACTAGCAACTTCACCTACATACACTCTACAGAGTGCCAGACCACATGTAGTGCGGGAATCTCGGATCGGCTAATCGTAAGCTATTGATAAATTTGAGGTAAGCGTTGAATTTGCAGCTCGGCTGCAAGTCGGTCCCCTGGTCTACTGGATAGGACCCGTAATTATTGACAATACCAATGTGCCCGGCACGGGGATAGCGTCACTCTTTAACCTTTACCCGTCTTGGAAGGAACCGTGCTCCAGCCTAACAAAAAAAATCTATGTGCGAGCGAGCAACTCTTCCGATCAATTTTCGAGAATGCCCAGTTAGGAATCGGCATCTTTAAAATTGAGAGCCTGGAACACATCTCGAACCATGCACTGCAGGGAAATGTTGGGGTATACGCAAGAACAACTGAGCCATTTGGAGCAATGGGATGAAATTGTTCCCGCGGACGAACGAGTTGCATGCGCGGAACGCTATATGGAACTCGTCCAGGGAAAGCGGGAGAAGGACGAGTATGAGCAACACTTCATTCGACGTGACGGTAGCATTTTCCTCGGCAATGGAAGGTTTCAATTACTCAGGGACGCGACTGGAAAACCAGAATATATTCTTGCTTACTGAAGATATCACTGAGCGCAAGTGCGCCGAGGAAGCCCTTCAGGAGAGTGAAAAGCTGTTTCGCTCGATATTTGAGAACGCCCAGATCGGGATCAGCATATTTGGAATAGATTCCAAGGAGCACATATGCAATCGCGCTTTGGAAGAAATGTTGGGTTATTCTGAGAAAGAATTACGCCGGCTGGAACAATGGGACGAGATTGTCCATCCCGAGGAACGCACTTCGGGCGCGGAACGGTATTCTGCCCTCATCAAAGGTGAGCGCGATAACGACGAGTATGAAAATCGCTTCATCCGCCGCTACGGCCGCATTGTGGTCGCAAACGGGCGATTTAAGTTGTTGCGTGAGACTGCGGGCAAACCAGCGCACCTTGTCGCTTTGACGGAAGACATTGCGGAACGCAAGAGGGCCGAAGCGGAACTGGTTACTGCCAGAGACATAGCCGAAGCCGCTACAAAGGCGAAATCAGACTTCCTTGCGAATATGAGTCACGAGATCCGCACCCCGATGAACGCTATTTTGGGGATGACGCATCTGGCGCTCAAAACAGACTTGAGTCCTAAGCAACGTGACTACCTGACAAAAACAAAAACTGCCGCTCAATCCCTTCTGGGCATCATCAACGACGTTCTGGATTTCTCTAAAATTGAGGCTGGCAAGCTGGATATGGAGCTGACGGAATTCAGCCTGGACGAAGTGCTCGCGAATGTTTCAAGCATAATCAGTGAGAAAGCTCACCACAAGAATTTGGAATTTCTTATCGCCGTGGAACAGGATCTGCCGCCAAACTTAATTGGCGATTCTCTGCGACTCGGTCAGATCTTGATCAACCTTGTTAACAACGCATTGAGATTCACTGAACGGGGGGAGATTTTGGTTTCAGTTGCGATGGTTGAAAAGTCTCTGGACAAGGCAAATATAAAATTCACTGTGCGCGACAGCGGTATCGGAATGACAGCAGAACAATCAGCGCGGCTGTTCCAGGCGTTCAGTCAGGCTGATAGTTCCACCACCAGGAAGTACGGCGGCACCGGCCTCGGATTATCTATTTCCAGAAGACTGGTCGAGATGATGGACGGCAACATCTGGGTTGAAAGCAAATATGGTGCAGGGAGCACATTTCATTTTAATGCGTGGTTCGGCATAGGGTCAGGGGAAATAAAGAGAAGACTTTTGATTCCAGACATTGCAGGGATTCGAGTCCTGGTTGTCGACGACAATTCGCAAGCCTGTGAAATTCTGTCCGACTCATTAAAGGCATTTGGTTTAAGGGCCGAATCAGCCTTGTCCGGAGAGGACGCGATCCTGAGGATTGTAACTGCTGACTCCAACGATCCATATCAACTTGTCATGATGGACTGGCGCATGCCTGAAATGGACGGGCTGGAAACGAGCCGAATCATAAAACGCGACTCTCGCATCAAGCATTTGCCCAAGATCATAATGGTCACTGCCTTCGGACGAGAAGACATACGTACGCAAGCGGAGGAGATGGAAATCGACGGTTATATTCTGAAGCCAGTCACTCCATCGACGCTTTACGACATGCTTATGGAATTGTTTGGCGACCTCGGACTCGAAACGAGTTTATCGCGCATGGACAAAGTGGCTCCCCAGTTGCACGACGTCACTGGCCTCCGGATTTTGTTAGTCGAAGATAATGAGATAAATCGACAGGTAGCGACGGAACTGCTGGAGAGTGCCGGCGCCCTCGTTCAGATCGCCAATCACGGTCGTGAAGCCGTAAATATTTTGATGTCCGGAGAAAAACTGCCCCCGTTTGACGCTGTACTCATGGACCTGCAAATGCCCGAGATGGACGGAATTACGGCTACTAAACTCCTACGCACTAGATCGTATCTACGAGAACTTCCGATCATCGCAATGACCGCACACGCAATGGTGGCAGAGCGGCAACGATGTTTGGAAGCTGGGATGAACGATCACGTGAGCAAGCCCATTGAACCCGATGTTTTGTTTGCCACGCTCATCCGATGGGCGAAACCAGAGCATAGTCAAATTGGTGCAACGGGAGTGAATGCCGCGACACCATCCCACGAATTGGTTTTTCCTGAGATTGACGGCGTTGACTTTGTGAATGGTCTTAAGCGCGTGGCCGGAAACCGGCGCCTTTATTCGGATTTACTGACACAATTCGCCGCGAAGCGGCAGGAGGTTCATTCTCAGATCTCAAGCGCGGTAGAAACTGGAGACCGGATTCTGACAGAACGAATCGTTCACACAGTTAAAGGAGTCGCGGGGAATCTTGGTTTGAATCAAGTATTCTCTTGCGCGGAAAGGCTGGAACAAGCCGTTTGTGAAGAATTTCCGGATATCTCCAAGGCTCTTGAAGAATTCACCGCGGTGTTGAACAGCCAGGTTGATCCCATTCAGCAGGCATTGCACGACTCGGTTGTTGATTTGCCTGAGAAAGAAATGCAAAAAGCAGCAAACTTTGATGGACGGATGGCATCAGCCGCAATCTTGCATCTAAAGGCTCTCTTGGAGTCTGGAGTTGGAGACGCTGCAGAGGCTTTCGTCACTTTGGAAGAGGCTCTTGCAGGGACCTGTGACAAATCCCGCCTGGGTGCTCTTGGCGCGGCAATGAGCGAGTTTAACTATAATGTTTCCCTTTTCAAACTGGACGAGATCGCCAAACAATATGGTGTGAATTGGAAGCACACAAAATGAAAGATACGGCCGAAAAACAACTTGTTCTATTAGTGGACGATGCCCCTGCCAACCTTCAAATGATGCGTTCGATTCTTAAGGATGATTTCAAGATCCGAGTTGCAACAAGCGGCGCAAAGGCGTTGGAACTGGTAAAAACCAAACCACAGCCTGATTTAATTCTGCTGGATGTCATGATGCCGGAAATGGACGGTTACGAGGTCTGTGGAATATTGAAATCCATGCCAGAGGTCAGGGACATACCCGTGATCTTTCTGACTGGAAAAACAGAAGCCGATGACGAAACGAAGGGATTTGAAGTGGGAGCAGTAGATTACATCCACAAACCATTTTCTCCGGCAGTCGTTAAGGCGCGCGTCCACACTCATCTGGTCCTTCGTGAATCGCGCGAACAATTGGCCCGACAGCTCCTATATATAAACAATGAGATGGAAATGGCACAGGAGATTCAATTATCAATTTTGCCGCATCAAACCCCCACAGTGCGGGGCCTGGAAATTGCTTCGCGTTATCTTCCTATGCGCTCTGTTGCAGGCGACTTCTACGATTACATTATTGTTGACGAGCAGCACGTAGGAATTCTAGTTGCCGACGTTTCGGGTCATGGCCTCCCAGCCGCTCTTATAGCCTCAATGCTGAAGGTCGCTCTGTCGGCTCAGGCGCCACACGCTTCCGATCCTGCCCGGGTTTTGGCCGGATTGAATCGCTCGATGTGCGGTCAATTCAAACATCATTTCGTAACCGCGGCTTATGTATTTGTAGATATGGAGAAAAATTCCCTAAGTTATGCCGGTGCAGGACATCCCCCCCTCCTTCTATGGCGCACATCAACAGCCCATGCTTCAGAGGTTACGGAGAATGGTCTGCTAATGGGTATGTTCCCCGAAGCAACCTACTCTTTAGTTGAGATACCGCTGGAACCGGGGGACAAGTTCGTCGTTTATACCGACGGCATTCTGGAAACAAGGAGCCCCGCGGATCAGGAATTTGGTGCGGACCTCTTTAGAGAGTTCCTCGAGGCCAATCATAATCTCAACGCAGACAGGTTTGCCGATCTATTGCTTGCTGAATTGAACGCCTGGTCAGAGCATCCAAATGGAGATGGACGCGAGGATGATATTACATTGTTGGTGATCGACTTTCGGAACGCTTGAATGGTTCCGAATAACTCATATATGTTCCACTGTATTTGAAGCTTGGGTAAGGCAGAGAAGGAATGAGGAATATCCCACTTCTCTTTTGGAGCCTTTAGCCAAAGCTCCCAATTGCAGTTTGTTCATTTGTATGCACTTCGAAAACTTTGTCAAGTTGGGTGGTCTGCAACACCGCTAGAACCTTTTTCTTTGGATTCAGAAATTTCAATTCGCCACCACTGGACTTCACTGGGACATAGGCGCCAGCTAATTCTCCCACTCCAGCGCTGTCCAGAGAATCTACCTGAGAGAGATTGAGGACGATCTTTGTTCGGCCGCTTTTTACTAAATCGCGGATAGTGTGACGGAGCGTGAGGCTAGCTTCTCCAAGATCTATGCTCCCGCGCAAGTCCACGATGGTAATCGAACCGAATTGCCGGTGACTTGTGAGCAACGCTGGCATGCATTCAATCCGTTTTTGTAATTCAAGAGATCAAAGGGAGGCCGCAAACAACCACCAACACATAACGTTTAAACTGCCAGTAGTCAAATCTAGAATCCTAGGAAATAGGCTTCTCGAAGGTATCCTCCGAGTTCCATCGGACGGTAAGAACCCGCATCTGGCCAATGCCTTTAGCGCCTCCTCCCGATTCCGATTGACTGCTGGTTGCTACCAATGTAGATTGTCCCAGATTGAATCGATTTAATGAATTCGGGGATTTGCCCAGAATAACTTGCTTGTATCATCTTATGGCCGGAACCAATCGTCGTAGAAAGGAACTTGTTGTGATCTTTACAATTGACGCTTCTTTTCTCGTCATTCGAATTTTTCGTCGCTGCTGCACACTTTTAGTGTGCCTTGCAGCGGCCAGCGGCCTTTCACCCGCAAACGCACAAATCATCCGCGTTGATACAAACCAAACTCATTCGACCAATGCGATTCGACCAACGAAAGCGCTCGGTGCAGGAATCGATCGTTTGCCATACGGTGCTGCCGACAAACTGTACGTCGATTCAACTCTAAAACAAGTTCTCGCCGCTGGTTGGCAAACCGTCACCTATCGCCAGAATACAGAACTCCATATGGAAGCCTGGCACTGGAATCCGCAAGGGACGTGGAGCGATCCCTCTGGAAAAGGTTACTTCACTGGCAGCACCTCTCCGGGACCAGAACCTATTCGTCATTCCTATGGTTATCCTTTGCCTCACCGCGGCGTGACACGTGACGACGGAACCGACACTGTGGGCTATTCGCGTCTCACCGATGGCGATCCCAATTCCTACTGGAAGACCAATCCTTATCTCTCTTCAACATTCACAGGGGAGAGCGATTCACTTCACCCGCAGTGGGTGATCATCGATCTCGCAACTCGCCATGAAGTTAACGCCATTCGCATCGCATGGGCCGAGCCGTACGCTGTTCGCTATGTCGTTCAATATTTCACCGGTACCGATCCCATAAAGAAACCGACCGAAGGTGTGTGGCAGACATTTCCCGGCGGAATTGTAACGAACGGTAAAGGAGGACCCGCGCTCTTAAGCCTGGCTTCGACACCGCTTCTGGTCCAGCACCTCCGCATCCTGATGACAGAATCCTCCAACACCTGCGATATGCATGGAAACGCAGACAAGCGCAATTGTCTCGGCTATGCGATTCGCGAGCTCTTCATTGGCACCACGACTCCCGACGGAAAATTCCACGATTTAGTCCGCCATACTCCCGACCAGGACCAGACCATGACGTTCTGCTCTTCCGTTGATCCCTGGCACGAACCCAGCGATTTGGAGGAAAAGGCTGGCGATCAAGTGGGGTTCGACCTTTTCTATACCGGCGGTTACACTCGTGGCCTTCCCGCAATGATTCCCATCGCCATGATTTACAGCACTCCAGAGGACGCGGCTGCGGAAATCACCTATATCGAAAAACGCGGATATCCGATCTCGCACGTCGAGATGGGCGAGGAACCAGACGGGCATTACATGCCGCCGGAAGATTACGCCGCACTGTACATCCAGTTCGCAGCCGCCTTACATCGCGTCGACCCCAAACTCAAACTCGGCGGCCCCATCTTCACCGGCGTAAACAAAGATATCGAAACGTGGCCAGATTCCGAGGGGCGTACTTCTTGGACCCGTCGCTTCATCGATTATCTGCAGTCGCACGGGAAAATGAACGAACTGGCCTTCTTCTCCTTCGAACATTACCCGGAGGGGCCCGGCAAAATTCAGTGGAGCGATCTCTACCACGAAGCGGATCTTGTAACGAACATCATGAAAATCTGGCGGCAGGATGGCGTCCCGGAGAATGTGCCTCTTCTCATCACCGAGTCCAACATTTCCTGGGTCAGTTCCGAAGCGTTCGTGGACGTCTGGGGCGCTCTTTGGCTCGCCGATTATATTGGGGCATTTCTCAGCGCGGGCGGCGAAGCCGTTTACTATTTCCACTATTTGCCGCTAGGCGTTCATCACGGTGTGAATGGTTCCCTGGGTACTTTTGGGATGTTCTCGACCGATGGCGATCTCAAGATTAAGCAGCCACTTTCTCAATATTTCGCGAGTCAACTGATCACTTTGGAGTGGTTGCAACCCGGCGACACTGTGAACACACTCTACTCTGCAGAGAGCGACGTTCGGGATGCGGCCGGCAATCGCCTGATCACGGCGTACGCCGCAGCAAGACCGGACGGCACTTGGTCATTGATGGTCATCAACAAGGATCAAGAAAACGCGCATACGGTTCAAATTGCATTTGCGGATGATTCGCGCAATCTAAAAGAGGAATTCTCCGGTCCCGTTAGCGTGAAGACCTTCGGTAGCGCGCAATATACCTGGCATCCATTGCTCAACGGTGGAACCGCTGACCCGGACGGCCCCATTGCGGTTTCCAGCGTGGCCGCCAGCCCAGGCAGTTCCTTTATTCTTCCTGCTGCTTCCATTACGGTTCTCCGCGGAAACATCAAATCCTCGGAGAATTCGGCAAGGTCGAAACACTAGAATTGCAAGAACTCGCGCTTCGAGTTTTTATTATGCCTTCAGCGTGCCATTACTCTTTTGTGGAAATAATTTCCGGCACTTGCGGCAGTCTGCGGTTTGGATCTACCAAAAGCCACGCCAAAGCTCCCATAACACTCAGGGCCGCGGCGACGTGAAAAGATGAATTCCACCCATACTGCTTGGCAATCGCTGGCGTCAACGAAGCCGTCAATGCTCCGCCAAGTTGCCCACCCATGTTCATGAATCCGGAGGCTGCGCCCGCACTACGTCCAGCAATATCCGCAGTCACCGACCAATAGGAACTCTGCGAGAGATACAATGCGCCCGCACCTCCGGAAAGTACCACGCTCGCCAGGCGTGCATTTTCCGCGTGCGAACCTAAGACGAGAAAGAACCCGGCAAGCAAGAGTGAAAACACTCCCACACTGCACCGTCCCACCCGCTTTCCGTGTGATTTAGTTAATGCGTCGCTGATCGCTCCGCCCAACAAACTGCAGGTAACCATCGCGATCGGAGGAATCGTGCTGTAAAACGCGCTGGCCTTTAAATCTAGTCCGCGCACCTTCAGCAGATAAATGTAAAACCAACTGAAAAAAATCCAGGCTACGTACCCGAAACAAAAATAACTAAGCGTCACGCCCCACACTTCTTTGCTTCGAAGAATTTTTTTCCAGGTTGTCTTTCCGTCCCGGGTCGCAGAAGCATCAATCCCCGCCGTCCGGTTGTCCTCGATGTACTTGAGCTCTGTTGCAGAAACGTGTGAATGCTCTTCCGGATTATCACGAGCCGCGACGAACCAGACTGCACCGACCAGCAATCCCAACACTGCGCTGACCCAGAACGACGCTCGCCACCCGTAATGGACCATAATATAGGTCACAATTACCGGTGCAGCTCCTGCTCCGGCGCCAACTCCGGCGAAGATCAATCCGTTGGCGATTCCTCTTTCTTGCGTGGGAATCCATCGCGACACAAATTGATTCGAAGCGGGAAAGATAATGGCTTCTCCCGCTCCGAGCAAAAATCTCACGAGAACAAACAATAGAATTGCCCCCGCAAGCGTTGTGGATACCGCTGCTGTCAGCGCCGTAAACACCCCCCACCAGGCCACACCCGCCGTTAAAACTCGGCGGGGTCCCAGCCGGTCCGCGAGCCATCCTCCAGGTGTCTGAAAGAGTGCGTACCCGATCAGGAACGCGCTGAAAACCAATCCAAGTTGCGTCTGTTGTAAATGAAACTCTTCCGCAATCGAACTTCCCGCGATGGAGATGTTCACTCGATCCAGATACGACACAGCACTCAGCACAAAGAGCCAAAACACAAGAAACCAGCGCACCTTGCCCGTGCCGCGAGCTATCATCCGCGCACCGTTGTTCTAAAAATGCAAACGAAGTACAGATTAATGAGAATGGCTCTTTTCCTTATAAGTTACGCTGAATGCACCTTGAGATATGCCGACAGCTTCTCCGCGATGATCTTGTCTTCCCCCGGCTTCAGCATGAATGAGTTCATCGACAACGCGGGGCTCTCCTCGCCCGCCGAAAGCACAATCGCTGGCTTCCCTTGCCGCAGCGCCTTCACAACTTCCCGCGGAGTGACTGTGATCCGTTTGTCCCAGTGAATTTCCATATGCGGCACGTGATTTGCCATGTCCGGCATCGAAAACATTGTCGTCACACCAGGAATCTTCACCAGTTCGCTGGAAATCAATTCAAGTCGCCCCTGCCATTCCTTGTTCAGCTCCTCGTGGTCTTCCTTCAAATAGCACTCCAGTGCCTTCACCATTCCTACGATCTCTTCCTTGCCCACTTTCTGGCTTCGCCCAAGTGTGTCCTCATGCGGTGAGTTGTTGAGCAGAGCATTGGCCACTATCTCTGTTCGTCCCAGCAGCAGTCCCGCGCATTGTGGCCCGCGAATCGCTTTCCCGCCACTAAATGCCACCATGTCGTATCCCATATTCACATAGTCCCAAAGATGCGAGACCGGCGGAGTATCCGCCGCAGCATCAATAAACGTGGGAATTTTGTATTCCTTCGCCAGATTCACCCACTCCTCCACTTTTATCTGTCCCGCAGCATTCGCAAAATTGCTGAAGTGCATCATGGCTGTCTGCGGTCCCACTGCACGCCGCAAATCTTCGCGCGTTTCGATTACCACAAGCTTGATTCCCGTCGCTCGCAATTGATGATCGAAAGGGTTCCGGTGCGATTTTTGAATAATCACTTCCGATTTCATTCCTGTAAGATCCGGAAGCTGCTCGATGAATTTCGGATTATTCCCCGTAAGTAGTCCTGCAAGCCCGGACTGCATCGCCGCAGCCGCACCGGAAGTCACCAGCGCGGTGTAGCCCGGTGGAAGCTTAAGCATTTCCGCGATGCGCTTTCCGGCCGCAACTTCAAGATCCGGAATGCTCACGAAATGTTGCCCCGCCATGTCCATTACCGCATCGACCTCCGGCCGCATCAGAGAACCGCCGAGCACCGTCATCGTCCCTTGGCCGTTGATCAGCGTAGTGACCCCGAGCTCTTCATACACGTTTCCCGTTGAGCCGAATCCTGTCACCGTGGTTTGGGGCGCTGGGTTCGACGCAGTCACAGTCACGGGCGCCGCGAGCAATTTACGCGCATTTAGCAGCGCTCCCACCAACGCGCTGATTCCACCGACAAACATTCGTCGCGACCACTTTGTGCTGATCTCCATTGCCATGTCTCCTCTCCGTTACTTGCGCAGTACCGCCGCCGTGCAGTTGATTTCCACCAGCGACTGTCCAGGAAGCGCCGCCACGGCGACCGTCGTCCTGGCCGGCCCGCCATTCGGAAAGTACGTCTTGAAAACTTTGTTCATTCCGTCGTAGTCGTCAATCTTGGTCAGGTAAACCGTGAGCTGCAGTATGCTGTCCATCGTTCCGCCGCCGGCCTCAACTAGCGTCTTCACATTGTCCATCACCTTTTTTGTGTGTACCCCAATCTCCATCGCGAAATCGCCGTTCGGATCATGCGAGTGCGCGCCCTGGCCCGCGATGTAAATCACACCGCTGTGAATGATCAGCGGCGTAATGAATCCAGTTCCGGCTGGCTTGCCTTCGTAGTCCAGCTTCTGTACTCCGCTCGCCACCTGGGCCATTGTCGGTTCTGCATCGGGTAGCAAACTGGCCGCGCCAACTCCCGTGAAAAGTGCTGCCAATCGAGCCGCGAAACCTCTCCGTGTACTAAATGTCGAAAACATTCTTGTTCTCCTTTAAATAGTGCGTTACGAAATTGTTTTCAAGGCAACCGGAAGCAGAAAATATCGCTGCCTGCCGCAATCGCTACATGTTGAATCCCGTTCACAGAATAACTCATTGGCGATGCATGAATGTTTTGGCCAGTCTGAAAATGCCACAGCGGCACGCCAGACCGCGCGTCGGCCGCCTCGAATGAGCTGGCCGAATCGCCAAAAAAAAACGATTCCGCCTTCTGTCGTCATTGTTCCTCCACTCGAATGATCCGCGCCCACCTGCGGATATTTCCACACAGGAACGCTCGCTCCCAGTTCATACGCCAGCAAAATCTTTTTTCCAGCGTCTCCGGGACTTTTCTTTACACCGGTCGCATAATACGTGTGCCCCTTGGAAAACTGCTCTGGTTTCAAGAAATACATATCGCAATTTTCCGATGCAAGAAAATAGAACAGGCGTGTCGCTGGATTGTAGGAAGGCGCATACCAATTCGTCGCGCCCCCCAAACCCCGGACAAACACGCGTGCCATTCCGTGAAGGCATTACATCCGTGCGAATCGGCCGTCCCTTCTCGTCGATTCCCTTTGCCCAATTGAGCTTTTCCACAAACGGCACCGCTGAAAGAAAGGCGCCGTTCGTCCGGTCAAGAACATAAAGAAATCCGTTGCGGTTGGCTTCTACCAGTAGCTTGCGAGGCTCTCCCTTATACACCGCATCAATCAGCACTCCCGTTTCGGTCGCGTCATAATCATACAGGTCGTGCGGTGTGAACTGGAAATACCATTTCAACTTGCCCGTGTCAGGATCGAGAGCAAGCACGCAATCCGTGTAGATATCGTCGCCTGGCCGCGGCCCTCCGTCGAAATCCGGCGACGGATTGCTTGTACCCCAATACAAAGTGTTCAACTCCGGGTCAAAGGTTCCGGGCATCCACGTAGTCCCACCTCCATGCTTGTACAAATCGCCCGGCCAGCTCGACGATCCTGCCTCGCCAGGTCCAGGAATCGTCCAGAATCGCCACGCAAGCTTTCCCGTTTCCGCATCGATTGCGGCTAAAAAGCCGCGGACTCCATCGTCTCCCCCGGACGTGCCAACAAGGACCTTGTCTTTCACCACGAGAGGTGCGCTCGTCGCTCCGTAGTTCTTGTTTCCGTCGGTGTACGGCACATCCCACAGCAAATGTCCCGATCGCGCATCCAGGCAGAGCAGATGTGCGTTGTCCGTCAGCATGTACACTCGCGAATGCCAAACTCCCACCCCGCGATTGTGGTGCTGCGCAGCATCGTCGATCAGTCCTTCTGTCACCGGTCGCGCGTAGTGCCAGATGATCCGGCCCGTCTGGCTATCCAGAGCATACGCATCGTTTGCCGATGTCACGAACATCAATCCATCGACGACCACCGGCGTTACCTCGAGTGCATCGGAATGCGGCGCATGAAACACCCAAGCTGCGCGCAAATTGCCAACATTGTTCACATTGATCTGGCTCAATGCGCTGTAACGCCGCCCGGTGTAGTCACCGTTATACGACAACCAGCTAGTGCCGACCGGTTGAGCGGCAAGTTGTGCAGCCTGTACATCAACCTTCACGGAAATAGAGTTCTGCTCGGGCACTTGAGCGTCCGCGCCACCGGCAATCCATCCACATAACAAAACTACTTGCACCGCGAATTGATCCCACCGCATCTTTTCTACAAGCCTCCGGATTTCGGCTGCACATTTGCGCTTCCCAGTTCTCCGCAATCGATCCCCCGCAAATTCACAATGTTGCCACCTAATTGCGGAACAATCACTACCCTCAACCACGCTTGCCATCCTTCAAACACCGTCGACTCGATTTTGCACGGCGCGGCGAATCCATTCGCTGTCTGTCCAGGTGACGCTGCGGAAACAAAAGCCGAAATCAGAAAAAACGAAAGGGCGCGCACTGCAATTCCACGGACCTCGACTCGAATTGTCCGTGGAGGCTGCCCTTCGATAATGAAATCCCGCTTCATCAGATAAGAACCCCTTACAATCGCCCAAATTTCTTCACCGCTTCTTCGATCGACTTCAATTTTTCAATCCAGGCGTACATGGAATGCTCTTTGAAGTCCATCTCTTGCGCCAGGGTCAGCACTTTTTCCGCCTCCGCGCGTGGCACGACCACTACTCCATCCGCGTCGGCCACCACGATGTCCGCGGGTTTCACTTCGACACCATCACAAATAACCGGGATATCCGCACCGTCGAAGCGGTAGTGATGCACCGAGGTCGAAGGAACAATTCCCAGCGCATAAACGGGAAACCCGATCTTCTGCAGATAGGCCACGTCGCGCACACCCCCATTGATCACCGCCCCAGAAAAATCTCGTGCAGACATAGCCGTTCCCATCAAGCCGCCCATCCCCGCAATATCCGCACCGTCTTCCACCACCATCACATAAACCGAATTGGGCGCTCCTCGGTCAATCGCAGCCAGCATGCCATTTAGTGCCTGCGGATCGTCATTAGTTTCCTTTTTCAACCTGACCGTCACCGCGTATCCGGCAAACTTTGTTGGGAAAATCGGGCGCATCCGGTGCGTCATGTACATTCGCTTTCCCGTAAGCTGTTCCAGAGCGTCGGACACCGATGCGACTTCCACATGCCGGTAACCATCTAGAAGAGAGGCGCTTTCCTGTTTTGCGTGTGGTTCCTGGCCCGCCCGCGCGGCCCGCGCCCAAGCAATCCCGCCTAGGACTGTCAAAACAACTAGTCCACTTGCAACAATTTTGTGGATCGAATGGTGTTCTTTCCTATGACGTTCTGTATTCATGACCTTCTCCCACATCAGCAGTTGCAGACTCTACCGCAACTTCCCTCGCTCGCGAAGTGCTTTTCCGAATTCCAGGAAACCAGCGGAAAAATGAGTTGACACGTTTTAATCCTTGCGGTATCAGTGACAAACTAGCAGGGGAGATTCTTGTTAGTCCAGCCTGATTTTCAAATGATAGAAGTTACCCTTCTAGTAGCAAAGGTATCGTAGCGATTCAATTCTTCGAAGGGGTATCGTCATGCGTGTTTATTTCGCTCCAACGCTTGTCGTGGTTATCCTATTTCTCATAGCCATTCCCGCCTGGCCCAGCATTAACGGCAGTATCTCCGGTATCGTGACCGATCCGAGCGGCGGTGTTGTGACCGGGGCCCAAGTGGTCGCGATCGAAACTCAGACCCAGGTACGCACCGAAGTAACCACCGACTCGAAAGGTTTCTTCAATTTTCCTACGCTTCCCATCGGCAACTACACCATAGAAATTCATGCCAATGGTTTTAAGACCTACAAGCAAGAAGGACTGGCCATTGACGCAAACTCTGCTCTTCGCGTGGATGCGACTTTGCAGCTGGGCCAGGCCACCGAGGAAGTTTCTGTTACCAGCGACGCCGTCCGGGTTGAGACGCAAAGCACGCAAATGGGTGAAGTGATCAGCGGTTCCCGCATGACCGCTGTCCCCCTCAACGGCCGCGCCTACACCGATCTTCTTTCCCTTCAGCCCGGCGTCGTCCCCTCCGCCTATGGATCCACGGCGCCAGGTATGAACGACCGCTCGCCATCCGGTGCGCCGGCTTCAACTGGCGGTGGTGGACTTAATTCGGGCAATCAATCGGTCAATGGTCAGCGAGAAGCCGCAAATGGCTTCATGGTGAACGGCTCTAACGTTACGGAGGGAAAGAATAACGGCGCGGCGGTTATTCCTAATCTTGATTCGATTTCTGAATTCCGGATCATCACGAATAATTTTGATGCGGAGTACGGAAACTTCAGTGGCGGCCAAATTAACGTTGCCACCAAATCCGGTACCAATGCCATCCATGGGAGCGCATTCGAATTCGTACGCAACACTGCTCTCAACGCGCGGAATTTCTATAATCCGACTTCCTCGGGCCCGAAAGGCGAGTTTAATCAGAATCAGTTTGGCGGCACTGTTGGAGGGCCCATCAAGAAGGACAAAGTTTTCGTCTTTGTTGATTATCAGGGAACGCGACAGACTCAAGGCAGTACGGTCAATACTGTCGTGCCCACCGCTGCAGACCGCACTGGGAATCTGACAGATCTCGCTTCTTCCCTTTCGAGTGCCTACGCCGCATCTTTGCAACCGGGCGGGTCACCTGCCGGTACGGTTCAGGGAGCACAGATGGCCGCAAATCTCTCCGCTGCTCTGGGCTACTCCGTAAGTACGGGGGAACCGTACTATTACGGCGTTGGAGCGAACCCGAACAATATGACGAACGTGTGCACAAGTGGCACAGGGGCAAATCCTTGCGTCTTCCCAAATGCGCAGATTCCCATGACTGCAATCCAACAACTCTCTCCGCCGGCTGCAGCTCTCCTGCAGGGATCCTTTATTCCGCAAGGTGATCCAATCACGGGTGCCTTCACGACATCAGCTTTCGCCAACACATTGAATGACGACAAGGGTGGCATTCGTGTGGACGCCAATACGCATTTGGGATCCTTCTTCGCTTACTATTTTATCGACAACTACAGTGAGAACGATGCGTACCCGAACGGTGGGGCTACTGTTCCGGGCTATAACGGACTTTCTCTTGGCCGCGCGCAATTAGTAAATCTTGGCTTTACCAAGACCGTCAACGCGACCAGCGTGAATGAATTCCATTTCAGCTATACCCGAAACGCCGCCAATCTTTTCACTCCGCAGGGTGGTCTGGGCCATTCTCTGACTTCTCTTGGGTTTACTGCTGCCAATTGTCCGGCAAATGCTCCAACAGCTGGTTGTCAATTCAACGGCGGCATCTTGGCCACGAGCCCCAGTCTCGAGGGTGTGCCCAACATCGTGTTTAATAACTATACGATCGGCGTGCCGGCCGATACCGTGGGCCAATTCAACAATACCTTCCAGTGGCAAGACGTCTTTTCCAAGATCATCGGCCCGCACAGCCTCCGGTTCGGCGGCCAATATCATTACGACCAGATCAACGAGCGGAATTATTACGGAGAAAATGGACAATATACGTTTAACGGAAACGAAACTGGAGTTGATTTCGCGGACTTCCTGATCGGTGCTCCGGTTAGCTTCATCCAGGCGAGCCATCAGGTTCTCGATTCTCGCTCGCAGTATCTCGGACTCTTTATTCAGGACAGTTGGCGCGTAAAGCCCAGTTTCACTTTCAACTACGGTTTGCGTTACGAAATCAGCCTCCCGTGGTATGACACGCAGAACAAAATCGAGACCATCATTCCCGGCGAGCAATCCGTTGTCTTCCCGACCGCTCCCACAGGCTGGCTCGTGCCGGGGGATCCAAATGTTCCTCGCACTCTTGCTCCGCCCAAGTACAACGCCTTTTCTCCCCGTCTCGGCATCGCCTATTCGCCGGATTCGACCGATGGATTCCTCGCCAAACTTACCGGTGGGCCCGGCAAAACCAGTATTCGCGCCGGCTTTGGAATCTATTACACCTCCGTCGAGGATCTGAGCCAATTCTTGGAAGTCGGCGATCCTCCGTATGGAATATTCTGGGTATCCAGTGCACCGCCCTTCTTTTCAACGCCATTTCTTTCTCGCATGGACAATAGTGTCGAAACAGCTTCCGGCACGAATCCCTTTCCATTCGTGTTTCCCCCAACGAACGTTTCTGCGAAGAACCCAGACTCGTCCTTTCCATGGCAAAACGTAGAACCAATCTCCAGCGGCTTCGTGTTCTGGCATCAAAATCGGATGCCCTATTCGGAACACTACGAGCTTTCTCTGCAAAGACAGTTCGGGTCGAGCACCGTGGTAAGCGCAAGTTACGTGGGCAACCAGGGTCACAAATTAATCACTTCAATTGAAGCGAATCCGGGGAGCGCCTCGATTTGTAACCAGGTGAATCAACTTGTAGGCTCTGGGACGTGCGCTCCCTTTGGCGAGAACACGCAATACACACAACCCACCGGCACACCCACCATCCCGGGCGCTTTCTACATTCAGGGAACGAATACCATCACCGGCACGCGAACTGTTCTCAATCCGACCTCTTTTGGCAGCAATCCCTATATGAAGGAAATCGCCAACTCCGCGTACAACTCTTTCCAAGCCAGCGTCCGCCATTCCAGCGCCCGAGGAGAATTCCTCTTTGGATATACTGTCAGCAAGTGCCTGGACAACTCCTCCGGCTTGCAGGACACTACCAATCCTTTTAATACGCGGCTTAGCCGCTCGCTCTGCTCCTTTAACGTCACGCAGAATTTTGTCGCTAGTTACGACGTAAATTTTCAACTGGAAAAGCTATTCCATGCCGACCATGGCTTTGCGAACAAAATCTCAGCAGGTTGGTCGCTCTCTGGCATCACCACCTTCGCGACTGGTCTGCCGATTACACTTTCAGAAAACGATGACAACTCTCTGACTGGCGCCGTTGGCGTTGATGTCCCGCAGCTAAGCGGTACCGGAAGTCTCTTCACGAACAAGAATCCCCGCTCTGGTCAGCCATACTTCAATCCGGGTTACTTCACAACTGAGCCTCTCGGCCAGATCGGGAACGCCAACCGGCGATTTTTCTCCGGCCCGGGCTTGAACAACTGGGACATAGCCCTGCTCAAGAGTACGAATTTCACTGAATCCAAGGTTTTGCAATTGAGGTTTGAGACCTTCAACACCTGGAATCACGCACAATTCGAAAACCCGACCGGCGTAATCAACAGCAGTCTGTTCGGTGTGGTAACCAACGCGCGCTCTGCCCGTGTCATGCAGGTGGGCGCAAAATTCTTGTTTTAGCAGTGGCGGACCAAAATAATTTGGCGCTTCATCAGGCCATAAACGCCGAGTGCGCCCTCCGAGTAAGTATTTGAAAGAGAGCTTCTCTTCCATGTACGCGCGTCGCATCCACAAGATAGCAAGTGCAGTTGTCTGCGCAATTTTGGCCTTGGCCCGTGGCACTTACACTGCCCAGACTGCGCCACAGTCAAGAATTATGCGGGCGCAACAACAAACAACGTCTGGCCGCGCCACTTTCGAATCGACTTGCGCGGCCTGCCATGGTCTTGACGGCCAAGGTGGCGAGCGCGGCCCCAACATTGCCTCACGCCGCGAGGTCCTTCGACTCTCCGACTCTGAACTGCTCAAAATTCTTCACGACGGAATTCCTTCCGCCGGCATGCCTCCTTTTGCTTCCCTCGGCAGCGCCAAGCTTGCCGCTCTCGTCGCCTATGTCCGCACGCTCCAAGGGAACGGAAAAGTCGTCGCAATTCCCGGGGATCCGCAAAAAGGCAAACAACTCTTCTTCGGCTCTAGTCGCTGCTCGGAATGTCATATGGTTCGCGGAAAAGGAGGTTTCGTCGCCGCCGATCTTTCCCATTACGCCGCGACTCTCTCTCTGCCCGAAATCCGCGCCGCGATCACCAATCCCGGGATCGATTCTCCGCAGCGCAGCACTCTCATCGCCGTCATTCTGCACAATGGCCAAGTGGTCGAGGGTGTCATTCGAAACGAAGACAATTTCTCGCTCCAGTTGCAATCTCTCGACGGAACCTTCCATCTCTTTCAGAAATCAGACATCGCTAAAGTCGAGCCTCACGCGCAAACCCTGATGCCTTCGGATTACGCCTCCACCCTCACTGCTGCTCAGCTCGATGATTTGATCGGATATCTGATGACCGTTGCCCGGGAAACGAAAGGCGCGTCCTCTGGCAAACCAAACTGGGAGGACGATGATTGATTCGTTCCTCAGTTTGCCTGGTCAACGAATGAGTTATTCAATCTCGCTCACCCACATTTCGACTCCCTTGAACAGGACACCATGATGAAAAAACTCTGCCTCTTGACGCTAACTCTGTTTCTGCTGGCCATCCCTCTTCACGCGCAAGAGGCTAAACCTCCTAAGCGCCAGTTCCAGCTCAAAGCGGAATCCCCCCAATTCTGGAAATTTATTCCGCAAGACGCCAAGCTCGAAATGCTCGCCACCGGATTTGGCTTCACCGAAGGCCCAGTTTGGGATCTAGCAGGGTTTGTTTATGTCAGCGACGAGGAACTCAATAAAATTTTCCGCGTCTATCCAGACGGCCACAAGGAAGTTCTCCTTTCGCTTGGCGATCCGGATGGCAACACCTACGATCAGCAGCATCGCCTCCTCGATTGCGCCAGCTATCTGCGTGCCATTATCCGCATTACCCCTGACGGCCAATACACCACACTCGCGGATCACTTCGAAGGAAAGAAATTCAACAGCCCCAACGATGTCGTTGTCGGTCCTGATGACGCAATCTATTTCACCGATCCTGCCCTGGATGTCCCTCCAGGTGAAAAACAGGAACTCACTTTCCAAGGCGTATATCGGCTAGACACAAACGGTAAGGTCACGCTACTGACCAAAGAACTCACCCAGCCCAACGGCCTGGCTTTCTCTCCCGATGGCAAACACCTGTATATAGACGATAGCCAGCAGCGTAACATCCGCGTTTATGATTTTCTGCCGGGTGGGACGTTAGCTAACAGCCGCATCTTCGGTGAAGAACCGGGCGGCAAGGGCGATGGCGTTCCGGACGGCATGCGCGTCGATCGCGAAGGCAATCTCTACGTCACCGGCCCGGGCGGCATTTGGGTCTGGGATTCCCACGGCCAACATCTCGGCACAATCTTCCTGCCTGAGCAGCCTGCCAATCTCGCCTGGGGCGATCCGGATCTCAACACGCTCTACATTACTGCAACTACCTCAGTCTATAAGCTGAAAATTTCCGCCCAAGGTTTCGTCCCATATTTGAAATAGCAAAAATTAAGAACTAATCAGTCATTCGCAATCTCAGCGTGCGAGCCAACCGCCATCGACCACAAGTACATGGCCATGTACGTAATCACTGGCAGCGGAACACAGAAAAATGGCTGCTCCTGCAAGATCGGGAGGTTCTCCCCAGCGGCCCGCGGGAATCCGATCGAGGATCTGGCGGCTGCGGAGTTGGTCGTCGCGGAGGGCGGCAGTGTTGTCTGTGACCATGTAACCGGGTGCGATGGCGTTTACATTAATCCCCTTGGCCGCCCATTCATTTGCGAACGCTCGAGTGAGTTGAACGACTCCCCCTTTGGCCGCCGCATACGACGGGACTAGAATTCCTCCCTGGAAGGAAAGCACTGAAGCAATATTCAAGATTTTTCCGGGACTGGCTTGCTTGAACATTTGGCGTGCCGCCAGTTGCGAGAGGCGAAAGACTGCTGTCAGATCGATAGAGATGACTTGGTTCCAATCTTCGAAGGCGTGTTCGACAGCCGGTGAGCGACGGATGATGCCAGCATTGTTGACGAGGATATCGAGCGAACCAAATTCCGAAACAGTTTTCTCGATTAGGGCGGAGCAGACCTGTGATTCAGCCAGGTCGCCAGAGAAATAAGCCGAGCGACCTCCAAGCGCTTGAATATCCGCGCAGATGGTTCCTGGCTGCGAACTAAGACCATGGCACGCAACATTGGCACCCGCTTCGGCGAGCGCGAGCGCGATGCTGGCACCTAGCCCTCTATGTGATCCGGTAACCAGTGCATTCTTGCCGTTGAGTTGGAAGGCTGAAAGGCTCATCGATTCACTCCCCCGAAAATAGTAGTGCGGAAGTCTGTTGCAGAGCAGGATCAAATCCTCCGCACCAGCCCGCGATCGGTTGCCTCAGTGTTGCGAACGAGTAGAAGCACAAGAAGCATCCCAGTGAACGGGATTAGACCGGCAATAATCATCAGCGGATCGAACAGATGTGTGCCCGTGGAAAGTCGCGCGTCGGAAATCTGACCAGCCAATAGATACACGATAATGGTGCCGATTGCGGCGCCTGTTCCGCTCAGACCGCTGACGGAAGCGACCGAATCGCTGTGGAAGAGATCTGAAGGGAGCACGTTGGCGATAGTGGTAAAAGATGCATAAGAGAAAGTAGCAAGGCCAAAAAGGAGAGCGAGCAACGAGAGATTCACAGTGAAAATGGTGGGGATGAGCAAGGTAACGCCGAGACCTCCGAACACCGCTAGAGCCTTGCGCGCGTTGCCGACTGACCAGCCGCGTTTGATGAGATAGCCCGACATACCGCCGCCAAAAAAATTGCCGAGATCCGCCGCGACAAATGGAATCCAAACGGCAATCAAACCACTTTTGAGAGAGATGCCCTTGGCGACGAGATAGATGGGAAACCAGTCGGCAATGAAAAAGAAAACCGGGTCCGTGAAAGTTCGGGCGATGATGGTTCCCCAGGTCTGAGGCAACTTCAGCAGATCAACTAAGCTGGGACGAACCTTGTTGGGGGACGCCTGTTCCCTCGCATCGGAAAGGATCATACGGCGCTCGCTATCTCCAATGCGCGGATGCTCCTGAGGCGTGTAGTAGAGCCAGCGCCAAGCCACCAGCCAAGGAATGCCTAGGAGGCCAGGAACGACAAATGCGACCCGCCAGCCGAAGCGAAAGTAAATCCACAGAACAAGGAAAGGAGCGATCGCGCCGCCAATGGAAGAGCCGCTATCAAACAAGGCCGTTGCCAGTCCTCGTTCGTGTTTCGGGAACCATTCGGAGACAGCCTTGGTTGCAGCGGGCCAGTTACCCGATTCGGCCGCTCCGAGAAAAAAGCGAAAACCCAGAAAAGAGTAAAAGCCGCGGGCGAGAGGGGTAAGCAAAGAAACGAGGGAATACCAGGCCACAGTAATGGTCAATCCGCGTTTGGTACCAAGGCGGTCCATGAGCCGCCCACAAAGGGTCTGCCCGATGGAATACGCTGCACGAAACGCAATGACGATAGCGGCGTAATCCGTGTTGGTCCAGTGATAGTCGCGTTTTAGAAAGGGCGCGAGAAGTGAGAGTGTCTGCCTATCAATATAATTAATGACCGTCGAGGCAAAGAGGATTCCCCCGATCCACCAGCGAAGGTTTGGGATCGTGCGGCGCCCGCCGGAATCACCGGGCTGTGGGCCGGAATGCGTGACATGCTCCATCAACAAGCCGTCAAGCGACAAGAGCGACGGGCAACCATTGTCAGGCGGAAGCCGTGAGCGCCGACAGCGTGGCTGGGCTAAGCAAAGCGGAGGATTGCTGGTCTAGATAGACCGTGGCATTGGGATGGTTCCGCAAGATTGACGACGGCGCCATCGGACTGATTGGCCCATCGAAACAAGCTTTGATGGCGGCGGCTTTGCGGGCGTCAGGAACGACGGCAAGAATTTCCTTGCTCTTGAGAACCTGGCGCACGGACATCGAGATGGCTTGCTTGGGAACTGCGTCGAGATTCTTGAACCAGCCTTCGCCAACCTGCTGGAGGCGGCACGCGTGGTCGAGGGCGACAATGATGTAAGGTTCTTCAGTCTCGAAATCCGCGGGAGGATCGTTGAATGCAATGTGCCCATTTTCGCCGATACCCAGGAAAGCGATATCAATCGGTGAAGTAGTGATGGCCTTGCCCACGCTACAAATCACCTCCGCAGGATCCTGGCTGCCATCGAGAAGGTGATAGTTAACGATGCCGGTCCTCGCAATCAAACGTTCCTGAAGGAATTTGCAGAAGCTTGCAGGATGGGTCATGGGGAGTCCGATATATTCGTCCAGATGAAAAAGCTCAACTTGCTTCCAGAGAATCCCTGAGGTTGCGATGAGAGCTTCGAGGAATTCGAATTGAGACGCAGCACTGGCAGCCACGACACGAGCTTGCCCACGCTCTGCGATAGCAGAGCGGATGGCTGCCGCAGCCTGAATGGCCGCTGCTTTGCCAAGTGAAACTTTGTCATCGAAAATTCTCAGACGCATTTCTAAATCTCCTCTCGCAAAACCTTGGCGGATCGAGAGTGCAAACGATAGCAGCGTGCTTGCCCGGAAATCCGGCCCAAGAACCTTGACATCATATCAGACGCATGATGTCCTCTTCCTTTCAGCTGACAACAGAAGAACCTGCCTCGGGAAGGCATTGCTGTCCGCGTGTTTTAAAATCCAACTGGTCCAAGGGGAGAGAATGCAAAAGAAAAGTGAGATGGAGACAGCTGTTGGATTAGGTCAAAGCCTGTACGCGGTCGCAAGAACGGTGTTCGCGCTGTTGGCTGTCCTGCCGCTGTGGTGGCCCTCGGCGGCCGAGGCGCAGACCATCCGCGTGGACACAACTCCCAGCCATGTTGTGAACACATTCAGCCCGCTTTATGCACTTGGATCAACGGTGGATCGCGTGCCCAGCAATGCCACCGATCCATTTTTTAAGCCGGAGGCAATTCAAAAGATTTTGTCAGCCGGGTGGGGAGCGATCAGCTATCGCCAAAATACAGATTTATTCGTGCAGGCGTGGCATTGGAACCCAAAGGGAAGCTGGAGCGATCCTGCAGGCAAAGGCTATTTCACAGGCAACGCAAACCCCACGGAGATGATTCGCCATTCTTATGGTTATGCTCTGCAGCACCGGGGATTCACGCGCAACGGAGGCTTGGAAGACGAACTCTACTCGCGGCTGAACGACGGGGACCTGAATTCCTACTGGAAAAGTAACCCCTATTTGTCGGATGCGTTCACGGGAGAGGCTGATGCAGTTCATCCCCAGTGGATAGTGATGGACCTGGAGTCCAAGCAAAAAGTGAACGCGATCCGCATTGCATGGGCGGAGCCCTACGCGCGAGTGTACGAAGTGCAGTATTGGAGCGGCACGGGCGACGCCATGGATGAGCAGGCTTCCGGCGACTGGAAGAGATTCACGTCGGGCGCGATGAAAAATGGGCAGGGAGGAACGATCACGCTGCGTCTTAGTTCGTCAGGGGTTTCTACTAGATGGGTGCGCGTGCTCATGAGCAAGTCTTCGAATACGTGTGATACACACGGTTCCGGTGACAAACGCAACTGCGTGGGTTATGCAATCAATGAAGTTTATTTGGGTACGCTGGATGGAAAAGGTGCATTCCAGGATCTGCTGAGGCATTCAAAGGACCAGAAGCAATCCGCGACCTACTGCTCTTCCGTGGATCCCTGGCACGAACCCAGTGACCTCTTCGTTGCGCCGGATCAGATGGCATCCGGAGACCAACCGGGGTTTGACTTGTTTTATACCAGCGGCATTACGCGAGGACTGCCTGCAATCATTCCTGTTGCCATGCTGTATGGCACACCAGAGGATTCCGCCGCACAAATCGCTTACATCGAGAAACGCGGATATCCAATTGCCTACGTGGAAATGGGAGAAGAAGCTGACGGGCAGTACATGATTCCAGAGGACTATGGAGCGTTGTACTTGCAATGGGCCAAGGCGCTTCATGCCGTTAATCCGAAGTTGAAATTAGGGGGCCCGGTTTTCCAAGGAGTGACCGAAGACATCAAGGTGTGGAAAGACGCGCGAGGCCATGATTCGTGGTTCGGGCGATTTCTCGAATATCTCAAGGAGCATCAGCGTCTCTCGGACTTTGCCTTCATGTCCTTCGAGCACTATCCCTACGATGGCTGTGAGACTCCGTGGGAAAACTTGTACCAAGAGCCGCAACTGATCACCCACATCATGAAAGTGTGGCGAGACGATGGATTGCCACCTGGAATTCCGATGTTCGACACAGAAACCAACGCTCACGGCGGAGAAGCCTCCGTGGAAGTGTTTGGCGCTCTATGGTTGGCCGATTCGTTTGCCGGGTTTTTGACCGCCGGCGGAAAAGGCACGTTTTACTATCATGCCCTGCCCTACTCTCCTCCTCATCCCAATTGCAAAAACAGTTGGGGAACGTATCGAATGTTCATGACCGACGAGAAGTACGAGATGAAGACACCGACATCGCAGTATTTCGCTGCGCAATTGCTAACCAAGGAGTGGGTGCAGCCAGAAGATGCCGAACACCGGCTCTTTCGCGCCATGGGGGATATTAAAGATTCTAGCGGCAATGTCTTGGTAACGGCCTATCCCGTTTTGCGCCCAGATATGCAATGGTCCGTTCTGCTGATCAATAAGGACCACGACCACGATCACGCGGTTCGGATCTTGTTCCAAGATTCCGAAGCCAAAAAAGATAGTGCCTTTGCCGGGCCGGTTACGATGATCACTTTCGGTAAAAATCAGTATCAGTGGCATCCAGCCCGCAGGAATGGATATGCGGATCCGGATGGGCCAGCCGCTAGTTCCACCATTGCAGGAGACAACGCGGTTTACACGCTGCCAGCCGCGTCCGTGACCGTGTTGCGGGGTGAAATTGCAGAAGCAAGATTAAAGGACCAGTAAAGTGATAAGGAATTGATCCGCATTCCAGGGTACTCGTGCCATGGCGTCCGATTAAGCTTGTTCGAACACCACAAAAGTCCAAGGGGCAAAGGCCAGCCGCACTTCACCTGGCGATTCAAGAATCGTGGGCGTCTGGCTGCCTTTGCCATCCCATTGCTCTTCGGATGGGTCCAACCTCTTGTGCCAGCGTCCCAGTGAAATTGGCAGTGTCAGTTCCGCCGGCTCCTTGCCAAAGTGAAACGCAATAAAGGCGCGGCTCGAGGCGTCCCATCTTTCGATCAAAAGCACTTTTTCATTACAGGAGGTTGTGGCCTCCAAGCTGTCTTTATCCAACCGCACTAGTGATGGTATTTCGCGTCGCAAGCGAATCAACTCCTGATAGAAAAGCCAAAGGATGCGATGTCGCCCGCCATTCTGCAACTCCCAGTTCAGTTTGGCGCGAAAGAAGGTGGCCTCGCTCTGCGGGTCCGGAACGTCTCCACTCCAGTTGAATCGCGCGAATTCCTCTCTGCGGCCGCGACGCACTGCCTCAATCAGCACCGGATCCCCGTGACTCACAAAATAGGGGAAGCGCGCTAGCTCGCCATACTCTTCGCCCATAAATAACAGGGGAATGTAAGGAGAAAGCAACACCGCCCCTGCTGCAAGTTTCAATTGGTCGAAGGACAGGCCTTCTGTCAGGCGATCACCCTCCCTCCGATTTCCAACCTGGTCATGGTTCTGCGCGCAAACTACAAAGCGCTCAGCGGCGATATGTTGCGATGAATTCCCGTGGCGCCTTTGTCGGTACTTGGAATATTGTCCAGAGTACAAAAACCCTTTTCGATAGCACTCCGCCAGGTCCTCAATCCCATGGAAGTCCTCGTAATAACCTGCTTGTTCTCCGGTAAGCAGAACGTGCAAAGAATGATGAAAGTCGTCATTCCATACGGCGTCGCACCCGATGCCGCCCAACTCAGGAGAGCTAACGACGCGAGTATCGTTTCGATTGCTCTCCGGGAACGCGTATACGCTGCGGCCCAATTTCTTTCCGGTTTCATGAAGCGTAGCGGCAAGCTCTTCCAAAAATGTTCGCGCGGAGGAATCCAGAATCGCGTGAATGGCGTCGAGGCGAAGAGCATCGATATGGAACTCCGTGACCCACTGCAATGCATTTTCGATGAAGTACCGGCGAACCTCATCGCTCCCGGTGCCATCGAAATTAATGGCTTGGCCCCATGGCGTCTTGTAGCGATTCGTGAAGTAGGGGCCGAAATTTGCTAGATAATTTCCCTCCGGCCCCAGGTGGTTGTAAACCACGTCAAGAACTACGGCGATTCCATTTTGATGGCACGCGTTGACCAGTCCTTTCAGCGCCGTCGGGCCGCCGTAACTGGACTGAACTGCATAAGGATAGACTCCGTCATAGCCCCAATTGCGCTCCCCGGGAAATTGAGCGACCGGCATCAGCTCAATCGCCGTTATCCCGAGTTGCCACAACGCCGCAATCCGCGGAATAATCGCCTCGAACGTTCCCTCTGGCGTAAATGTCCCGACGTGAAGTTCGTAAAAAACGTATTTTTCTTTTGGAAGGCCACTCCAGGACGAATCGTTCCACCTAAACCGATCGTCCACAACCTCGGAGGGGCCATGGACTCCCTGTGGCTGATGTCGAGAGGCGGGATCTGGCAACTCTTTATCGTTGTCCAAACGGTATCGATAAAGCGTTCCGGGTGAGATACCTTCGGCAACGGCATGGAAATATCCGAATGAAGTTGGGTGCATGACAATTCTGCATTCTTTAGGTTCTACGATGCGCACTTCTACTTGACGCGCGTGCGGAGCCCAAACCAGGAAGCTGCATGTAAAGTTGTCCCCAAGAATCGCACCGAGAGGTTCTTTGTGTTTCACGGTCACAGTGTTTACGCTCTACTTTCGTGCCCCAGCGACTCAGTATACTCAACGACTCCATCGTTCCCAATCACATGGCAAACTGTCTGGTTGCCCTTCTCAGGAGCGAACCCTGACACAAGGAAACCATGTATTGCATCGGCAAGCGTGAACGATAGAATGGAATTGCCTAGCCTGCATGCATGGTGCACTTGGTCTCTGGTTCTTTGCATTTGGTTTTTAACCGGCGTCGCGTCGTAAAGCTGAGAATGATCGTTTTCCCGGGTCAAACTTACAGGTGGGAGTTTGAGGCAAATGCCGGAACAGGCAGCGGACGGACGACGCCGAGTCGTAGTTGAGCGAGTTTCTCCCGAAATCGACTGCGGCCGCTTTGCCATCAAGCGTGTTGTCGGAGAGACAGTGGTGGTAGAGGCCAACGTCTTCACCGATGGGCATGACCAAATCGCATGCCAGATTCTCTACTTTCAGGACAACGAGAAATTTCAATCCTCACCGATGAAGCCGCTCGGCAATGATCGCTGGCGGGGTGAATTTACTGTCGTCAAACCGGGGCGCTATCAATATACAGTCGAAGGTTGGATTGACGATTTCCAAACGTGGCGCCACGCGCTCGAAAAAAGAGTCGCCGCCGACCAGGATGTTCATGTTGATTTGCTCATCGGCGTGGAGTTGATTGAAGTCGCCGCCAGGCGCGCGACGCAACAAGACGCCGCTCTTCTCCGGCAATGGGCAGACCGCCTCCGGCAAAATAAAGATAAATCAGCGGCCGCCCAACTTGCTCAGGACGAGGATTTGCTCGCCGCGATGGAGCGCAACCGCGACCGTATACTCACCAGCCGTTACGAAAAGAAATTGACCGTCGTAGTTGACCACGAGAAGGCTCGTTTCTCCACGTGGTACGAAATCTTTCCCCGGTCCTGTTCGCCCCAGGCCGGGCGCCACGGCACGCTGCGGGATTGCGAGGCTTGGCTTCCGTACATCGCTTCGATGGGTTTCGATATAGTCTACCTTCCGCCAATCCATCCGATTGGACATGCGTTTCGGAAGGGCAAGAACAATTCCGCCGTGGTTCAACCGGATGATGTTGGTAGTCCTTGGGCCGTCGGCTCGAAAGAGGGCGGCCATACCACTGTCCACCCCGAACTCGGCACACTCGAAGACTTTTCACGCTTCCTTTCCAAGGCTGCCGAGCGTGGACTTGAAGTAGCTCTCGACATTGCCTTTCAGTGCTCGCCTGACCATCCTTATGCCAGTCAGCATCGCGAATGGTTCCGGTCGCGTCCTGACGGTACAATTCAGTATGCGGAGAACCCTCCCAAGAAGTACGAGGATATTTATCCGCTGGATTTCGAAAACGCACAGTGGCGGGCGATGTGGGAAGAATTAAAGAGCGTTTTCCAGTTCTGGATCGATCAAGGGGTTCGTATCTTTCGTGTAGACAATCCTCATACCAAGCCTTTTGCCTTCTGGGAATGGGTCATTGGCGAAATTAAGCAAAGCTATCCCGAGGTGCTCTTCCTTTCAGAAGCATTTACCAGGCCCCGTGTCATGGCTCGCCTCGCCAAACTCGGCTTTTCACAGTCCTATACCTATTTCGCGTGGCGCAATACGAAACAGGAAATCACAAGTTACTTCACCGACCTGACACAGACCGAGCTACGGGAATATTTGAGGCCAAACCTCTGGCCCAACACACCAGACATCCTACCCGAGTTTCTTCAAGTCGGTGGAAGGTCGGCATTCATGGCCCGGTTCATTTTGGCGGCCACCCTTGGGTCTAGCTATGGTATCTATGGGCCCGCTTTCGAGCTCTGCGAAAACGTTCCCCTCCGCCCCGGTAGCGAAGAGTACCTGAATTCCGAGAAATATGAACTGAAGCACCGCGATCTTCACTCAAAGGCCAGCCTGAAGGACCTCATTTCCAGGGTCAACCGGATTCGTAAGGAAAATCCGGCGCTGCAAAGCAATCGCAATTTACGCTTTCACGAAACGGATAATCCGGCATTGATCTGTTACAGCAAAGCAACGGACGACTTCTCTAACGTGATTGTTGTTATCGTCAATCTCGATTCCTTTCACACTCAATCCGGGTGGGTTAATCTCGATCTTGCGTCGATTGGCGTGGATGCGAATCACGCGTTTCAAGTGCACGACCTACTTGCTGACGGCAAGTTTCTGTGGCAAGGATCGCCCAACTATGTGGAACTGATCCCGGAGAGTCTTCCTGCGCATATTTTGCTTCTACGCCGTTGGGTTCGCACGGAACGCGATTTCGATTATTACTTGTAACTGGATCTGTGAAACATGGTGATTGAGCTAGCGACAAGCAGCACAAAAACGAGGGAGTTCATCCTTTGGAATCAACCCTGAGCGAATTCGATCTGTATTTACTCAGAGAAGGCACGCACACCCGCGCTTACGAAAAGCTCGGCGCACACCTCGCGGAAAGAGATGGCCGGCGCGGCGTGCATTTTGCTGTGTGGGCTCCGAATGCAAAGCTCGTCTCCGTGATTGGAGATTTCAACCGCTGGAATCCGGGGGCTAATGTTATGCACCCCACCCCGGCGGGAATTTGGGAGAGCTTCATACCCGATATGGGCCAGGGAACGGTGTACAAGTATCATGTGGAGTCCAACTTTCAAAATTTTAAAACCGACAAAGCCGATCCGTATGGATTTGCGACCGAGATTCGCCCCCAGACCGCCTCGCGCGTCTGGCATCTCGAAAGCCACTCGTGGCAGGACAGTTCGTGGATGACCGCTCGGGCAAAACACAATTCTCTCGATTCTCCCATTTCCATATACGAAGTCCATCTCGGCTCCTGGAGGCGCGTGCCGGAAGAAGGCAACCGCTGGCTGACGTACCGCGAGTTAGCCCCTCAGTTGGCCGATTACGTCCATGACTCAGGTTTCACACACGTTGAACTCCTTCCGATTACAGAGCACCCTTTCGATGGCTCGTGGGGATACCAGACGACCGGCTACTTCGCCCCCACCAGCAGGTTCGGCACACCTGCGGATTTTATGTATTTCATAGACTATCTCCATCAGCATGACATCGGTGTAATCCTGGATTGGGTGCCGGCTCATTTTCCAAAGGATGAGGCCGGCCTCGGCTATTTCGACGGGACGCATCTTTATGAGCATGCTGATCCCAGACAGGGAGAACAGCCTGACTGGAACACCTTCGTTTTCAACTATGGGCGCAATGAAGTTCAAAACTTCCTAATCAGCAACGCTCTCTTCTGGCTGGACAAATACCACGTGGACGGTCTTCGCGTTGATGCCGTGGCCGCGATGTTGTATCTCGACTATGGCCGGACTGACGGTCAGTGGATTCCGAACCGCTATGGTGGCAAGGAAAACATAGATGCAATTCATTTCTTAAGATCGCTGAACGAGCGAGTCTACGCGGAATTCCCTGATGTCGTGATGATTGCCGAAGAATCGACCGCTTGGCCACAAGTGTCGAGGCCCATCTACGTCGGCGGTCTGGGCTTCGGTCTCAAATGGAATATGGGCTGGATGCATGACATGCTCGACTATATGTCGCAGGATCCCGTGTTTCGCTCCTATCACCACAATCAGATCACGTTTAGTCTCACCTATGCTTTCACCGAAAATTTTGTTCTGCCCTTCTCACACGATGAGGTGGTCTATGGCAAGGGTTCTATGCTCCGCAAAATGCCTGGTGATGAATGGCGGAAATTCGCCAATTTGCGGCTCCTCTACGGTTTCATGTTTGGTCATCCTGGGAAAAAGCTTTTGTTCATGGGGGATGAGTTTGGACAATGGTCAGAGTGGAACCATGATGCAAGCCTCGAGTGGCACCTGCTACAGAACCCCTTCCACGCAGGCCTGAAGCGCTTGGTCCGTGATCTCAATACTCTCTACCGTGGCGCTGCCGCATTATACGAACTCGACTTCCATGCGGCGGGGTTCGAGTGGGTGGATTGCAAGGATGCACAGAGGAGCATTATTAGCTTCCTGCGCCGTGGCAAAAATCCGGATGATTGTTTTCTTTTTGTGTGCAATTTCACTCCTGTCGTTAGGCAAAATTATCGTGTTGGCGTTCCATGGGGAGGCTCATGGAAGGAAGCGTTGAACAGCGATGCGCCTTTGTACGGTGGCAGTGGCCAGGGAAACTTCGGCGAATTGTCGGCAGCCCCGCTCCCGATTCATGGACGCCCTTTCTCGTTAAACATGACGCTTCCTACTTTGGGAATAGTTGTTTTTCAGCCCGAGTCTCGCAGCGCTGCTTGAGGAGCAAGGAGAGCACATGGCAAAACGGCCGGGTAGCGCAGCGGATCCGCTCTGGTATAAAGACGCGATCATTTACGAGCTTCACGTGCGCGCGTTTAAAGATGGCAACGGCGACGGAATAGGTGATTTTCCCGGCTTAATCCAGAAATTGGACTATGTTCGAGATCTCGGTGCTACCTGCCTTTGGTTATTACCCTTCTTTCCATCTCCGCTCAAAGATGACGGCTACGACATCTCCGACTATCTCAACGTTCATCCCATGTATGGCACTATCGAGGATTTCAGCAACTTTCTCGACGCCGCTCACGATCGTGACCTGCAAGTCATGATCGAGTTGGTTGTGAACCATACATCCGATCAGCATCCCTGGTTTCAAGCCGCCCGCCGGGCGCCGCGCGGTTCGTCGGAGCGAGACTTCTATGTCTGGAGCGACACAGAAGAGAAATACAAAGACGCCCGCATCATTTTCACCGACACCGAAAGATCCAATTGGACTTGGGATCCCGTCGCCGAGCAGTACTATTGGCATCGGTTTTTCTCGCACCAGCCAGATCTGAATTATGACAATCCCATTGTTATCGAAGAAATTCTTAAGGTCATGCGTTACTGGCTAGACATGGGAGTTGATGCACTGCGCGTGGATGCGATCCCTTATTTGGTGGAGCGCGAAGGAACCAGTTGCGAAAACCTCCCCGAAACCCACAACGTTATCAAGATGCTCCGTCGGGCGATTGATTCGGATTATTCAGGCCGCGTCATCCTGGCCGAAGCCAACCAGTGGCCCACTGACGTGCGCCCTTATTTTGGCGACGGAGACGAGTGTCACATGGCATTCCATTTTCCGCTGATGCCCCGCATTTATATGGCCTTGCGCCAGGAAGATCGCTTGCCCATCACCGACATTATTTCTCAGACCCCTGAGATTCCGGAGACGTGCCAGTGGGGCCTGTTTCTGCGCAATCACGATGAACTTACACTCGAGATGGTCACCAATGACGAGCGAGACTACATGTATATCGCTTACAGCGCCGATCCTCGAATGCGCCTGAATCTCGGCATTCGCCGGCGACTGGCGCCTTTGGTTGATAATAATCGCCGTCGTATCGAACTTCTCAATAGCCTGCTGCTTTCCTTTCCCGGTACACCGATCCTCTACTACGGGGACGAAATTGGGATGGGTGACAATATTTATCTCGGCGATCGCAACGGCGTGCGAACGCCAATGCAATGGAATGCGGATCGCAATGCTGGCTTTTCGACAGCCATTCCCGCTCGTCTGTACAGCCCAGTCATCTTGGATCCGGTCTGGGGCTATGAAGCCATCAATGTTGAGGCTCAGCAGAGCGATCCATCTTCGCTCTTAAGTTGGATGCGAAACATGATCGCCCTGCGAAAACTATTCAGGGTGTTTGGCCGCGGGCGAATCGAGTTTCTTGATCCAGCTAACCGCAAAGTGTTGGCCTATCTCAGGCAGTATGACTCGGAACAAATTTTGTGCGTTGCTAATCTTTCCCGTTTTGCCCAGCCGGTCGATCTGGATTTGTCAAAATTAGAAGGTATGACGCCCGTTGAGATGCTCGGGTATGTGGAATTCCCAACGATCGAGCGGCAGCCTTATCGGCTCACGTTGGCTCCTTACAGTTTTCTTTGGCTGGAACTCCAGCGCCGGGTCGACCTCTCCGAATCGAGTGCGGGCTTCACGGAACAGACGCCGATCAATGCAATCGGTGGCTGGGGAGATATCTTAGAGGGCACAGCCCGTCTGCGACTCGAGACCGTGAACCTGCCGGAATATCTTCCAAAACAACGATGGTTTGCGGGAAAGTCCCGTCGCATCAAATCGACGCGTGTCGTCGATTGGGCTTCCTTGAACGCCTCGCAGTCGGTTCTTGTGATGATCGAAGTGCTATTCGAGAGCGGAACTCCCGACGTTTACTTTATGTCTCTGGCCATGACTTTCGGAGATGCCGCCGAAGAACTACGACGAACTGCGCCGATCGCAATTGTTGGTCCGATTGTTTCGGGCCAGGCGTCCGGCCTCTTGCACGACGGAGTTTTTGACGACAAGGCGTGCGCAGCCTTGTTTTCACTGATTGAGAAGAATACGGAATTGGACACGCGTCACGCGCGCATCCTTGGCGTGCCGAGCAAGGCCTTTCCAGATGTTTTGGGTGTGGAGGAGACTCCCCTGCCCGTACGTCGTGGCTCAGCCGAGCAAAGTAACACCTCGATTCTGTACGGCGACCGTTTCATACTCAAACTCTTCCGCCGACAGGAGCCCGGCTTGAATCCAGATGCTGAGGTCGGCCGATATCTTACCGAGAAGACAACCTTCAACCGGATTCCACCATTTGCCGGTTCAATTGAATATGCAGGGACTGCGGATGCCGAGCCCGCGACCTTGGCCATGCTCCAAGGCCTCGTAGCCAACGAAGGCGACGGCTGGAAGTGGACCCTGGAAGAGCTTGATCGTTACTTCGAAACTTATGCTCCGGTTGCCTTTCCAGAGACAATTACTGACGGGTTGAAGAATCCCGTGGACCTTTCCGAACGCCCTACTTCTCCGTTAGCACGGGATCATGTTGGCATATACCTCGACTCTGCGGCGACGCTCGGGCGTCGAACCGCCGAGTTGCATTTGGCCTTGGCCTCGCCGACAGACGATCCGGCATTTGCTCCGGAGCCACTAACCGCGCAGGATTTTGAAGCTTTGCTTAGGGACCTTCATCAACACGCTGTGAGTGTCTTCGACCTCTTAAAAGAGCGCGTGTCCTATTTGCCCGATGAAGTAGTCGAAATTGCCGCCACCGTTCTAAGCAAGCGTCGCCGGATTCTGGATCATTTTAATAGGCTCCGATCGGATAATCTTCGAACGCAGCGAATCCGAATTCACGGAGACTACCACCTGGGACAGGTCCTCAAAGTAAGAACTGATTTTTTCATTCTGGATTTCGAAGGTGAACCTGCTCGGCCTTTGGCGTATCGGCGTGCCAAGCACTGTCCACTAAAGGATGTGGCGGGGATGTTGCGCTCTTTCAGTTACGCTGCTCATGCCAGTCTGATCAACTATACGGCCCGGCATTCCGAGGTTGTTGCTCGTCTCGAGCCCTGGGCGCTGCTCTGGGAACGTTCGGCCGCCGCGGAATTCTTGCGGGCTTATCGCGAAATCGCTCAAGGTAGCGAGTTTTTGCCCCAAAGTAGCGCCGATTTTCGGAAGCTGCTCGATTTCTTTCTGTTGGATAAGGCGCTCTATGAAGTGCTCTATGAGATGAATAGTCGTCCTGCGTGGGTGCATATCCCGTTAATGGGAATTCTGTCTCTGCAGACATAAATCGTCGACGTTGGGCCCTGAACACGGACTGTGATTAAGAGGGGACTAAAAGAGTGGAAGTTGATTCAATCCCGCAGCAAGCGCAAGAAGCGATCGAAAAGATTGAAAGAGCCGATCTGGTCATTGGCATTCTCGCAGACCTCGGTCCAAACGGCATTGCGATGTTGTGTGATGATCTTCAAACGCTTGGGTCCGCTCGAATCGTTGTGCTGCAGAACGATAAAGACGCCGGTCCAACTCCCACCCCTTCAGAGCCCGCCGGAAAGAGTTCATTTCCGTTTGTACTCCCCTGGCCATTATTGCGGCCGGATCCAGCGGGTGATCCTGTGTTGAACGCGTTCGCCGCATATCAAGCGGTCTTTGCCGCCAGCGAAAAGCTCGGTGCTCGAGCCTGTTGCGTCGTAGCTTCCAAACTCGAGAACGCAACCCCGCAGTGGATTTCCCAACTGATCCATCCTCTGCTTCAAAGCAATCATGATCTCGTCCTTCCACGTTACGCGCGCCGCAAACGCGCCGGATTGCTGAATAGCAGCGTGATCTCTCCGCTTATGCGAAGTCTCTACGGAAAGCAAATCCACAATCCAATGGGACCCGATTTAGGAGCCTCACAGCGCCTCTTTCGCAAGATCCTCGGGACCGGACGGACCCCCCGCGCGAACGGAGTACATCCACTGGCCTCCCTCGCGCCCGCCGCTCTTTGCGATAACATGCAGGTTTGCGAGGTGCATGTCGGAGCCCGCAGCTACCCGCCAACGGATTGGTCAAATATCAGTTCACTGCTAACCCAGTTTTTGGGCCCTATCTTCCTGGACATAGAGCGAAATGCCATCTGCTGGCAAAGAGTTCGCGGTTGTGCCCCTGTTCCAGTGATCGGAGAGCCGGTGTCTGTATCTCATGACACTTCAAATCCAGACCTCAGCCGTATGGTCGAATCGTTCCAACTCGGAAATCGAGATCTTCAGGAGATCTGGAGTTTGGTGTTGCCTCCCGCTTCCCTGTTTGAGCTTAGGAAGCTTTCGCGTTTGCCACTGGAGCAGTTCCGCATGCCTGACGAACTCTGGGCACGCATCGTCTACGATTTTGCATTAGCCCATCGCCTTCGCACGATTAGTCGTGACCACCTGCTCAAGTCCATGACCCCGCTGTATCTCGCGTGGGTCGCTTCCTATGCGTTGGAGTTGAACGCGGAGGGAGATGCTGCATCAGAGCAACGGCTCGAGCGACTGGCGATCGCCTACGAAGCCAATAAATCGTATCTCGTGTCTCGATGGAGATGGCCCGATCGTTTCAACCCGTAGCTCCCTGCGAGCTGCACCGGAGGTATTTATGTGGGATCAAGTCAAGCAGGCATTGATACAGGCGACGACGCGGTTCCTGACCAGATTTGTGAGCCTGTTACCCGGCATGGTGGCTCTTATCTTGGCGCTGCTGCTCTCGATTGTACTGGCCTTTATCCTCGCGTTCATCGTTCGGCGGCTGCTCACCAGGCTCCGATTTGGCGAGCGGCTCGTCCAATGGGGTTTCTCTTCTCCCGCGGAATCGCCGACAACAAGCGCCGCCCTGCTCGTGTCGCGCGCGATTGCTGGTCTGGTCATCTTTATTGGATTTTTGATCGGCATTACCGCTTTCGATGCCGAATGGACCTCGGAGCTTTCGCAGAGTGCGCTCGCCTATATTCCCAATATTGTGGGTGGCGTACTGGTCTTCTTGGTCGGCGTTATCGTCGCTCGCTTCCTGGCACGAAGCGTACTCATCAGTGGGGTTAACATGAACCTCCAATATGCGCGCCTGCTAAGCGTAGGCGTGAAATGGCTTGTAATCGTACTTGCAGTGGCGATGGCCCTCGAACACCTAAGAATTGCTCCCGGCATTGTCCAACTTGCTTTCGGCATTCTTTTTGGCGGAATTGTACTTTCATTGGCACTCGCCGTAGGACTGGGATCGAAGGATCTTGTCACCAAATCGCTTGAACGCGACGCAAAAAAACAACCCAGCGAAGCGATTGAGGACCCGCTCCGTCATCTATAGCAAGCACCGATAGCAAGCCAGTCGCGACCGGAGACGGCTATAGCAAGAGGAACAAGATGGTGCATTCATCTGGGATCGGAAGGTACAAAAAAATGGTCGGGCACTCTTGCCGATTTTGAACCGAGTAGCCCCGCTACGTACCTGTCTGAACGAGTCTCAGTCCAAGGCTGCAAAGTAGGCAAAAAATCAATGGCAAGGTCGTGACACGGCCAAGTGATGCGGAATCTCCAAGCACCCTTCCCACCCATCGCCTTGCTGCTACTCAGTAAAGTCCAAATTCACAGGTGACATCACACCTTCCTCCGCGAAAAGTGAAATTGGCATTCTCGTTCCTAGGGTAAACCAAAACTGAACACGTTGCTTCCCGCAGCGATGGCCACATACTGATTTCCATTCACCGCGTAACTCATCGGAGAAGCGCGTATATTCTGTCCGGTGTTGAAGTGCCACAGCGGATTACCGGACAGCGCATCCACGGCTTCGAAGGACTGGTTGTCGTCGCCGAAAAACACTAGGCCGCCTGCGGTGGTCATCGTTCCGCCGCTCGAATGTCCGGAGCCTGATTGCGGATATTTCCATGCTGGTTTGTCGGAATCCAAACGATAGGCGAGCAGTATTTTTTGCGAATCGTCGCCGGGACTATACTTCGTGCCCGTCGAATAATAGGTTTGGCCGGGGGTGAATTTCTCTGAATTGAGAAGATAAATATCACAGCTTTCCAGGGCCAGAAAGTAAAACAG
>DASXIT010000135.1:0-41723 GCA_036497825.1 Candidatus Acidiferrum sp.
GCGTTGGGGATTGATTGGTACGGAGCGAGAGAAGCTGCTTAGAATGCGCTTAGCCTTACTTGCGTGAGGTCTATTATTTTTACGATTCTCCAGAAATCTATAAGCTTTTGGCACATGCCTTTATTCAACAAATTGCATAGCCTTGGGACTATTTACTATCGATTAAAAGGGTTTCTCGTCTACCGGTTAGTTTTCAAACGTTTTGGCCGTGGATCTTATATTCGCAAACCGATTCTCATACTGAATCCGGGCGACATCAGCGTCGGAGAAAGAGTTTCCATTCGTGATGGTGCGCGGCTAGAGGTGATCCGAACTAATCCGAACAGAATTCCCCAATTGATTATCGAAAATGACACAAATATCGAGCAGAATGCGCACATTGTTTGCCGCAGTCGAATACACATTGGCAGCAACGTCTCCATCACCGGGAATTGCTCCATCGTCGACGTTACTCACCCTTTTCTCGACGTTCATGACCCAGCGAAAATCGGTAGCCGCATTTTGGACGACGATTCCTTTGTCGAAATCGGCGATGGATCGTTTATTGGGTTTGGTAGTGTGATATTACCTAATGTAAAAATTGGAAAAAACGTGATAATCGGGGCAAATTCTGTGGTGACTCGTGATATTCCGGACTATTGTGTTGCCGCCGGAGCGCCTGCAAGTATTCGCAGAAAATATGATTTTGCTACGAACTTGTGGGTGGAAACTTTGGGGGAAGACTCTTTCCTCGTCATCGACAAAACGTAGTTCGCTATTAAGCTACCGAGAACTCAGATTATCTAATCAAGCTCTTATGCTCCGTTTATCAAAAGAAATTGCAAAAAGAATTTTTTGCCGTCCCAGGCTTGCAAAACTGGGTCAGAATTCCTATCTTATGCGTCCTCGATATCTCCCTAATCCGGAACGCCTTGAAGTCGGCAGCAATTGCTTTGTGGGGCGCTTTACTACGCTCTTCGCTCTTTCGGAATATGAAGATCAACGCTTTGATTCCAAAATCGTCATCGGAAATGATGTTTACATTGGCTCATGGTCACAACTCCACGCGATGGGTTTGATTGCGCTCGGTGACGGTTGTGTGCTGAGTGACTATGTCTATATCTCTGACACGGCCCACGGCATGGACCCCCGCAAAGGGCTCATTATGAAGCAGCCTCTTTTTAGTAAAGGACCCGTCATAATTGGTGAACACACGTTCATGGGCCATGGCAGTGCCATTTTGCCTGGGGTTACTTTGGGCAAGCACTGCGTTGTAGGCGCGCGTTCAGTTGTCACCAAATCATTTCCCAATTACTCCGTTATCGCTGGAAATCCTGCCAGGCAAATCAAATCCATCGAACCGGAAATTGAACGGGCTTTGAACGCTGCGGAGCGTAGATGAACGTCCTCGTCACCGGCGGTGCAGGTTTCATCGGCGCACACCTTGTCAGGAAATTGCTGAGCGAGGGATGCTCTGTATCCGTTTTGGATAATTTCAGTTCGCAGATTCACAATGATTCTCACGCGGCCTCTGACCTTGCTGCCGATGTCAACTTATTTACTGGCGACGTTAGAGATCATGAATTAGTCGGTCGAGCGCTTTCGGATCAAGATGTTGTAGTTCACCTTGCCGCGGAAACTGGCACCGGACAATCCATGTATGCGGTGCGGCAATACCAAGACGTGAACATCGGCGGCACCTCAGTGCTACTCGATGTTTTGATGAATCAATCAAAACTCGGAGTTCAAAAATTACTTATAGCCTCGTCGCGTGCAGTCTACGGAGAAGGACGATATCGGTGTCCCAATCATGGAGTCCTTTATCCATCCGAACGCAATTTGGACCAACTACGCGCTTCTCAGTTTGAACCGCTCTGTCCTGTGTGTAAGGCAATCTGTACACCGGAAGCCACCGGAGAAGATTCTCCGATTCATCCGCTATCTTTCTACGGATTAACCAAGAGCGTTCAAGAGCAGATGACCATTATGTTTGCTAAAACTCGCGGGTTTGATGCCTATGCTTTGCGTTACCAGAATGTTTATGGTCCGGGACAATCTCTTAGTAATCCATACACTGGCATCCTCGCAATTTTTTCAAACGTGGCGAGGGCCAATTCGGAAATCAACATTTTTGAAGACGGCAAAGAGAGCCGCGATTTTATTTTTGTTGAAGATGCGGTTGAAGCAACCTGGCGGTGCATCAAAACCGAAGTCCACGCGATAGAACTTCTGAATGTTGGCACCGGCCAGCAGACCACTGTCATGCAAGTGGCTCACGAAATTGTTCGCTTCTTTGACAGTGCTTCACGAATTAAAGTCACCGGCGCGTTTCGCCTTGGTGACATCCGTCACAATTTCGCGGATATATCGAAGATCCATCAAACTTTGGGATTTGTCCCCAAGGTTTCTTTCCGTGACGGGTTAAATCAATTCTTGTCATGGGCTTCTTCTCAGGACTTTTTTTCCAGCAAATATGAATCCTCGCTGGTCGAGCTTCGCGAACGAGGCTTGCTTCATGGATAGCGGAAAGCGCATTGGGGTTGTTACGGTCACGTACAACAGTTCAAAGGTGATAGCGCAGTTTATGGAATCCGTGCTTCACCAGTCACACCAGGAGTTCATTCTTTATATTGTCGAAAATGCCTCTTCTGACGAGACATTGAAATTACTCTCCCAATATCAGGACTCCAGAATTGCCCTTATTCCAAATCGAACGAATGTCGGGGTTGCCGAGGGGAACAATGTTGGGATTCGAGCGGCCCTGAAAGATGGCTGTGATTTCGTTCTTCTCATTAACAACGATACTGTTTTCGGCCCCGATCTTTTTTCCAATCTTTTGGACGGCCTTACCCGGCACGATTGCGCAATGATCGTGCCCAAGATTATGTACGCCGACGATCCGCAAAAAATTTGGTGCGCCGGGGGGTATTTAAGCGATATTCGAGCTTCTGGATTTCATTTCGGTAATGGTCAGACGGATGTCGGGCAATTTGATGAACCGCGGATCGTAAACTACAGCCCAACTTGTTGCATGTTAATCAGGCAAGACGTTTTTTCTAAGACAGGTCTGATGGATAAGGATTACTTCGCCTATTTTGATGATACGGATTTTTGTTTCCGAGCCTTTCAGTTGGGAATTAGAATGTATTATCTTCCATCCGTCAAGTTGTTTCACAAGGTAGGTAGCTTGACTTCGCGCGAGTCTTCTCAATTTCACATCAAGTATGGCGCCCGAAACCACGTTTACTATTTACTGAAACATTTCCCTCTTTGGCAATGTATCTTATACTTACCACTCCTTCAGATTCACTATCTGTTTAAATTTCTTTTTCGCCTTGGAAGTCCAAAAACGTTCTGGATGGTTCAACAAGCTTTTATGGAAGGCATCTCGCTTTACATGTCTAGGCTTGCAAGGTCCTGACTCAAATTGCCGTGCACAATGAATCCTATTGGAGTTAGCGCTTCATGAAGATTTTGATGATTTCGAAAGCCCTTACGGTTGAAGCGTATCATGGCAAACTACGCGAAATCGCAAATCTCGGCGTCGATTTGACCCTAATCGTTCCTCCGCGATGGGGAAATCAACGGTTTACTTTGAACGAAACCCCCAATTACGAAGTCCGCGTTTTGCCATGTTTTCTCGATGGCCATAATCATTTTCATTTCTATCGCTCTTCGATTAATCCCATAGACGCCGACCTGGTTCATGTGGACGAAGATCCTTGGAGCCTGGTCACATTTCAGTGTATGCGCGCCTCCATCAAAGCAGCCAAGCCGGCCATTTTTTTTACCTGGCAAAATATTTATAAGACCTATCCGCAACCATTTGATTATTTCGAACGGTATTCTTTTAAGCATGCAGTGGGTGGTTTGGCTGGAAATGCCGAGGCTGCCACAATTCTTTCTAGCAAAGGGTTCACAAAGCAAGTTGCCGTGATTCCGCAATTCGGAGTTGATCCGGAACTGTTCCGAAAGCGCGATGTTTCTCGGCTTAAAGGGCAACTGGGTATTGATAACAAATTTGTTGTCGGCTACGCCGGAAGAATCATCGAAGCAAAAGGCATTCCGGACCTGATCAGTGCTCTAGCAAAACTGCCAGCGCGTTGCGTCTTGGCTCTTCTTGGCAGTGGTGAGTTTGAATCTGAAGCCAGAAAATTAGCCGCGAACCTTGGCGTGGCTTCCCGCATTTTATGGATTCCCCATGTCAACTCTCTGGAAATGCCCTACTATTTAAATGCCTTCGATGTTTTGGTGCTGCCCTCGCATACGACCAGAAACTGGAAGGAGCAATTTGGAAGAGTATTAATTGAAGCTATGGCTTGTGAAACTGCCGTTGTCGGTTCAGATTCGGGAGAAATTCCGATCGTGATCGACAAGGCGGGATTATTGTTTCCGGAAGGTGATTCAAACGTCCTGGCAGATCAGTTGACGCGGTTGGAGAGCGATCCGAACTATCTTGCGCAACTTGGCCTGGCAGGCCGCAATCGCGTTCTTACTAATTTTACTCATCAGTGTGTCGCTAGAAAAACAGTAGCTTTCTATCACCTGGTATTAGGGAGGGTTCTCCCAGTAGATGGATGCGAATTGCAATTAGCGGAAGCCGAGAGCTTGCAGGTTCAAACCTCCTAACCTAATGGAAGCCGAATGGTAACTCTGCTCGGAGCAGTTTTTATCCCATTGGCAATTTTTTGTTTTCTTGCTCAGCCATTCTACCTGCTCCCGCTGCTCCTCATTTCCTCTCTTTTTGAGGTCGCTTCAGTGTTCAATGGGACAATCGGTAATTTTATCTTTGGCCTTTCGCCCTTCTACTTTGTCGAATTACTCATCGCGATCCGCCTCGTTTTGATTCTGAGGAAGAATGGCAGCGTTCTTCCCCCCAAGAACTCCCCTGCAAGACCGCTCGCCATTTTGCTTGTTTGGTTCTGGGGATGGTCGGTGATTTCTTCTTTTGTGATGCCGCGTTTGTTCTCGGGAATATCTGTTTATTCCCCGCGCGAAGGCCTAGACATCGAACTAACTGCATTGGCGCCCCTGACTTGGTCTTTAAGCAATCTCGCGCAAGCCGGTTATTTGACTCTCAACGTCGCTGTGGTTTTCTATGCCGTGCTCTCAGTTAAGGGCGTCACTAAGTCTAAAGTTCTATCGAATGCTCTTTACTTGGCGGTATGTATTGCTTCGATTGCAGCTGTGATTCAGATTTTTGCAGCAACCTTGGGATTGTCTTACCCTTACGATATTTTTAACAACAACCCCGCTTATGCTCAAGGTTTCGAGGAAGATATTGGCAACTATCATCGCATCACATCGACTTTTGGAGAGCCTTCGGGAGCAGGATCTTTTTTGGCTGCCGTTGCCATTGGGTTGCTTGCCCAATATTTTAGCCAAAAACACAGCCTGACCTGCCTATTGTACTTCTTTGTTGTAAGTCTGCTACTCTTGGCCACCACCGCCACTACAGGCTACGCTGAGTTCTGCATCGCTTCTATTCTGCTAATCGCGTATTGGTACCTTTTTCGGATTAAAAAGGAGCAGCGTAGATCTCGGTCAAAAGTTTGGCTCCTTGTGGCAGGTTTGGTCGGAGTTGCAGGGGTAATCATTCATTACAATCCGTTATTTCTCGAAACCATGAGTGCTGTTACCATCGAGAAATCAGACAGCCTCTCTTTTCTTCATCGACTTACTTCTGATGCGTACGCTTTATTGATCGTTAAAGATACTTGGGGGTTGGGCGTCGGACTAGGCAGTAATCGACCTTCTAGTCTGATTCCAGCTTTTTTAAGTACACTCGGTATCTTGGGCACTTTACTTTTCGTTCTCATCATTTATCGGGTTATAAGATTGTATCCGGGTAAGAAAGGCCCTTCTTATCTTCAATTGAGTTTCTGGGCATTTCTAACTATCTTGATTGGAGGCGCAATTGGAGTGCCTGATATAAACCGTCCCACTCTTTGGGCCCTATTTTGCGTTGCTGTGGCTCAACTGAGTGCGTACTCAACCTCTTATGCATTGGCTTTAAAAGATATGCAAGGTTACGTTCGCGTGCCGAACGTTTCCCTGGAGGGTGACACTGGGATTACGCCGGCAAATTAAGCCGCAGCGCGTTTTAACTTTTCGCTCGCACTTTCCTTAAGCGCAGGCTGTCGAGTCCTACTCCTACATGCTGCCAGTCGTAATCAACGCCAGAGTGCTGACGGGGAATATGACTGGCGTCCAGCGTTATACGTCGGAGTTATTGACTCGATTGGGTCGAAGCGTTGACATCATCGCTCCAAATCATTCGCTGCAGGGATTTGCCGGGCATTTTTGGGAGCAAGTTATCCTGCCGAGGAAGAGGTATGGTAGGTTACTATTTAGTCCGTCAAACAGCGGACCCCTTGAGGTTAAACATCAAGTTGTGACGATTCATGACACCGCAGTCTTCGATTTTCCGGAAAGTTTCAATCCGCGTTTTGCGGCGTGGTATCGCTTTTTGCTGCCGAAGCTTGCCCAGCGCGCCCTGAAAATAATCACTGTTTCTGAGTTCATTAAAGATCGCATCGTTATACATACAAAGGTTAGCCCCGATAAGGTCGTCGTGATTCCGAATGGCGTGGATTCCCGTTTTTGCCCAGAAGCGGCCTCGCAAGCCGACCAGATGATTGCAGCGCTTAAGCTGCCGCGCAGTCGATATATTCTTGCCGTCGGCACTCTGGAACCAAGAAAAAATTTGGACCGATTGTTTCAGGCGTGGAGAAAAATCCAGAACCATCTTTCCCAAGACATTTGGCTTGTCGTTGCAGGTGCCGGGAGTTCACAAGTATTTAACGCTGTTCACTTCGGCAATCTTCCAGCGAGGACTCTGCTAACCGGGCACATCGAGGATTCCCTATTACCCGCTCTATATTCCGGAGCAATCGGGATGGTTTACCCTTCACTTTACGAAGGTTTCGGATTACCGCCATTGGAAGCCATGGCCAGTGGTACTGTAGTGCTTGTGGGCAACCAGTCCTCTATGCCAGAAGTTGTGGGAGACGCGGGACTCTTGATGAATCCATTTGACGTGGACTCCATCGCCGAAGGAATCTATCGCATAGTCCTGGATGTTCAACTTAAACAGGAATTGAGGACTAAGGGATTGTCCCGGGCAAAACAGTTTTCTTGGGACGATACAATGCGGCGAACTTGGGATGTTCTCCAGTCGGTCCTGGCGAATCATTAATTGCGGATGGCCTTTGGAGGCGCGACGGTGAAACTAGGAGACAAGTGGTTAGAGGAGTTTAGCAAATTTCACGTTTTGGTCGTTGGCGATCTTATGCTTGACGACTATCGCCGCGGCCACGTCAAACGCATCTCTCCAGAAGCTCCTGTCCCTATCCTCAGTGTCGTCGGAAAAGAAAAAACTCTCGGCGGCGCCGGCAACGTCGTTCGCAACCTTCGCAGCCTCAATGTCTCGGTTTCTGTCATCGGCGTTCTCGGCCAGGACGAAACTGGCGCTGACGTGCTCACCGAGTTGGCATCGCTTAGTGTTAACCAATCGGGAATTATCCGCGATTCGCAACGCATTTCTACTCGCAAGATTCGCTACGTTTCGGTCGAACATGGCCAGCAAGTTTTCCGCGCGGACGAGGAATCTTCGCACGCTGTAACTGGAAAAGTGGAAGCCGACATCATCCACGCAATCCGGGATGCCTCCCGCGGCGCACAAGTTATCTTGTGCTCCGATTATCTCAAGGGTGTCTTGAGCGCGCGCGTCCTTCAGGCCGCTTTCCAGGCCGGGCGCGATCATAAAATTCCCGTTGTTGTCGCGCCCAAAGATAGCAACCCCAGCAAATATGATGGCGCGAGCATTCTCATGCCTAACTTGAGGGAACTCGGCCGGCTTGTCGCCTCCCCGGTGAATGGCGACGCTTGGTTGACCGAATCGGCAAAGCTTCTGATCACTAGCCACAAACTGGAGGCTCTCGTCGTAACTCGTGGCAGCGAAGGCATGTCTTTATTCGAGATGGCTGACAGGGAAGTGCAACGCGTGGACATCCCGACCGTTGCCAGAAATGTCTACGATGTTACTGGAGCGGGCGACACTGCGATTGCCACTTTTGCCGCGGCAATCGCTTCCGGCGCCGACCGCGAAACTGCCGCACATTTGGCGAATACCGCTGCGGGCATTGTTGTTGGAAAGCACGGCACCGCAACGGTCACCGTCGAAGAACTCCAAGATCATTTGATCGAACAGGAATTGCACACTCCCCGGGCCTATCGCCAACGATCCAGTGAGGCTAATCGCCCGGTGCGGGAGAGTAGCAAAGCATGATCAAAGTTCGCGGCAATCCGACGCTCCATTTCGTCGACCGCTACATCGGAATACCCGCCATCGCGTTTGTCGGCAGCATCCGCACAAAACGAATTCTGCCCGCCAATATCAAGAGAATTGGACTGTTAAAGGGTGGTGCCATTGGCGACACGGTGTTGTTGAGCGCCGTAGTCGCCGATCTGCGCGAAGCGTTTCCCGCTGCGGAGATTATTCTCTTCGCAGGTGAAAGCAATTATGAAATGGCCTGCATGCTCGATGGTGTTGACCGCGTCATCAAAGCACCTGCTGGAAATGTCTTGAAAGGCATCCGTGCCATGCGTTCCGCTCCAGTCGATGTCCTACTAGATTTTGGTCAATGGACACGTCTCGAAGCTCTCTTCACCCTCGCCAGCAAAGCGGCTTTCACCATTGGCTTTTGTACTGCCGAGCAGCACCGTCACCATGGATTCGATCTTGCCGTGGAGCACTCTTCCACCAGCCATGAATTGGAAAATTATCGGGATCTTGTCCGTGCCTTGGGAGCCAAAGCGATTCATTTGCCTGCTCTCTCTGTTCCCAAACAATCTTCGGGGATCCCTCAATCCTATGTGGTCTTCCACCTTTGGCCCGGAGGTCGCAGAAGAGAACTAAAGCAATGGCCTTCTGACCGATGGCTTAGGCTTATTGCTGAATTTCTAAAAGATGGACTTTCCGTGGTACTGACTGGAAGTTCCTCCGATAAATCGCTTAACGAGGAACTTATCAAGGATATTCCGGATGGTGGATTTGAACGCGTAATCAATGTGGCCGGTAGTAGCCTTTCGGAAACGGCTAGTCTTCTTGCAGGCGCTCGGCTCGTGGTAAGTGTAGACACTGGAATCATGCACATAGCTTCTGCATTAAATCTTCCATTAGTTGCCATACATGGTCCTACTTCCTCAAAACGGTGGGGCCCACTGAACCCCCGAGCAATCGCCGTGGATACTACGCTTCCTGAAGGAGGATTTATCAACTTAGGATGGGAAGAAATTTCCCCATTACCGGCTTGCATGGAAGCCGTTCCCTACGAATCTGTTCGCGAAGCCTGCAAATTGCTCTTACAGAATCAGCCCGAGCAAACTGCAGTTCCAACTTCCGACGAACCGGTGGAGGTCCTGAAAAGCGCGGCGCCGTGATAGTGTTTTCCTAATCAATCTAAATTTGTGTTTATTCATTCGTTTATACATCTCTAGCTTTATAAATCTACGGCTTTTCTCTTATCGATTTCGCTCCATCCTTTGACCAATCCTGAATCTGTACACGCTCTTTGCAATATTATTGCAATTATTATGAAGAGCGCGGTCCCCGTCACAATTTCCGGTCGGAAAGGAACGGAAACATGATCCTTCGCCTTCGGCTCTACCGCTTTTCACTGAAAATCGCTACTTACGCCATTTCGTTCCTTGCTTTTTATTTCGGCTGGATATTGTGGGCTTTCTCTTGTGCCCTCACGCACCGCCCTGTGCAGTATTCATTCCAGGGCCATTTAAACACCATTCTGTTCGGTCTTTTCGTTTGGGCGTTCTTTGCCAGCCACTACAAGGTCACAAGTTTTGACGAACTCTTCCGTGAACGCACTGGCGCGAAAGCAGCTTCCTCTGCTTGCGGCGCTACCTTCTTTATCTGTCTCGCCGCTCTCTATTTTAGTCGCAATGATAGTTTTCCTCGCGGCCTGCTAGTCTGTGCAGTCATCTGCCTGATGGTCTTGACGTTGCTTCTCCACGCTTGCTTCCGTCTGGTCTTCCAAAGAAAATCTCATCTCGCCCGGCCTGTTCGCCTACTGGTTATTGGCGCAGACAAATTTGCACGCAGCACTGCAGCGCGTATGAAGCGCCTGTCCTTCGCGCCGTTCCTCGTCGCCGGTTATGTCCGTCTCCCGGGTCAGGAAGTCAGCGCCTTCGACGCGCCAATTTACGAATTCGAGAAACTCTCCGAAATGACCAAATTCCCGGAAATTGACGAAGCGGTCATCGCCATTCCGCCTACCCAATTCTCTTTTATCCCAACCATTGTGGGTGTTCTCAACCGTCTTTGTCTTCCCGCCCGCGCCGTCGTCGACCTCGGAGAGGGAATTGTTGTCCGCGACAACCTTTTCCAGCTTGGCAAAATGCAAATGTTGGATTTGATGTCCACCCCCACCGAATCCCTGGACTACGCTTTTCTCAAGCGCGGCTTCGACATTTGTTTTTCCGCCTCTATTCTTATTTTGACCGCTCCTCTTTTCGCTATCAGTGCGGTGTTGATCAAACTGACTTCCCCAGGCCCCGTCCTTTTCGTGCAGAATCGCATCGGCCTGAACGGCAAGCCTTTCAACATGTACAAACTCCGCACCATGCGTCTCGCCCCCCCTTCCGAGTGCGATACCGAATGGACCACTTGCGAAGCGTCGCGCCGAACCGCCATTGGAACCATCCTGCGCCGCACCAGCCTGGATGAACTCCCTCAATTCTGGAACGTTCTCAAGGGCGATATGAGCGTGGTTGGCCCCAGGCCAGAGCGTCCTCACTTTGTTGATAAATTTCTGAACGAAGTCGACCAGTACAATCAGCGCCACGTTCTTCGTGTTGGCATCACCGGTTGGGCGCAGGTCAACGGTTGGCGCGGCGACACCTCCATCGAAAAGCGAATTGAATATGATTTGTATTATTTGCAGAACTGGAGTCTTGCGTTCGACCTTCGCATCATCCTGATGACGATTGTCTCTGGCCTGATCAACAAAAACGCCTACTAATCTTGTGACCTAGCGAGCGGCGGTTCTTCACGAGTACCGCCCCATAGCCCTCCGCTCATAGCTTAGCGTCTCCAGAATCTTCTCCGCCGACATTGTGACGCCCGTTGGGATCGTCAACTTGTCGTGCACCCTCCGCAATACCTCGTCCGCCATCCTCCACCGCAACGCGCTATCCATCGAAGACCGCCGGTTCAAAAACGATTCGATCAACGCGAACTCTTCCGCTGACAACCGGTCCGCGCCTAAAGGTGCGCTTCCGGCAATCACCGGCACGTTAGCCGTCGAAGACCCCGGCGTCTGCCAGATCGGCTGTAATTCCTTCAACGAAGTCTCCCGCACCACCAGCGAACCCACCACTAGATCCCCCAGCCGCTTGTTTCCCTTCGTCAAAAACGCGCTCACAATTCCCACTCCATAGAAAAAGGGAAGCCAGTCAACAATTCGCATCAGGTTTCGCCCGATTGATTCCGCCGGCGTCAGGGGACGCCCGTCATCCTTGATTACCCGGATCCCAACCTTCCTCTTCCCAGGCGTTTGCCCATTCCACCAAATTTCAAAAATCGCGTAATACCCAAAATAAAGTGCGAAATAGAAAAGCCCCAGAATAGCGATGACCCATATCCCAGCCCTTGGGGAACCCGCAAAAACTACGCCCAAAGCGATCGATCCTAAAATCCCGACAATCAGTCCCACCAGAAATTGAATTAGCACATCATACGCGATTGCCAGAAACCTGCTGCCGATTCCAGCAACTGCAAAGTCTAGCGCCGTTTGCTCGGGCGTTTCGATGGTAAGCTTGTCCGAGGAAGACTCGAACGGCAATCCGTTATTTGGCGGGTTCAAAGACATGATTTCCAATCGCTGGCTGGAAAAGCGGAAACCTTTCTGGGCGCGGCTCGAACAACTCGTCGAACGCTCCAGGAAAGGCGTCTCTTCGCTGAGCCATAGTGAGCTGCAAGAACTTGGCCTATTGTATCGCCAAACTGCTTCCGATCTTGCGGCCGTGCGCGAAGATGCATCTGGTCGTCAGCTCTCCACCTATCTCAACCAGCTTCTCGGCCGCAGCCACAATCTTATTTATCTCGGCCACAAACCCAAAGTCAGCGGCATCGTCCGGTTTTATGGCGACACCTATCCGCAAATCTTTCGCGAAACTCTTCCGCAGACTCTTCTCGCTGTTGCGATCTTTGTTTTCGCTGGCATTATCGCCGCCGCCGTCACCCTGCACGATCCCGCATTTGCCTATCGTTTGCTCGGTCCCAGAATGATGGAGACCATCGAACAACGCAAAATGTGGACCGAATCCATTGTCACGATAAAGCCGCTCGCCTCTTCCGGTATCATGACCAATAATCTGACCGTCGCCTTCACAGCGTTTGCGCTTGGCATCACCGCGGGTATCGGTACCATCTGGATGATTCTGACGAACGGCCTTCTGATTGGCGTGATTGGCGCCGCCACCTGGAAAGCAGGCATGGCTCTACAACTCTGGAGCTTCGTCGCTCCTCACGGCGTTCTCGAACTTCCCGCGATCTTCATCGCCGGTGGAGCGGGCTTGGAAATTGCCCGTGGCATGCTCTTTCCCGGCATGCTCCCGCGAAAACTTTCTCTCTCCCAAGCTGGCAGCCGTGCCGCCAAGCTCCTTCTAGGCACAATCCCCCTGCTAGTCGTAGCAGGCCTGATCGAAGGCTTCTTCTCCCCCAGCAGCGCCCCAATCCCCGCAAAGTTCGCCCTAGCAGCCCTACTCTTCACCGCACTAATCCTTTACCTATTTACCGCCCATCTTCCGAACCAGGCGCAGTAACGTTTTTGCGCGGGTTGCGCACCCCTTGTAACTCAAGGGAGAGAATTTTTCTTTCCGTCTTTCTGTCAGTTTGTCTTTCCTACTCTTCGTCTTCTCTGTGTCCTCTGCGTCTCTGCGTTATCCTCTTTTTCTTGCCTTCTTCCTCAACTCCTCACAACAAATTCCTCTCCTTGATCTCCAAATACTGATTCACCATCGATCCCGCCAACAGTCCCGGCACCAACTCAAACGCAAACACTCCCCTCTGCCGCAATCCTCTCATCAACAACTCTCTCCGGTTCGCAATCTCCAACGCTGCTGCATGCCGGTACATTTCCTCCACCGTCTGCGGAGTATTCTCCGCCAGCGCCGTCAAATCTGGCTGGTTCATCGCCGTGAATACTACCAAATGCCTCTTCGTCATCTGCATCGCATACTCAATCACTTCCGGCGTAGTCGGCGTTTCCGCGAAATCCGTTATCCACACCACCAGGCTCCTCCGGCTCTGCTCCGTCAACAATACCCGCGCCGCGCGAGAATGATCCGCCTCGCTGGCCTCTCCCCGCACCTGCGCCAGCGAATCCACAATCGTTCGCAAGTGCGCCGGCCCGCGCCCAGTTCCAATGTTTTGCTGAATGTTCCTTCCATAGGCCAGCAATCCGACACGATCTCCGCACTGCGTGGCCACCTGCGCTAAAGACAGCGCCGCGTTCACCGCGTAATCCAGTTTCGCCAGCCGGATTTCCTTCGCGTCCTGCTGCACTTCCGCGCGCAGCAATCGCCCTGCATCCAGCACGATCCACACCGCCTGGCTTCGTTCAATCTCGAAAATTCGCGTAGTCAGTTGATGGCGCCGCGCCGTTGCCGTCCAGCAAACATCGCGAATTTCATCCCCTTGCCGGTATTCGCGCAAACTCTCAAACTCCCGACCCTGTCCCCGTTGCCGCCGGCGTCGTTTCTCCATCTCCACTTGGCAGCTGCGAATCAAATACAGCGCCTGCTGCCGAGCTTGTTCCAGGTCAGGCAGCACCCGCACGGTCTGCGAAATCTCCACCGATACCCACCGTTCCGCAAATCCCAAATGACTTTGATACCGCAAAAATAGTCGACCCATCCGCACATCGCCGCGTTGCCGCGGCAGTATCGAGTACCGCGCGCTCGCCACTTGCCGCGCAGCCATAACCAGCGAAAGCGACGGCGGAGCAATTCGAAACGCCGCGGGGGTCTCGTCCACCACCGTGCACCGTGTCGCTACCTTTCCAAGATTTCGCATCGCCACGGTAATTTCGCTCGAAGTTGCAAGCGCTGGTGCAGGTTCCCAACTTCGCCGTCCTTCCATCTCCTCCGGCTTCGGAAATCGCAGCAAATCAAATCCAAACGCCGCCACCGCCAGCAAATCCCACAAAATTATCGCGCCAACTAATCGCGGAGCCCACCACGCTGGCACCAGCCAGAGAAATCCCAGCAGCAGCACCACAAAAAATCGCGGCCCAAATCCAAACGGGATTCGTCCCAACGCTCTTCCTGTAGCCGCCACATCCACCGGCACCAATGGTCGCGAACTGCTCATCGAACCTTCCTCATCAAACCCCTCGGCACAGCCACTCTTGACTGTGCTCTTGGGCTTCCAGAAATCCACCACAAACCGTCCATAACCTAGTAACTCTCCACCAAAAATTCTGTCGTAGGCAAATAATCTGTCATCTTGAACGATGCGCCTTTTGCACCGTGAAGAACCTCAACCAAAGCCTTAGCACCAACCATCCAGCTCCTTCACTTCGGCACTTCCACCGCCCCAATCACCTGGGTAATCACCTGATCCGCCGTCAACCCTTCCAGGTCGGCCTCCGGCTTCAGTAATATCCGGTGCCGCAAAACTGGCAGCGCCGCCGCCTTCACGTCATCAGGCAACAAATAATCCCGCCCTTCCATCCCAGCCAGCGCCCGCGCAACAAAAAACAATCCCACCGCCGCCCGTGGACTTCCTCCCAACGAAATTGCCGGCCAATCCCTCGTCCGCCTCACCAGGGAAATAATGTACGACCGCAGCGCCGGCTCCACGCGCACGCTCTCAATCTCTTTTCGCGCCGCCGTCAAAATCGCCGCGTCGATCTTAGTCAGCACAATTTCGTCCAATCGCCGCGGGTCGAATCCCTTTTCATACTGGATCAAAATCTCGTTCTCTTCTGCCGCCGAGGGATATGTCACGCGGATTTTCAACAGGAACCGGTCCAACTGCGCTTCCGGCAGCGGGTATGTTCCTTCAAACTCAATCGGATTCTGCGTCGCCAGCACCGTAAAGTTTTCTGAAAGCGGGTATCGCATCCCGTCAATCGTCACTTGTCGTTCTTCCATCGCTTCCAGCAGCGCCGCCTGGGTCCGGGGCGAAGTTCGATTGATTTCATCCACCAGCAGCAAATCCGTAAAAATCGGTCCGCGATGCAAACTGAACGAACTGTCCTTTAAACTAAAAATGTTCGTTCCGGTCACGTCCGCGGGCATCAAGTCCGCCGTGCACTGCACGCGTTGAAAGTGCAGCCCGCAAATCCGCGCCAGTGATTTCACCGCCAGCGTTTTCGCCAGTCCCGGCACGCCCTCAATCACCGCGTGCCCGCCGCACACCAGCACCAGCAGCAACTGATCCACTACCTCTGTTTGCCCAATAATCACTTTAGAAAGTTCACTGCGGACTTGCGTTCCTAACGCAGACAGGTGTTGCACGGTTAGCTTTTCCCCCGGTGGATTTGAGCGCGAACGCTCAGTTTTTCTGCAAACTTTTCCAACTCTTGCACGATCTTCAACGCGTCCCCGGAACGAAATTTCTCTTCGCGCCTCGCCGCTGCCGCGCGTCGCAACAATTCGCCCAATCCCGATTCCTTCCAGTCCAACCGTTGTTCCGCCGCCACAGCCAACTCTGCATCTCTGGTACTCGAAGGCAAGCTAAGTTGCCGCGTCAGCAATGTCCGTAGCCGCAAGTAGGACACGGAAACTGCCGAAGATGCTGCTCCCGCGCGTTCATACAATCCACCCAGCGTATCCACAAATTCCAGCGGCCACAGTCGCGAATTCTCCGCGGGGATAAAAGTTGGTCCGCTTCTGCGGCTAAACGTAAACACCACCGCCAGCGCCAGCAATCCAACCTGAAGCGCGCTCCATGCCAGCGATGTCTTCCCTACGTAGCTCCACAACGAACTACGCTGTCCGTGAAAATATTCGTCCCAATAAATCTGATAATTTCCTTTGTCCGTCCAATTTCCCACCGAGTTTAGAAAGAATCGCAGATTATCTTCTCGCGTGATTCCCGCATTCGTCAGCGGCGTTGACCCGGCCCACCACAAGATCTTGCCCTGTCCTTTTTGCCAACTTACCACCGCTGCTGAATTGTCCGCTCCATACAGCGAGAGTTGCTCTGCCTTCAATTTTCCCCAATACGCACTCGGCTGCAGCGACACCTTCTGGGCGTCCCGCGTAATCCGGCTAGGCGCCATCGGGTTGAAAATCGCAAATTGTGGATCGGGTCTTTCCGGCGCGACTTGCGCATCTGGAAAGTAATCCTTGATATTTCCGTAATCTTTGTTGGTCCCACTGGTGAAAAGCACGTGCCCGCCTTGTTCCACAAAGTCAGACAGCGCTTTTCTCTCTTTGCTGCTTGGCGGCTGTACCGGCCCTGCAAGGATCAGCAGAATATTTCCTGCCTTCCCATCCAGTTCTGTCGGTGGATTTTCCCAGCGCCTCACCGGATAATGCAGCCTGGTCAACAGCCGGTACGCCGCTTCCGCCCCGCCCGATTGCGCCGAATACGTCGAGGGCACCGGCGAATTCCCCTGCTCCTGTGGCGGAGTAAGAATTGCCAGGGTTATCAGCATCACAAGCATCAATCCGCCGCCAATGAACAGCAGTTTGCGGTCCGATGCCGCTATTCTAATTGGCATCCCATGGCCTCCAACTGCTTCAGCGTCTCCGCAAAATCTTCCGGACCAGCCCCGCGATTTGCGTACCAAATTCGTTCCAGCCGCTTCGTCAACTCCCCCAGCGGCACTCTATAAATAGGCCGCTGCGCCAATTCATGTTCCGAAGCCGCCGCCACCAATCGCAAATATTCCCGGGGAGTTTTTGTTCGGTCTTTTGGCACCACGCCCGTATCTTCCAACCGCGCGATTCCGGCCCAATATGCAAAATGTACCGCCTCGCGAAAATCCTTGCGCGCGGCGGCTTCTCTCGCCATTCGTATCCACTCCTGCCACGTTCGCGAAGCAGATACGATCTCTCCCGCGGGTAGTGTATCCATCCGGTCGCGGCTCATCATGAATCGGAACAGCCACAACGCAATAAATCCCACCGCTACAATCATGACGGACCAAAACAAAATCTTCCCGCCAATCGGATATCGCTCTATCCCTCCAAAAATCTTGTCCAGCAAACGATTAGCCCACGCCGCCAATCGTTGCCGGAATAAATCCCATGGGCTTGGTGGATGCACCGCCGCAAATTCGTTTCCCGCCAGAATCTTATCCAGCTCCGCCCGCGCATTCCCGTTCGATTTCGCCCCGCCTGCCGAATAGCTCCGGGCCTCCTCGCTCATGTGGTACAGCCAGTCCGTCGCATCATCCGCGTTTCCCGCGGCCAACGCCTTATCCACCACCTCACAGGAAATTACATATCGGTTTTCCCCCGCCTTCACGGTCCAGGACTTCGGCAGGGAACTCCGCACTTTCGCCATGTCGTCTGCCGTAGGTTCATTCTCCAAAGCGTCCGCCAAGCCCTGCAGCTCCGCCGCAAACGACTCCACGTCGTACGCACCATCCGCGTCAACCTGGCCCGCGTGTACTGTAATTTGTGTTTGTGTATTCGTGATGCGTGCCTGCATCGCCATCAGCATCACAATCAGAAAGAAAGATCGCCTCATCGGCACCCGTAGTGGCCGATCTTTAGATCGGCCAGAAATGCAAATCTTTAATTCCTACGACAACATCGAAGGTACGCTGGGCCTTGCCGGCGTCGTCACTCCCTGCGGATCCATCATCATCTGCAAATCAAACGCTTCCTTCTTCACTCGCAAATCGTAATAAAACACCGATATCGCGATCAGAAAAAATGGCCCTACCAGGACTTGTGCCACAAAGGTTCCAACCTGTAATAACGCAGCCGACATTCGGAACACACTCGGATCCTTTGGCGCCATCGCGATCATCACGGTGAAAGGAATCATGAACAGCATAATAATCCCATAAAGCATCGCCAGATACAGAACGTAAATCAGGAATGAACGCCCCGCATTATCTTTCGTTAGTTCCCAACTGCGCTCCAACGATGCGCGTGCACCAAGATCCTCCAGCAGCGCCGCAGGTATGCAGGTGATAAGTCGACAAGCCACATAGATTCCTGGGATCAACAAAGCGAGTGCCGAAACGATGATTGCAAATCCGTTCAGTATGGAAACTCCAAACAAATTGGCCAACTGGCCCCACATCTTGCGTAAAGACTCGCCAACAGTTGTCGATCGCCCCAGATAAAGATCAGAAACCGCATACACCGTTGCGCCTTGCGAAAATAAATAGGCAATGAGGGTGACGACCGCGCCTATTAGTGTGGCGAAGGCGCCAAAAACGGCAATCTCTCCATTTCCCGCTCCACTTTGCAATTGTTGTGCCCGGCCTAAGTTCACCGTTGACGTTCCACTTAACAGAACTTTCGCTAAATTTATCGCTAGCGGCAGGAGATGCGGAATCGCCGTAATCCCCAAAAACAGTACGAAATGTTTCCGGTACAGCGAAAAGGTTCGGTCCAATATTTCGCCCAACGACAATGGTCGCAGTTCCCATTCCGCCATAGAACCTCCAGGTGTTTCGATGACCGTCAATTGCGCATCACTGTATCACCGACCACATCAAAAAACGATTACAGTCTTCCCATCCTCTCCCTTCTAATACACAGCCTCCCGCCTTTTCAATTTAACGAGAGGATCAATGGATCTTGAGGGTGCCCCATCCTTCACGCCGTTTGCGAAGGGTGGGCTCTGACGATCGAAGGCCTCCCAACCTCTTTTTCTTGGTTTTATCTTCTCCTTGTCCTCAACGTCTCCGCTTCCGCTTCCTTCCTTCAGGTCCTCGTGGAGCGAGAACATCCACTGATCTTGAGGGTGCCCCACCCTTGTCTCGCAAAGGACGGACTCTGACGATCAAAGGCCTCCCAATTTCTTCCTTTAGGGTTTATCTTTCTCTGTGTCCTCTGCGTCTCTGCGTTCCTTCTTCCTCCTTTCTTCAAAAAACACTAGCAACCCCTATTGAATCGGTTTAATATACTTTCGCAGTTTTCTCCAACGGGAGCTCCAATGCGTTTTCATAGTTTGTGCGCCATATCCTTCGCGATCCTGCTAGCCACTTCCTTTGCCATCGCATCTTTCGCCGAGCCTCCGTTCTACATCACTTCTCTCCACGGCACCTGGCAGATGCAATCCTCCTGCACCGACAACTCTCCCGCTGAAGCCATCTCCACACCCGGGTTCTCCGCCACCAATTGGCACCCCGCTGAAGTTCCCGGCACGGTAGTTGCCGCTCTCGTCGCCGACAAAACCCTCCCCGATCCCAATTTCGGCATGAACCTCAAATCTTTTCCCGGCGTTAGTCTCGGCGGAGAGGAACCTTTCTCCAATCGCGAAATGCCCGCCGATAGTCCTTACCGTTGTTCCTTCTGGTTCCGCACCGAATTCTCAACTCCCGCAGCCGCAGCCAATAAATCCACCTGGCTCCATTTTCTCGGCATCAATTACCGCGCCAACATCTGGCTCAACGGCAAAAAAATCGCTGATCGTGCCGATGTTGCTGGCGCCTACCGTTCCTACGAATTCCGCATCAACGAACTTCTCAACGCCAAGGTCAATGCCAGCGGCAAAAACGCTCTCGCCGTAGAAATCTTCGCCCCAGAAAAAAACGATCTAGGCCTCACCTGGGTTGACTGGAATCCCACTCCTCCCGACAAAGACATGGGTATGTGGCGCGAAGTGTTTCTATCCGAGAGCGGCGAAGTTGCCCTCCGCGCGCCCTTCGCTACATCCAAACTCACCAACGATTACAAATCCGCGGAACTCACTCTCTCCGCCGAGCTCCGCAACACCACCGCTCGTTCTGTCGAAGCTGTTCTCCACGCCGACGTCGACGGCGATCATCTCTCGCAACCCGTCACCCTCGCTGCCTACGAAACCAAAATCGTAGCCTTCTCCTCCGACAAATTTCCAAAACTTAAACTCGCTCATCCGCGTCTCTGGTGGCCCTACCAGATGGGCGAACCTGCTCTCTACACCGCAAAATTCCACGTCGAAGTGGGCAAAGAAATCTCCGACTCCGCCACCATCAATTTTGGCATTCGTGAAGTTACTTCCGAACTCGCTCCCAAAGGTGGCCGCCTTTTCAAAGTCAACGGCCACAGAGTTCTCATCCGCGGCGCGGCCTGGACTCCCGACATGCTCCTCCGCTGGAACTCCAAGCGCCTCGACGCCGACCTCGCTTACGTCAAGCACATGGGCCTCAACACCATTCGCCTCGAGGGCAAGGTCGATCGCGAAGAATTTTTCGACAAGACCGATCGCCTCGGCATTCTCATCATGCCCGGATGGATCTGCTGCGATATGTGGGAACACTGGGACACTTGGACCGCCGACACCAGGAAAATTGCCGCCGCTTCTCTCACCGATCAGATCACGCGCCTTCGTTCGCATCCCAGCGTTTTCGTCTGGATCTACGGGAGCGATAATCCTCCTCCGCCCGACATCGAAAATATGTATCTCGCCATCCTCAAGAGTCTTCAGTGGCCCAATCCGACAGTCTCTTCCGCATCGGAAACGCCCACCAAAGTTACTGGCGCGTCCGGCGTGAAAATGACGGGCCCCTACGAATATGTTCCGCCGGTCTATTGGCTCACCGATACCCAAGCAGGCGGCGCGTTCGGCTACAACACCGAAACCAGCCCCGGTCCCGCGATCCCCACGAAAGAAAGCCTCGCCAAATTTATTCCCAAGGATCATCTCTGGCCCATCGGCGAGTACTGGAATTTCCACGCAGGCGGCGAGCGCTTCACCACTGTTGACGTTTTCAACGACGGCCTCAATCGCCGCTACGGCCCGGCCACTTCTCTCGACGAGTACGAGCGCAAAGCCCAAGCCTCCGCCTACGACAACGAACGTTCCATGTTCGAAGCCTACGGCCGCAACAAATACGTCGCCACCGGCGTCATCCAATGGATGCTCAACAACGCCTGGCCCTCCCTCATTTGGCATCTCTACGATTATTATCTCGTCCCCGGTGGCGGCTACTTCGGCACCAAGAAAGCCCAGGAAATTATCCACGTTCAATACGACTACAATTCCAATTCCGTCTCCGTAGTCAATGGCACCTACGCTCCGCTAAAATCTCTGAAGGTCACTGCGAAACTTTTCAACAGCGATTCCAAGGAAGCTGGCACGCAAGACGCCACCCTCGACATCGACGCCGATGCCAGCGCTAAAGCTCTCGATCTCCCCAAGCCCGCTGGCCTCACCACCACTTATTTCCTGAAACTCCAGCTCCACGATTCCGCAGGAAAGCTCATCAGTGACAATTTCTACTGGCTCTCCACCAAGCCCGACACCATGGACTGGGCCAATAAAAAAGACACCGTTTACACTCCCCAAAAAGATTTCGGCGACCTCACCGGCCTAAACTCTCTCCCGGAAATTAAACTGGACGTGAAAGCCGAATCGCATCACGAAGCAGGGAAGAGCACCGCCCGCCTAAAAATTAAAAATCCCGGCCCGACAATCGCTTTCCAAATCCATCTCCGCCTCGCCAACACCAAAGATGGCGATGACATAGTCCCCATCTTCTGGGACGACAATTATTTCTCCTTACTCCCCGGCGAAGAAAAATCCATAGCTGCCACCTACGACCCGTCTGACACCGAAGGCAAAGATGCCATCCTAGAAGTCTCCGGCTTCAACATCCAGCCCTCCACCATCAAACTAAAGTAGGGGCACGGCGCCGTGCCCGTCGGTTTCCCTTACTGGAACCTTCGCCAACACCGAAACCAGCGGCACCGAAACTACGTGGCACAGTCATTCCTGACTGTGCTCTTGGGTTTTCTTTGCATTTACTTTGTCACCCCGACCGAAGTGCCGCATCTCTAGCGGCACGCAGTGGAGGGATCGTGGCACCGTCTCCACCAATCCACAAAACTCAGTTCTCTTCGCCAGTCCCCATGGCTGTTTCTGCCTTCTCCGCGCCCTCTGCGCCTCTGTGTTAGATTCTTTCCTGCGTTTTCTTCACCAATCGCGCGGAGCCTGAATGCATTTCTCTCGATTTCTAAATATTCTCCCTCTCCTGTCTTTGCTCTTCCTCCCGAATCCCACCCACTCCCAATCCGTCCCTCCCGCCGTCCAATCCCAAATCGAATCCCGCATCGCCGCTTCTCACGCCGATGTCGCCATCGCCTTCCGCACTCTCGACGGCAAATCCGAATATTTCTTCCACGCCGATGACTCCTTCCACGCCGCCAGCACCATGAAAGTCCCCGTCATGATCGAACTGTTCCAGCAGGTTCAGGAAGGGAAGCTCAGCCTGGCCGACAGAATCACCATCCACCTCGACTTCCATTCCATCGTCGATGGCTCTCTCTACAAACTCGACCCCGCTGACGACTCCGAACTTGCCCTCTACGCCTCCACTGGCGAAACGCGGACTGTCTCTCAGCTTTGCGATCTCATGATCACCGTCAGCAGCAATCTCGCCACAAATCTCCTCATCGAGAAACTCGGTGTCGACAATATTCGGGCCACCACCGAATCTCTCCACGCCAACGGCATGAACGTTCTTCGCGGCGTTCAAGACGATAAAGCCTTCGACAAGGGCCTCAACAACACCACCACCGCGCGTGCACTGGAAATTCTGATGACCGCCATCGCCGATGGCAAAGCCGTCAACCAAGATTCTTCCCGCCAGATGCTGGAAATCCTCGAACGCCAAAAATTTAACGAAGGCATTCCCGCCGGCCTTCCCCCAGGCACTCGCGTCGCCCATAAAACCGGCGAAATCACCAAGATCCATCACGATGCCGCTATCGTTTACGCGCCCCGCCCCTTCGTCTTAGTCATCTTGGTCCGCGGCCTCAGCGACACAAAAAATAGCTCCGCCGTCATGTCTGACCTAACCCGCATCCTCTACCAATCCACCCAATGAATGGGATAATTCCTCCCTTCGGCCTCGCTTGCGCATATCTCTCCCCACGCAACCCCCGTTAACTTTTTAGCAACCACCACCCGCACTTTCCCTCTTGCCACTTCTACTGTTAGCCACTAAGATACCCTTTCGCTTGGAGGAACCAGTGCCTAAAGAGAAACCACAAGTCAACATCGGCGAGGTCATCAAAACCTATCGCAGCCAACGCGGCCTTTCCCAAGGCGACATCGAACGCCGCACCGGCCTTCTCCGTTGCTATCTTTCCCGCGTCGAAAACGGCCACACCGTTCCTTCGCTCGAAACCCTGGCCAAGATTGCCGAAGCCATGGAAATTTCTCTCGCCGATTTCTTCCCCGGCACGGAAACCGTCCACGATAAAGAAACCCAAAAAATGCTGGGCGAACTTTCCCAAGACGAAATTCGCTTCCTTGCCGAGATCAAGAAGTACAGCACCACTCTTTCGGATGGTGACAAGCGCCTGGTCCTCGCCATGATCCGCAAAATGGCTACACTTCTCCCAGTTCAAGGTGGCATGGCCAAAAAGCCCGTCCTCCGCCGCCCCTCTCTCTAATTTTGTTGGTGGCACAGTCACTCTTGACTGTACTCTTGGGTTTACTTAGTTTTTGTACCGCTGGCTCTTATGCCAGCCCTTTTTTCCGATTCCTATTCAATTGAATCCCAGGTGCCCCGCACGCCGTATTTGCGTGTGGGGCTTTCTCTTTCTCTGCGTTATCTTTTTTCTCCCAGTCCTCGCATAACTGATAGCTCGAGTGGGTGGATTTCTACTTTTAACTTTTAACTTTCAACTTTTGTCCTCACCCCACCGGCCCCCGCATCAACCGGATCGCATCCGCCGCCCCACCATGCGCCGCACTCCCTGGCTCATCACCATCCCCGTTCTCGAGCTTATCGCCTTCCCCCGGCGCCAAAAATAAATTCGTCTCCACCGCATGCTGCTTCGTATACAGCTCAAAATATCTTCCCTGCGCCGCGTATAACGATTCATGCGTCCCGCGCTCCAATATCCGCCCATCCTGTACCACTAGAATCTGTTCCGCCCGTCGAATCGTTGACAGCCGATGCGCAATCACAAACGTTGTTCTTCCACGCATTAAGTAACGCAACCCTTCCTGAATCAGCGCTTCGGATTCCGAATCCAGACTCGACGTCGCTTCATCCAGAATCAAAATTCGTGGATCAGCCAGAATTGCTCGCGCAATCGACACACGTTGTTTCTGCCCTCCGGATAATTTCACTCCGCGTTCGCCCACCACCGTGTCGTACTTCTTCTCAAACCCTTCCGCAAACTCATCCACGCGTGCAATCCGGCACGCTGCCATGATTTCTTCTTCAGTGGCGTTCGGCCTCGCGTAAGCCACATTCTCCCGAATCGTTCCATCAAACAAAAATGTTTCCTGCAGCACCACTCCCAATTGCGTCCGGTAAGAACTCAGCAGCACCTTCGACAAATCCACGTCATCTACTAACACGCGTCCGTGCGTCGGCACATAAAACGCCGATAGCAATCCAATAATGGTCGATTTTCCCGAACCCGAAGGCCCCACCAGCGCCGTCACCGTCCCCGGTTCCGACCGAAACGAAATCCCGTGCAGAACTTCCTTATTCGGCTCATAACAAAAATGCACATCCTCAAATTGGATGCGCCCATCAATCCGTCCCAGCGAAACTGTTCGGTTCGGATCCTGATCTTCCATCGACTCGTTCAAAATTTCTCGCGTCCGTTCCAGCCCGGTAATCGCCTCGGTAATCTGCGTTCCAATCGCCACGATCTGGAATACCGGCGCTACCATCAATACCAGAAATCCCGAATACTGTATCAATTGACCCGTCGTCATCGTGCCAGTCAGAACTTGCCGCGTCCCCAAAAACATGATGATCGCGCTAACCACACCCATCAACGTCGCGCCCGAAAGGCTCATGAGTGAAGTTGCTGTCAACGTCTTCAACACGTTGTCCAACAATCGTTGCACCCCGCTGCCAAAAACGTTTTCCTCGCGTTCTTCGGCGTGGTAGCCCTTCACCACGCGTACCCCGCCCAGCGATTCCGTCAACCGCCCCGTCACTTCCGCATTAATTTTCGGCCGCGCGCGAAAAATGGGTCGTATCGTGGAAAACGCTTTATTCAAGAACACTGCAAACGCCAGCATCACCAAAAAGGCCACCACCGTCATCATCGCGCTGATCCGCAACAAAATAATCAGCGCCATCACCGCCGTCAGCAAGCCGCCAACGAATTCCACCAGCCCGGTTCCGATCAGGTTCCTTACGCCTTCAACATCGCTCATAATTCGCGAAACCAATACTCCCGTTTTGTTCGCGTCGTAGTAGCTCACCGGCAGCCGTCCAATGTGCGCCTGCACCTTCTTTCGCAACTCGGTAATCATTCGCTGCGCCGATTTCGACAACACCTGCGTCAAAGTGAACGATGTCAGCCCCTGCACAATCGTTGCAGCGATCACCGTCAGCACAATCGGCAGCAAGAGCTGCACTTGCTTCTTGTTAATCACGTTGTCGAACAAATATTTGCTCGACCACGGCAGCACTAGTCCCGAGAACCGGTTAATGGCGACCAGCACCAATCCCAGCAGCAAAATTCCGCGCCGCGGCCGGATCATTTGCCAAACTTCGGGCAGCGCTTTCCAATCAACTTTCTTCTTCGGCTTTTTCGTTGCTTCAGCGGGTGCAGCTACATTCGTTGTTGTTGCAGTGGTGGCCATAGGCTATTCATTTTTAGGATACCCGTTCGATGCCCCAAAAGCGAAACCATCTACAACCCTGCTCGCTCCCGTGCTACCTGCTAGTGGCACAGTCACTCCTGACTGTGCTCTTGGGTTTCCTTACTTTGTGTGGCGCTGGCTTTTATGCCAGCCAGCGCCTTTTCCAATCTCCACTCCACAAAAAATCGGCAGGCCAGCGCCATTCACAGAGCGCCAACCTGCCGACTTCCCACTACTCTTCGTAATCTGCCCTAGAGCGGTGGCGTGCACGACGGATTCTGCGGCACATTCGGCGCCGTCAGCACCGTGATGTCCGGATAGCTATACGCTTGATGAATCGCATTAGAAGGCGTCTTATCCGCAAACCACTGCAACAGCGCCTCATTTTGCGGGTGATACGTATTCCCGTTCAACGTAATGGGAAACACGGAATTTGGCAGCCCTTCAATCACGTCCCCGGTTTCCAGATTGTTTTGGCAGTTTCCATTCGGCGCCAACCACCATGGTGTCGCATTTCCGACGAATGGATCGTTGAAGAGTTCCGACATTTCATGGCTCAGCGCCGTGATATCAGAGAAAGAATCCCCAAACAATCCAGGGGTGATCCACGAAGCATAATTCATGACATAGCGGCGCTCCTGGAATCCGTTTGACTTGTCTCCCGGTTCGATATCGTAACTATGAAAGCCAAGCACGCAGCACTGGTTTGGATCGCCGTTCGCATATAGATACGCGTTTGGAAACAGGAACGTGCCGATATCCTTAGTACGGAAATCGCCGTTATTTTCCGCCGCTCCAATCGGAGTCGTTGTATCGGTGGGCACCGCTGGAAACAGCGCATTGCCGAACGTGTTTTCGTCGATCAACACATACAAGCAGCAGCTTCCATCAGAGTTCAGTGCGAACCGGTATGTTCCCCGGATCAGCACCATCACCTGGGGCGTAGCCGCGCGTGCGCGCAATAACGTGTGCCAATCGTCATCAGATTGATGAAAGAATTCTGCCCGCTGGATCGCGTCGGTAAATTGTGTCTTGTTTTCGCTGGAATCGTAGCTGTATTTTGAAAATACCGGCGAAGCCAGCACGTACGGCACGTATTGCGTGGCATCGGAATACAACCGCTGCCCATTCACAAATCGCGGCGATCCGTCGGCATTGCGCAAGTCCAAGTTCACAGGTACGACCGGCGCATTAATAAAAGTCGTTGCGCCTTCCCAATCATTATCGTGCCCCTGTCCGAATGGCGCGTGCCCAACCATTGTGTACGGCCAGGTAAACTGGATGCCTCCAAAAGAGTTGGCTCCAGCAATGTAGAAATAGCTGCTCCAATTCGCAACCGAATCCACTCCCAAAGTATTTCCGCTCGATCGTCCGCCCAACACTCCTCCATCTCCTATCGAAGGACCATGTATAGTCGTCGGCTTCATATTCTTTATAAAGCTGGCAGGAAGTTGATCGTCCGGAGCCTGTCCCATCACAGTCGCCGGGATCGACGCAAACAGCAGCGCAGCAATTGCTACTAAGCGCATAAGACACACCCCTTTTTTTTGTAGAACTCTTTCAGGATGCTCGGTTCACCAGGGGACACCGAAATCTGGCTCCGCGAGCCATGGCAATATAGGCCAATCGTTCCCGCCCAGCAAGCCCAATCTGCATGCCACCTCGCCTGCACTGCTAGAATTTACAATTGCCATTTGTTCTTCTACTAGCTCTCATGTATGAATCGCTCTCGGCTTCAAACTAGTAGTACTTCCAATCCGTGCGCGTCTTGGCTCTCTCCGCCGTGCCGTCCTTTGTTTCCCGCCGAAATATTTCCTTTTCCCAACCTTCTTCTCCGCGAATCTCTGCGCTCTCAGCGCCTCCGCGTTATCCTTTTCCTAAACTTAATACTTAAAACTTTTCGTTCGAGGCGCAGATATCCCTCTTCGATCTCAACCTACCCCAAATGTCCAATGGTCTTACGTCAGGAAAGAAAACGAAGAACTAATCCGCCGCCGGCACCGTAGGCACCTTGCTGACCGGCCGATCGATATTCAACACGCTAGACACAAACTGGCTTAACGTTCCCCCCAGATGATCCAGCACTCTCTGCTTCAACGTCGTGTAGTCCTGCGTCCCGCAAAACAAATCGCTCATCAATTGCCGGAACATTGCATTCCGTTGCAGAAATTGCACCATCCTGGTCGTCACGGCCGAGCCCAAAAACGATCCACGATAAAAACGACGCACAATCCTGGACGCAAATTCCAATTCCGCCGAAAACGACGCCCGCACCCGCGCCGCATACTTCTCTGGGCATCCTTCCGCCAGCGCTCGTCCCAACAACTCACCTGAACGCATCGCGTAGAACAACCCTTCACCGGTCAATGGGTCCACCCACGCCGCCGCATCGCCGCACAATGCCCAATTCCGCCCAATCACCGCGCGATTCGACAACGTACTCTCTCGTGGCGAAGGCAGTACGTGGCTGTAGAATTTCGCATTTTCCGTCGACATCTTTTCGCTCGCCGCAAATGCATGTAAATGCGTCTTCAATTCCGCGCTGGTGTGCGTCGCCATGCTGCCGCAAATTCCCAGCGACAAATGATCTGCGCGCGGGAACGACCAGATATATCCCTCAAAGTCCGGCAAAAATTTGATGATGATTTCTTCCGCGGTCTGCGGTACGAAATATCCCTGCGTGATTTCCAGTTCATCCTTCGATAGCGCCCGAATCCCCGGCAAATACGCGTTCCGCGCCCCCGCGGCCAGCACCACAAAATCGGCGGTTTTCCAATCGCCATCCACCGAATAGCGCGGCTTCTCGCGGTCCGTATCCACGTTCTGCACCCGCGAATGGTGAATGTGGCAACCCGCTTCCCGTGCCCGGTCCAGCAACATTCCATTCAGCACGGTACGCGAATAAATAACGATCGGGTGCTGCAAATCCAGTTTTACACGCTGATTTTCCGCGCTGATAATTTCCACGTCGCGAATCAATTTTTTAGGATGATCGTTATACAGCAGGAAAGGGAACCGCTGCGTGGCCTTATACGTTAATCCGCCGCCGCACGGTTTTTCCCACGCCAGGTGTTCGTCATAAATATGAACCGTGTTTCCGGCCAGTGCCAGCTGTTCGCCGCACATTGCGCCGGAAGGCCCACCACCAACAATTGCGATTTCAGACATCGTGGCTACCCATTTTTAGTTTTGCTGTCGTCCCCGGCGCGGGTGAAAGTGGAGACGTTTTCTGGTGTGGCCCTTTAGGAGACCGGAAACACCACCAAGCAAAAGCCTGCCAAAAGTATAGCATTGAAGACTGCCGCAGCCATCGCGGAACCGCTCTGTTTCCGTACCAATTGTGCACCTAGGCGTGACATTACAAAGAAAAGCGCAAAGTAAGCCGCCAACAGCACCAGCAATATCTGTCCGCTATGCAACATCATTACTCCCACCGTCAGCGTGATCCACGCGATCACGATCAGCGCCAGACCAAATAGAATTCTTTGCCGTCCGGCGCCCTCCACCACTTGCCCCAGAACCACTTCCAAACTGTAAAGAAACACCAGTGCCGCCAAAAAGAACAACGGAAACCGTACCCAACGTTCTGCCGTCATCCATGCCCCAGTAATTGTCAATTGCAGCCATCCGGTAATCAGCAAATGCAGCACTAACGCGCCAAATGCTGCCCCCAGCAATAATTTGATGGTAGTGCGGAATCTTCTTTGTGCTTCGCGTGCGTGGAGCGCCACCAGAATCAGCCCCGCCAGCAGAAAAAAGCTCGCCAGGTAATCGCCCTCAAATAAATGGAGCACTCTCAGCGGCACCCACTGGCGCAGCAGTAACACCACGCCAATTGAAATCACTGCAAACTCCACCACCAGGCGTGTTGACGACAATTTCCTTGCCGACGCCAACTCCTCCACCGGCTTTTCGCCAATGGTTTCGCGCAAAAATGGTCCAGCAATCACCAAAATTCCCAGCAAACCCAATAATCCGCCGAATAGATTCCCACGAAACGGCAGGGAAGTGTCTGTTGTGGCTGGCAAGTGCAGAGCGTTCGCCGCCCACTCCTGCGCCATCCGCGCCACCGCCCGCGAAAACAAAACGCTTACATGCGAATTCCACGGCACCAACACAAATTTCGACGTGCCATCCGTGCTCGTCGCCGCATAATCTTCTGCATTGGTTTTCAGTCCCTCCGGCTCAAACGCTCCCGCCATTATTAGAGTATTCGGCGGTACCGGCGGCGGATTCCTGAATAGCAGCACTTCCGGCGAAACTCCGTGCGCCACAACCATCGGTGCGGGCGAAATGGCGATCACTCCTGCCACGCGGATCTTCGCCGCTGTTCGCAGCGCAATCGCCGCGCCCATCGAATGCCCCGCCAAAATCGTGCGATCCGGCACAATCAATCCGCGCGCCAGCAATCCGCGCACAAACGATGTTGAGCATTCCTCGGCCTGTGCGGTTGTAAACGGTCCTGCGGTTTGCCCGTGTCCCGGCGAATCCGGCACGTACACGCGCAGCCCTTCGTTCGCAAATGCGCGCGCCAAATACATCATGATCACTTTATTTGCCGTAAGCCCGTGCAGCAGCACCACGCTTCCGTTCTGCGAATTCTCCGGCAGCCCCGCCAACTGCACAATCGTCGCATTCAGCCGGCAACTCCCCGAGCTAGCCACCACAACCTGCTCCGAATATCGCCGCGAACTAGCAAATGTAAGCACCGCACCCAGCACCAGTAACACAATCCCACTCACCGCAATAAACAAAGGACTCTTCTTCACCAATCCCTCTCTCCCGCTTCTTTTCCCGTGCCCTCTGTGTTTCGATTCAGTTCCGATCCCTGTGCTAAATCTTTTCTTCCTACGAACCTTCTTCCTCGTTTGTTTTCTCTGCGAACTCTGCGGCCCTCTGCGAACTCTGCGTTAAATCTTTTGATTCTTAACTTTCAACTTTCGACCTCGTTTCTCTCCCGCCCCATCATGATAAACTTTCCTAGTACCCACACCACGAGGACCCTCTTGCATCCGAACATTCTTACACTTGATGAACTGATTCTGCGGTTTGCCAAAGAGAAACGCAACGGCCGCAAAGTTGTCTTCACCAATGGCTGCTTCGATCTACTTCACCCCGGCCACATTCGCACCTTTGAAGCGGCTCGCGCTCTGGGCGATGTCCTCATCGTAGGCCTCAACAGCGACTCTAGCGTCCGCTCTTTGAAGGGTCCCACGCGCCCCGTCATTCCTGAGCAAGAGCGCGCCGAAATCCTGGCCAGCCTCGAATGCATGGACGCCGTCACGATTTTCTCCGATCTCACGCCACAAAAAGTAATCGCCGCCCTGCTCCCGGACGTTCTGGTTAAAGGCGGCGATTGGCCCGACGACCAAATCGTTGGACGCGCCGAAGTAGAATCCTCCGGCGGCCGCGTAGCCCGCATCGACATAGTCCCCGGCTACTCCACCACCGAAATCCTGAACAAAATCCACTCCCTCCCAAGCTAACAATCTCCTCATGAGGTAAGCGCAACACTCTCCCAACAATCGTTGGGGCGGCTTTTACGCCGCCCTCTTGGGTTTTTCTTTGTTGGTTTTTTCGTGGCACAGTCACTCCCAACTGTGCGGCTTCACGTTTACTCTGCGTTTCGAAGGACTGCCTGCTTGGGTGTGATTTGTAACGGCCGCTTTCTGTTTACCCTGCTTGCCCCGATCTTCGAGGGGAGATTCGAAGGGAGGCGAGCGCCTTATCCTTCGCCCTACGTCTTCACGATCACCGCCAACACCGACGCCGTCACCTCCATCGACAAGCCCCGCTCCGCTCCAACATCCCCACCGCCGAAGCCGGCATAGTCTCAGCCCCCATCACCATCGCCCCCGGTTCCACTTACCAATAGGTCTGTCTTGCGCTTGCTCTGTGTAGCGCCGCCATCCTGGCGGCCTCGTTTACCATCACAGATAATTTCCTACTGAATCACCCACCTGAAATTCGTCGAATCCCGCCCCACACGTTAGAATAGATCCGTACGCATGATTCTGCCCGCGGTACGCGAACGTCTGGAATCTCTTCTGCGCCACCCCTCTCTGGAGAGCGCACTGGGAAAACTACGTGCCGGCGGCTCGCTAGTCGGCCTTTCTGGCCTACAAGATGTCGCCAAAGCCCTCGTTGCCGCTTATCTCACCCACGAACTTCGCCGCCCCGCTTTCTTCATCACCGAATCGAACCGTCGCGCCGAATCGCTCGCCGAAAGCCTGCGCTTCTTCTCGCAAATTTTTCCCGGCAGCACCGGAGGCATCGCCGTTCTCCCTGCCTTCGACACCCTCCCCTGGGATTCGCAATCCCCGCACGCCGACATTCTTGAGCGCCGCGCCGCCACTCTCTACCGTCTCGCCAACGGTGAAGTCTCGCTCGTCATCGCGCCCGTCACCGCCGCACTCTGGCGCTACCAGGATCCTTACGTCTACCTCACCCTCGCCAAAACTCTAGCCAAAGACACCGAACTCCCGCACGAAGAATTGATCGCGCATCTTGGCAGCACCGGTTACGCGCGCACGGAAATGGTCGAACTCCCTGGCCAATTCGCCGTCCGCGGAGGCATCGTCGATATTTTTTCTCCCGAAGCGCCGCGTCCCGTCCGCATTGAACTTCTCGGCGACACCGTCGAAAGTGTTCGCGAATTCGATCCGCGCACCCAGCGTTCTGTCGCCCCCGTTGTTCGCACCACAATTCTTCCGCTCACCGAATGGAGTCTCCCCGCGCCCGGCACTGGCCGCGCTTCCGATTGGGAATCCACCACCTGGGTCGGCGGCACCAAAGAAGCCGGCGCCAGTTCGCTACTCGAACTAGCCGAAAGCTCTCTCAAGCCAATTCTTTTTCTCGACGAGCCCGTCACTCTTCGCGAATCCAGCAAAAAAGAGCTGGACGCCGCCACCGCAAATTACGAGCGGCACGGCCAAGCCAACTCTCCCGAAGTCTCCCACTATTTCTTGACCCAGGAAGAATGGGACCGCGCCCCCACAAAAACCTCTCGCGTCGAATTAGAGCAACTCCACCTTTCGCCCGACGGCGGCCATCAGCGTTTCGAACTCAGCGCCCGCCCCAGCACGCGTTATCACGGCGATGTTGCGGCCTGCTTTGCCGAAGTGAAATCGCAATTAGCCGCTGGAAGCAAGGTCTATCTCACCGCCGCCAGCCTCGGTGAACTTGAACGTTATGCCGACATCTGCCGCGAATACGAAGTCCCCTACGTCCTGGGCGAAACTGAAGAAGCCGCCACCGGCTTCACTGCCGAAACCGCCACCGAATCCGCCGCTCTGGTTCTCGTCCGCGCACCCTTTGCCGAAGGCGTCACCTTTCCCGATTCCAAGCTCACCATCTTTGGCAACGCCGATCTTTTCGACGTCACGCCTTCCGTCGAACGTGCCAGCCGCAAAATTCGCACCTCTGGCTTCTTCACCGATTTTGCCGATCTCAAGCCCGGCGACTACATCGTCCATATCGATCACGGCATCGGCCAGTTCGAAGGGCTTCGCCTCATCGAATCCGACGGCCGCCGCGGCGAATTCATGTTGCTGCGTTTCGCCGATGATGCGCGCCTCTACGTTCCTCTCGAGCGCATGGACCTGGTTCAAAGCTATCGCGTCGTCGAAGGCTCCGAGCCGCAACTCGATCGCCTTGGCGGCACGGCATGGACCTCACGCAAAGCCCGCGTCCGCAAATCCCTAGAAGACATGGCGGACCAACTCCTTCTCCTTTACGCGCAACGCAAAACCGCCGAGGGCTTCGCTCTCTCTCCCGATGGCAACTGGCAACACGAATTTGAAGATGCCTTCGAATTTGAGGAAACGCCCGACCAACTCACTGCGATTCGCGATATCAAGCGCGACCTTGAAAAATCTTCGCCCATGGATCGCCTTCTTTGCGGCGACGTTGGCTATGGCAAAACCGAAGTCGCCATGCGCGCCGCCTTCAAAGCCGTCGCCGACAACAAGCAAGTCGCCGTTCTCACGCCCACCACGGTCCTCGCTTTCCAGCATTTTGAAACTTTCAAAAAACGTTTCGCGGCATTTCCCACCCGCGTCGAAATGCTCAGCCGATTCCGCACCGCCGCCGAACAAAAAGCCGTCCTAGCCGATCTCGAAGCGGGCAAAGTCGATATTGTCATTGGCACCCACCGTCTGCTCTCCAAGGATGTAAAGTTTCAAGACCTCGGCATCCTCATCGTCGACGAAGAGCAGCGTTTCGGCGTCGCCCACAAAGAGCGCCTGAAAGAAATGCGCAAGAACGTTCACGCTCTGGCGCTCTCTGCTACTCCCATTCCGCGCACTCTGCACATGTCCCTCGTTGGCCTGCGCGATATGTCTGTGATCGAAACTGCTCCGCGTGATCGCTTAGCTATCCAAACCGTCGTCACCGCCTTCGATGAAGAAGTCGTCCGGAAATCCATCGAGACCGAACTTGCTCGCGATGGTCAGGTCTACTTCATTCACAATCGCGTGGAATCCATTGACTCGCTTGCCGCCCTGGTCGTCAAGCTAGTTCCGCAAGCCCGCGTTGTCGTCGGCCACGGCCAAATGGGTGAAAAGGAATTAGAGAAAGTAATGTTGAAATTCATTCGTGGCGAAGCCAACGTCCTTGTCGCCACCACCATCGTCGAAAATGGTCTCGACATCCCGCACGCCAACACCATCCTCATCAATCGTGCCGATCGCCTGGGCCTCGCCGAACTCTACCAACTCCGCGGACGTGTCGGCCGTTCCCATCAACGGGCCTACGCCTACTTGCTCGTTCCGCCCGAAACTATCCTCACCGAAATTGCCCGCAAGCGCCTCGCCGCCATGAAGGAATTCAGCGAACTCGGCGCGGGCTTCCGAATCGCCGCTCTTGACCTCGAACTCCGTGGTGCTGGCAACATGCTCGGCCGCCAGCAGCACGGCCACATCGAATCCATTGGCTTCGACCTCTACGTCCAAATGCTCGAGCGCGCCGTAGCCAAGCTCAAAGGCATCGAATCCGCGCCCGAGCAGCGCACCACCATCAACCTCGGCATGGACGTGCGCATCCCGCAGGAATACATTCCCAGTGAAAATCTTCGCCTGCGCACCTACAAACGGGTCTCCACCGTAGCCACCGAAGAAGAAAAGCAGGATGTGCGCAAGGAACTGGAAGATCGCTTTGGCCAACTCCCTAAAACCGTAGAAAACCTTCTAGAGTTTGCCATGCTCAAATCTATGAGCGAACAACTCCACATAGCCTCGATCGAGCGTCAGGGAACCAAACTAGCTGTGCGGTTTCATCCCGAAACGCCACTCGATCCGGCTGTCCTGGTCAAGGTCGTTCGTTCGCGCAAAGGCATTCGTCTCGATCCCAGTGGTATCCTTTGGATGGAGCTGCAGAAGAGCGAACCGGTCGCCACGGCATTGAGAAACGTATTGCTCGGTCTTAGAGGGGAAGGCTAAACTTTAACTATGACGAAATCCGTACATCTATCATCACTCGCCTTGGCATTGCTCTTGGCTTTGCCCGCGCTCGCGCAAAATCCCCCCGCGCAACAGCCCCCGGCACAAACTGCACCCCCGCAGCAGCCCACACTGGAAAAGCCCACCGAAGCAGCGCCCGAACCGGAACCAACGCAGCCGGAGCCGAAGACTCCCGCAACCAAGAAGCCCGATACTCCTTCTACCACCGCAAAGCCTGCAGCGAGAGCCCCGCTTCCCACTGGGGAAGGGAAGACCGTCGAGGAGATCATTGCTCGCGTAAACAACGAAATCATCACCAAGTCCGAATTGGATAAGGCTCGCGCTGCTTCTGAAGACAATGCCCACGCGGAATGCGCCAACCGCTGCTCCCCCGAACAACTTCAAGTCGCCGTGGAAGACGCCCAGAAATACGCTCTTCGCGACCTCATCGACCAGTCCCTCCTCGCCCAACGCGGCAAAGACATGGGCGTCAGCGTGGAAACCGATGTCGTCAAGCAACTCGATCAGATTCGCATCCAAAATAAATTGGCCGATATGGACGAGTTGGAAAAAGCCGTCACCGCTCAGGGCATCAACTGGGACGATTTCAAGAGCAACATCCGCAATCGCGCGCTCACGCAACTTGTCATTGGTAGGGAAGTAGGCTCGCACATCACCATCACCGCGGAAGATGCCAAGAAATACTATGAAGAGCACAAGTCGGAATTCGTGCGCCCCGAACAAGTTTCCTTAGCCGCTATCGAAATCAAAACCGAAGGCAAAACTCCCGCCGAAGTTGCCGATCAGAAGAAAAAAGCCGACGAGATCGAAAAGAAGCTACAAGACGGCGAGGATTTTGCCGAACTCGCCAAGCGCCGTTCCGATGGTTCCACGGCCCAGCAAGGCGGCTACCTGGGCGTTTACAAACGCGGTGAACTCTCCAAAGAGCTCGAAGACACCGTTTTCAAGATGAAGAAAAAACAGATCACTCCGGTCATCGAGACCAAGCAGGGCTTCCTCATCCTCGAAGTCGTTGAACACTATACCGAAGGCGAACAGCCCTTCGAAGTCGTTCAACCTGAAATTATGGATAAGCTTTACAGCCAGCGTATGGAACCCGCCATGCGCGAATATCTGAAAACTCTTCGCGAACAGAGCTACGTCGTCATCAAGCCCGGCTATCAGGAAATGGCCGGCGGCGGCAACTCCGAAATCGAAGAAGTCAGCACCACACCGGAAGAGGGAAAGACCAAGAAGCCGCACAAGAAGTATCTTCTGTTCGGCAAAACCACCGGTTCAACCTAAATGAAGAGTCCCTTCGTCAAAGACCTTACTGCCGACCAAACTGTCACCGCTTTCTTCCTCGTTCACGAGAAAGAAGTTCGCAACACCGCCGCCGGGAAATCCTATCTCCGCATGGAGCTCGGCGATCGCAGCGGCACGGTCGAAGCCCGCATGTGGGATCAGTTCGAACTCCCCTCCAAAGACATCAAGCGCGATGATTTCATCAAGGTCAGCGCCCGCGTCGAAAATTACCGCAACAAGATGCAACTCGTTCTGCAGCAAATGCGCCTCGCCAAGCCCGAGGAAATCGACATCACCGATTTTCTTCCGCATACGCCCTACGACATCGAAGTCATGTTCAAGCAACTCCTCGCCTATGGCGAAGAGATTAAAAATCCCTGGCTCAAAAAACTAGTCCTGCAGATTTTTTCCGACCCCACTGTAGCCAAGAATTTTAAGCGCGCCCCCGCCGCCAAAGTCATGCACCACGCCTACATCGGTGGTTTACTGGAACACGTTGTGGGTCTCTGCGGCCTCGCCAAGCAAATTGCCGCGCATTACCCCGAACTTGATGTCGATCTATTGCTCATGGCCGCGCTTCTTCACGATGTCGGCAAACTCGACGAACTCTGTTTCGAACGCGCCGTTAGCTACACTACCGAAGGCCAACTCCTCGGCCACATCATGATCGAGTTTGAAACCGTCACCAACGCCATGAATTCCATCGTCGGCTTTCCCGCAAAACTAAAAACCGTCGTCCAGCACATGCTCATCAGCCACCATGGCCAATACGAATTCGGCTCTCCCAAACTCCCCATGATCCGCGAAGCCCTGGCCTTCCATTACATGGACGACCTCGACTCCAAACTAGCCGCCGTCCGCGCCGCCTTCCTCTCCCCCTCCGCCGAAAATCAATGGTCCGCCTTCAGCGGTGCCCTACAACGCAAATTCCTAAACCTCGACGAATTCCTAAAAGACTCTCCTCCGCCAAAATCATAGCCCGTTCGTGGCACAGCCACTCCTGACTGTGCTCTTGGGGTTTCGCTTTCCTAATAAGCTCCTACGTGTGCCCCGCGCGAGCGTAATCTCCTCAACCTCGCAAAAAACCGATTCGCTTTGGCAATATCCCTAGCGATCTGCTCTCGCAACTCATCCACCCCGCTAAACTTCTTTTCATCCCGCAATCTCTTCCAAAAACGAATCTCGATTCGCCCAGGCGTAAAATTTCCAGAATAGTCCAACAAGTGCGTCTCCACAGTCAGTCCGCTGCCATTCACCGTCGGACGGACACCAATATTCGTTACACTGCGGTGACTGCTGGGCTCGCCCTCCAACACCGTCCGCGTGATGTAAACCCCGCGTCCCGGCAACAACTCTTGTTCCGGCTTCAAATTCATTGTGGGGAATAAAAACTTTCTTCCCGTTCCAGTGCCTCTTACCACTTCGCCTGTCAGTACAAACGGGCGGCCAAGCAATCGCGCTGCGTGGGTAACATCACCTTCCGAGATCTGCTTGCGGATCAGCGTACTGGACACAATCTCTCCATCCAGCGCCACGGGTTCATGCATGACCACTTCAAATCCACAGCGCATTCCGAACTCTCGCAGAAATTTCACATCGCCAGCCTGCTTGTGCCCAAAGCGGAAGTTATCTCCCACCACGATTGCGCGCACTTGCAACTCCTGAATCAAAATCTCTTCTACAAACTCTTCCGGCGAGAGTTGGGATAATTCCAGGGTGAAGAGAAGTACGACCGCTGCTTCTATTCCCACTGCTCCGAACCACTCCATGCGCTGTTGATTGGTGGAAATTCGCAATGGGGCCGCTTCCGGTCGCAATATTTTCAAAGGTGGAGGCTCAAACGTCAGGGCGGTCGACACTGCTCCGCTCTCCTTTGCCCGGCTTAGCGTATATTCCAACACTCGCTGATGCCCCAGGTGGATTCCGTCGAAATTTCCAATGGCGATTACACTGCCACGATTGGCGTTGCCGTAGCGCCCCAGCCAATCCGCCGCTGAATAAAATGCGGTCAACTTGCCGGGTGGGATGTGAACTTGCACTGCCAGCGCCCGTGCCGCTTTTTCAACCGCCGGTGATTCCGTGGCCACCTCTAACTCTAGCCCGTCATATGCCAACTGCACGTGCGGATAGCCGGCCCGGCGCAATCGTTCATTTGTTGCGGAATGTGGCAGGTCGTGCGCGATGTGTGTAAACCACGCGTGCCGGGGCTTCAATTTCTCAATCAGCGAAAGAGCTTGCTCAACCGTCTGATGCATCGGGTGCGGAATGTCGCGCAGCGCATCCAAGATCAAATCATCTAAATCTTCCAGCAGTGGCACCGAAGATTCCGGCAAGCGGCTGAAATCCGTTAAATACGCAGCCCGCCCAAATCGATAACCCAGTACATCCATTTCTCCGTGCAACAGCGGCACAGGAATGAATGGAATGCCTAACAATTCAAATGGTCCTTTGACTTCGTGCAAGTTCACGATGGGCACGCTGCTGAGCGTCGGCTTATTCTCAAATACGTAGGAAAAGACACGTCGAATCACTCGAAACGTTTCTTCTATTCCGTACACGGGCATCGCTGAGCCCTGTCGCATGTTGTAGGGTCGCAAATCGTCGAATCCCAAAATATGATCCGCGTGGCCATGGGTCAGCAATACCGCATCCAGGCGGTCTAACCCTACACGCAGAGCCTGCGTGCGAAAATCCGGAGTTGTATCGATGATTACGTTCTGCTCTCCGCGCGAGAGCAGGATCGATGGCCGCAACCGTTTGTCTCGGGGATCTGTCGATTCACAGACAGGGCAATGGCATCCGAGCGTCGGCACTCCCATCGACGTACCCGACCCCAGTACCCTCAACCGCATCGCTATCCTCATATAGGTGCCGGGCTTTATGTTTACTCTGAGCCTTGAAAGGCCCGGCCCTTGTAGGGGCGGCTTTACGCCGCCTTCTTGTGTAGTGGCCGATCTTTTAGATCGGTTCTTCTAAATCCTGGTTGCTGCGTCCTTCGCTCTCAAGGCTGCGGGTTTGACTCTGATTGTTCATCTCGACAAAGAGTAAATCCCCCAATTTCGACCGAAGCGAGAAATTCCCTCGAATTCTACGCCTTCACCTTCCCGCTCTTCGCCTGCGCCGCCACCTGCGCCATCTGCTCCGCCATCGCTTTATTAATCTCCAAATATGTCATCTTCAATTTGCCCAGTAAATCCAGCAGCATGCTGTCTTCTTCCGGAGCTAGGTTGCCCTTCGTCTTCTCTTGCAGCGCATCCAACATATCAATCAACTCGCGCGCTGCCTCTGGGTCCAGCACTGGCTGGCCAGTACGCGGGTCCGCGTAAGCGCCCAACACCATCGCGGCGTTGCTGCCAATCATTCTCACCAGATTTTCAAACGCTTCACTCTTTTTCGGCGTGCCAGCCAAAGGCACCGCTGCAATGCCCGTCTTTTCGACAGGAACTCCAGCCGCCGCGGCGTTATTCGCCGCTTGTCTCTCTTCTTTGGCTGCCTGTACCTTGGCATCACGCTCGGCTTCGCGTTCTTGCTCCGCAACTACTTCTTTGCGCAATTCCCCTTCTGCCGTGAAGGGGCGTCGGTCAATCACCTTGAATTGTTCTTCCCGGTTTTCGTCAGCCACGTTTGTCTTCCTTCTCCCTAGTTCTCTCTATCCATGCCATCCGTAGTTTAACACGTTAGGGAACTACCCCGCGCTTGCTGTGGCCCTCATTCCAGGGGAGCCAGGGCCATTGCCGGAGGGTTCCCCCTCTGGCAATGCAGTGTTCATGCAGTGTTCCTCTCTTGTCAAATAGCCCTTCCCGCCGTACAGTATTGCTCGTCTGTTCCAAACGCTTACTAAGGTTGATATGGCTCTCTGAGTCGTCTTTTGAAATTACCCGCCCGGCGGCCAGGCCATTTCATACGAACGTCGCCTTCGGGCGTACAGAAAGCATCTGAGGGAATATGAAAAAAACTCTACTAGGTTTTAGCCTGGCTCTTGCACTCACTATTCCACTTTTCGCCCAAGACAAGGAACAAGATCGCGTCGAAAATGCAGGAAAAGTTATGCAGGAAATTTTGAACGCTCCCGATAGCATTCCGCAAAGCGTGCTCGACAAAGCTGAATGCGTCGTCATATTGCCTTCCGTCCTTAAGTTTGCCATCGGTATTGGCGGCAGCTATGGTCGTGGTGTTATGACTTGTCGGGATGGCAAGAATTTCAAGGGTCCTTGGGGCGCACCGACCATGATGGCGCTCGAGGGCGGCAGCGCCGGCTTGCAACTTGGTGGCAATGCGACAGATTTCGTGTTGCTCTTGATGAATCCCCGTTCCGCGACCAGTATTCTCAGCAGCAAGGTAAAGCTTGGCGGTGACGCTTCTGCCGCCGCTGGGCCGGTTGGACGCACTGCTTCCGCGGAAACCGATGTCACAATGCGCGCCGAAATTCTTTCCTATTCTCGCGCTCGTGGACTCTTCGCAGGCATCTCTCTCGATGGTTCCACTCTTCGCGCGGACAATGGCGCCAATAAGAATCTGTACGGCAAAGACGTAAGCGCCAAGGCAATTGTTTTCGAGAAAGCCGAGCCCGTACCAGCGTGTGCGAAGAACTTAGTTGCCACGCTGACCAAGGCATCTCCCGTGAACAAGTCCGACGCCAAGTGAAGTAGGGCACTATTTCCAAGTCGTATAATGGCCGGTCTTATGGGACCGGCCATTTTCGTTTCTCTTGTCCGTTTTCGGCTCACTTGTCAAATAGAGGCTCTCGCCGTAAAGTGATACGCGAATCCTAACTGGGCCACTGCATGACTCGCCGAAAAAACATAAAACGCATCCCGAAGCGCACAAAAAAGAAATCCCGAAAGAAAACTTCTTCGCACCGCAACACTCCCGGTATCTGGTTTGAAAAGCTGGTTGCCGTGATGGCTCGTTTGCGTGCCCCTGGCGGCTGCCCATGGGACCGCGAGCAAACCCACGCCATGCTTCGTACCTACCTGATTGAGGAAGCCTACGAGGTTCTTGAGGCTCTTGATGCCTGCGACGATGCCAAATTCGCCGAAGAACTTGGTGATCTTCTTCTGCAGGTGCTCTTCCATTCGCAAATTGCCAGCGAAGAAAACCGCTTCACCATTGTCGACGTCATTCGTGAAATTTATGAAAAAATGATTCGCCGCCATCCCCACGTTTTTGGTGAAAAACACGCCAAGGATGCCGAGGAAGTCCTGCGCAATTGGGAAATCATCAAGGCGGAAGAACGT
>DASXIT010000136.1:0-2425 GCA_036497825.1 Candidatus Acidiferrum sp.
GGAAAGGGAGGCGGCTCCAGCGATTTCATTCGTGCCAAGCTCACTGACCCGCGAGAATCCCCGCAAGCTCTAGCCTTGGCAAAAAGGCTGTTACTCGGCTGACCAGACATCACCCTGTCCGCCGGCCTATCCATACCCTCCCGGGAAATCCCATTTGTCATTTCGAACGAAGTGAGGAATCGCTGTCGCATCCGCACAACTGTCTACCCGGCCGGCGCTGCTTTCTTCGCCTCAGCCGAATCGTAACTCTCTCCGTAAATGGCCGGCACTTTACCGCCCATCGCCCGCAGATACGCCGACAATTGCCCGCGATGATGAATGCTGTGCCGCAGCGACATCTCGAAATACGCCACCGCCGGCATCTGCAACAAGTCCCGGAAATCGATCGGTTTGATCAACTGATCCGCTTGCAGTCCTGAAAGCTTCTCAAAATGTTTGCTGAACGAATTGCCATGCCACTGCCCAATTTCCGCGGCCGTCCGCACACTCTCCGGCCGGTGGTTCGGCGAGAAATCGAATTGCCCAGCAACGATTCCGGAATAAAACCGGTGTTCCGCGGCCACGATGTGCCACGCCAACTCCATCGCGGATTTTGAGACGGGATCGGGACGGTAGTCACCCTTGTCCGCCGGAATCGCTTCAATCACGCTGCGGGTCGTGCGATGCTCGTTCTTTGCAGCTGGCAGCGCCAACTGCAACAAAAATACCGCTTGCTCTCGCTGAATAGGAATCATCGGCTTCTCCCCAAGCCACGCAGTATACCCCGCCCAACCCGCTTCAGCACACCCAGCCAGAAGCACAGTGGCGCGTCGCTTTTGTCTTAAATGGGCGCTGGGTTTTATCCGACTTGCACGAAACAGCGAGCCTAAAAAAACCGCGTTAGCACTCGCTCCGGCAACCGCTGCAAATCCACCAATGTCAGAAAATCGATCGTCTTGAATTCCCGATCGATCGCCGGCGGTCCGCATACTCGCGCCGATATATCCAGATACGCTCGAAATAGTCGCGGAGGCCGCCCCACCTCAACCGGCTCTCCCGTCGACCGGCATTCATATCCCGGCTGTGGCACCGTGCGCAACGACGGTTCCACCAGATATTTGTGCTTCAATGACTCGTACATCGCTGCCCCGTAATTTTCGTCCTGCGACGATATCGAACTGCACCCAACCAGATACCGCGCCGCCATCCGCGTGGCATACACCGCAATGCCTTTCCACAACGCGTGCAGCACCATGATGTTGCGGAAATCCACGTGTACGCACGCGCGCCCCAGCTCCAGCATCTGGCTCCGCGCCTTATCAAACACCGAAAAATCAAAAAGCTGGTTCCCGTAGTAACCGAAATTCCGCCGCGCGGTTTCCCCTGTCTGCAGCCGGTACGTTCCCACCAGTTTTCCAGATTCCAAATCATGCACCATCAGGTGATCGCAGAACGGATCGAACGGGTCGATATCCAGCCCGCTTCGTTCAGACGTGCAAAGTCCTTCCTTCAGTTCCAGGTTGAAAACCAGATACCGTAGGCGCTGGCATTCGATTAAATCATTAGGGTTTATGGCGAGCGATACGCGGAAGAGCGAGGTCGTTGCTAAGACTGGCTCATGAATTAGTGTCTTCACGGGTAACCTCTATGCGCTGAGTGTCTCGCGGCTCAGATTGCTGCAATGTTTCAAACACGTGATTTTCAAGTTGCCAAGCGTTACTGATACGAAACGCAACTACCTCCTCAACTCTAATTTTATTATCCGGAACCTCAGAAGGGAAGATATCTGTCATCAAGGTATACACAGCTTGGCGCATGCGTAGCAGTAGTTGTGGGCATGGACAGGCCTCAGCCACCTGTACCTCCGCTCCAAGGAACCGTTATGTCCGCCCATCACGTCGCGGCAAGAGTCCTCTGCCGTACGCCCACAACTACTTCCGCGGCTCCTCCACCGTCATCACCCGATCCGCCTCCACATCCCTCAACACTTGTTTGATCCCGCTCGGCCAACGGATTTCCATCTCTTTAATTCGCGCATTTTCCCCCAAACCAAAGTGCACTCGCGAATCGCTGGAAGACGCATACCCCACTGCCGTCGTCACTTCATTCCATTGCGAACTCCCATCCTCCGTTGTGACACGAATCTGCGCTCCAATTCCCATACGATTGCTCTTCGTTCCCACCAGTTTCAACAAAATCCAGTGGTTCTTGTTCTCAGAAATGTTATGAAACAGCTTGGCAGGCCCATCCAGCACGCTCACCACCATGTCGATCCGCCCGTCATTATCGATATCTCCAAACGCTACTCCACGGTGCGCGGCCTCCCGCTGAAAATTCGGGCCCGCCGTTGCGCTCACATCCTCGAACTTCCCCTTGCCAATATTTCGAAAAATAGAATTGGGTTCCGGATAGTGCCGCCCATTCTGCTCCGCGATATTGTCCATCA
>DASXIT010000137.1:0-19619 GCA_036497825.1 Candidatus Acidiferrum sp.
ACTGTCTCCTCCACTCAAGACCATTTTTCTGCTCCACAAAATTGAGGGATGGACCAACAACGAAATGGCCGAGAAATTTGGCCTGCCATCTCAACGTGTAAAACACCGCGTGTTTCGCGCCAGAACGATCCTTCGCAAGAAACTGGTGAGCTTGTCGGCAACCTCTGAGCCGGCGATGACTTACATCAATACTGCGGCTTGATCACTCATTGGACCAACTGCTACCGCACCGATAAGCTCCGGCAGTGCATGAGCACGGCTTATCTACGTGAATGTCTTCCTCTACATCTGAAGATGAATGTACGGGTTCGCCCTCTTCATTTCCGGAATTGGCCTGCGCATTAATTCCCTCAGTCAATTCGGTTGCCGGAGCACACGCAACGGCACCCTTTCGACTATCGAGACGAGTCTTCCTACAGTTCGACGCACGTAAACCTGAGGGAATGCCCCGATAGGTTTGGCGCCCACAGTGTCACACGCTTTCCACAGCGGAAGAGATTCACTCAATCGCTGGTTAGGAGAAATGCGATGGCAAGAGATAAGTCTGTTTTGGGTATTTATGCGACACGCAGCGGCGTCGAGAGCGCAATCACAGTTCTACGCGATGGTGGATTTCCGACCACTGACATCTCCGTATTGCTTCCGGAAAATCTCGGTACCCGCGAACTTGCCACCGAGAAGTCCACAAAGGCGCCAGAGGGCGCAACCGCAGGCGCAAGTTCTGGAGCTGTAATCGGCGGGGCATTGGGATGGCTCGTTGGAACTGGCGGTCTGGCAATCCCAGGCCTCGGTCCTTTCATTGCTGCAGGGCCGCTTGTGGCGGCTCTCGCCGGTGTTGGGGTGGGCGGTGCAGTGGGCGGTTTTACCGGCGCTTTGATCGGCATGGGAATTCCTGAATACGAAGCAAAGCGCTATGAAGGCCGCCTCGAGAAGGGCGGCGTGTTGCTCTCGGTTCACTGCGATAGTTCCGATGAAGTAAGTCGGGCAAAGGATATTCTTCAGAGAACTGGAGCGGAAGATATCGCTTCCACCAGCGAAGCCCCTGCGGATGCCCCGAACGCTCGCCGCGCCTCGGCAACCGACTGAATTGATTTTGTAATTTTACAGTGCTGCTGCTTTCAACAGGGGAGCAACAGCGTTCTACTTCTCACCCCATTACTTCTGTGGATATTCTCCAGAAATATTTCGCACCTTAGTAAGGGAATTAAGGAAGGCCTACACCCAATTACGCAGTGTTCTACTTACCTGACCGTATTAGCCTCGGTTCGTACTTTTCGTAACGTATCAGGAGACCAGTTCTCACCCGAACGTCACGACAGCAAATACTGCGCTGCTCGTGCAATAAAACTATTAAGGGCCAATCGTTGATAGTAAAAAAATTATTTCCGCTGCCGGCAGCACTTATTATTGCTCTGCTTATTCTCGTACGTTTTGGTACTTTCGCCTCACAATCAAACCCGGCCCCTAATCGCGACGATATTCTGGCTCACTTGAATGCCGCCATCAACCTGTACAAGGACTCAACCACCAAGGTGCAACTTGGCCAGCAGCCGAGCGACACGATCTATTTCACGAATGCGGAAAACTTGGGCGCGCAAATTGTTCGTTTGGCGTTTCAATCCGCCCGAGCAGAAATAAATCTAGTTACCGCGAACAATGGACAAAGCGCTTCCGGCCAGGACAACATTCCCCAGATAAACAGCGGCGCGCAAAAATATTCTCAGATGGAAAGCGAAGCGAACCAACGAATTTCCGATGATCAATCGCAAATCAATAATCTGAAACAAAAAGTACCAACTTCGCGAAAACCGGGGCCGCTTTTGCAGCAACAGCAGGCCCTTGAAGGCAAACTCGAGCTCGACAAAGCGACCCTGGAAGCAATTCAAAAAATGAAAAACTTCCTCGAGACTACGAATTCAGGCGGCACCGGTCTGGAAGGAAGCATCAACGACCTTGCGCGATCTGTGCCGGAAGCCTTTGGCACGATCACTAACAACAAGAGCAACAACATCACCAGCCCAGTAGTTCCGAAGACCCAAAGCACTGCCTCCGCCGGCCTGGTAGGCCAATTAATGACCCTTTACACCCAAATGCAGGGCATTCGTTCCATCGATCAACTTTTAACCGAAAATGAAAATGTTCGAAGAATCGCCGGCGATCTACGTAAACCTCTGCGTGAACAATTGATTACCACTCTTCAGCGCGGCAAGGATCTTTCCTTGCAGCCAAATGTCTCCCGGCAGCAATACGACCTCTTGACCAGTCAGTTTGATCAACTCTCCGCCGCACTTCTTCCTCTGAGTCAAGAGTTGATGCTTCTTGATCAGAACCGCTCCAATTTTTTGGGATGGGAGAGATCCCTCACCGGCGAATCCGAGGACACTCTTCGATCTTTGCTATTTCGCATTGGAGCCATTGCATCGGCGCTTGCCACTGTGTTTGGAATTTCCGAGGCTTGGCGCCGCCTGACCTTCCGATACATACATGACCCTCGTCGCCGCAGGCAATTTTTATTGCTTCGCCGTTTCGTCATGGGCTTTCTCATTTTCATCGTCATCATTCTTGGTTTCATTAGCGAATTCAGCTCACTGGCCACCTTCGCCGGTTTTGTCACTGCGGGTATCGCCGTCGGATTGCAAACGGTTCTCCTGTCCGTCGCTGCTTACTTCTTTGTTATCGGCCGCTACGGGATTCGAGTGGGTGACAGAATTACGGTAGCAGGCGTGACCGGCGATGTGATCGACGTGGGCATCGTACGCATGTACTTGATGGAACTTGGCGGCACGGGCATCGATCTGTATTCGACAGGAAGAACTGTGGTGTTTTCAAATTCCGTTCTTTTTCAAGCAACCACACCCCTGTTCAAGCAGCTTCCGGGTACGCAATATGTATGGCACGAAGTCGTTCTTTCCCTCTCCCCGAATGCCGATTACCCGCTGCTTCAAAAAACGCTCCGCGCTGTGGTTGATTCAGTGCATAAAGACTTGGGCCCCAAAATTGATGTTCAGCACGGTGCCTGGGACGATCGCGTCGAAGTCTTGGTTGGGCCACCCGCTCCCGAATACCGCCTTCAGTTTGCTGAAACTGGCCTGGAACTCGTTGCGCGGTACCCAGTTGGCTTGCGTGGCGCTGCCCAAATCGATGACAAAATTACGATGATGTTATTGGACGCAATTAGGAAAGACGAAAAAATCGCCAGCGGCATAATTGGGACGCCAAAATTTCGCGCCGCAATCAGGGGCTAGAACTTATGCGCAAGCGAGCGAATTAAACTAGCCAAACGTCAGTCTCAAGAAAAAAAGGATTTGCGCGTATGTTTTGCTTTGAGCGCAATAAGCGGGAAAAAACATACAGCCTTTCATCTGCTTCCGTACAGAAATGCCGTCATGGATGTGTAGTTCTGAATCTTGGAACATAGCAGGGGCAATTTGAATTTGTTGTAGAGGAATGCGCCCTGAATCCCACGATCGACAACCCAGTGGTTGAACCTTCAAACAGCTCTATTGCCCCTGCTGTTGCACCCACTATTGCCCCTTCGACTTCTGAGCAGTTGCAAGTGCGTCAAGTTCGCGCAGGTCTGCCGTATCCTCGTGGCGCGTGTTGGGACGGCCAAGGCGTAAATTTCGCAACTTTCTCGGCGAATGCAACAAAAATGGAGCTTTGCCTTTTTGATGAGGCCGGCAAAGAAGAAGTTCAAAGGATCGAGCTCCCCGAATTCACCGACGAAATCTGGCATGGGTACGTTGAAGGCCTCCGCCCAGGCGCCGTCTATGGCTTTCGGGCTCACGGACCTTACGAGCCACAGAAAGGTCACCGCTTCAATCCAAATAAATTGCTTCTTGATCCGTATGCGCGCTCACACGTTGGCTCACTCATCTGGAACGATGCCTGCTATGGCTACACCATTGGCGCGCCAGATGGCGATCTCTCTTTCGACCAACGAGACAGTGCTCCCTTCGTCCCAAAGTGTCTAGTTGTTAATCCTGAATATCGTTGGCGGCGCAGTTCTCAGGGGAAAAGGGCAATTCCGTGGAGTGACAGCGTCATTTACGAACTCCATGTCAGAGGTTTCACCAAAAAGAATCCTGCGGTGCCGAGGAGGAAGCGCGGCACATTTGCCGGACTTGGCGCAAAACGAGTCGTCGAATATATCAAATCGCTGGGCGTGACTGCGGTCGAACTTCTTCCCATCTACACCTTTATCAACGAGCGTCAATTGGAGCAGAAAGGCCTCACAAATTATTGGGGCTATAACGCCATTGGATTTTTTGCGCCCGATCCCCGATACGCATCAGAGCCCAATGATAGCTTGCGCGAATTCAAGGAAATGATCTCGCGCTTTCATGAAGCTGGAATCGAAGTGATTCTCGATGTCGTTTACAATCACACCGCGGAAGGAAATGAGCTTGGCCCCACTCTTTGCTTCAAAGGCCTCGACAATGCCAGTTATTACCGCCTGATTCCCGACAAGCCGCGTTACTACATCAATGACACGGGAACGGGGAACACGCTGAATCTTTCGCATCCTCGCGTTATTCAACTCGTCGCCGACAGTCTTCGTTATTGGAATCAAGAGACTCAAGTGGACGGTTTTCGTTTTGATTTGGGCACGATTCTTGCCCGCGAACCGAATGGCTTTGATCAGCAAAGCGGTTTTCTCAAGGTCTGTAGCCAGGATCCCATTCTTGAAACTGTGAAACGAATTGCCGAGCCTTGGGATTGCGGTCCCGGCGGCTATCAAGTCGGCGAATTCCCGCCGGGCTGGGCGGAGTGGAACGACAAGTTCAGAGACACCGTTCGCGATTTCTGGAAAGGAGATTCTTCGCTCGGCGAATTTGTCAAAAGGCTTTGTGCCTCAGCCGACATCTTCAATCATCACGGACGCAAACCCTGGGCCAGCGTGAATTTCGTCACCGCGCACGACGGGTTCACCCTGAACGATCTCGTTAGTTACAACGATAAACACAATGAAGCAAACGGCGAAGAGAACAAGGACGGCTCTTCTAACAATCATTCGTGGAATTGCGGTGCGGAAGGGCCCACGAATGATCCGGAAATCAATCGTCTGCGCGAAAGGCAAATCCGCAATTTTCTTGCCACACTCTTTTTATCTCAAGGACTTCCAATGATGGTTGCGGGCGACGAATTTCATCGAACCCAAGGCGGTAACAATAACGCTTACTGTCAGGACAACAAGATAAGTTGGGTAAATTGGTCATTGGCCGCCACTCATAAACCTACAGTGGATTTCGTTCAGACGCTCCTGTCCATTCGTCATCGTTATCCAGTCCTTCGCAGCAATCGTTTTCTGACTGGCAATCTCGATGAAAAGCTCGGTGTGAAAGATGTCGCCTGGATTCATCCAAGTGGCGCTGAGATGGATGAGAAGACTTGGGCGGATGCTAGTTTGCGTTGTATTGGCATGTTGCTTAGCGGTCGGAGCATGGCTGCCGCCGTTCCCGAGCCAGGGCAGGATGCCACGCTTCTGCTTATTTTCAATGGCCATGCAGAAAACATTAAATTCGTTCTTCCCCACGCAGTCGGCGGCGGAGCTTGGCGTCTTCAGTTAGACACTAACGATTCCGCTTCTGTTGATCACACTTTTCGCCCGGGCGAAACAGCGGAACTAACAGCACGATCCGTATGTGTTTTTGTCATGCAGTGAAAAAGGTATTGTCCAAGCGTATGGAAGATAGTTCCAGGCATGCTACCCACGGCCACCTACCGTCTACAGTTCGGAAAAAAGTTTGGTTTTAATCAGGCTGCGGCCATTGCACCCTATTTGGCCGAGCTCGGTATCAGCCACGTCTATGCCTCTCCGTATTTGAACGCGCGCTCAGGCAGTGAACATGGTTACGACATCACTGACCACAACTCTCTCAATCCTGATCTAGGCGGTGCCGAAGCCTTTCAAAAAATGCTGCAGGTATTTCGTCAAAATAAACTGGGCCATATTTTAGACTACGTGCCCAACCACATGGGCGTCGGCGGCGCTGACAATCCTTTTTGGCTCGATGTATTGGAATGGGGTCAGGAATCACAATATGCACCCTGGTTCGACATCGACTGGCATTCTCACTCCGAATTTCTGAATGGAAAATTATTGGTACCGTTTCTGGCAGATCAGTATGGCGCAGTTCTGGAAGCAGGAAAGTTTGAGCTGAAATTCGATTCAGAGCGAGGAGAATTCAGCATATGGGTTTACGATACGCACAAATTGCCTGTCACACCGTTATGTTATCCAGACATTTTGGGCAATGAGGCGCCTGAATTGGAGAGGCTCGCCGACGAATTTTCAGCACTGCCCAGTTTCAGGCCACAATTGGCCCGGAAAGCCGTCGAGCTGAAGAAGCAACTCGCACAATGCGTCGCGAACAGCGAAACCGAACGCTCCGCACTGGAAGTTGTCGTGAAGCGTTTTCGAGGTGTGCCCGGTCAACTGGGTACCTGGATGAAGCTGGACTCTTTGATTCGCAAACAGAATTGGCGCCCTACTCATTTTCGTGTCGCGTCCGATGACATTAATTACCGCCGTTTTTTCAACATCAGCGAACTTGCAGGCCTCCGCATGGAGTTGCCTGATGTTTTCGAAGAAGCCCATCGTCTCGTTTTCCAACTATTGAAAGAAGAAAAGCTACAAGGTCTGCGAATCGATCACATCGATGGCCTCTATAATCCCAAAGAGTACTTGAATCGTCTCCGCGAGAACGCCGGCAATTCCTTTTATTTGGTGGTCGAAAAAATCCTCGAGAACCACGAAACGCTCGCGCTCTCATGGCCCGTTGATGGCACTACCGGCTACGAATTCTGTAATCAAGCAACCGGGTTGCTGATTGATCCGGCGTCGGAACGCGCCTTTACCAGGTTTTATCGTGAATTTACCGGTGAATGGCATTCGTTCTCCGAAATTGTGCACACCTCAAAAATCAAAATCATGGAAAACGAGATGGCCAGTGAACTGGAAGCACTTTCTCGCGAGGCCGCGCGTATTGCCAGGCAAAGCCCACGAACTACTGATTTCACGCTCAATATTTTTCGCCGCGCCCTAAGGGAGGTAATTGCCTCCTTTCCCGTTTATCGAACCTACATCGATGGTTTGCATAAAGATGAAATTGGCGAACGTTATATTCATTGGGCGGTTGCCCAGGCAATCAAAAATGAACAGGAACTCGACGAAACCGTTTTCGAATTCCTGGAAGATATTTTAACTGGCCGCTTGGTGGATAGCCCTCGCAGTGGTTACAGCAGGCATTCCGTCATTCACTTCTCCATGAAAGTCCAGCAGTTCAGTGGGCCGGTTATGGCGAAAGGACTGGAGGATACCGCCTTTTATCGTTACAACCGTTTTGTTGCTCTGAATGAGGTTGGCGGATCACCGGAGCAATTCGGGATATCCCTTTCACTCTTCCACAAAGAGAATCAGCGTCGAACGGAAAATTGGCCCCATACCATGCTGGCCACATCCACGCACGACACCAAACGAGGCGAGGATGCGCGCGCCCGATTAGCTGCATTGTCTCTTGTTCCAGAGGAATGGATTGCGAAGGTCACCAGTTGGAGTCGAATCCTGCGTGCCCGGCGCGGCGATGTGGAAGGTACAGCCCCTCCCGCTCGCAATGATGAATATCTGTTTTTCCAAAACCTGATCGCCACTTGGCCGCCAGAATTGACGCTTCCACCGTTAGAAGCTTCATCGCTGAAAGCTTACTCAGAGCGTTTACAAGCGGCAATGACCAAGTCCTTGCGCGAGGCTCGCGTTCGTTCCAATTGGATTTCTCCCGATACTGACTACGAAAACGCCGTTACGGAATATGTTTGCGACGCCCTGGATCCAGAGCGTTCCGCAGCCTTTTTCCAGAATTTCTTGCCTTTCCAACAGAGCATCGCGCAAATGGGTGTGCATAATTCGCTGGTTCAGCTACTTTTAAAAGCCACTTCTCCCGGTATTCCTGATTTTTATCAAGGCAGCGAGCTATGGGACCTCAATCTCTCCGATCCAGATAACCGGCGCCCGATTGATTTTGAGTTGCGTCGGTCGCTTCTCCAAAAAGTTCAGGGCCGTTCGGGAAATGACCGCGATGCTTTCCTTTCGTGCCTATTAAAGAATTGGCACAACGGAGCAATCAAACTGGTTGTGCTTTCCACGCTGCTGGCGTTTCGTCGCGATCATTCTGCTTTGTTCGGCAAAGGCACTTACGAGCCACTCGTCATAGGGGAAGAAACTGGAGAGCGCGTCTGCGCATACCTCAGAGTTGCCGGACAGAAAGTGTGCGTGGCCGCGGCTTCACTCGACGCGCGCTTGCAACCCATGAATCTCGTCGATCTTCGAATTCCGCTTGGATCGTATGCCCATGTCTCTAGCTGGACAGAGGAAATCACCCAAAAAACGGTTCAGTCACAAGATGGCACGATAATATCCTCGGATATTTTCGCAACATTGCCGATTGCTCTCCTCACCCCATGCGAATAGTCGTTGGATCTTGTTTGCAGAAGGAAGTTTCGATTTTTAGCAGCCGCTGAAGGTTCATGAATCTAACCGTACAGCCTCCCCTGTATTGTTCCAGTTATGAAGAACGATTTACAAAGGAAGTTGCGGTCCATTTTTCGAAACCGCAAGACCACTGGGGGCATCCATGGCTGCCGATACTGGAACAGCAAAAGCAAAAGATACATTGAAAGATAGAGACAACTCTCCCGTACAGCGCGAAATCCGCGATTTTTCAACTTATCCCGCGGCCAGAGGCGCTTCTGCAAATAGCAATAGCAATCCCATCTCCGTGCCGGTCAATTCGGAAGATCATCGCCTGCAATCCAAGCTCAACAATAAACTCTCGAATCGCGCTTATGAGCTCTTCGAACAGAATGGAGCCAACCACGGTGATGACCTTTTTCACTGGCTCCAAGCCGAGTCTGAAATATTGACGCGCATTCCCGAAATTCGCCAAACGGATTCCTCTTTCTCGGTAGTTGTGCCCCTGGATGGCTTCTATCCGGAAGAAATTTCCGTCACCGTTGAGTCCAACCGCGCACTTATCTTGGCTGATAAGCAAAATTCTTCCGAGGGTAACGGTCCTAATGCCGCACGCTTATCCAGAGAATCGGTATTCTTCACTACAGATTGGCCGGATCAAGTCGAACCGTCTACCGCCACGGCGCAATTCAAAGAGGGGAATCTTATTTTGACCGTGAAACGCGCGAACTCTATTTCGCAGAGGTTGCAAAGCAAGAAGTAATTCGCGCCAACGCAGGCTCCGCGATAACTTGATCAAACTCACTCGATGACCTTTTCGGCGAAGGACCGTTTCCGAGATCCTTCGTTTCGATGAGAATAAGTGGTCACCAGTTCTGGAATGCCTCCAGCGGCACTTACTTACCCCATTCGATCTGCGCTCTCTTGCCCCAAGCGAAAGGACTACTGGCCCCCAATATTCCGGTAATCTGTTGGCTCATCGGTCCCTATATTGATTCCTGTATAAAAGTGCATCCTGATAAGATTGATGCGGCAGAGAGCCAACGGAAATCACTCCAACTCAGTTTGGACAACAGTGCAGTTGGATCAATTGCCGAAATTACGGATGCGGAAGCGCCTAACGCTCCGCGAGGCTGTGTTGCTTAAGCCTGGAGTGTTGCTGAGGTCTTACGAAGCTTAGTAAAGTTCGCAACGTCAGCGACGTCAGCAGCGTTAGGAAATCCGAACCGGCCCCTAAAGAGGCGAACCTTCAAAGTAGGTGAGAGTGAAAGTCGGTCGTTCCAGCGGAGTCTTATTACACATTACATCTCTACCGGGTCGCTTCGGCATTGGCGATCTTGGACCTGACAGTCGAAACTTCGTCGACTTCCTACAGCATGCGAAACAAAAACTTTGGTGCGTGTTGCCTCTCGCCCCCTCAGGTGAAGAAAATTCGCCTTACCGTTCGCCATCGGCATTTGCCGGCAACAGTCTGTTCGTCAGTCCCGAATTATTGCAAGAGCACGGCTATGTTTCAAAAAAGGATTTGCGGTTTCAACCCCGCGGCAGCTCTTCAAAGGTTGATTTTCCTTCTGTTCGCATCTTCAAAGAGCGTCTCTTGCAAAAGGCCTTCCTTCAATTCACAGAAACAAATGACTACTCTGCTTTCGCTCGCAAGAACTCTTGGTGGTTGGACCGCTACGCGCTCTTCATGGCCCTGAAAGAAGCGAATGACGGTGCTACGTGGCCTCAATTTGCTCCTCAAATTCGACCCAATCCCGCTACCATTCGTTTTCACAAATTCGTTCAATATGAATTCTTCCGCCAGTGGCATGCGCTCCACAGCTATTGCAAAGCGCGAAACATTTCGATTATGGGTGACATGCCTTTCTACATCGAACACGATAGCGCCGATGTCTGGAGCAATCCCGACCTCTTTGACCTCCGTAAGAATGGTGACCCGGCAACCGTCGGTGGAGTTCCTCCAGATTATTTCGCCAAAGATGGTCAGCTCTGGGGCACTCCTACCTATGATTGGAATAATCTGCAGAAAACCGATTTCAAATGGTGGATAGACCGATTCCGTGCGGCGTTTGAGACTGTGGACTTGTTGCGCCTCGACCATTTCCGAGGTTTTGAATCCTTCTGGAGCGTGCCCGCAAAAGAGCGCACCGCCAGAAATGGTCACTGGAAGAAGGGCCCCGGCGCTCGGCTCTTCGAAACACTGCACAAGAAGTTAGGCGCTGTGCCGATCGTCGCGGAAAATCTTGGAATCATTACTCCTGAAGTGGAAGCACTTCGCCGCCGGTTTCAGTTTCCCGGCATGGCGGTCCTGCAATTCGGTTTCGACGAAGAAGGCGCGCATCGTCCTAATAATTATGTTCGCGAATTGGTGTGCTTTACCGGGACTCATGATAACGACACGACATCCGGTTGGTGGCGCAATCTACGCGAGTCTGCCCGCACTCATCCTTCCGATCGCGACGTTGTCAACCGAATCAAAAGTTTCATGCAAACCGATGGTCGCGAAATTCACTGGTCCTGCATACAAGCCGTCCTCACTTCAGTTGCGGATGTTGCCGTTGTTCCTATGCAGGATATTCTAGGTTTGGGTTCTGAAGCGCGTATGAATCTGCCCGGAAAAGCGAAAGGGAATTGGGGCTGGCGTCTAACCAACAGTCAATTGAATCGCGCGAGCGTGGAACGCTTAAGAGACCTAACGATCGTTTCAGGCCGTTTTTGAAACACTCGGGTTGTCCCTTCCGGCAAAATATTTCCCCGCATTAAAATTGGACGGAGGGCAGTCCCGAATTGTTCTGGACCCGCCCCCCTACCGCAGCATTTAGCTCCGGATTTCAAGAAGTTGCGCTCTCATTTTCTGCCAATGTTTTGAGTAGCGGCTATCGGCGGTAACACGAGGGGCACGTTCTGGGAGAGTCTTTCATAAATCCACAATTTAGTCCTACGCCAAACAACTGTACTTGGCATCCACGTAATTCCTTAACGAGCCCAGAAAAATCTGGAAAGCAAAAATGCGCGAAAGAAATTAAATATTGCGCAGATGAAAATATTTTTATGCAAAGTCAACAAAATCGATTTTGCGGTTGCTGGAAAACGATTGGTTTTCCATCAGATTCAGTAACCGGACAACGAAAATTCTACAACCTGCTTCGCACTTTATTCCGGCGATGCCAGGAAGAATGCATCATCGCAACCGCGCCAGTCGCCATGGAAGTCTTGTGTTGTCTATAACATAGCGATATGTACCGAATTGGCGCTGAACGTGCCACCTAACAAATACAAAAAACGAACGTCTCATTGGAGATGAATGCAATGGATCAAAAATTTGACCTCTTCCGAAGACTGCCAGATGGCCATCCCATTTGGCTCAGAGCCGTTGATGGTTTGACTGAAGCCAAGAAACAACTTTCAGAACTGGCCAAGACTGAACCAGGCGATTATTTTCTTTACAACTCACCGAGTGGCCAGATCATACCGTTTTGCGAAATTAACGTTTGAATTTTCGGGCATCGCTGCGGAAAAAGTGGAGGGAAAAACTCCTTAGTGTTTAATTTGCAATTCTTCGACGACACTCTTGATCAGTCTTCCATCGATTCGCGGGCTGATGTAAGAACCTTCTCCAACAACAACTCTAAGCGCCTTTAGCAATTCTTGCTCGGCATCCGATTTCAGCAGATACCCGCGCGCCCCAGCTCGAAATCCACTTCTCAAAAGTTCTGCCGAATCGTGCAAAGTGAGTAACACTATCTTTATTTCCGGATGTGATCTTGAAATTAATTTCGTAGCTTCAATGCCGTTCAACACCGGCATCGAGACGTCCATGATGATTACTTCCGGTCTCAATTCATCGGCCAGACGCACCGCTTCCTGGCCGTTTTCTGCTTCGGCGCACAGTTCCCATTCCGGAAACGATTGCAAAATCGAGTTCACTCCCCGTCGAATGAACGCGTGGTCGTCCACGACCAGTACTCTGGGCATACTCTTCCATCTCCTATCCTGTTTTTGAACTGCTGAACAGGAGGGAACTAGCTCGAATGCGTACGTGGCAACGGAAGAACCTGAAATCCTTTTCTTCCTTTACGCAAGATTTGCGCCTGGGGGCCTCGACTGGTCAAATCTTGCACCTGTATCACGCTTCTATAATCTGGTTCTTGATTGCGTATCTTACCAGTTCGCTTACTGAGTGCAACTCAAGTTTTCTCATGATATTTGCGCGGTGTGTTTCTGCCGTCTTCACGCTGATTCCTAGTGCTACTGCAACTTCTTTGCTGCTTTTTCCTTCCGCAAGCAGTTGCACAATCTCTCGTTCTCGCGATGTCAATCGATTTCGAAGCGGCAATTTCGGCTCTACGCCATAACTTTGCCGGGAAAATCCATCCAGCAGCATCTCCGAAGCGCGTGGCGTGAAAAATGTTCTCTTGTTGGAGATCGCTTCAACTGCGCTGACCAGATCTTTGTCTGCATCGGATTTCAGAATGTACCCTCGAGCGCCAGAATCTACAACTTCGCGCACCAACTGGTCGGAAAAGTGCATCGTCAGTATGAGTATTCCCGTCTTCGGAACTTCTTTGTGGATTCTTCGGGCCGCTTCAAGACCATTGAGATCCGGCATGCTGATATCCATTACCACCACATCCGGCTTCATTTGCTCAGCCATTGACACTGCTTCTCGCCCAGTCTTTGCCTCTCCGCACACTTCCCATCCGGGCTTGGCAGTGAGCAATTGCTTCAGCCCCCGCCGGATTATGTCGTGATCGTCAACAACTAGGATTCGCAACGCTTTGGTTCCTGTCCTAAGGATAGCATTGCTTGTGCTGGAATTCTGACCTTGGTCATCATTCATGTTGTTCAGTCCACGTGTTTTTACTTCAGAGTTTGGGAATGTGTTCAGCATAATCCAAAATTGATATAACGCCCCAGTAGAATCCGGAATACATGCTTCTATGTATTTTGGTTCGAAAAAGCCCACAATCTGCTTTCGTCCAAAAGTTCTCAAAAAAAAACGAGGCGGATAAATTCCGCCCCGTGTACAATTCACCTTCGTTAATCATTAATTTTGCGGTTTCAGTTGTGGACTCGCTTTTTGCAACCTGGACACCAGAGTCCGTCCTGACGCTGGAGCATCGTGTCGCGGCTCTGTAATAATCTGCTGCGCATTCATATCGTTTCCATACAACCGGTGATTGGCCTCCTCGTCGGGTCGCAGTGTCGAGCCTTCCAGTGATATTCCAGCGAAAACGCCGCGCGCGCGCGAGTAGCTGAGCAATTCTGATCGCATAAACGCATCGGTCTCCGCCGTTGCAGTCCGGCCCTTTGGCCCAGCAGCGATAGACGCATCTCCCCCGAGTTTTACTTTGCTATGCAGCAAACTCTCGACGCCACGTGCATTCATCACCAGAATCACAAAGTCCGTGGCTTCCGCTCCGATCTGTAATCCGAAGCTTCCTCCTTCCAGTGCATACATTGCCGGCGCTCCCCACGGCCCGGAAAAATCCTTTCCGGTCCGGCAAACCATCACTCCTCTTCCATAACTTCCACCAGCAATAAACGCCGCTTTTACCACCGATGGCAAAACGACGACGCAGCGCGCCTTGTCCAGCAAGTCTTGCGGAATGTCATCCGGCACATCAAGGATTTCTCCCATTACTGTGCCTGCATTTTGCAGTCTATTATTCTCATCTTTTGCATCCGTATCCTTTGGCGCAGGACTTGCGATTGCCAAAGGCGCAACCAGCAGCGTGACGCACAAAATTGTCCTAAGTCGGTTCATCCATTCTTCTCCTCGATTTTATTTGTGTTTGTATTTGCTTTAATCGCTCAGCTCAAGCTCCTCGAAATAAGTGGCCCGCAAGCGTGATGACGAACAACACCACAAATACGTAGAACAAGATCTTGGCTATTCCTGCAAATGCCACTGCCGTGCCCGTGAACCCTAGCAAAGCTGCTATCAGCGCAACTACGAAAAATCCGATTGCCCAGCGAAGCATTGGTCCCTCCTCGTGAATCTCTCAGTTCTTAAGAAGCGAATGAACTTCAACTGGCGAGCTGTATCTTCGCCTCTACGTTTCTTTCTATTCCAGTTGCCAAGGGCGAACTATCAGGCATAGGCCCTATGCACTCGCAAATTTGTCTGTGTATCAGCGCAAGAAACTCCCCTCGTACATATTTGCGTTCCATTGTCTAGCAGCTTTCCTGTATGGGAGCGCGTCCAATTTTGAGTTCTCTTATAAGCGTAGATTGCAGCCCAAATCTAGGGAGGCCGTGATGAATTGGGATCAAATCGAAGGCAAGTGGAAGCAATACGCCGGAAAGATGAAAGAGAAATGGGGAAAGTTGACGGACGACGATTGGACTCAGATTGCCGGTAAGCGTGACCAGCTCGTTGGGAAGATTCAGGAACGTTATGGCATCGCCAAAGACCAAGCCGAATCTCAAATCGACGATTTTTCCCGTTCACTCGCTGATTCCGGCGCGTCAAACGTTAAGAGCCGCACTACGTCTGGTTCTGGCCGGTAATTTGCAATAACATTAGTCGCTGTTTTAGAGGAGTTCGACACGATCGAACTCCTCTTTTCACGTCCACTAGAAATAATGTGTAAGTCAGGATTCAACAAAGTGCTGAAACCGAATTCTTGGGGCAAACTGGCGGCCTTACTCATCGCATTCACTCTCGTTCTTCCCGACCATGCGCATGCTTATTCTGTACTCACCCACGAAGCGATCATCGATTCCGCATGGAATTCTCATCTGGTTCCCCTCCTTCGCTCCCGATTTCCCCATGCCTCCGACGACGATCTTCTCAAAGCAAAATCCTATGCCTACGGTGGATCGATCATTCAAGACATGGGCTACTATCCGCACGCCAGTAAATTCTTCAGCGATCTGACCCACTATTTTCGTAGCGGCGACTTCGTTATCGCTCTGATCAAAGATTCCCAGAATATAAATGACTATGCTTTCGCATTGGGTGCACTGGCACACTATTCGGCCGATAACAACGGACATCATCTCGCCACCAATCTCGCCGTACCGATGCTCTATCCAAAGCTTCAGAAGAAATATGGAAACACCGTCACATACGAGGACGATCCCGTTGCGCATGTGAAGACGGAATTCGGGTTTGATGTCCTCGAAGTCGCTCAGGGGCGCTATACCGCGGAGAATTATCATAATTTTATCGGTTTTAATGTTTCGCTCCCGTTGATCGAGCGTGCCTTCCAGGATACTTACGGCTTGGATCTCAAGAGTCTCGTTAAAGATGAGGATCGCGCCGCGAATTCCTATCGAAATACAGTGAGCGGTTTGCTTCCCAAAGCCACCCGCATCGCTTGGGCTCTGAAAAAAGACGACATCCAGAAGGACATGCCGGGCATTACTCGAAAAAAGTTTCTCTACAATCTTTCCCGTGCCGACTACGATAAGGAATGGGGCGGGAATTACCAGCAACCGACCGCTGCTGACAAATTTCTGGCATTTCTTACGCGGCTGCTTCCTACAGTGGGTCCCTTGCGGTTCTTGGAATTCCGCACACCTACACCCGCTGCGGAGAAACTCTATGAAAACAGTTTCAATGTTTCTCTGGACCGCTACAAAGGTTTTCTCAATCAGCTCTCAAATAACCAGTTGCAGCTTCCAAATTCGAATTTCGATGTGGGGGAAATAACCACCCGCGGTCAATATCGTCTGAACGACTCGACGTGTGCGGAATTATTGGACAAATTGTCTGTAAACCACTTTGCCTCAGCTTCTCCGGACTTGCGAACAAAATTGATCGTTTATTTCTCTTCGCCAGACAATTCCCCACCCAAAAAAGTGGATGCGAAAACTAACCTGAAAATTCAGGAGCAGATCCGCCTACTCAGAGAATCCTCAGTCGCGACCTCGGCAAATTTATAGGCTTCTTTCACTACACAATATCTGAGAACTTTCTCCCCATTTCTCTCGATAGTTCCATTTCTAAATCGTCCCTAACCTGACTGCGTTCAAAAAGTAGATAGTCGGCAGCGGGCTGCAAAATTGCAAAGGAGTAACAAATGGATATCTTGTGGACGGTTGGCATAATCCTCTTGATTCTGTGGCTGCTCGGCATAGTCACCTCCTACACCCTGGGCGGCTTCATCCATATTCTTTTGGTCCTGGCCCTAATCGTCATCCTCATTCGCATCATTCAAGGCCGTAGACCCATCTAGGCATCTCCGGGTGTTGGGTGCCGCAACCGCTTGCCCTGCTTGTTTACTGTAGGGACCGCCTTCTGAGGCGGTCCGCAACCTCAGCCATCCCCGGCTCTAAAATCTCAAAAGCAATCAGGACGGCAAAAAACTGCACCGCTAAACACACATCGCCCAAGTCAAGCAACGTTGTCATCCTGAGGAGCGCCGTTTGCGCTGAAGGGCCTCAACTCAAAATCCTTGCAACGCATGATCCTCGAGATCAAAAACATAACGCAAGCCACGTCTAGCCTTTCCCATGCGCCTTCTCCAATGCCTCAACTGCATCCTCTATCCTCTGCGGATATTTCCAAAAGTCCCTCCATAATTTTGCTCTCTCCGGCAAATCTTCCAGCGCCGTTTTAATGTTCCACCTCTGCGGCTGTAATCCCTCTTTCAATTCCTCCCACGATAACGGCGTCGAAACAGGTGCTCCTTCTCTTGGCCGCAGAGAAAATACCGCTGCCAATGATTGTTCGGAGGCATTTTGCCGTACATCAAAGAACACCGTATTTTTCGGTCGGTCCTGCACCCGAAACGTCCTCGTCAATAATCCGTTCTCTCGCTCACTGGCCATCAGCGCCACAATTTCCAGTAACGCGCGCACCTGTCCGAATTCATACTTTCGTTCGATCGGGATAAAAATGTGCAGTCCAGTCGCTCCGGACGTTTTTACGAATGATTTCAATCGAGCCTCTCGAAGAACTTCCCCAACAATTCTTGCCGCTTGAACAACCCGCGAGAAATCTGTTCCTTCCGTTGGATCCAGGTCCACATACATGTAGTCCGGCTTTTCCAGATCGTCGGCTCGCGTTGCAAACGGGTTGTGCTCAATACACCCCAGGTTGCTGATGTACAGAAGCGAGGCCAGATCATCAATCAAAAAATAGCCAACTTCTTTTTGCTTCGTCTCCGACGCAATGTTCACTGTCTGAATCCATTCAGGAATGTACGGTCCAGCCTCCTTCTGATAAAAAGCATTTCCGGCTATCCCATTTGGATATCGATGCAGAACCAGTGGCCGGTCTCGTAAGAAGGGAAGAAGAAATGGGCTAACAGTCGCGTAATAAAGCAAGACATCGCGCTTGGTGTACTCCGGGGTGGAAAAATAAATTTTATTCAAGTGTGTTAGGTTGAATTCCCGCCCTTCCATCTCTAGCCGAACCTGCTCCGATGCCTGGCGAATCGCATCGATCGCGAAGCGCTGGGCCTTCGCATCCGCGAGCCGCGCAGCCGGCTTTGATTTGCCCGTTCTCTTTTCCAAATTTGCCATCCGCACATTATTTGCCAAGCACCTTTTCCGGGCAACCATCATCCAATTCCTACGACGAAGAAAGCCTGAAACTAAGGGTGTTGCTTGATAGAGAGAACGGTTCCGGGAATCGAGAATCGTCAGGGGGGGCGTATGCCTGCTTCGGTCTGGAAAGGTTCGATCGTTCTTAGCCTTGTTTCTATCCGGTATCCTTATATGCCGTCGGGTGCGGTTTTTTCTTTGCCTTCGATTTTCGTGTTGCGAGCTAATACCGAGGCTCCTCTTTTCTCAGTCGCAGTCGAAAGATCTCAACCTCAACTCATCACATGCCCCACCAAAAAAAATGGCCAAGCCTGAGAACTCCAAGCCCGGCCCCACAGTTCACAGAATAAACCCAACCCTACATGTTTGAATTCGACGCACTCATCGTGCTCTTTTCCATCTGCTTTGCCAGCTGCAGATGTTCCTGCAGAGTCGGCAAGGTCTGAGCCGCAAAATTCTTTATCGATTCATCTTTTCCATCCTGCGATTCCTTCTGGAATTCGGCCGCATCTTTTTCATGGTCCTTTACCATCATCTTCGCGTACTCGCGGTCAAATTCCACCCCCGACAGTTTCGAGAGCCGCTCGTACGATGCCTTATCCATCTTGCTCATTTCCATCGGCAGGTTCAGGTTTTCCTGCTGAGCCACTTGCTTCAGTTGCTCGCCCGCTTTTCTATGGTCGTTCACCATTCTCTTTCCAAATTCTCTTACCGCATCGCTGGTTCCCTTTGATTCTGCCAATTGGCCGAACTGAACTTCAGCCACTCCTCCTTGCGCTGCTTTCATCGCGAATTGCGCATCAGATCCAGACCCAGGCGCCGCATAAATCTCCCGAGCTACCCCTAAAATTCCGAAAAATATAAAAAGGAAAACAATGACTCCCGCTGAGTAATACAAATCCGCCCTCTTTTCAAGATTCATAAACTTCTCCTCAGATCAACATAGGACTGAATTTCAACATAGGCGCACACCCCTTTCTTTAGCCATGCAGCAATTCCTTTATTTTGCGTTCTGGTGATTTGGGGACACTAAATTACCCAGATAAACTGCCTCTACTCAAATTGCTTCTCATCCGACCAAGGTCATGGCACCAAAAATAATTTTTGCGGTGCCTTCGCTCCAATCTTCTGTTTTGTAAATCCAGTCGCACAACAATAGCAAAGGCCCGAATGCCAATCGGCCCCGGGCCCTTCTCAACAACTCAAATTTTCCGTTTGAACTTGGGGTGGGAGACGGGGATTGAACCCGCGACATTCGGTGCCACAGACCGACGCTCTACCAGCTGAGCTACTCCCACCACTCATCACAGTTTAGCATGCCATCACATCGCACAAAAGAGTCTGCCCTTTTATCTCCATCCTTATTTCTTCGCGCAAGCCAATCATCTCCAAGCCGAGCCCTAGTATCACACCCAGCCCACGAAACCTCTTTGCAACTTTAGAATCTAACTAGTGTTAAACAGTATGTTCAGGCTTTTCACTCTATTCTGAATAGCCTGAGCCTTCCAGATCCTCTAAGGTTTATACTTAGCAATGCGGATCGGGAGGAGGTCACATCATGCGTTTTCTTAAATATGCTGCTTTACTCGCAATTTTGCTCTTCGCTGCTGTTGGATATGCCAATGCCCAGGTTTCTGTTGGCGTTGGC
>DASXIT010000138.1:0-9244 GCA_036497825.1 Candidatus Acidiferrum sp.
GGACTTGTGGAGCGAACACCAAGAACCAAAAACAAAATCCAACCCAAATACCATGTGCCTGCAAATCACCCTTGGAGAAAATCATGGAACCGGACATTTCTATCTGGCGGAAAACCGGACATTTCTACTTTGCGTTGACACCTCTGAGGTCTAAAGTCTAAAGTCTGGGAGTTGAGGTTGTTCGCTGTGAGTGGCAAGGGCGGCGACTGGCCGCTCGGGCATTTGGTTTAGTGGATCGTTGAATTGGCGGCGCTTTGGAAGGTGGTCCCTACAACGGCAAATCTAAGAGCGAATGGGAAGCTGAAATTAGTGGGCTATCTATACATAAAAGACACAGGATGAAGCTTGTGCTACGTAACGCTAGCCTCCGCCAAAAGTAATTTGCGGAAAGAGAGTTTCGGGGGATACGGGAGACATTGGCAGATCGTCCCAATCGCCGTCAGAGCTGTTATCGTGACGATGGCGGAACGAATGGATGCTGCGACGGGAGAGATCAAAAGCGCTGTAGATGATGTTGCCGCGGACAACGTCGCTCTTATAGAGAAGAACTTGCGTGCGAAAGAAACGCACGATTCTGGAACGAGGATGGATGGGGATCAGCGGATTGCTGTGAGAATATTCCATCACTGGGCGATTGCAATGCTTCAAATGGACCACGGTGAGATTGCCATCAGTGCGCATTTCGTCGCCGGTGGAGTTTACCAGCACTTCATTCAATTGGGGGCGAGGAAGCTGGCGAACGGAGTTGACGCAACCAGTGAGAGAGAGATCGCGGACAAGCATGTTGACGCCATCGTCGAGATTGCGATCAATGTGGTGGATAAAGTTGTGATTCTTGACAGAGAGAGCGGCGCTGGTTTCTCTGGTGTAGGCGCTTAACCAAGCAGATTGGCCTTGAACGGTGAGTGGCTGGCTCCAGAGGCGAACGTGCTCGCGCTTGCCATAACTGTTGAAACTCTTTTGCCAAGTGATGTCCTGCGGCTGGCCAGCGAGGAGTTGGTGAGACATCGGCATGGTTGAATAATTGGAGAGGGTCAGAAAAGCCTGAAACTGTTTGAATACCGAACGAGTGGAAGTGCGGTCCGCAGGAAGCCAGCCGGCAGCATCAAAAGCTTCATCGACTTCGTCTTGCGAGCCAACAAAGAGGATATTTACAACGTCGGCTTCTTTGCCCTTGGTCGTGGTGGTTCGCTCGGGAACATTTTGCACAATCATTTCGACATCACCGCGCTCGTATTCGTCCATCTGGAACGAAACACGAGGGAGTTCGGGCTGATCACCCACGTACAAGGGAACATTCAACCGAAGTCGAAGGTCGGTGCCGGGAGGAAGATAAATCTCCGGTTCAGGGAGAATCGTAAGAGTCCGATAGATAATGAGACCCAAATCGCCGTAGGGATTATAGGTGGGCAAATGAATCAGACCGCTGGTGATGTGGCCTTGCGGACTGTTCGTTGGGTTGATTCCGTGGATGACGCCATTGCGAGTGGTCTCGCGAGCGTTATCGATTTCAACGACGTCGGCGGCGATGGGTAGAGTTTGCCCGGCCGCCGTGACGATATGATCGAAACGAATCTCCAAGCGAGCCGTTTCATGAATGAAGCCGAGGCCAACTCTACGGACGGACGTGACTTCGCCATCGACTTCCAAGCCGGCAGGGAAGACCGGATTGGAGTCGCAGTCCGGGGATTGGATTAGTACGGCGCGAACGGTAGTGCCGGGCTTGGAACTGTAGGAGGCGACAGGATCGAGAAGGCGAATCCAAAAGGATTTTCCAATGGGAATATTTTCACAATTGGCAGAGATGCGGGTTGGGAAGTACAAAGCTGCGGCTAAGAGAAAAAGAGAAATACGGAAGCCGCAACGAAAACGAAAAGAATAATTTCTTGACGTAGGAATGCGCATCGAGCTGCTCGATGAAGAGGGAGTCGAGGTCTTAAGTTCCTGATACAAGAGCTATAAAACTCCTAGTACATTGCTGATCGAGCAGGCATTTCCATTTTTCCGGGCACCGCAGAGCGAATCAAAACGCACGAGACGGACGGTGAATGAAAATGTCCATGTGCGCAGAAGGCTGGAGGTGGAAGACGAGCCCCGTGTCGATTGTTAGTCAGCCTATAAACAAATCGATATAACTAGGATACTAGATAGACAGCAGGGGATGTATGAGAATTCCAGACGGATTGTATACGTAAAACTACTGTCCTTCCGGACGGGTTTTTTGGCAATTTACTTAATTTCGGTGACGGTGCCGATTTTGACGGTGCTGCCATAACGCTTGTAATTGGAGTATTTCACAGTCATGCGAATGTGGATATCACCGCTGCGGAAGTGGAGATAGTCGTCGGCGCGAGTGTAGGTAGGAAACCAGAAACCCTGTTCAATGTTTTCGCGATAGGTTCTGAACCGAGGAAAGACGTTTTCGTTGTTCTTGCTGATGATATCGGGGACAGCCTTGCCGTCGGTCATGACGATCTGAAGATCTTTGCTATCGACCCAGACGCGGCCCTGGAAGTAACGCTGTTTTTTTTCAATGACTTTGGGAGCAACCTCGAAGATGTAACAAGAAAGATCGTCGACCTGCTGCCGGCCAACGTAGGTAACGTTGTACTTGGGAAGTTCGGTGGTGGTTAAGACGAAGGGCTGAACGTTGCGAACGTCGTCGAGGTCCTGTTCGCTTAATTGAATGCGCTGAAGGGTGTCTGGAGGAGCAAAGGTGACCTTTTCGAAGCGCTTGCCGTCGGGAGTGAAAACGATTTCACTGCTCATGCGGTATTCGCCGTCGGGACGATTGTCGTCGTCCAGCGTTTGGATCGAAAAGGTCTGCGAGTAAGTGTAGTTGCCGCGTTCGCGGCGAAATTCTTCCTCGCGCTCGGCAAAACGCTTGATGATCTGGTCGACTGGCTGGGAAGGCGGTTCGTTGGTGACGGGGCTGTCGCCTGGAGAATGAATTTTTTCGGGAGGAGGAGAGGTGTGGTAGGTCTGCGGCTCGGAGGACCGAGCAGCGGGCGGAGGCGGCGGAGGTGGCTGAATTTTAGCGGGGCGAGTGGTGGACGGGAGGGGGCCAGGGTCCTGGGCTACTACTGCTGCGGGGAGTAAAGGTGCCGCGATGAAAGCGATACAGGCGAAACGAAAAAGTTTGACTGAAATAGTTGGTGATGACACGGTAGACCTCGTCCAGAAAATCTGACCCTAACCATTAGAAGTTTACCGCAAGATGAGAGGTTGCACGAGGGTGGTTGAAGGCGGGTTGGAGACTATTGAGATGGGGCACAATTTGAGTGATATGTTGACACGATTCGGGGCAATTCATAAGCTGGAGGCATGGAAGTACGTTTGAAGCCCGAACTGCAAGAAAAGCTCGCTCGCCTAGCTACTGAGCAGGGGAGAGATAGCGAGTCGTTGGTGGCTGAGGCCGTGGAGCGGATGGTCAACTACGATGAAGTGTTCCTTCAGGAAGTGCAAAAGGGGATCGACGCTGCAGATCGAGGCGAACTCCTCGAGCACGAAGAGATCAGGAAATTGATTAATGGCCGGTATCCTGGCTGATGCGTATCCGCTGGACGGAACCAGCTGCCGGCGACCTTACCCAAATCTGCGATTACATCGGAAAACATAACAACAAAAACGCGGCTCGCCGCGTTGCGATTCTCATCTGCGAACGCATGGACCGGCTGTCAGAGTTCCCTGAGCAAGGACGGAAAGGCCTAAGGCGGGGACACGCGAGATGATGATCGCCGGCCTGCCATATCTTGTTAATCTATCGAATCAAGAATGACGCAGTAGAAATCTCGCGTATACTGCACGGCGCCCAGGAGAGAATTTGAAAATGAATTATTTTTGCCGTCGTTACTTGCTTGGTTTAGTGATGACTGGAATTCTTGTACAAGGAGTTAAAGCACAAGAAGAAATAGGCAAGAAAGTGGACGAAGCAGTTGAGGCGCAACGGATTGCGCAGAGGATTCCAGGAGTCAGCGTGGCAATTTGCAGGGATGGGAAAATCGAAAAGGCCACGGGGTATGGGTTGGCGAACGTGGAATGGAACGCGGCGGTTGCACCAGACACGATTTTTCAGACGGGATCAGTGGGAAAGCAATTTACGGCTGGGTTAATCATGATGTTGGTGGAAGAGGGAGAAATTCGGCTGGACGATAAATTGTCGAAGTACGTGGAGGGAACTCCGGCGACTTGGAAGGAAGTGACAATTCGTCATTTGCTGACCCACACTTCGGGAATTGCGGACTATGGCGGCGAAGAAGGAACGATGGGGAAAGGGGTCATCAATTTTCGAACCGACTATACGGAAGAGCAATTAGTGCAAACGTTCGCGAAGATGCCGATGGATTTTGTGCCGGGTGGCAAATGGAGCTACAGCAATACCGGATATGTCCTGCTAGGGATTGTGATTCATAAGGTGACGGGAAAGTTTTATGGCGAAGAGTTGCAAGAGCGGATCTTCAAGCCGTTAGGAATGAATTCGACCCGGATCATCAGCGAGGCCGACATTGTAATGCACCGAAGCGGAGGGTACCGGCTGATGAAGGGTGAGTTGAAGAATCAAGATTGGGTTTCGCCGACATTGAATACGACAGCAGATGGTGCGCTGTATACAAATGTTTTGGACCTGGCGAAGTGGGACGCGGCGCTGTACACGACGAAACTGTTGAAGCAAACGAGTTTTGAGCAGATGTGGATGCCGGTGAAATTGAATGATGGCAAGACATACCCCTATGGATTTGGATGGTCACTGGAGCCAATGAACGGGCATCGGCTGGTGGCGCATGATGGCGCGTGGCAGGGATTCGCAATGTCGATTGCGCGTTTTGTGGATGACAAACTGACGTTTATCGTGATGACGAACCTGGATTCAGACAATAGCAAGCCGGATGCGATTGTGAAGGAACTGGCAAAGATTTATTTGAAGTAGATGGGCTCGGAGGATAGAGAGAAGGAAAAATCCCAGGCCTTATAAACCGGGGATGTGGCACCCGAAGAGTAGCCCAAGACCACACGCAAGTTCGGCGCGTGGGGCACCCGCTAAGGAACGGGCGAAAATTTATTTAAAGTAAACGCCGGGTCAGGCAGAACGCCACTTCAGGAAAATGACCGCTAGTGGTGGAAGAGTGAGGGAGAGCGAAAGAAGGCGGCTCTGCCACGGATGCTCAGTGGCCTTCATACCGCCAAGATTGCCGACATTGGAGCCGCCGTATGTGGCGGAATCGGTGTTGAGAATTTCTTCATAATGGCCGGAGCGGGGCACGCCGATGTTGTAACCATAGCGAGCCACGGGCGTGGCGTTAACTACGACGATGACGACGTCATCGGGATTTTTGCCTCGGCGAATAAATGAATAGACGCTATTGTCGGAGTCGTTGGCGTCGATCCATTCAAAACCCTGCCATTCGAAATCAATTTGGTGAAGAGCGGGCTCGCTAGCTATCAACTTGTTGAGATCGGTGATCAGACGCTGTATGCCGCTGTGCGGAGCGTACTGAAGTAGATGCCAGTCGAGGCTGTGCGCTTCACTCCATTCATTGCGTTGGGCAAATTCCTGGCCCATGAAAAGAAGCTTTTTGCCCGGATGCGCGTATTGATAAGCGTAAAGAATGCGAAGATTTGCAAATTGTTGCCACGCATCACCGGGCATCTTGTGAAGAAGAGAGTTTTTCCCGTGGACGACTTCGTCGTGGGAAAAGGGCAGCATAAAATTTTCGGTGAAGGCGTAGAGCAGGGAAAAAGTGAGCTTATTGTGTTCGTATTTGCGAAAAACAGAGTCTTTTGAAAAGTACTTGAGGGTATCGTTCATCCAACCCATGTTCCATTTCAAGCTGAAGCCGAGGCCCCCGAGATAGGTTGGGCGAGAGACGCTGGGCCAGGAGGTGGACTCTTCGGCAATAGTAAGCACTCCGGGGAAACGGAGGTGGGCGACTTCGTTCATGCGCTTGATGAAATCGATAGCTTCGAGATTTTCGCGACCGCCGAAACGGTTGGGGATCCATTCACCTTGTTTCCTAGAATAATCGAGGTAAAGCATGGAAGCGACGGCGTCCACACGGAGACCGTCAATGTGATATTTGTCGAGCCAGAAAAGAGCGTTAGAGATTAAATAATTTTGGACTTCGTTGCGACCGTAATTGTAGACGAGCGTGCCCCAATCGGGATGAGAGCCCTGACGGGGATCGGAATGTTCGTAGAGATGAGTGCCATCGAACATGCTGAGGCCGTGAGTGTCGCGGGGAAAATGCGCGGGAGTCCAATCAAGGAAAACACCAAGACCTGCCTGGTGGCAGCGATCCACAAATTCCATGAAGTCAGCGGGAGTGCCGAAGCGGCTGGTGGCGGCGAAATAGCCGAGAGTTTGGTATCCCCAGGAGCCGTCGTAGGGATGCTCCATGATAGGCAGAAGCTCGATATGGGTGTAGCCGAGTCCTTTGACGTAAGGAATGAGCTGGTCGGCCAGTTCACGGTAAGTGAACCAGCGGTCATGCTCTTCAGGAATCCGGCGCCAGGAGCCCAAGTGAACTTCGTAAACGGTGACCGGCTGCTCGAGCCAATTTTTCTGGGAACGCTGTTCCATCCAGTCAGCATCATTCCATGGATGCTTATCGAGCCGAGCAACGACAGAGCCGGTGTTGGGGCGCAGCTCGGCAGAAAAGGCGTAAGGGTCGGCTTTTAAAGGAAGTACAGCGCCTTGGGTGCCCACAATTTCATATTTGTAGATTGTGGACTCGCCAAGATCCGGGATGAAAAGCTCCCAAATGCCGGAAGCGCCTCGGGCACGCATGGGATGAACGCGGCCGTCCCAACGATTGAAATCGCCAACCACACTAACGCGGCGAGCGCTGGGGGCCCAAACGGCAAAGTGAACACCGAGAACGCCGTCAACCGCTTTAATATGAGCGCCCAATTTTTCGTAAGTGTCGTAATGACGGCCTTCGCCCATCAAGTAGAGATCGAATTCGGTGAGAAGGAAAGGGAAGGCGTAAGCGTCGTGGCTTTCGAAAACATCGCCATGTTCGGTGCGGAAACGAATGCGGTAGCTGGAGGGAGACGGAGGGAACTGGTTTGGGGCGGGAAGGTTTACTTCAAAAAAGCCTTCGGGGCGCATCTTTCTGGCGGGCAATGGGTTTGCTTCACCGTTAAGAAGGAGTTCGCCTTCAAATGCGCAGGGTTGGAAGAAACGGATGACCCAGCGGCGGCCTTCGGGAGTTTCGAAAGAGTGAGGGCCAAGGATGGCAAAAGGATCGGCATTGCGCGCCTGAAGAAGTGAGGTGAGAGCGGCGCCGAGTTGAGCGATGGCTGGGGGATTAGAAGAAGCGGGTTGATCGGTCACAAAGAGCATTCTATCGGAAGATATGGGCGAGACCAATGGTGGAGAGGCGGTGGAGTTCGTAGATGCAAGAATAACGACCAGAAGTGCTAGTCACCTTCGGGTTGAGGAGCCGGCTGCCAAGGGGGAAGAATCTTTATCAGGACGAAGAGAATTAGGAATGGAAGAATCATGAGAATGGCAGCGTGTATAAGGCCTTCCCTTGTTACGTAGTCAATTTTGTAGGTGGTGTAACCCAGAAAGCTCTTGGAGAAGAGCTGCCCGCCAATGACGACATTCCAACGCATAGCGAAAATGCCCATCAATGTGAGGAGCCCCGCGAGAGCATAAGTCCGTTTGCGCACAGGTTCGGTGAATTTTACAAACTGGGTGGCGGCCAGCAGGGCGATTGGGGCTAAAGTGCCGAGAAATATTTGTAGAACGATCTGGGAAAGAAAGAGACGAGTGTGCACCATAAAGTCGAGACTGCGAAAAGACTCGTCCGATTCGTAGATGCGGTGAATGAGGTCGAGCATCTCCAGAGTGAAATCAATGATGAAGGTGTAGAGAAGGTATTTGGCGATGGTATCGAGACAGCGCATGTCGATGGCTGTTTTTCGGAAGAACGATGTGAGCATGTACATGAGGAGGACAAGAGCGATTCCGGAAACCATCGCGGAGAAGAGGAATACAACCGGCATCAATGGAGTGGACCACCAGGGATTTGCTTTAATGGAACCAAAAATAAAACCAACATAACCGTGTAGAAGGAAAGCGGAAGGAATGCCGATGAGCGTGACCGTCCAGCCGACGATGTCATCGACGCGCAAAGCGCCGGGGCTGATGTTTTGGGAGCCAAGAGTAAGAAGTTGATATAGGGGGCGCTTCCAACCCCGGGAGGATTGCGCTAAGAGCACGATGTCGCGACGGTAGTCGAGCCAGATTTCCAAGAGCAGGACGGCCAGGAGATACCACAGGTATACGAAGCCGAACATGGCCATGGCCGAAGAGCGATGCGGAGTCAGGTACATTTCGAAAGAGCGTTCCGGGTGCCCGAGGTGCAGTTGAAGGGGCAATGGAGCGACGATCAAAAAGGCGAGGGCCGTGAGAAGGGCAAGGCGGTAGGTGGGCTTCACTTCGTCCACGCGAAAAACACGCTCCAGAGAGGCCAGAATAAACGCTCCGGCGACCAGTCCTGTAAGGAAAGGATACAGGACGATCAACACACTCCACTGGAGTTCCACTTCGTTTGGATACATGAAACCATCCATGCGCAGACCTCCTTAACGAACCGAACCGTCGAGGCCGTTGTAAAAGACCTTTGCGCCCGTGGCGAGATGCGGTTTCAAGACTTGAACAGTGTGATGTTTCAAAAATTCATGGATCGGATCTTTGGGATTCTTTAAATCCGCCAACTGCCTGGCGCCTGTGGGACATGCCTCGCAGCAGGCGGTAGTCAAGCCTTTGGATATCCGGTGATAACAGAGCGTGCATTTATCGGCTGTGTGCTTGGTGGGATGAAAGAAGCGACATCCGTAAGGACAGGCCTGTATGCAATAGCGGCATCCCAAGCAATAATCGTAATCGATCAGCACCACGCCATCCGGGGTGTGGAACGTAGCGCCGACAGGGCAGACCTGAGTGCAGGGAGAATCGGCGCAGTGATTGCACATCTTCGGTACGAAGAAATTTTTTCCGCCAATATATTCGCCAGGAGGGAACCCTTCTTTGCCACCATCCGGTGAGTCTACATTGGGGTTTTCGATGTGCCAGTCCGAGACGTGATAGCGTTCTATCCATGTGCGGAAATAACCCTCCGGCACATCATTTTCCGCCGCACACGCACGTACACAACTGCCACAGCCTATGCACTTGGTAATGTCGAGGAGCATGCCCCACCAATGCTCGTTCATGTTGTAGTTGGGCGAAGCTTCC
>DASXIT010000139.1:0-29974 GCA_036497825.1 Candidatus Acidiferrum sp.
AAGCGGAAGGCGGCCGCTACAAGGTCACATTGCGAAGACGCCAATCGGGAGATTGGCGTTCCGCTGGTGGTTTAGGAACATGTGGAACTAGTGTGTTATCGTGCGAAGAGAAATTTGGGAAGGTGGAAGAGATGGCAGAACGTCCCGTACTTGTTGGATTGATACCGCAGGTAGTGGTGCTGGATCCTGGCGATCAGATCAGTTGGATTTCTGACGCCGGAAATCTGCGGGTGGAGTTTGATCCGAACCGCTCGCCGTTTTCGTCGAATATTTTTCAAGCGCCGATGGGAATGCGGTTGTTGAGCGGGCCGCCTACAGCAGGGACGAAGGCGGGATCGTATAAGTACAGGCTGTGGTTGAACGATCAGATGGTTGGACGGGGAGAAGTGATCATTCGGGATAAGTAGGAAAACGCAAACAGAGTTCACAGAGAAAAGATAGATAGAAAAGAAAAGGGCGTGTCCGGAATCGGGCACGCCTTTTTTGCTATTGACGAGGGGTTAAGCGCTGGCGGCACCGCCCAGGCCCTTTAACATCTGCTGCAAGGCGCTGGCGTTGGGAATTTCGCCGTTCGTGGTCATTTTGTCGACGAGATGCGGCAACAAGCTGGCCATCATTCCCGTTAACTGCGTTGGATCCATACCGGCTTTTTGCGCGACTTGTTGCAGTGCGCCGCCGTGAAGGACATTCTGCAATTGGTCGGCGCTGACCGGCATATTATGTCCGGTCCCGACCCAAGAGCTAATGACATTACCCAGCCCGCCTTGCTGAAACATTTTCTGCAGACCAGCGACGCCGCCAACTTGCGGGCTGTTCACGTACTCGAGAATCGCCGCAAGACCGGTCGCATGCTGCTCTGGAGGTACTCCACCGCTGGAAAGACTTCCCTTCGCCATTGAAAGAACATCATCCAATAAGCCCATCGTAGTTCTCCTTGGTTGAAAGATAGGAGCGGCTGGGCGGCGAGAGAGCCGCTCCCTTAATACCGAAAATGCCGAACGATTATTTCTGTTTCGCGATAATCATGTCCTTAATTTTGTTGTAGGTGGCTTGAGGAATAATCTTCTTCTTGGTCAGGTCAGTCTTCTTGGCATAGGGGCGGCCATCGATGATCTTCTGGGAATAGGCAGCGCCGATACCCGGCAGGGCGTCGAGTTGTTCCTTGGTGGCAGAGTTGATGTCCACCAAGTCCGTGGGAGCAGTGGCGGCAGGCTTGGTGGTCGATTTTGTGGTACTTTGCGGTTGCGAAAGGGCAATCCCAACAGTCAACAAAACTGCGAGAACGGCAAGCAAGATGCGGTTCAGATTACTTTTCATTGTGTATCCTCCTCGAATTTTTACCGCTGATTTCCTGCTGGACTGCTGAAACTATTCGTTTTCCGCGGCGCGATAGCCAGCCTTCTTGGCATCTTCCTCGGTCATATATTTGCCCTGCTTGGTCTTGCCGTAATAGCGCGTTCCGGGCTTGTGGTAGACCTTGGAATCGGTGTTAACCCAGACCATGCCGGCACTGTTGGCCGAAGGGGTTTGCTGAGCAGCGGTTGGCGCGGCTGATTTGGTTGCGGGAGCGGGCTTGGCGGCTGGAGCAACAGCGGCCGTCGTATCAGCGGCCTTCTTGCTCTTGGACTTGGTAGTGGTGGCAGCGTCGCTGGCGGCAGCAGTTGTGTCTGCAGCAGCCTTTTTGGAAGTAGATTTGGTGGTAGTTGTAGCGTCGGACGCAGCGGCAGTAGTATCGGCGGCTGCTTTTTTGGACTTGGATTTCGTCGTCGTGGCTGCTGTGTCTGCAGCAGCAGTAGAGTCGGCAGCGGCTTTCTCGGATTTTGACTTGGTAGTCTTGGCAGGGTCATCGGCAGTAGCGGTGGTGTCTGCGGCTGCCTTCTTAGATTTTGACTTGGTGGTCGTCGCTGCGCTATCGGCGGTTGCCGCGGTGTCGTCGGCAGCTTTCTTCGATTTGGACTTGGTGGACTTGGTGGTGGAAGAATCGGTCGCCGTCTGATCAGTTGAATCGGTGGTCTTCTTCTTCTTGGACTTCGAGGTTGTCGAAGTATCGCTCTGATCGGTTGTGGAGGGGGTTTGTTGCGTAGCCTGGGCACGCAAAGTCATATCCCCGCACACCAGCATAAGTGCAGCGAAAAGAGCAAGAAACATAGTTTTGCGGATATGGTTCATTGTCTGAAGTTTCCTTTCACTTCGTGCGGTTTGAGGTCATCTGGCTGGCACACTGCAAGAGAGTAGGTGCGCAACTGGGCGGGGCAGATGAGCTCCCCCATCGCAACGGGCGTTGCCCGTGGATTGCGCGCATCATGAAAGATAATGGAGGTTAAGTCAAGGAAGAATAGGGACCTGTCCGGAGGAGCGGGAGCGGACGATGAGTAAGGAAAGAATAACGCAGAGGCGCAGAGTTCGCGGAAAAGAGGGATCTCTCCACTGCGAACTATCACCCTTCGAGCTCAGGGAACTGCAAGCTCTCCGGTCGAAATGATGGCATTAGGAGTGGTTAGTCGCCAGCGGGCTGGACGCGGGCAAATTCTACGGCTTCTGCCAGGCCGCGGCGGACAGGACCTAGAACGAAGGCAGGCACATCGCGCTCTGGAGCAACGGAGAGATTAGCAGCTTTGCGCGGGAATTCGTTGCGACGATCGAGCTGGAGACCCGCCTCTTTCAGAAATTCGGTGGAGAAGCCCATTTCCTCGCCACGGTCAACTCCCCAAAACCACAATTTCTCTTCATTGCGCTGAAGGAAGTGAAGGGACTGTTCGAGCTTCTTCATGGCCCGATCGAAGGAGGAAGCGAGAAAGTAGACTCCAAGGTTCCAGGCATGACGAGGGTACTGAACGCGAACACGAACACAATATTTGCCAGTCTGATTCTTCTCGATACTGCAGCGATAATCGTTGCGAACATTCGACGAACGGCCTGACATGGATTTCCCCTTCAGAATAGAAAATTAAAATTTGTGGTTTTAGGATGGCCTTCCGGGACTCGAGGTACTTCCGAAAGAGGGTGGGAGCTCTCGCGAAAGGCACCCAACTCGAGTGCCAGAATAGCCAGAAATAGGCTATCGGGTAGGGGCCGAGAGGGCAAGAGGGTGTGCCGTTAAATTTTAAGTACTTTATTAACTATGAGTTAGGTAAATTTATGCCACCAAAACCACGCATTTTTTCGGGCATCAACTTCAATTTTCCTTCAGCCTTCAGGCGCTCTTCGAGGGCGGTGCGAAAGGCATCAAACGCCAACGAACGCTTCTGCTGCAGCAAATTATCGGTGATGGTCTTCTTCTGTTTGTCGAAGTCGGCAGGATTTGCTTCGGTTTTCGCTGCGATTTGGTAGACAACCCAGTTTTCGCCGAGAGCAACCGGAGGTGCAACGCCGCCAACCTTCAACGTGAAGGCTGCACCAAGCTGTTTACCACTTCCGACACCCGCGATGGAGCCATTGCGCGCAAATTCATCGGAGGTTTTGGCGTCGAGGCCGAGTGCTTTGGCTGCGGATGCGAACTTTTCACCCGCCTTAACGCGCTTTGCAAGGTCATCGGCTTTGCTCTTGGCCAGCTCTTCGGCCTTTTGGTTCTTCAGATCGGTAAGAACCTTATCGCGAACTTCATCAAGAGTACCTGGATGGGCTTGCAGGACTTCCTTGAGCTGAAGAACAACATAGCCGCGGTCAGTGTGTACTGGCAAGCTGAGTTCGCCGGGGCGAAGCGCGGTAATTTCGTCGCGGACTTCCTTGGAATTACCGAGCTCGAGAGCAGGGTCAGTCACGGAGAGTGGACGAGTCTCCGAAACCGGCAGGTGATACCGGTTGGCGAGCTGGTCGAGAGTGAGTTTATTGGACTGGCGAATATCGGCGGAAAGCTTGTCGGCAACGGCGCCAGCGGTCTGATCGGCCTTTTGTAGCAAGTAGGGAGCGCGGATGCTGTCCTTTACTTCCTCAAAGGTCTTGGTGTGCGCGGTTTCCTTGTCGAGAACCTTGATGATGTGGAAGCCGTACTGCGTCTTGACCAGGTCAGAAACTTCGCCCTTATTCATGCTGAAAGCAGCCTTCTCGAATTCGGGCACGGTCTGCCCCTGCACCAGCCAGCCCAAATCGCCTCCCTTGGTCTTGGAGCCTGGATCTTCCGAGTATTTCGTAGCCAGCGCCGAGAAATCGGTCCCATTTTTCTTGGCCTGAGCGAGGACCCCCTCGGCTTTGACCTTGATTTCGGCGACTTCAGCGTCGGTCTTGCCAACGGTCATGAAGAGAATATGCTCGGCATGAACGCGGTTGGAGACTTGATACTGCTGGATATTCTGCTGGTAGATGGCTTTCAGCTCATCGTCGGTGACCGGGGTGTTCTGGCGAATCTGCATGAGGTCGACGAGGGCGTAACGGACGACGCGCTTTTCGGGAATTAGGTACTTGGACTTGTTCTGATTGTAGTAGGCGGTGATCTGGTCGCTATCCAGAGTGATCTTGGAGGCGAGATCTTCCGGCTTGATGCTCACGTAATCGAGTTTGACCTTTTCGTTCTCGACGCGGAACTCTTCCTGAATTTCGGCGGGGCTAACACTGATGCCGTCGGTGATCAGTTTACGGAATTTCTCTTCCACAAGGCCGGACTTCACGAGATCTTCAAAAACGGGCACGGTGAGCTGGAAGCGTTGCTGGACTTCGCGCTGGTAGGTGTCCATGCCAACGAATGTGTCGCCGTTGAATGCGGAAGGTACATATTGACGAATGCGGTCGGCGCGTTCTTTGTCGGTGACGGTGATGCCGAGGCGTTTGGCTTCGTACTCAATTTCCTTTTGAAAGACGAGTTGATTGAGGATCTGGCGAGCGTAGAGTCCTTCGAGCTGCGTGGGGATCTGATTGCGCTGACGAATCTCGTTGAGTTGCTGGTGGACTTCCGCCAGCGTAACGGTTTGATCGCCGATGGTAGCCACGACGTCGGTGGACGTTTCCGCCGTGGTAGTGCCCTGGGGCACGAGATAGAGCAACATGCTCAAAGCCAGGATGCCGATGATGACGCCGAAGAGGATTCGGACGCCGGTCTTTTGATTTTCGAATGCGCCAGCCATTACAGGTTTCTCCCTAGTATGAAGCCAAACTAAGAATTATAGAGGATTGTGGCCGAAGACGGAAATGCATTTGAGAGGTAACGACACACTTTTCAATCAAGCACTATTATCTCTGGATGTCGCCCTTATTCAATCCGAGCTATTCGACATGGCGGTCGTGGATTGCGACTAAAGCGTCCAAAAGGTGCTACCCCAGTGGGACCGGAAGGAGAAACGCAGTTCCCAGTATAAATCGGCTTGAGAGACGTCTTGTTGCTTAAGATCCCAAGACCTTCTTAATTTCTAGTCGACTGGCTGCTTGACGCTGCTTGACGTCAGTTGACTTGCAATTACGCGCAACTTAAGATTTGCGGCAATGGTGGACTTTCCTTCTTTTCTCAACCACAAAAGAAACTGGGCTAAGCTAGTCAACTCCTGCTTCAAGAGAATCCCATTCCATGGCTAACGAAACGGGATTGGCAACACCTGCAGAGAATCGGTTTCAACTGTTTCGCGGACTGCGACCTTTCCAGTGGGCGGAGCTGCCGAAGAATCTGCTGGCGGGATTCACTTTGGCGGCGATGAATGTGCCGCAGTCGCTGGGCTACACGCGAATTGCAGGAACGTCGGTGATCACGGGGCTGTACACGTTGCTGCTGCCGTTGATCGCGTTCGCGATTTTTGGTTCTTCGCGGTTTCTGGTGGTGGCAGCTGACTCTGCCACGGCGGCGATACTGTCAGGTGGGCTGAGTTCGATGGCCCCCATCGCGAGCGATCATTATGTGGCGCTGGCTAGCCTGGTGGCGTTGCTGACCAGTTGCATTCTTTTATTGGCACGGCTGCTGAAGCTTGGGTTTCTTGCGGATTTCTTGTCGCAAACGGTGCTAATCGGATTCCTGACTGGAGTTGGATTTCAGGTTGGCATCGCGGTACTTGGGGAAATGCTAGGCATTGAGGTAGCGAGCCGGCGCACTCCGGCGCAATTTGTGCAGGTGCTTCGGGCATTGCCGCGAGCGAATGTACTGACGGTGGGAATCTCCGTCGCGGTGGTTGCGTGCATCCTTTTATTCTACCGATTCGCGCCGAAATGGCCTGGACCGCTGTTTGCCGTTGCAGGAGCAGTGGCGGCGAGCGCGATGTTTCATTTGTCGGAACGGGGAGTCAGCGTGCTTGGCCCGGTGCCCGGCGGGTTGCCGCATCTTGGTTTGCAGGGAGTGCACTGGAAAGACGCGTGGGCGCTATTGCCCGTAAGCCTGTCGTGTTTTGTGATGATCGTGGCACAGAGCGCGGCTACAGCGCGCATTTACGCTGCCCGGCACAATCAGCAGCTCGACGAAAACACCGACCTGGTGGGATTATCGGCGGCCAACGCGGCGGCGGCATTCAGCGGTACGTTTGTGGTGAATGGCAGCCCAACGCAGACCGCGATGGTGGAAAGTTCCGGCGGCACAAATCAGGTGGCGCATCTGGCGACGGCAGGCGTCGTGGCGCTGGTGCTGCTTTTCCTGACTGGACCGCTGCAATATCTGCCGCATTGTGTGCTGGGCGCGGTGGTTTTCACGATTGCGGTGCGCATGATTAATTTGCGCTCGCTGGCCGCGATTCGCCGGGAAAGCCCGGAAGAATTTGCGCTGGCCGTGACGACCAGCGTGGTGGTGGTTTTTGTAGGCGTGGAGCAGGGGATATTGCTGGCGATGACACTGTCGTTGTTCCGCATCGTGCATCACAGTTATCGTCCGCACACGGCGGTGCTGCAACAGACTCCACAAGGAATTTGGCAACTGGAAAAAGTGGCGCCGGGAGAAGCAACCGAGCCCGGGATGGTGATCTATCGATTCGGCGCCCCGCTTTTTTATGCCAATGCGAACCGGTTTGCGGAAGAGGTGCGGATGCTAGCGGCGTCTGCGCCTGCGCCATTGCATTGGCTAATTGTTGATGCCGGGGCGATTACCAATGTGGACTTCACTGCGGCAGGTGTGGTGCGAGACGTGGTGAAGGAACTTGCCGCGCAGGGAATCGGGCTGGTCTTTGCGCATGTGCAATCGGATCTAAAGCCCGATCTGGATCGGCATCATTTGACCGAAACACTTGGCCAGAACAGGATTTTTGATACCTTGCACGAGGCGCTGGCGGCGTTGCGTGGAAAACTGCCAGCGATGAGATAGCCTGGGAACGCCAATCTCCCGATTGGCCCGTTTCCCCTAAATCAACTAATTCGTTGTCCGTCAACTCAAAAGCCGCCATTCAGGAGAATGGCGTTCCAAGGCAGGCGCTCTCGCCCGCTGAAGCGGTACGATGAATAGGTGAATCGAACGCTGATTGGGATTAGCCTGTTTCTTTTTTGCATTGCGCGCGCTTTGGCGCAAGCAAATTCGGAGCCGGTGAAAATTCCCACGTTTTACCGCGAGGTGCTGCCTTTGATCCAGGAGCACTGCCAGGTTTGCCACCGCAGCGGTGGAATTGCGCCTATGGCATTTGAAAGTTATGAGCAGACTCGGCGCTATGCTGCGCTAATCCAGGCGGCTGTGCAGAATCACTCTATGCCGCCGTGGTTTGCGGAAAAAGGGATTAGACAGTTTAAGAATGACCCTTCGTTGAGCGACAAGGAGATTGCGACGATCGGGGCTTGGGTGAAAGCCAATGCTCCGGCAGGAAATATCGCCGATGCGCCTACGCAGCAAAAATGGAGTGGCCGGTGGACGATTCCCTCCCCCGATGTAGAAATAAAGATGACGGAGCCGGTGAAAATTCCGGCGGATGGCGAAGTGGATTACACCTACGAGATTGTGCCAATGCATCTTGCGGAAGGACGCTGGGTACAAAGTTCGGAGATTCAGCCTGGACTGCCCCAGAACGTGCATCACGGTGTGGTGTATGTGCGGCCGCCTGATTCGAAATGGTTGCGGCACGCGCCGGTGGGAAAACCGTTCACTGGGGAGACTCTGACGAGCGAGCAAGACCGTGAAGAGGCGATGTGGACCGATAGCGACATATTGTTGGTTTATGCGCCGGGGAGCACTCCGGACAATTGGCCAGCGGGAATGGCCAAGTACATTCCTGCTGGATCTGATCTTGTTTTTCAAATGCATTACACGACGAACGGTCACGCCGGGGCAGACGAGACTCGCATCGGCCTAATCTTCGCAAAAGAAACTCCAGCAAAGCGTGTGCTCACGCTGCAATTAACCAACGATCATTTTGTGATTCCGCCGAATACCCCGGATTTTCGTGTGGAGGCGCGCGGGACGCTGCCGAACGACGCGCTGCTGCTGAGTTTCTTCCCGCACATGCACCTGCGTGGCAAGCGTTTTGAGTACAACATTATTCATAAGGACCGAAGCATCGAGCCGCTGCTGCGCGTGAATTACCACTTTCACTGGCAGATAACCTACCAACTGGAGATTCCCCTGCCACTGAAAGCGGGAACAGAACTGCAGGCGGTGGCCTATTTCGACAATTCGAAGAAGAACATGCACAACCCCGACCCGGACGCCTCGGTGGGTTGGGGTGAACAGGCCTCGGACGAGATGATGGTGGGATTTTTTGACGTGGCGGTAGATGCCGGATTCGACAAAACACGGTTCTTTCAGAGGCCGAGTGACAAGCCCAGTAACTAAAACGCAACTTTTTGGGGTGCAATGTTTGTAGATTGACTACGGGGTAGCGGGAGACTTCCCTTGTGCCGAAATGGCTGTGTTAGATTGCGAAATTGGAGGAGTGACTCCCTCAAACTCTGTGACCACACAAACTCCTATCGAACCACGCAGGCCCGCCGCTCCGCCCGCGCCGCAACAAGCGCCGAAGATACATCGCGTGGAGGTGTACTGGCACGCGGTCACATACAAGACCGTGGCCATTTACATGCTACTAATTTTTGTGATCATCATCGCGGGATTGTATGTCGCCATTCCGGATTGGAGAGAGATCGCGACAAAGAAACTGAATAACGCGATCGGAAATACGGAAAGCGAAAATTTGACGACAGCGCAGACACAGGCAAAATTTGTAAACCTCGACGGCCGCGTGCAGGTGAAAAAAGTAAATTCGGTGACGTGGGTGGATGCGGATTATCACACTGCGCTGGATAAAGGTGACTTGATCCAGACGGGCAGCGATGGCGCGGCGCGCATGACGTTTGCGGACGGAACAGAATACACGGTGAAAGCGGAGTCGATGGTCACGGTGGAAGAAAACAACGTGACCCGCGAGCAGTCCAATACCGCGGTGCGTATCAATACTGGACAAGTGGACCTGGCAACGCCGAATTGGAGTTCGCCGAATTCGAAGGCGGCGGTGAGCGTGGAAGATGCAACGGCAATGGTGCAGCAGAATACGCGCGCGACAGTAAAAAACGATCCAAAGAACAACGAGCATGAAATCGTGGTGTCCACGGGCGCGGCGGAAGTACGGCGGGGCGGGGAAAAGATTGAGTTGACGCAGTATGAAAAAGTGAGTTTCGCTTCAGGTGGCCCCGCGGCAAAATCGAATGTGCTTGCGCCGCCGGGACTCGTTGCTCCGCTGAACCTGGCGCCGGTGATTTCAGAAAATCCCAAGTCGGCACAAATCCGTTTTGAGTGGCAGCCGGTGGATGAAGCGATTTCGTATACGCTGCGAATCAGTTCGACGACCATGTTCACCAAGCTGGTGAAAGAAGTAAAAACTTCGGGGGTGTTCACGGACGTGACCGGACTCGAAGCTGGCGATTATTTCTGGAATGTCTCGGCCTCGGATGCCAAGAAGCAGACCAGCGAGGTCAGCGAAACTTTTAAATTTTCCCTGGTGCCGCAATCGAAATCGCAAGACATGTTACTGGAAATAGTGAGCACCCAACTCCACGGACGAGTTGCCGAGATTATTGGAAAGACAGAGCCAGGCGCGGCGCTGATCGTGAACGGCCAGTCGGTGGCAAATATTGCGCCGGACGGATCGTTCCGGCACTTCACCGAGCCACTAGAGCCAGGGCAACACACCATCGTGGTGATTGGCTCAAATCGCCGTGGCGGCACGGCAAAAGTACCGGTTTCCATCGTAGTGCCGAAGTAGATTTGGGGGAGTGGCAAAGCACAGTTTTGCGTGCGGAGCCAAATCCAGCGACAATGGAAGGTTACACGACGAAAAATTCGTGAGCTGAGTTGCGATTCGAGGGGAAGCCCCTCCGCAGGGGGAAGTAAGCAATGAATAAGAACGGTTATAACCTTAGGTCGGTTTTCAGTTTGTTTTCATCCGACCTGGCCATTGATCTGGGGACAGCGAATACACTGGTGTTCTCGCATGGCAAAGGAATTGTAGTAAACGAACCATCAATTGTGGCGATCAATAAAGCCAGTGGCGAAGTCGTAGCGGTTGGGCGCGAAGCGAAGGACATGCTGGGACGCACGCCGGGCAACGTTGTCGCGATCAAGCCGATGAAAGACGGCGTCATCGCTGATTTCAAAGTTACGGAAAAGATGCTGACGTATTTTATTCAGAAGGCGCACAATCGCCGCGTGCTGGTTCACCCGCGCATCGTGATTGGCGTGCCCAGCGAAATTACGCCGGTGGAAAAACGCGCGGTGCAAGATTCTGCTTATCGCGCACGAGCAAGCGAAGTTTACCTGGTGGAACAGGCGATGGCTGCCGCGATTGGCGCGGGATTGCCGATTGAAGAGCCAAGCGGAAACATGGTCGTCGATATTGGCGGCGGCACGACGGACATTGCGGTCATTTCGATGAGTGGAATTGTGTATTCGCGTTCTGTGCGCGTTGCCGGCAACGAGATGGACGAAGCGGTAATGCAGTACCTGAAGCGCAAATACAATTTGCTGGTTGGCGAACGCACCGCGGAACAAATCAAAATGGAAATTGGCTCGGCCTATCCGTTGGAAAAGCCGCTGACCATGGAAGTAAAAGGACGCAACCTGATTGAAGGCGTGCCGCGGACGGTAACGATTGACGACAGTGAAATTCGCGAAGCGCTGAGCGAATGCGTGGCTACGATTTTGAATGCGGTTCGTGTAGCGCTGGAACGCACACCGCCGGAACTTTCCGCGGATATCAGCGATCGCGGGATCGTACTGACCGGTGGAGGTGCGCTGCTGAAGAATCTGGATAAGCGGATTCGCGAGGAGACCGGGTTGCCAGTTTCGATTGCAGATGATCCGCTGGCATCGGTGGTGCTTGGAACCGGGAAAATGCTCAGTGATTTCAAATTGCTGCGCCAAGTTTGTATTGATTGAGAAAGTTGTAAATTTCAGTTTCCGGAAATTGCAGAGCCAGCGACCGAGTTCTTCTCGCCCAGTCAAGAACTCGAGGATGATTACGGGATTTCGAATTTTCTTTTTTTGCTTAAAACTTAGAACTGATCACTGAGAACTTTTTACTATGGTCGCCATTCCTTCAAGACATAAATCGCTGGCTCTGCTCGCCGGAGTACTGATCACGCAGCTTTTGCTGCTAGCCGTACAAATCAAGCGGGATTCGCGCGGGCGGCTGATTCGGGTGTGGGCGGTAACGGCGGTGTCACCATTCGAACGCAGCGGCGCGTGGGGATTCGGCAAAGTCGGCGGGATCTGGAATCACTACTTCGCACTGGCAAGCACTTCTCGCGAGAATGAAGCGCTGCGTGTCGAAAATGATGCGTTGAAATTGACGATTTCTCAGCTGGAGAGCAAAGCGGCGGAGGCTGACCGTCTCGCGGCGCTTCTCGGCTTTCGCGAATCGCAACCAAAAGTGCCGATGATCACGGCTCGGGTGATTGGCGCAAGCGCAGGAACAGCCAGCCGAATTGTGGAAATCGATCGTGGAGAACGCGACGGGATACGACGCAACCTGGCGGTAATCACGCCGGATGGCGCGGTTGGTAAGGTGATCGAGGTGTATCGCGACAACGCGCAGGTATTACTGCTCACCGATAAAGAGGGCGGAGTTGGCGCGATGCTGGTGGAATCACGGATCCAGGGGCCCGTTGGCGGGACCGGTGAACCGTTGCTGACGATGAAGTACGTTGCGACCGACGACAAAGTGAGCGTGGGCGAAAAAGTAGTTACCAGTGGCATGGACAAGATATTTCCGCGAGATATTCCGGTTGGCATCGTGCAAGAAGTGAAACCGGGCAACCCATTCAAGCAAATCTGGCTGAGACCAGCGGCGAAATTGCAGCGATTGGAAGAAGTGATCGTTTTGTTGACGCAAGAACCGGTGGAGTTCGGCAAGGGGCCGGAATCGCCAGCTACCTCTACACCTGGCAATTCTCCGTCAACTGCAGCGAGCCCCGCGAATGGCAAAACGCCTGCAACACCCCCGGCCAAGAACGCAAAACCATGAACGAAACTTACGAACTTCGGACCGCCGAAACGCATATTGAAGTCCACAAATTTTATCCTGGCGCAATCGCGGGAGTGGCGGTCATCGCGCTAGTATTGCAGGCGATGGTGCCGGTGTATGTTCCGGCATTTCGAATTTTGGATTTGCCGCTGCTGTTGACGATTTATTTTGGGTTGAGCCGGCGCAATCCTTCGACCGGATTGCTGCTGGGCATGGTGATCGGACTTTTGCAGGATAGCTTGAGTGGTCCGACAGTCCCGCTGGGCTACTACGGCATCGCGAAAACGTGCATAGGTTATCTTGCGTCGTCGATTGGAGCGCGGCTGGACACGGAACATCCGGCGGCGCGGTTTGCGTTGATCATGGGATTCTTCGTCACACACCAGGCGATTCTGGGGCTGGTTCGCCGCATATTGCTAGCGCAACCGGAGGCGTGGTTCAACATGCATCTGGCCGTGGCCGCGGCGGTGAATGCGGTACTTGGCACAATACTCTTCCTGCTACTTGACCGCCTGCGCCGCAATTCGTAGTTGTTCGCGGCAAGGCGTCCGCCTCAGAAGGCGGCCGCTACAAAAGCAAACACTTCTTGGTGTTGACTGGATTTCGGCTACCAGATGCGGCGCACGCCATACGCATCGAACATTAGCTCATTGCTGACAACAGGCACGCCTTCGGCCTGAGCTTGAACAATGAGCATGCGATCAAAGGGGTCCTTATGGGTACCACCGAGAAGTCCCGCTCGGATGGCGTGCTCCGCGGAAATGGCGAGTAGTTCAAAGCCTTCCCTCTCCAAATAGCCGACAAAATCCGCGGCGAGGTCCGCAGCAGTGGGCAGTTTTCCGAGGCGGACTTTAATGGCAATTTCCCAAGCCGAAGCAGCGCTGACGACTGCGATGTTCTTGGTTTCCGCGATAAATTTCCGTGCTGGGTTGCTCAGTGCGGGGTCATCGGAAAGCCACCAAAGCAGAGCATGCGTATCCAGAAGGGCGCGCACGAAAATTACTCCCAACCTGCCAACTCACTCGCTGGAAGCGGTTCAAAGAATTCTGGGCCGACGTGCAGCGTGCCTTTTAGGGAACCCGGTTGCCGTTTTCCCTTGGCCTCCCCAAACGCGACCAGACGTGCCACAGGTTTGTCGCCGCGCGCGATAATTACCTCTTCCCCAGCCGAAGCCTTCTTGATCAACTGAGAGAGATTGGTTTTTGCCTTGTGGATAGTCACGATGCTCATATCCAGTCCTTAGCTAATCTATGTTAGCTAACACTGTTCAGTTTCGCAAGCCAAGATTCTGATGAGTACTTACATCTCTGGCTGAAACGAAGGCGCGTGCAAACCTGCAAGCCATTCCCCGCATTTGATCGCTATGGCTTATCTGAAGGTAGCCACTACAGAGGAATGCTCAGTGAGTTAGGAGGAATTGCTTGAAGTCGTCGTAGTTGTGGGTCATGGAAATTGAGAGTTTGGGGCGATTTAGATATTCGGCCAGGCGCGATGGGAGCGGCGGGGCTACGCCAATTCCCTTTTGCACGATTTCGGCAAATTTGGCGGGATGGGCTGTGGCTAAGACTAAACCCTGGGCCGGCTCGGGATGCTGTTTGCGATAGGCTTCCCAGGCGAGCATGCCGACGGCGGTATGAGGATCGGTAACGTAGCGATAGCGATCCCACAGGATGTGCATTTGTTGAAGCGTCTCCTCGTTGGTGGCGCCGTGTCCCCAGATTTCCTTGCGCACAATTTCAATGCGTCCACGGCACAAATCCAGCAGGCGTGGAAAATTGTTGGGATTGCCGACGTCCATCGCGTTTGAATAAGTGGCCTGCGCAGGCCGCGGATGATATTCGCCGCTACGCAAATATTCCGGCACAACATCGTTGGCGTTGGTGGCGGCGATGAAACGCGTAACAGGCAAACCCATGCGTTTGGCAAAAAGCCCGGCAGTTAAGTTACCGAAATTGCCGCTGGGCACGGAAACGATCAACGGAACCGAGGCTACGGGTAATTGCCGATAGGCTGCGACGTGATAAAACATCTGCGGCAGCAGGCGGCCGACGTTGATGGAATTTGCGGAAGTGAGAAAGGTGCGCTGGTTCAGGGCTTCATCGCTGAAGGCCTGCTTGACTAAACGCTGGCAGTCATCGAAGGTGCCGGAAATTTCGAGCGCAGTAATATTTTCGCCCAGCGTGGTGAATTGTTTTTCCTGGGCTTCGCTGATGCGCTTGGAAGGATAAAGAATCACAACGCGAATGCCAGGGACGCCCAAAAATCCATGTGCCACGGCGCTTCCCGTATCGCCAGAGGTGGCGACCAGCACGGTGAGGGTACGAGTTTCGCCGCGAACGAAATAGCCCATCAGGCGGGCCATAAATCGCGCGCCGAAATCTTTGAATGCCAGAGTTGGCCCGTGGAATAACTCCAAAACATGCAGCGCAGGCGATAACGAAACAAGCTTCACGGGAAAATTGATGGCTTCGGCGACCACTTGCCACAAAAGCTCTTCGGGTACATCGGGTGTAGCGAATGGCTTTACTACGCGGAAACAAACTTCGGTAAACGGCAAGCGGCGAAATTCCTCCAACTCCTCAGGGCTGTGACGGGCAATCTCCACCGGCATATACAGGCCGCCATCGGGGGCAAGGCCACGAAGCACCGCGCCTCGCAGCGATGTGAGTGGTGCTTTGCCGGCAGTGCTGCGGTATCTCATGAAATGTTTCGCTAAATCGAACCGGCCTGCCTGCGCCCATCGATTTGCGAGCGAAGCCTGTCGAGAAATGCAGCGGCAGGCGATTGACCGCGCGATTCGGCCAGCGCGGCAAGTTCGCGTAATTCTGCAACAGGAAGTGTCAGGTGTGCGAGTGCTTGATAACTTTGACGACGCGCACCAATTAGCGCGGGATAGCAACGTGCCACCGTTTCTGTAGCGGATTCTCTGGCGCGTGGCTGAAATGCGCCGCGCCACAAAACGGGCTTGGGGTCGTCGAGGTAGCGCCGAATTAAAAGTTGCTGCTCTTCGGCGGAAGCTTCCAGATACACTACGGTCATCAATTTTCGCAGACGCAATAGTAAATTGTTCCCAACGTGAATAACGCTCCCCGAGGTATCGAGTATTAGCTCGCTGGCCGGATTTTTTTCCAGCCCGGTGAGCACTTCATCCATGGAGGCAATTTCTTCCGCCAAATATTGCGATTCGCGTTCCGCGTATGTGGGACTGTCCGGCCAACCCATCCACGCGGCTACTCCGTTGATTCCGCGGAAATCGCCTTTTTGCAATTCGGGCGCAAGGCGGGCTTCAATCTGGTCGTCGGTAGAGATGGCGGGATATTGCTCGGCAAGGTGGCGGGCCCAATAGGTTTTGCCAGCCCCAGACATGCCGATGAGCGCGAGACGAAGTGGCTTGGAAGAAGTCAGCATCATAAAGAATCCTAAATCTTAATGGATACGCGGCGAAGTGCGAAACGAAAAGGCAAAACAAAGTTCCGGAATGAACGGAATCAATTAGTAGGGGTGGATGTATCTCGTAGTTGGAGCAGGTCACATTAGCAGTCTGCTTCAGAAGGTGGGCCCTACACGGGAAGGAAACTGTGCCGAATCTGAAAGCAGTTAGGCCGTTTATCAGCGTGAAACCTGTACTTGAGTCCGAGTTGCGCCGCTATAGCACAGGTGCTAGTTTGGTAGAGACTTCCGCAATAGACGGATTTCGGGAGTTTCGCGGCGATTTTGCTGTCTCGTGGTGTAGCCTAAAGCCGTATTTTTGGCCGCTCGCTGCAACAGGAATTTGGTTGACTCGCTGCTGGAAAGTAAGTTCGCGAGCGTGAACCGTTCCAATACTTAAATTGATAGGCTCGCGTGCAGGGTTTGCGTGTCGTACTGGTTTCGTAACGATAATCGTTTGCCGCAAGAACGGCTGGCCGCCGCTTCCTACGTGATCGTGGGAATGATTACGTTGCTGCTGTTTGGCTTTTGGAAACTCCAAGTCATCGACTCCGATAAATATGGACAGCTTGCTGAACGCAATCGCGTTCGGTCCATTCCCATTATTGCACCCCGCGGGAGAATGCTGGATCGCGACGGGCGCGTGCTGGTGGATAACTATCCCTCCTTTAGCGTCATTCTGTTACGCGACGACATGATTGCCGTGGAAAAAAGCTTGCCTGCCATCGCCGATGGCCTGGGCCTTTCGTTGGACGACTTGCACGAGCAGCTCAGCAACACCGACAAATTGCCGAAATTTCAGCCCATTGTGATCAAGCCGGAAGCTACGCCCGCAGACGTAGCATTCATCGAATCGCATCGCGCCGATATTCCGTTGCTGGAAATGTTGATGGTGCACCGGCGGCGTTACTTGCCGGATGGATTCATGTCGCACGCCAGCGGATACGTTGGTGAAGTCAGCGAGCAACAGATTGAAGCCAGCAATGGCAAGCTGCGCCCGGGCGATTTTGGCGGCAAATCCGGCCTGGAACGGCAATACAACGACCTGCTGGTCGGAACAGACGGGATGCGCCGGGTAATCGTGAACAGCGTCGGTAAAGAGGTCGGACGGTTGTCGCAGCAAGAGCCCATTCCCGGCAAGCAGATCCAACTGACCATTGATTACGATTTGCAACAAGTTGCGGAAGACGCGCTAGCGGGAAAGAAAGGCGCGATCGTGGCAATGGATCCTCAGAGCGGAGAAATTCTGGCGTTTGCCAGCCGTCCGGCGCCTGATCCAAACGATTTCGCAATCCGGGTTTCCAAGGAAGAATGGCAGCGACTGAATGAAGATGAAGATCACCCGCTGATGAATCGCGTGATTCAGGCGCAACTGGCACCCGGCTCGGTATTCAAAATTGTGATGGCCACGGCGATGTTAGAGTCGAAAGTTCCACCGGAAAACTTCACGGCTTTCTGTCCGGGATATGCGAATTTCTACGGTCGCATGTTCAAGTGCCACATTTACGGTAAGGGGGGACACGGCGTAGTGGGAATCCACTCAGCCATCGTCCACTCTTGCGACGTCTTTTTCTATAACGTAGGAATGCGAATGGGGATCGATCGCATTTCGAAATACGCGAAGATGCTGGGGCTGGGATCAAAGACGGGGATTGATCTGCCTTCCGAAGAGCCCGGATTGGTTCCCTCGGAAGAATGGGTGCAACGCGTGTTTCATCACAAATGGTACCCGGGCTCAACGATTTCCGTTGCTATTGGACAAGGCGCAGTGACAGCAACACCTTTGCAGTTGGCTTATATGATTGGCGGCGTGGCAAATGCAGGCGTTTTCAAACAACCGCACTTGCTGAAGGACGCGCAAAATGTAGGAGAAGTTAAGGTTCCACTGGCGGAAGACACCGTGGAGCAAGTTACGCAAGGAATGTACGGCGTAGTGAATGAAGGCGGCACCGGCGGGGCTTCGCGTTTGGAAGGCATTGAATTTTGCGGAAAGTCCGGCAGCGCCCAGGTGATGAGCAACACCCAGCGTCAACGCATGGGCAAAGATAAAAAGTTTAAGGACAATGCGTGGTTTGTCGGCTACGCACCGCGACGCAATCCGGAAATTGTGGTGAGCGTGCTGATCGAAGAAGGCGAGCACGGTGGCGCGGTGGGCGGACCTATTGCGCGCGACATCATCAAGACTTACTACGAGAAGAAAGATAAGAAAACGCACGGGCAAACAACGGTGGAATACAAAGAGAAGCCGTTCAATTTTGGAGATGGTTCGGAGAAGAAAGAAAAGCCGACTCCGAAGTCAGCTCCTAAACCGGAAGAGGCTGCGGCGGTTGTAGTTCCAGCAGCGGCGAAAAAGGCGACAGAGAATTAGGAATTAAATGTTTTTAGAATTTACGGGGAAAATAAATTGATTAAGGACGCACCCGGAGCCCGCGATTATGACTGGTGGTTGCTGGCCATTATGGCGGCAATTTGCACTTTAGGCGTGATTGAAATTTACTCCGCAACGCACGGAAGTGCGCTAGTGGGGATGCACACACGCCAATTACGGTGGCTGGCAATTGGAATCGTGCTGATGTTTGTCTTCTCGCGGCTGGATTACCACCTGATTCTGGATCAGGCACCAATCCTGTATATCGTTGGAATTGCAGCACTTGTGGCTGTCCTGCTGATTGGGCACTCGCGCTTTGGCGCCAAACGATGGATTCCCTTCCTAGGTGAATTCTTTCAGGTGTCGGAACTGGTCAAATTGATTATAATCATTGTGTTGGCGCGCTTCTTTGCAGAGGTGCGCACCGATGAGCTTTCCCTGCAGGATTTGATTAAAGCAGGACTGTTAGTGGGAGTGCCGCTGGTTCTCATCTTGAAACAGCCTGATCTTGGCACCGCGCTGGTGCTGATGCCTATGCTGGTGGTTGGCGCGTTTCTCGCCGGGTTGCAATGGAAGCACGCAGCGGTGATTGTAATTGTTGGCGTCTTGATGCTGCCCGTCGGGTGGCATTTCTTGAAGCCGTATCAGAAGGAAAGAGTTACTTCGTTCTTGCATCCCGAAGAAGACGCGAAAGGCTCCGGCTATCAAGTGCTGCAATCGAAGATTGCCGTCGGCTCGGGCGGATTCTGGGGAAGAGGATTCGGGAACGGCAGCCAGAATCAACTTGGATACATTCCGGTCAGATATTCCGATTTCATCATGTCGGCATGGGCGGAAGAACAAGGATTTAAGGGAGTGCTGCTTGCTCTCGGACTGTATATGGCGCTATTGTTGCGACTCGTACAGAATGCCCAGCGCGCCAAGGATCGCGCGGGAATGTTTCTGGTAATGGGCGTGACAGCAGCGCTTGGGTTTCACGTTTTAGTGAATGTGGCTATGGTCATTGGAGCAATGCCGATTACCGGTATTCCATTGCCTCTGATGAGCTACGGAGGTTCCGCCACTTTGTTTGTATTCCTGGCCATTGGCCTGGTGATGAATGTCCGGCTGCGCCGATTCGTCAATTAGCTACTGGTCAGTTCCGCGCGCACCTCAATTCAGGTGGGATGCGCCGGTCGGGCGACTGTTTCGCAGCCGCCAGTAGTCATGAGTTAAGTAAGAAGGATTTTTAGAGTGAGTAAAGCATCGTCCGCCGTTACCCCGGGAGATTCCCGGCAACGGCCTTGCCTCGAAAGCATGAGGTCGCAATATTTTGAGAGCCGCAGTGCGGCTACTCCCTCCCGCTTCGAACGTCAAGCCTCAACACAATCGTTGTCGCTCGTGTGTTCCGGTTTATACCGGGACGGCGCCGTGCCTTGGACCACCTCTACCCACGAGGGTCCCGCGGCGATGCTCCATAAGGAGTTGTATGACAAAAGAATTAGTAATATCCGCGAGCTCACACGAACGTAGGGTCGCGATTTTAGAAGAAGGTCAGCTAGTCGAAATCTACATCGAACGCGAAAAAGAATTCGCACTCGTCGGCAGCATCTACAAAGGAAAAGTAACTCGAGTCTTACCAGGCATGCAGTCGGCATTCGTCGACATCGGACTGGATGGCGACGCGTTTTTGTACGTCAGCGACGTATTCGAAAACCTGGAAGACTACGATCATGGGCACGGAACGGGAGATGCGCCCGCACCGGTCATCGTCAACGGGCACGCCAACGCACCTCGGGAAGTTTTGCCGGGCGAATTGCTTAGAGGCTCTGGCGCGATTCACGAAGAGATTGTGCATCTGGATGAGCCGAGCCACGAGCACGTCGAGCACGCACACCATGAGGAAGAACACGCGATTGAGGGATTGCCTGGCGAAATCCGCCAGGGCAGGACCAGCAGCGGTGAAGAAGGCGTCCAGCCAGCCTTCACCGGAGCAGGCGAAGCAGCAGAGCCGGATGAGCGGCAACCGGAATCGAACGCTTCGGCACCGCAGAATTTTGCGCCGAACTACAATCCCACGCGCAACTATCCTCCCCGTAGCAATGACCGCGGCCCAGGCCGTGATCGCGGGGACCGTGGAGATCGCGGAGGAGACAGAGGAGGAGACCGTGGTCGCGGCGGGCGTCGCGGTCGATTTGGGCGCCGTCGCAGCGGCGGTGGGCCTCCGACGAATCAAGGCGGCGGTCGCAATCTGCCGCCATCAAAGTACGCTTCTCCGCAAGGTGACCGCGATTCGCGCAGCTTCGATAATCGACGTCCGCACGATCGCGGACCAGAGCGTGGCACAGACCGTGGCGCCAGTGCTTCGGCTCCGATCGTTGAGGATGAAATTGTTCTGCCAGGCGAATCGCTGGCAAAGTATCGCAGCCGTCCCGCGCCTCCACCGCCGGTTGCACCAGTTGTTGAGCACGAACCGGAAGAGCGGCAGCCGGATTTTGATCCGACGCCCGCTCGTCCAACCGTGGGATTGCCTCCGGGCGGAGCAGTGCGCCGACGCTTCTCAGGCAGCTTGCCGCACTGGCTGCTCGCCGACAATGAAACGGAAGGCGAAGCAGTAGCCGCGGATTCTGGCAGCGAACAAACCATTTCCGAGGCCGTGGAAAATTCCACGAGCTCGGCCGAGGTGGAAGAAGCTCATCCAACAGAAGAAACCGTTGCAGAGCCGATGCACAACGGAGCTGTTTCACTGAGCGATGAACAACTCGGCGCGCTTTCTTCGCAGCTTGTGGAAGCGAAGCACGAGGAAACGCAGGCTCGCGTTTCAGCCGACGCTGTTGTCGGAGAAGTTGAATTCGACGAGGAAGAGGACGAAGAAGAAACCGAATTCTCCGCGACTGCAACGGAAGAGGAACAAGAAGAAGAGGAAGAAGATTCCGAGCACGAAGAGTCCGAATCCGCGCACGAACACGCGGAACATGAAGTTTCAGGGCGAGTGGAAACCAGGCAAGAAGCCGAGTTGCGGCGCGACGAAGAACACGAAGCTGCCGAAGCTTACCGCGAGCAGGAAGAAAAGCACGAAGCTCTGCAAGCGGCGGAATCCCAAGGTCATCCGGAATCCGGCGCGACTGGCGAACTTGAACATGCCGAAAGCGAAGGCTTCGCGGCAAACGCGCAGGGTGGCGTTTCGGAAGCAATCATCGAGGAAGACGTTATTCTTCTTCCTGGTGAAACCCGCGCTCCACGCAACCCCAGCGCCCCGCGCGAAGAATTCCCGCGCCGCGATTCGGCGCGCATTGGCAGCAATCCCCGTTCGCGCTTTCAACGGCCGCAACGTGGCGGACGTGATCGCGATCGTGGACGTAGTGGAGATCGTGGTGGTCGCCCCGACCGTGGACGCGGCGGCGATCGTGGTGGTCGTGGACGCTTCGAACCACGCAGAAGTGGCAGCGGAAGCGGCGCACCAAGCCATAGCGGCCATCAACGCAGCCATCAGGGTGGACACAGTCACGGCCACGGACACGCTCCGCAGCGCCGGCCACAACTGATTTCAGAGATGCTCAAGGCGGGTCAGGATGTAGTCATCCAGATCGCCAAGGAACCACTGGGCAAGAAGGGCGCGCGCATTACCAGTCACGTCGCGCTACCGGGGCGCTTCCTTGTGTACATGCCGACAATCGATCACATCGGCGTTTCTCGCAAAATCGCCAGCGCGGATAACCGTTCGCGTTTGCGCCGTTTGGTAGGCGAAGCGCGCGGCAGCTATCCCGGCGGCTTTATCGTTCGCACAGCCGCAGGGGAAGCGACCGACGATGAAATTCGTACTGACATCGATTTCCTGGGCAAGACCTGGAACGAAATCAAGCAGAAGAGCGAAGAGCGCAAGTCTCCGGCTCTGCTGCACCGCGACCTCAACCTGGTGGAACGCATTCTTCGCGATTACGTCAGCGATGATTTCACAGCAATCTGGATCGACAACGAAGAGGAGTATGGCAAGGTCGTCGAATTCGTCAGCCGCTTCCAACCGAAACTGGTGAATCGCGTCAAGCTGTACACCAAGGAACAGCCGATCTTCGAAGAGTTCGGGATTCAGCATGAACTCGACAAGGCGCTGCGCGCAAAAGTTTGGTTGAAGTCTGGCGGCTACATCGTCATCAACCATACTGAAGCGCTAGTCGCTATCGACGTAAACACCGGCAAATTCGTCGGCAAGGGCTCCACGCGGCTAGAGGACACCATCGTCAAGACCAACCTCGAAGCCGTAAAGGAAATCGTGCGGCAGATTCGCTTGCGCGACCTTGGCGGCATCATCGTTGTCGACTTCATCGACATGGAAGAACGCCGCAACCGCGAGAAGGTTTTGGCCGCGCTGCAGTATGCGCTGGATCAAGACAAGGCTCCGTCGAAAGCGTTGTCGTTTAACGAATTCGGATTGGTCTGCATCACTCGCAAGCGCACGAAACAGGCTTTGGAGCGCGTGCTCTGCCAGCCCTGCCCGTCTTGCTCCGGCAGCGGCATGGTAAAGTCCGTGCCAACGCTCTGCTACGAAATTCAGGCGGAAGCGCGCAAGATGGCCGCGGCCGATCACGAAGGCCCGAACCTGACGTTGCGTGTGCACCCAGAAATCGCCAAGGCATTGAAGACCCGCGAGTCGCTGCTCATCGATGAACTCGAGCAGAATTCGCACAAACACATCATCATTCAGTCGGATCCCACGCTGCATTGGGAGCAGTACGACATCTACTAGTTTTCAGTGGTCAGTTTTCAGTTCTAAGTATGCAAAACGCCCGGGCCGCAATGCTCGGGCGTTTTTGTTTGTAGTCCGACATCAGACGACGAAGTTGCTCAGGATGAACAGGATTGGTCAGCGACACGGTTTTAACTTGCTAATTTTATTTGGATTAGCTTTCGGACTGCGACCAGGTCTCCCACGCGATTTATTGTGAGGCGTATTCCAGTTCCTTCGGCGTATCGGGGAGAGTCGTCAATCAGTTTCATAAGACTCTTCGGGAGGTTCGATTCGCGCGCAGCCTTGATTGCCCGGTCACCCAAAATAACAGCAACTCGAAAGCATCCATTGCAGGGAGATAACTGAAGGATGGTTCTCTGCTTCAATTTCAATCGTAGAGACCATCCATACTTGGGGGAAATGGACTTCCACTCCTGGATGGCAACTCCTTGATCCATCGCCAACCATTCCACAAGCTGGAACCAAACCTTGGCGGTGGGACCTAGCGCCGCAGCAATCTCTTCATCCGGGGGCTTCTTGGCTTTGCCGACAAATGCGTTGGGGATGTCCACCTCGCTGCTCCTCTTTCCGCCGTGTGTGAAACTGGGATAAGACTGAATCCAAAACAGGCGTGAATTCTCCAAGTCCTACAAATATAGGGATGAGAGGACTTTACTCTCGTTTACGTGACCACGCTGTGACAACGAGCGCGTGCCTGCGGGCGGTAGTCGATAGTTAGTAGTTAGTTCTCGGTGATCGGTTGTAAATCATTCGTTACAACTAAACGAAAAACCCGAGCCGCTGACTCGGGCTTTTTTGCGTTTCAGAGCCATTTTGCGATCGCTTAATGATCGTCTCTGCTTCTTCCCCAGGCAAACAGGCATACTTGGTTCATCGGAGAAACGAATTTAATGGAAAAAGGGAGGGCGTCGTGATTGGGGCCATACTGAAACGGTTTGAAGAACCTGACGAAGTTCGAGTGTTTGAGAAAGGGCGATTCGAGATCGTCAAAATCGGAGGGTTGACGATCGGCCGGGCCAGTTACGAGCCCGGTTGGAAATGGTCGAAACATGTAGCTCCCCTTGCGGGCGCGCCACTGTGCGAGGTGGAACATGTTGGGATGGTGGTGTCGGGGCGGGCCATGGCAGCGTTCGCCGATGGAACAGAAATCGAAATGACTCCTGGAAATCTGTTTTACATTCCACCAGTTGCGCACGACAGTTGGGTGATTGGAGATGAACCATACGTCTCTCTGCATTTTATGGGAGCAGATCACTATACGAAGTAAGAGAGCAAGCGGGCAGCACAGGGCTTATAGTTCACGAAAAGATCCACTGGGAGCGATGGATGAGTTTCGCGACATGGTGAAGGCATTACACCGCGCGGGAATCGAAGTGATTCTGGACGTGGTCTACAACCATACAGCCGAAGGAGAAGAAGCCGGACCGACGATGTGTTACCGCGGGATCGATAATGCCATTTATTACATGCCACGGCCGGAAGACAAATCGCGATATGCGAATTATAAGGGTTGCGGGAACACATTAAATGCCAACCATTCGGTGGTGCGGCGAATGATTCTGGACAGCGTGTATTACTGGGTTTCCACGATACATGTGGATGGATTTCGCTTCGATTTGGCATCGATCCTTTCCCGCGATCAGGACGGGCGACCTCTACGCATAGCACCCATTCTTTCCGATCTGGAATCGGATCCAATTTTGGCAGGCACAAAATTGATCGCCGAGGCCTGGGACTTGGAACTTTGGCAAGTAGGAAGTTTTGCCGATGGCACTTGGAAGGAGTGGAACGGAAATTGCCGTGATGACGTGCGAAGTTTTGTGAAGGGCGACGGCGATGCTGTCGGGCGGCTGGCGAACCGGATGACCGGAAGCCCTGACGTCTACGGATATGGGGCGCAAGCTGCGGACCAGAGCGTGAACCTTGTTGCGTGTCATGACGGGATGACCTTGAACGATCTGGTCTCCTATAACGGAAAACACAATGAAGTAAACCTGGAGGAAAACCACGACGGAAACAAGGATAACCGCAGTTGGAACTGCGGAGCGGAAGGACCCACAGAGGACGAAGAAATCGAACGGTTGAGGAATCAGCAGATCAAGAATATGTTGTCTATCCCGCTGCTCTTTGCAGGCACGCCGATGCTGCTAATGGGTGACGAACTGCGCGCACACAATTGGGCAACAATTGGGCAACAACAATGCATATTGTCAGGACAATCCCCTGAGCGGGATGGACTGGACGCTGGCGGAAAAGCACGCGGATTTAATGCGATTTGTGCAGCATTTGTTGAAGTTTCGGGCAAATTTTGAACGTTCGCGAGAATCGCAAAGCAGCAGCCTGGCGCATCTGTGGATGAACGTCAGATCCGCTGGCACGGTGCGACACCAAGCATGCCGGATTGGGGAAAGGATTCGCACAGCCTGGCGTTCACGCGCATGGGGTTTTCAAGACAACGAACAACATCTGATTTTGATGAATGCCTATTGGGAGCCGGTGGAGTTTGCGTTGCCTCCCGCGCTCCCGCAAAGCGCAGGTTGGCACCGGTTCATCGATACAGCAATGCCGGGCCCTTTTGACGTCAACGAACCTTCACGCGCCCCCCGCATTGCCACGGGAGCTTACACAATGCGGCCACGTTCGGTTGTGGTGCTGATAAACAAGAAGGCGCAGCAAGCAGCGCTTCCTGAGGGTGACCAGGCGAACGCCTTTTTGTATTAGTCACCGAAGATATTTCTGTTCAGGAAATCGTTACGAAATTTGCCATGGGGATCAACCTTAGCGCTGAACTCTATGAACTGTGGCATATTCTTATAGATTGTTTTTAGGGTTTCTGGGGAAATGGTGAAGAGTTTCCCCCAATGGGGCCGAGCGCTAAACGGAGCCAACTCTTTTTCAATGATCGGCAGGAGTTTGCTTACCGTAGGCCAGTCGGGCTTCCAGGTAAAGTGAACGGTTACGCAGTCCTGCTGGTAGCAGGGGCTCATCCATAGATTGTCGGCAGCGATGGCACGGATTTCGGAAATCAGTAGAGAAGGACTGATCTGATCGCGTAGGCGCTCTACGGCTAGAATCGCTTCGACGGCGTGCTGGCGTGGAACAAAATACTCTGATTGAAGTTCTTTGCCTGCGCTAGGAGTAAAACCCATGCGGAAGTGCGGGAGCCGTTCATACCAGGGACCGGGCACGCCCATCTGCTCGGTACAATTCTCCGCGGAAAGATCAGAGATGGGGTGAAGATTGCGGGTGGCAAGTTTTGCACCAAAAAATTCGGGTGTGGCGTGGAAAGCCGCCCCTTGACCATCACGGCTCTTAATCCAAACCTCGCTGAAGCTCTGCTTTTGCCAATCGGTGAATAAACTGACGCTGTAGGCACTGGATTCAATTGCATCGAAATGATCTTTCACGGCGCTGAGCGGGAGATTTTCATAAACATACTGGCGCATTTGGTAAGTGGGTTGAATATCCAGAGTGACGCTGCTGATCACTCCGAGCGCTCCGAGACCCACGACAGCACCGCGAAACGTTTCGCCGTCATGTTCGCGCGAAAGCCTCATTACATCTCCCGAAGCGGTTACGAATTCCAGCGCGGAAACGGCGGTGGCGAGGTTACCGTTTTTTTCGCCGGAACCGTGCGTCGCCGTGGTGCAAGCACCTGCGACGGAAATGTGCGGCAATGAAGCGAGGTTATGCAGCGCGAATCCCTTGCCATCAAGAATGGGTGCCAACTGGCCATAGGTGATGCCGGCGGCGACGGTTGCCTTGCGCGCAGCCGGATCGATGGAAATTACTTCGCTCATAGGCTTCAGCGAGATGAAACCGTCTTTGCTGTCAGCAATGTTATTGAAGCAATGGCGCGTGCCGAGGACTTTGAGTTTGTTTTCCTTTTTAACGTAGGCCTGAACCTGTTCCAGGGATGTCGCGGAATATAGGCGGTCCGTACTGTAGTCGAGATTGCCGGCCCAGTTTTTGAGCTTGTCGGTAGCCCGACCAAGGAGTCGAGAAGCATAGGGTAGCGTCATTGCGGTTGTGAGGAGTCTGAGAAAAGTTCGCTTATCCATATCTCGCCCGTTATCAAATATCAAATTCCCCAAGAGCATTTCCGCCTCAAAACATTACCAGGCGATACACAGACATGCGTTATTCCTTGGGCGTCTCCGCTCCGGGCATTACACCCTTTAGCGGCTCGGACAGCTTCTTTTCTAATTCCGGATGCGGTAGAGGCTTGCGTGGGAGCATCTGGTCGCGCATAGCGGCGTTGTAAACAAAGGTTGCTTCAACTGCAGCGGCTTGCGCCAGATCTTCGGGCTGCAGACGCTCGTAAGTGTCCATGTTGGAGTGATGCGTGCGTGAGCCGTAATCGAGTGGGTCCTGAATAAATTGAAAGCCGGGAATGCCCACTGCGTCGAAGGATTCGTGATCAGTTCCACCGGTATTGCGCACGGTAATTGTGGTAACTCCGAGGTCCTTCAGCGGCTCCATCCATTGCGCAAAGATCGGGCCGACGGCTGCATTTTCCTGAAGGTAGATGCCGCGAATTCTGCCGCTCCCATTGTCCACATTGAAGTAAGCAGAAATTTTCTGAAATTCCGGCTTGTACTGAATGGGTCCGGAAGCGTCGCGATCATATTCGGTAACCTGTAACTGGTCCGGCTCCGTGGAACGAGGAATTTCGCCGAAGTGCGCCTTGACGTAGCCGTTCGAGCCGAATAATCCCTGCTCTTCGCCGGTCCACAATCCAATGCGGATCGTGCGGCGTGGTTTGACGTGAAGTGCATTGAGGATGCGCATGACTTCCATCGCGACGACAGTGCCCGCGCCATTGTCGGTCGAGCCAGTCGCGGAAGCCCAAGAATCAAGGTGACCTCCCACCATAACAATTTCGTCTTTCAGCTTGGGGTCGGTGCCAGGGATTTCTGCGATGGTGTCGAAACCATGCTCATGTTCGCCGGTGAATTTCGTGTCGAGGTTGAGTTCCACCGTGACTGGAACGTTGGTCTTCAGCAGACGGTAGACGCGCCCATAATTTTCAATCGCGCTAACCGCGACTGGCAATGGATTGGCGTGCTCCGGCCGATAAATGAGCCAGCCGAATCCCGCGCCACTATCGTCGAAAATGGTGCCGCCGGAACCGCCGCCATTTCGGCCATCGCGGCTGGGAGTAATGACCGCAACTGCCTGTTCTGAGGCCAGAAATTTGCCAATCTTTTCGCGTAGGGCCAGGCGCTTCAGGAATGCCGCGAAATTGTTGTTGGGATTTGGCGGGTTGAGCGGATATTCCTGAATTTTCTTGAGGTCAGATTCGTCGTCGCGGGTGAACAGTGGTTTGTCGACCGGTTTGACTTCGCGCATTTCGCCGAAGAAAACAATTTTGCCCGCAAGCTTACCCTTGTATTTATCGAAGTCCTTTTCGTCTTTGATATCGACCCAAATGGCGGAAGCGCTGACGGGCCCTTTCGTGGCGGGAGACCATGGCGCGGCTTGCGCAATGAAGACGGCCGCATCAGGGGAGGTCATGCGAAAACCGGCGTTGAGTTGTTGCCAGCCCATGCCGAACTCGCCCCAATCCTCCAGATGCGCGTTGGCACATCCCATAGCGGTGAGTTGGTCGCGAGTCCATTCATTGGCGCGCTTCAGATTGGGTGAACCGGTGAGGCGTGGACCGATGCCGTCCATCAACGCAGAAGCGTATTCCATCACATGGGTGCGACGGATGGCTTCATCACGAATGCTCTGGTACATCGCCAGATCGAGCGACTCCGTGGCGGGCTGGGGCAATTCGTAAGAAGGTTGCGTGGCTGGCGCTGCTTTGGTGCTGTCCTTTTTATTTTGTGCAGCGGCAAAAAATGGCAAGGCAAAAGAAACAAAAAACAAAATGATGGAGAAGGCGGAAATTCTTGGGCGCATCATAGATTCCTTTGGCGTGAATGAACGCAAGGAGCATAGCAAGGTCGAAGGAAACTGTTCAAGCCGCGCAGCAGAGCCGAGGCAATGTGGCAAAGTAAAAAAGATGAGGTAGCACGTAACATATTGTTTTAAGGCTTATTCCGTATAGCGATTTTTCACGTGCATGTCGAATTTCCACTCAGTTCCGCGGAGGAAATATCTCCCCTTTTCTCCCAAGCCATTGAGGCATAGCAAGTTTTGTTTTTCGGCAATCCGTCTGGCACGCTGATTGCACCTTTCCCGCAGCGGTGACACGTTCACCACAGGAGAGGCGTGGTATGGAAAAGAAAATGATTCACGGCAAGATTCCGCTGGCGTTATCAATCCTGACTCTTTGTTGTTGGGTCGCCAACCCCGTAAGTGCACAATCCGTGCCGGGTCAAACCAGCAGGCCTGTCCAGGACAACGACACTACTCGCCAGGAACTGGCATCTTTCGATCAGTTCTTGGATAGTCACCGCGAAACCGCCGAACAACTTCGCAAAGATCCTTCGCTGATAAGGAGCGATGAATTTGTGAAGTCACATCCTGCGCTGCAAACCTATCTGCAGCAGCATCCCGGGGTTCGCGAAGAGATTAGCGAGAATCCCAGCGCATTTATGCGCAAGGAAAGTCGCTACGACCGGTTTCAAGATAATCGGGATCGCGACACAACCCGTCGGGGGCTAGCCAGTTTCGATCAGTTCCTGGATGGCCATCGCGAAATCGCCGAGCAGCTTCGCAAGGATCCTTCACTCGTGAAGAATGACGCGTATTTAAAGAGCCACCCAGACCTGCAAGCCTACCTGCAGGATCATCCGCAAGTTCGCGAGGAAGTAACGGAAAACCCGAATGCCTTCATGCGGCAGGAAGCTCGCTACGATCGCCGCGAAGACGCCAATCGAGATGGCGACACGACCCGCCGAGAGCTGGGCAGCTTCGATCAGTTCCTGGACGGCCATCGTGAAATCGGTGAGCAACTTCGCAAAGATCCTTCACTCGTGAAGAACGACGCGTATTTAAAGAGCCACCCGGACCTGCAAGCCTACCTGCAGGATCACCCGCAAGTTCGCGAGGAAGTAACGGAAAACCCGAATGCCTTCATGCGGCAGGAAGCTCGCTACGATCGCCGCGAAGACGCCAATCGAGATGGCGACACGACCCGCCGAGAGCTGGGCAGCTTCGATC